>NZ_JAMQTH010000017.1:0-178532 GCF_032883035.1 Mycobacterium appelbergii
GGTGAGCGGCCTGTTCTGTCCCTCGATGCGCTCGATGTGTCGGGCCGGTCCGCGGAACCGATCGCCGAATCAGAGCTCGTGCGTCCCAACACCGTTGACGACGCCGCATACGTGATCTTCACCTCCGGATCCACCGGCACCCCCAAAGGCGTGGTAGTCAGCCACGCCGGCCTGCTGGGCGTGGCCGCGGCGCAACGCGCACAGTTCGGGCTGAACTCTGACGCCCGGGTGCTGATGGTGGCCGCACCCACCTTCGACGCCTCGATCTTCGAGGCTGTTCTGGCAGTCGGCGCCGCGGCCACGCTCGTCGTGGCGCCGCCGGATTCTTATGCCGGAGAGGCCTTGACGGTCTTGGTCAAGGAGGAACAGGTCGACGCAGCGGTGCTGACACCGACGGTGCTGGCCACGTTGGACCAGGCCGGTCTGGAGGGGCGCCTCGGTACCCTGCTTACCGCAGGTGAGGCCTGCCCGGCCGAATTGGTCGCCACCTGGGCACCCGGACGCGAGAAACAAGACGAGGTACCGGGCCGGGCGATGTTCAACGCCTACGGCCCGACCGAGGCGACCATCTGGTCGACGTGCACAGCGGCGTTGTCGGCAGGGCAGCCGGTGGACATCGGGGCGCCCATCGCCGGGGTAGCGGCACTGGTGCTGGATGGGCGGCTGAATCCCGTGCCGATCGGTGTGGTGGGTGAGCTGTATCTGGCAGGCCCGGCGTTGGCGCGAGGCTATGTGGGCCGCCCCGAGCTCACCGCAGAGCGGTTTGTCGCCAATCCTTTTGGGGGACCCGGAGCACGCATGTACCGGACCGGTGATCTGGTGCGCTGGAGCGCAACGGGATCGCTGGAGTATCTCGGTCGTGCCGATGCTCAGGTGAAACTGCGGGGGCAGCGGCTGGAACTGGGTGAGATCGAGAACACGCTGCTCGCCTGTCCCCAGGTCAGTCGTGCGGCGGCCGCGGTGCATCACCGGGATACCGTCGATCACCTGATCGCCTATGTGGCCCTGGAGAACACCAGCACCGCCGATCACGACGCCGACGTCGTCGACCAGTGGCAACATGTTTACGACGAGCTCTATGACGCCGAACTCGAGGTATCGGAATTCGGCAGTGACTTCCGGGGCTGGAACAGCAGCTACACCGGGGAACCGATTCCGCTGCAGCAGATGCAGGAATGGCGATCAGCCACGGTAGAGCGCATCCTGGCGCTGCAGCCGGCGCGGGTGCTGGAGATCGGTGCCGGCTCGGGGCTGATCCTGTCCCAGGTCGCCCCGCACTGCGAACACTATGTCGGTACCGACATGTCAGCCGTTGCCATGGAGTCGCTCGCACTTTCACTGGAGCGCTTGCAAATTCCGTGGCGTGATCGGGTTCAGCTCCTCGCCCAACCTGCCCACGTCAGCGATGGACTACCGTTGCGATACTTCGACACCGTCATCGTCAACTCGGTCATCCAGTACTTCCCCAATGCGGGATACCTGAGCGAGGTCATCGACAATGCAGTGGAACTTCTCGCGCCCGGTGGGCGGTTGTTCCTCGGCGATGTGCGCAACCACAGTCTGCATGGCGCCTTCCAGACCGGTGTCACGCTCGCGCGTCATACCGGCACCGACCCGGACGAGATCCGTCAGCTCGTGCAGCGCGCAATGCTCGGCGACCCTGAATTGTTGCTGTCCCCGGAGTTCTTCACCACCTGGGCAGCTGAACATCCGTCGGTGGGCGGGGTGGACATCCAGGTCAAACGCGGTGAATCCGATAACGAATTGACCCGCTACCGCTACGACGTGGTCATCCACAAGACGCCCACAGCGGTGTGTTCGCTGGCGGCGGCACCCACCTGGGCCTGGTCCGACTGTGCCGGGCTCAGCGGACTACACGCCGAATTGACCACGCAGCGGCCGGCGTTGGTACGGATCAGTGCAATACCGCGCACCGGCGTGATCACCGACGTGGAATCCGAACAGGCACTGGTTGACGGACTGCTCGTGGCCGAGGCCACCGCTACCTCGCCGACGGCTACCCCCAAACAACTCTGTTCGGTCGGCGAGGCGGCCGGATACCGGGTCGCGGTCACCTGGGGTGCGGTGGTCGGCACGATCGACGCAATTTTCCTGGCGCCCACCGAAGACGGAAACACGATGCTGACGGATCTGTACTTACCATCTGCCGGGAATCGGCAGCGCAACTCCTACGCCAACGATCCCGACGCCAACGGCAAGGTCAATGTCGTGCGGCAGTGGTTGGTCGAACGTCTGCCGGAGTACATGGTGCCGACCCAGATCATGGTACTCGACGAGTTCCCCTTGACTACGTCGGGCAAGATCGACCGTAAGGCGTTGCCCGAACCCGTGTTTACCGCCACGGCTTTCCGGGCCCCGCAGACGCCCGTCGAGAAGACCATCGCGCAGGCGTTCGCCGAGGTACTGGGCCTGGAGCAGGTCGGCCTCGACGACGACTTCTTCGCGCTTGGCGGCGATTCGTTGACCGCCACGCGCGTGACTGCACGGTTGCAGTCCGCGCTTGGCAGAGATGTGCCCGTGCGGTACCTCTTCGACGCGCCGACCACCGGAACCCTCGCCGAGTACCTGGACGTACACCAGGGCGACGCGGTCAGTCCACCGTTGCGTGTGATGGCGCGCCCGGAGCGGATCCCGTTGTCCTATGCCCAGCAGCGGTTGTGGTTCTTCGATCAGTTGCAAGGTCCCTCAGCGGTTTACAACATGGCTGTGGCGTTGCGGCTGACCGGCAAGCTGGACCCTGACGCGCTCGGCCGGGCGCTGGCCGATGTGGTGGGCCGCCATGAGAGCCTGCGCACTCTGTTCACCGTGTCGGCCGGGACGCCGCAGCAGTCCGTGGTGCCGCCCGAACAGGTCACCATGTGCTGGCAAATCGTCGACGCCGTGGGTTGGTCTCGCGACCGGCTCGAGGGGGCCATCGGCGCGGTGGCGCGCCATCCGTTCGATCTGGCCTGTGAAATACCGTTGAGAGCAACGCTTTTCCGGCTCGGCCAGGAGGAGCACGTGCTCGCGGCGGTGGTGCACCATATTGCTGCCGACGGTTGGTCGGTGACCCCGCTGGTGACCGACCTGGGTTGGGCATATGCCAGCCGGTGCGCGGGACAGACGCCGAACTGGACGCCGTTGCCCGTCCAGTACGCCGATTACGCGTTGTGGCAGCGTGAGCATCTCGGCGAGTTGAGCGATGGCGAGAGTCGTATCTGCGGGCAGTTGGCGTACTGGGAGCAGGCTCTGGCCGGCCTGCCCGATCGTCTGCAGCTGCCTACCGATCGGCCTTATCCCGCCGTGGCCGATTACCGTGGGGCGAGCGTCGCGGTGCAGTGGCCTGCCGAGTTGCAGCACCGCGTGGCACTGGTGGCCCGCGAACACAACGCCACCAGCTTCATGGTCGTCCAGGCCGCGCTGGCTCTGCTGCTGTCGAAGCTCGGTGCCACTACCGATGTAGCGGTAGGAATCACGGCTGCCGGGCGAAACGACCCGGCACTCGATGATCTGGTCGGGTTCTTCGTCAACACTCTGGTGCTGCGGGTGGATCTGGCCGGAGATCCCACCATCGCCGAATTGCTGGAGCAGGTACGTCAGCGCGGGCTGGCCGCGTTCGAGCATCAGGATGTGCCGTTCGAGGTACTTGTCGACCGGCTCAAGCCCGCTCGGTCGCTCACCCATCACCCTTTGGTCCAGGTGGTGCTGTCCTGGCAGAACCTCTCGTGGCAACACAACAGCGACGTCGCAGGCGGATTGGCCCTGGGTGATGTGCGGGTCGAACCGTTGCCCACACATACCCACACCGCACGCACGGACCTCACCTTCGCATTGGGCGAGCGCTGGAACGAAACCGGTGAACCCGCCGGGATAGGAGGCACCGTGGAGTTCCGCACCGATGTTTTCGACGCACGCAGCGTTGAGCGGCTGATCGACCGATTACGCCGTGTGCTGGTCGCGATGACCGCCGAAGCGGAGGGCCCTTCATGACCGCTGACCTGAGTCGGCGGTTGTCGTCGATGGACTTCCTGGACGAGGACGAGCACACCGGGCTTTTCGAGTTCGGCAACAGGGCGGTGCTGACCGCGCCCACGATTGCGCTGTCGATCCCGGAGGTATTCGCTGAGCAGGTGCTGCGTTATCCGGACGCGGTAGCGGTCACCTGTGACGGCAACAGCATGTCCTATCGCGAACTCGACGAAGTGTCGAACCGGTTGGCGCACTTGCTGGTCGGTCTCGGTGCGGGAGCCGGTGAGTGCGTAGCGCTGTTGCTCGAACACTCGGTGCAGGCGATTGTGTCGATCCTGGCGGTGCTGAAGTCGGGTGCGGCGTATCTTCCGATCGACCCGGCGCTCCCCGACGCCCGAATGCAGTTCATGATCGAGGATGCCGCTCCCGTGGTGATGGTGTCCACCGCGGAGCTGGCCGTCCGCCTGCACGGGATCGAGCTGCCCATCGTCGACATCGGCGATCTTCGGATCGACAGTTGTCCGGGCACCGCCCTGCCCGCACCGGCGGCCGACGACATCGCCTATGTCATCTACACCTCGGGCACCACCGGTGTCCCGAAGGGAGTGGCCATCACGCACCACAACGTCACCCAGTTGATCAGTTCGGTGGACCCGGCTCTGGTCGGACCAGGGCAGGTGTGGACGCAATGGCATTCGCTGGTATTCGACGTCTCGGTGTGGGACATCTTCGGGGCGCTGTTGCACGGTGGCCGGTTGGTGGTGGTGCCCGAACAGGTGGCGCGTTCGCCACAGGAGTTGCACACATTGTTGGCTGCAGAACATGTCACAGTGCTCAGCCAGACTCCCTCAGCGGCCGGGATGCTGTCGCCAGAGGGTCTTGAGTCGACGACGTTGATCGTCGCCGGCGAGGCTTGCCCGCCTGAGCTGGTGGGTCGGTGGGCGTCCGACAATGTGATGATCAACGCGTACGGTCCGACCGAGACCACGGTCTACGCGACCTTCAGTGCGCCGCTGAACGGCACGGAAACGGCTGCGGCGAGCGCTGTCCCGATTGGTGCCCCGGTGCAAGGGGCCGCATTGTTCGTGCTCGATCAGTGGCTGACCCCGGTACCGGTGGGGGTGATCGGTGAGCTGTATGTGGCCGGCCGCGGGGTCGGTGTGGGTTACGTGCACCGCGCCGGCCTGTCGGCGTCGCGGTTCGTGGCCTGCCCCTTCGATGACGGCGCGTCAGGATCACGCATGTATCGCACCGGAGACCTGGTGCGGTGGGGTACCGACGGCCAACTGCATTACCTCGGCCGTGCCGACGAACAGGTCAAGATTCGGGGCTATCGGATCGAGCTCGGCGAAATCCAATCTGTCCTCGCTGCCCTGGACGGGGTGGCGCAAGCGGCTGTGATCGTGCGTGAGGACCGTTCCGACGACAAGCGCCTCGTCGGCTATGTCACCGAGACCTCCGTTGGTGCAGTCGATCCGGGGAAAATCCGTGATCTCCTGGCCGAGCGGTTACCGGCCTACATGGTTCCTGCTGCGGTGGTGGTGCTGACAGCGTTTCCGCTGACGGTCAACGGAAAGCTCGACAAGAGGGCCCTGCCTGCACCGGAATACGTCGATGTGGACGGCTACCGCACCCCGGCGACCGCGGTCGAGGAGATCGTGGCAGGCGTGTACGCGCAGGTGCTCGGGCTGCAGCGGGTCGGTGCCGACGACTCGTTCTTCGACCTGGGCGGCGACTCGCTGTCGGCGACCAGGGTGGTCAACGCGATCAACGTCGGCCTCGATACCGACCTGGTGGTGCGCGCAGTGTTCGAGTCACCCACGGTGGCTGCGCTCGCGGCACGCGTCGGCACGGGCTCGGGAAACCGTGAGCCGTTGGTCGCGGCTGAGCGCCCCGACGTTCTCCCGTTGTCGTACGCCCAGCAGAGGTTGTGGTTCCTGGACCAGTTGCAGGGCCCCTCGGCGATTTACAACATGGCAGTGGCATTGCGGTTGTCCGGGCGCCTTGACGCAGCTGCCCTCGGCCAGGCATTGGCTGACGTGGTCGGGCGTCAGGAAACTCTACGCACGCTGTTCACTGCGGCCCAGGGGATTCCACAGCAGGTGGTGGTGCCCGCTGAGCGCGCCGACTTCGGCTGGCACGTCGTTGACGGCCGGGGCTGGTCGACCGCGCAGCTGGAGGAGGCTGTCGGCGCCGTACAGCGCCGCCCGTTCGATCTGTCCACTGAGATCCCGCTGCGCGCAACGCTGTTCCGGGTAGGAGTAGACGAACACGTGCTGGTGGTCGTGGTCCACCACATCGCTGCTGACGGCTGGTCGGTGACCCCGCTGGCGGCCGACCTGCAGATGGCCTATGACAGTCGGTGTGCAGGACGGGCGCCGGAATGGGTGCCGCTGCCGGTGCAGTATGTGGATTACACGATGTGGCAGCGCGCCTACCTCGGTGATCTCGACGACCCGGACAGTCGCATCGCTGCGCAGGCGGCCTACTGGCAGGAGGAACTGGCCGGTTTACCTGAGCGGTTGGAGCTGCCGACGGATCGGCCTTATCCGCTGGTGGCCGACTTCTGCGGCGCCAGTGTCGCGGTGGAGTGGCCTGCCGATCTGCAACAACAGGTGTCCCGGGTGGCCCGCGAGCACAATGCCACCGGTTTCATGGTGGTGCAGGCTGCGCTGGCGGTACTGCTGGCGCAGCTGAGTGCCAGTCCTGAAGTGGCGGTCGGCTTCCCGATCGCGGGTCGTGGTGATCCAGCACTCGACGATCTGGTCGGTTTCTTCGTCAACACCCTGGTGTTGCGGGTCGACCTGACCGGTAACCCGACCCTCACCGACGTGCTGGGCCAGGTGCGGCGACGCAGCCTGGCCGCCTATGAGCACCAGGATGTGCCGTTCGAGGTGGTGGTCGATCGGTTGAATCCCACCCGCAGCATGGCCCATCATCCGTTGGTCCAGGTCACCTTGGCCTGGCAGAACTTCGCGGAAGACCGGGCCGACGAAGCCGCGCTGGGTGATGCTCAGGTCACCGCACTGCCTGTCGACACCCGCACCGCCCGCATGGATTTGGTGTTCTCACTCGGCGAACGCTTCGACGATGCCGGCGATTGCGCCGGGATCGGCGGAAAGGTCGAGTTCCGTACCGATGTCTTCGACGCGACCAGCATCGTATCCCTGGTCGGCCGACTGCAACGCGTCCTGACGACGATGACTGCCGACCCGACGCGGACGGTGTCGTCGGTGGACCTGCTCGACCGGGCCGACTACGACCTGCTCGACGAGATCAGTAACCGTGCGGTACTGGATGCCCAGGCACAGCCCGTGACGATTCCGGCGGCCTTCACCCGGCAGGTCGCGCGTACTCCCGACGCCGTGGCGGTGTCTTCGGCAGGCTGCTCACTGACCTACCGCGAACTCGACGCCGCGTCGAACCGGTTGGCCCGCCACCTGATCGGATTGGGCGCCGGACCAGGTACCTGCGTGGCGTTGCTGATGGAGCGCTCCGCCGAGGCCGTTGTGTCGATCCTGGCAGCGGTCAAGACGGGTGCAGCCTATCTGCCGATCGATCCTCTGCATCCCGACGCCCGGATCGAATTCGTGGTGCGAGACGCCGCGCCGGTAGCGGTGGTCACCAGCGCAGCGTCGGTCGAGCGACTGGATGGATCTGATGTGCTGGTCATCGATATCGACGACTCTGGCATCGCCGACGCGTCAGACGCACCGTTACCGGAGCCCAGCCCGGACGACATCGCCTATGTCATCTACACCTCGGGTACCACCGGTGTGCCGAAGGGCGTGGCCGTCAACCACCAGAATGTCACTCAATTGTTCGTGACGGACTTCGGGATCCCGCCCGGTGGTGTGTGGGCATTGTGTCACTCGCTGGCATTCGATGTTTCGGCATGGGAGATCTGGGCTGTGCTGTTGCGCGGCGGCCGACTGGTGGTGGTTTCCGAGGCGGTGGCCGCGTCGCCGCAGGATCTCCATGACCTTGTGGTCGACGAACAGATCAGCGTGCTGACCCAGACGCCGTCAGCCGTCAGCATGCTCTCGCCGGCGGGCTTGGAGTCGGTGACATTGGTGGTGGCAGGTGAAGCATGCCCGACGGAGGTGGTGGATCAGTGGGCGCCGGGTCGGATCATGATCAATGCCTACGGCCCTACCGAGACCAGCATGGGTGTGACGATGAGTGCGCCGTTACAGGCAGGCTCGGGCCTGGTGCCGATAGGTTCGCCCGTGCCGGGTGCGGCACTGTTTGCGTTGGACCGGTGGTTGCATCCGGTGCCCGTGGGTGTGATCGGTGAGGTGTATGTGGCTGGTCGTGGTGTCGGCCTTGGATACCTGGGTCGGTCCGGGCTGACCGGTTCACGCTTCGTGGCATGCCCGTTCGGCGGTACCGGGAACCGGATGTACCGCACAGGGGACCTGGCGCGATGGGGCGCCGATGGGCAGCTGCACTACCTCGGCCGCGCTGACGAGCAGGTGAAGATTCGTGGGTATCGCATCGAATTGGGTGAGATCCACACGATGTTGTGTGGCCTGCCCGGTGTGGATCAGGTCGCGGTGATCGTGCGGGAAGACCGGCCGGGGGATCAGCGTCTCGTCAGCTATGTCACAGAAACAACTTCTGGCGCAGTGGATTCCGTCGCGCTTCGGACAGAGCTGGCGCATCGGTTGCCTGCCTACATGGTCCCTGCTGCGATCATGGTCGTGGAAGCGATGCCGTTGACCGTCAACGGCAAACTCGACAAGGAGTCCCTGCCCGCACCGGAGTACGTCGACGGCGGTCGTTACCGAGCCCCGAACACCGTGGTGGAGGAGATCCTGGCCGGTATCTATGCCCAGGTCCTCGGCCTCGAGCGCGTCGGCATCGACGATTCCTTCTTCGACCGCGGTGGCGATTCACTGTCGGCGATGCGGCTGATCGCTGCGATCAACACCAGCCTGGACACCGACCTGGCGGTGCGCACGTTGTTCGACGCGCCCACGGTGGCGCAGTTGGCACCGCGCGTCGGTGTGGGTTCAGGTGGTCTGCCTGCATTACGGGCACAGCAGCGGCCGGCGCTCGTGCCGCTGTCGTATGCCCAGAACCGGATGTGGTTCCTCAATCGGGTCGAGGGCGAGGTCGCCACCTACAACATGCCCACGGCGTATCGCATCAGCGGGGCGTTGGACGTAGAGGCGTTGCGGGCGGCGCTGGCGGATGTGATCGGTCGTCACGAGAGTCTACGAACGGTGTTCCCGGCGGTCGAGGGAGTGCCTCGACAGGTTGTGCTGCCCGCCGATGACGCCGATTTCGGTTGGCAGATCATCGATGCCGGTGACTGGTCGGTCGAGCGGCTCACTGAGGCGGTCGGGGGCGAGGTTCGCCACCACTTTGATCTGTCCACCGAGATATCCCTGCGTGCCAGATTGTTCCGGATTGCCGAGGACGACCACGTGCTCGTCGCGGTAGTGCACCATATTGCCGCGGACGGGTGGTCGATCGCCCCGCTGGTGCGCGATCTCGGAGTGGCCTATGCCGTGCGCAGCACGGGCCGGGCACCGGATTGGGCGCCATTGCCGGTGCAGTATGTGGACTACACCCTGTGGCAGCGCGAACATCTCGGCGACCTGACCGATCCAGACAGTGCGATTGCCGGGCAAGTGGCGTTCTGGGAGCAGGAATTGGCCGGCCTGCCGGACCGCCTGGAGTTGCCGACGGATCGGCCGTATCCGCCGGTTGCCGACTACCGTGGGGCGACGGTGGCGGTGGATTGGCCGGCCGAGCTGCAGCAACAGGTGGCGCGGGTGGCTCGCGAACACAATGCGACCAGTTTCATGGTGGTCCAGGCGGCGCTGGCGTTCCTGTTCGCCCAATTGAGCGCGAGTGCTGAAGTAGCCGTGGGCTTCCCGATCGCCGGCCGACGCGATCCCGCGCTCGACGAACTGGTCGGCTTCTTCGTCAACACGTTGGTGTTGCGCGTCGATGTTGGCTGCGCTCCCACCGTCGCCGAGTTGCTGGAGCAGGTGCGCAGCCGCAGCCTGGCCGCATACGAGAACCAGGATGTGCCGTTCGAGGTGCTGGTGGAGCGGCTCAACCCGGCTCGGAGTCTGACCCATCATCCTCTCATCCAGGCGATCTGCGCCTGGCAGAACTTCCCCGGACTCGATAATGATCCGGCCACCGCACTCCGACTGGGTGACGTGCACGCCGCGCCGCTGTCCGCGGAAACCGCCTCGGCCCGGATGGATCTGGTGTTCTTCCTGCGAGAACACTGGGATGCCGATGGTGAGCCGGCGGGCATCTGGGGAACGGTGGAGTTCCGCACCGATGTCTTCGACGCAGCGAGTATCGAAAGCCTCGTCGGACGGTTGCAGCGGGTGTTGACTGCGATGACCGTCGATCCGTCGCGGTTGTTGTCCTCGGTCGACGTGCTCGACGTCACCGAGTACGCACAGTTGGACGACATCGGACATCGCGCAGTGCTGACCCGGCCGGTGCCCGAGGCATCGATACCCGAGCTGTTCGCCGCGCAGGTGAATCGGACCGGCGATACGGTGGCGGTCAGATTCGAGGGCCGGTCATGGACGTATCGCGAACTGGATGAAGCCTCGAACCGATTGGCACACCTGCTCATCGAACATGGGGCAGGCCCGGGGCGGTATGTGGCGCTGTTGCTGAATCGCTCGGCGCAGGCCGTGGTGTCGATCCTGGCGGTGCTCAAGGCTGGGGCGGCGTATGTGCCGATCGATCCGGCGCATCCGGACAGCCGCGTCGAATTCATGCTGGCCGATGCCGCGCCGGTGACGGTGCTGACCGTGAGCCGTTCGGCCGATCGGTTGAGCCGATACGGTGTCAACGTTGTCGATGTCGAGGATCCACGTATCGACGGATATCCGAGTACCGGCTTGGCCGGGCCTGCCGCCGACGATGTGGCGCATCTGATCTACACCTCCGGCACCACGGGAACGCCGAAAGGCGTTGCGGTCACGCATCAGAATGTGACGCGGTTGTTCGACGGCCTCGATGTGGGTGTCGAGTTGTGTCCACAGCAGGTGTGGGCAGGCTGTTCGTCGTTGGCATTCGATTATTCCGTCTGGGAGATGTGGGGCGCGCTGCTGCACGGTGGCCGTTTGGTGGTGGTCGGCGAGTCGGTCACGAGGTCGCCACAGGAGTTGCAGGCGTTGCTGATCGAAGAACGGGTGACGGTGCTGAGTCAGACACCGTCAGCGGTGGGGATGTTGTCACCGGCCGGTTTGGAGTCGGCTGCGTTGATGGTGGCCGCAGAGGCGTGTCCGGCGGCCGTGGTGGACCGGTGGGCGCCCGATCGCGTGATGATCAACGGCTATGGACCGACCGAGACCACGGTCTACGCCACCATCAGTGCTCCGCTGGTTCCGGGATCAGGCATGGTCCCGATCGGACTGCCGGTGCCCGGCGCGGCGTTGTTCGTGCTCGATCGGTGGCTGCGTCCGGTGCCGGTCGGCGTGGTGGGCGAGCTGTACGTGGCCGGACGCGGTGTGAGTCTCGGGTATGTAGGCCGAGCCGGGTTGAGTGCAGGACGGTTTGTGGCATGCCCTTTCGAGTCCGGCGCGCGGATGTACCGCACCGGTGACTTGGTGTCGTGGGGCCCCGACGGCCAGTTGCGGTATGCCGGCCGTGCCGACGAACAGGTCAAGATCCGCGGCTACCGCATCGAACTCGGCGAGATCACTGCGGTACTCACCGATCATCCGCGTGTAGCGCAGGCCGTGACGGTGGCCCACACGCTCACCGCGAGGTCAGGTGAACCGACCGACGACAAGCAACTGGTGAGCTATGTCGTACTGGACAACGAGATGATGCTGGTCAGGGAACCCGCCCGGGAAGCCCAGCTCGTCGAACAGTGGCGGGGAGTGTACGGCGACCTCTATTCGGGGGAGTCGTTCAGCACGGGCGACCCGGCCGAACTGGGTGAGGATTTCGGCGGGTGGAACAGCAGCTACACCGGTGATCCGATTCCGTTGCCGCAGATGCAGGAATGGCGTTCGGACACAGTGAACCGCATTGTCGCGCTCAAGCCGCGGCGGGTTCTCGAGATCGGCGTCGGTTCAGGTCTGTTGCTCGCACAGGTGGCACCCGAATGTGACGAATACTGGGGAACCGACTTCTCGGCGCCGACGATTGACTCGCTGCAGACGGCCATGGCCGGGCAGCCATGGGCGGAGCGGGTGCGGTTGCAGGTACAGCCGGCCGATGCGGCCGACGGCTTACCGTCGGGCCATTTCGACATCGTGGTGCTCAACTCGGTCGTCCAGTACTTCCCGAGCGCGGGCTATCTGCTCGACGTTCTTACCGTGGCGATGCGGATGTTGGCACCGGGCGGTGCGTTGTTCATCGGTGATGTGCGCAACCTGTCATTGCTGCGGGCGTTCACCACCGGGGTGGTGTGTGCCGACTGCCGCGGCGATGAAGATGCCGCCGCGGTGGCCGAACGCGTGCAACGCGAGATGCTCACCGAACAGGAACTGCTGTTGGCGCCGGAGTTCTTTGCGGCCCTACCGCAGCAGCTTTCCGACATCGTCGCGGTCGATGTGCAGCTCAAACAGATGCGCGCGGTCAACGAACTGAGCCGCTACCGGTATGAGGTGGTGTTGCGCAAAGGGCCCGCACCGGTGCGTTCGGTCGCGCAGTTGCGCTCCGAACCCTGGCAGCGGTACGGCAGCCTGGCCGCGCTCGCGGACCATCTGCGGTCTGAGCGATTGCCGGAGCTCCGCGTCACCGGGGTGCCGCACGCCGGGATATGGTCGGACGTG
This sequence comes from Mycobacterium appelbergii, assembly GCF_032883035.1. NCBI lineage: Bacteria > Bacillati > Actinomycetota > Actinomycetes > Mycobacteriales > Mycobacteriaceae > Mycobacterium > Mycobacterium appelbergii. The sequence goes on from NZ_JAMQTH010000017.1 coordinate 12,741, forward strand.
GCGATGGCGCAGGCCCTGGCCAACCCTGGAACCCGGTTGACGGTCGACGAATTGCGCTCGGGGACAGACTCGTCCCCTGACACGGTGCTGCCACACCAGTGTCTTGCACTCGGTCAGGAGCTCGGTTATCTCACCGCAGTGACCTGGTCGCCGACGGCCGGTCTGGTCGACATCGCCTACACGCACACGGCAGAGCCGTCCACGTTGTCCGACGTCTACCTGCCGAGCGCACCGATCGGGTCCCTTGCCGGCTATGTCAATGACCCGTCGGCCGTCGAACGTACCGGCGAGTTGCGCAGCTTCGCGGCGCGCAGCTTGCCCGAGTACATGATTCCGGCGGCGATCATGGTGCTCGACGCGTTGCCACTCACCGTCAACGGCAAACTCGATCGTCGCGCCCTCCCCGCGCCGGAGTTCAGCACCGGGGTGGCGTACCGGGCACCGCGCGATGAACGGGAACGGGTGTTGGCCAGGCTGTTCGGCGAGGTTCTCGGAGTCACCCGGGTGGGCATCGATGACGGGTTCTTCGACCTGGGTGGGCATTCGCTCTCCGCCACCAGATTGATCGCGCGCGCCAGGTTGGAGTTAGGCGTCGATGTCCCGATCCGGGCCCTGTTCGACGCGCCTACCGTCGCCACGTTGGCCGAATGGATCAGGCTGCACGCTGCTGATCACATGGGCCAGGCGTTGACTGCACGAGAGCGGCCTGCAGTCGTACCGTTGTCGTACGCCCAGCAGCGGTTGTGGTTCTTGGATCAGCTGCAGGGGCCCTCGCCGGTGTACAACATGCCCGTCGCGTACCGGATCAGCGGTGCGGTGGACAGCGATGCGCTGGGCGCGGCCATCGGTGATGTCGTGCGACGCCATGAAAGCCTCCGTACGGTATTCGCTGCGCCCGACGGCATCCCACAGCAGGTGGTGGTGCCTGCGGACCGGGTAGATTTCGGCTGGCAGGTTGTTGATGCTCGGGCATGGTCGCCAGAGCGTCTGTGGGAGGCCGTCGGCGCAGAGGTAAGTTACAGCTTCGACCTGGCGCAGGAAATACCGTTACGTGCCACGCTTTTGCACATAGGCGAAGACGAGTACGTATTCGTCGTGGTGGTGCACCACATCGCTGCCGATGGTTCGTCCATCAGGCCACTGGTGGCTGACCTCGGTGTGGCGTACTCGAGCCGTTGTATCGGATCCGCGCCAAACTGGGCTCCGTTGCCGGTGCAGTATGTGGATTACGCACTGTGGCAGCGGGAATACCTGGGCGAGCTGTCCGACGCCGACAGTGTGATTTCAGGTCAACTGGCGTATTGGGAACAGGCATTGTCAGGGTTGCCCGAGCGGTTGGAGTTGCCGACCGATCGGCCGTATCCGGCGGTGGCTGATTACCGCGGGGCCAGTGTGACGGTCGAGTGGCCCGCACAGCTACAGCAGCAGATCGCACAGCTGGCCCGCCGGCACGATACGACGAGTTTCATGGTGATGCAGGCTGCCCTGGCGGTGCTGTTTGCGAAGTTGAGCGCCGGCAGCGATGTGGCGGTGGGCTTCCCGATCGCCGGCCGCCGTGACCCGGCGCTGGACGATCTCGTGGGTTTCTTTGTCAACACCCTGGTGTTGCGGGTTGATGTGGCCGGTGATCCGACAGTGGCTGAATTGTTGGCCCAGGTGCGCACGCGGAGCCTGGCGGCCTACGAGCATCAGGATGTGCCCTTTGAGGTCTTGGTGGATCGAATCAACCCGAGTCGGAGCCTTACGCATCATCCGCTGATCCAGGTGATGTTCGCCTGGCAGAACTTCGCGGTGAAAGACCGCGGTGAGTCCGCCGCGGAGTCTGTGCTGAGTGACGTGACCCTGAGCCCGCTGTCCTCGGACACTCATTCGGCCCGGATGGACTTGGCCTTCTCGCTTGAGGAGCGCTTCACCTCCTCTGGTGAGCCCGCAGGCATCGGCGGGATGGTCGAGTTCCGTACCGATGTGTTCGACCGTGAGCGCATCCAGTCGCTGGTCGATCGTCTGCAGCGGGTTGTCATGGCACTGATTGCCGACCCGGGCCGGGCGGTGTCCTCGGTGGATGTCCTCGATACCGATGAGCGCGTCGTCCTCGATGGGTTGGGCAACGTGGCGATGCTCACGGAGACGGTTGACCCCGCATCGGTCCCTGAGTTGTTCGTACAGCAGGTGCTGCGTACACCATCGGCGGTGGCGGTGCGCTTCGAAGGTTCTTCGATGTCCTACCGAGAGCTGGACGAGGCCTCGAATGAGTTGACGCACTTGCTGATCAGCCGCGGCGCCAGTCCTGGCCGATGTGTGGCACTGTTGTTCAACCGCTGCACCGAGGCCATCGTATCGATGCTGGCAGTGCTCAAGACGGGTGCGGCATATCTCGCGATCGATCCCGTCGTGCCAGACTCACGGGTCGATTTCATGATGACCGATGCGACGCCCATGGTCGCGATCACCACCGGGGATCTGGCGTACCGGTTTTCCGGTTACGGTGTGCCGGTCATCAATGTCGGCGAGCCTCGCCCTGACCGGTACCCGGTCACAGGCGTCCCGGTACCGATGGTTGACGACATCGCGTACCTGATCTACACCTCGGGCACCACCGGCAAGCCGAAGGGGGTGGCCGTCACGCACCGCAACCTGACTCACCTGGCGGCGTCTATGCCCGCCGGGCTACCGACGAATCAGGTGTGGTCACAGTGCCATTCGTACGCATTCGACTTCTCGGTGTGGGAGATCTGGGCCGCACTGTTGACCGGAGGCCGGCTCGTCGTGGTGCCCGAAGAGACGGCCGCCTCACCGCAGGACTTCCATGATCTGCTGATTGCGGAACAGGTCACCGTTCTGACACAGACCCCGTCGGCGGTGGCGGCGCTGTCGCCGGAGGGTTTGGGATCCACTGCGCTACTGCTCGGCGGCGAGAGTTGCCCGGCCGACGTGGTGGACCGGTGGGCGCAGGGGCGCGTGGTGATCAATGCGTACGGGCCGACCGAGGTGACGGTGTATGCCTCGATGAGTGCACCGCTGCAGAAATCTCGCGACGCGGCGCCGAGCGTTGTTCCGGTCGGTGCGCCGGTTCCGACCGCAGCGGTGTTCGTGTTGGATCAATGGTTGCGCCCGGTGCCGGCAGGCGTGGTCGGCGAACTCTATGTGGCCGGGCGGGGCGTCGCGTGCGGGTACCTGGGCCGCCCGGGTCTGACCGGCTCCCGTTTCGTGGCATGCCCCTTCGTCGACTCAGGAACCCGCATGTACCGCACCGGGGACCTGGTGCGGTGGGGATCCGATGGTCAGCTGCAATACCTGGGCCGGGCCGATGAGCAGGTCAAGATTCGCGGATATCGCATCGAGTTGGGCGAAATCCGAACGGCCCTGGCTGATATCGACGGAGTGGCCCAAGCAGCAGTGATTGCGCGGGAGGACCGCCCCGGTGACAAGCGTCTGGTTGGTTACCTCTCCGAAACCCACTCTGGGACCATCGATCCAGATCAGGTACGAACAGCGCTCGCTGAGCGCCTCCCGGCCTACATGGTTCCGGCCGCGGTGATCGTTGTGGACTCGTTGCCGCTGACGGTCAGTGGAAAACTCGATACGCGAGCGTTGCCTGCACCGGGCTACGCCGTGGGCACGTATCGAGCCCCGACAACGGTCACCGAGGAGGTCCTCGCCGGCATTTATGCCGATGTGCTCGGTCTCGAACGTGTCGGTGTCGATGACTCGTTCTTCGACCTCGGCGGTGATTCGTTGTCAGCGATGCGAGCCGTCGCGGCGATCAACAAGTCCCTGGACACTCACCTGGCAGTGCGGGTGATGTTCGACGCACCGTCGGTGAAAGGCCTGGCCGTCCAGGTAGGCAGCGCGGACAGTGAGCGGGAAGTGGTGTCCGTCGACGTGCTCAAGCGGGGTTCCGGAGTGCCATTGTGTTGTGTCCATGACGGTTTCGGACTGAGCTGGTCGTACCGGGCACTGGGCGACTACGTGGATGGGCCGATCACCGGGCTCAACCAGGTACCGCAAGGCGACGAAGTCGAGCCGGAATCGATTCGCAGCATGGCGATGAGCTACGCGGACCGGCTGCAAGCTCTCTACCCCGACGGTCCCTACCAGCTTCTCGGCTGGTCTTTCGGCGGGGTTGTCGCTCACGAACTGGCCATTGAACTGCAGCGCCGCGGTTGCGAGGTGCAACGGCTCATTCTCATGGACGCTGCCTTGAACCTGAACAAGGTCAGGGGCACCCGGTCGATGTCATACCGGACCGTCGCCAAGAATCATGCGTTGGCCGAAGGCCTGGTGTTGGAGTACCTCCTGAGTGCCAACCACATTGACGTTCCGGCCCATCGGCGGCCGCTGAGCTATCGACGCGCGGAGAAGATCGTTCAGCAGGGAGTGGCGCCGGGTTTCGCACCACCACCCAAAGCGCTCGTCGAGTTCATGGTCAAAAGCCTCACGGCGAACCAGCTGCGGCTGCTGGAACACGAGCCCGCGGTGTTCAACGGCGATGTCGTCATCTTCTCTGCGGCGCGCCACGGCAAAAGGGAAAACAGCGGCGCGTCGATCTGGTCCCGATGGCGGGCCTGGCGAAACCGCAGGGCCATCCGATCCCATCTGCAAAGCTGGCGGCCCTTTGTCACGGGTGACATCGCCGCGCATTCGGTTGACTGCACACACTATGAGATGTTCACCAGCGAGGCCGTAGGCGAATACGGTGAGTGGCTCAAACGTGCGCTGGGCCGGCACCCCTAGACTGTGCGGGTCAATCTGTCGGCAAGCAGGGCGGCAAACTTCGCCGGATCGTCGAGTTCGCCTCCTTCGGCGAGAAGTGCAGTGCCATAAAGCAATTCCGCGGTTTCGTGGAGATCGCCGGCCTCCGGTGATTCGCCGCGGTCCTGTTGGGCTTTCTGCAGCGCGGTGATGAGCGGATGATTCGCGTTGATCTCGAGGATCCGCTTGCCGGCCGGAACCGATTGGCCGGACGCGCGGTACATCCGCGCGAGGGCCGGGGTGATGCCGAAGGTGGGCGTTATCAGGCAGGCAGGCGACTCGGTCAGGCGTGTGGACAACCGCACCTCCGAGACGTGGTCGCTCAGCGACTCCTTCAACCAGGCAAGCAGATCCGAGAATTCGCGCTCCTGCTCCTCGCGTTGCGCCTCGTGGGTGGCCTTGTCCTCCTCGGAGTCGAGATCCACCTCGCCCTGGGCCACGGACTGCAGTGCCATGCCGTCGAACTCACGTACCGAACCCACCCAGATCTCGTCGACCGGGTCGGTCAGCAACAGCACCTCGAAGCCCCTGGCTTTGAACGCTTCCAGATGTGGTGATTTCAGCAGCTGCTCACGCGATGGTCCGGTGGCGTAGAAGATCTGACTCTGCCCGTCCTTCATCCGAGTGACGTAGTCGGCCAGAGTGGTGAGCTCGTCGTCGCTGTGTGTCGAGGAGAACGATGACAGGGCAAGCAGCGTGGCCTGATTGTCCTGGTCCTGCATGAGGCCCTCTTTGAGTACCGCGCCGAACTGGGTCCAGAAGGTGCGGTAGTCGTCGGGCCGGTCGTTCTGCAGCTCGCCGACGGTCGCGAGAACCTTCTTGGTCAGCCGACGACGGATCACGGTGATGTGGCGATCCTGCTGCAGGATTTCGCGGGAGACGTTGAGCGACATGTCCTGTGCGTCGACGACACCTTTGACGAAGCGGAGGTATCGCGGGATGAGTTCCTCGCAGTCACCCATGATGAACACGCGCTTGACGTAGAGCTGCACCCCGACTTTGGCCTCCCGGGTGAACAGGTCGAACGGCGCATGCGACGGGATGAACAATAACGCCTGATACTCGATGGTGCCCTCGCCCTTCATGGTGATGACCTCGAGCGGGTCGTCCCAGGCGTGCGCGATGTGCTTGTAGAACTCTTGATACTCCTCGTCGGAGACATCGTCTTTGGACCTCGCCCACAGCGCCTTGCCGGAGTTCAGCGTCTGCGTCTCGATGGACACCTTCGCCTCGCCGCCCTCCTCGGCTGCGGGCGTGCGGCGCTCGACCTGCATCCTGATCGGCCACGCGATGAAATCGGAGTACTTCTTGACGAGCTCCCTGATCTTTCCCTCAGCGGTGTAGTCGGGCAGCTGATCCTCGACGTCCTCGGGTTTGAGGCGCAGGATCACCGAGGTGCCCTGCGGGGCGTCGTCGACCGATTCGATGGTGTAGGTGCCGTCGCCGCTGGACACCCAGCGGGTGCCGGTGCTTTCACCGGCCTTGCGCGTGAGCAACTCGACCTCATCGGCCACCATGAACGTCGAGTAGAAACCGACCCCGAACTGGCCGATCAGCTCTTCGGAATCGGCTGCCTTCTTGGCCTCTCGCAACTGCTGGCGAAGCTGGGCCGTACCGGACTTCGCGAGCGTGCCGATCAGGTCCACGACTTCGTCGTGGGTCATCCCGATCCCGTTGTCCCGGACGGTCAGGGTTCGTGGATCGTGTCCCACCTCGATCTCGATGTGGAGGTCCGATGCGTCGACGCTCAGGTCTTTGTTCCGCAACGTCTCCAGGCGCAGCTTGTCGAGCGCGTCCGACGCGTTCGAGATCAACTCCCGGAGAAAGGAGTCCTTGTGCGAGTAGACCGAATGCACCAGCAGCTCCAGCAGCTGGCGGGCCTCCGCTTGAAATTCCAACCGTTCGACACGTGCAGACATGTGATCCCGTCCGACAGAACAATTTCGCTACAGATTTCGCCGGACATGATACCTAGTGCGTCACGACGTGTGTCGGCCTTGGTTCACAAGCCGCCCATACCGCGGGCTATCAGCGAAAGTCCGACCACCGTGAGGATCGCTGCGACGAATTTGCGGCGGTGAACCCGCGCCCAGTCGTGGACTCGGCGGAGGACGGCCTGCGTCCGCTCGGGGGCGAACACGTTGCTGACCAGGATGATCTCCTCGACGGTCAGCACGCCGATGACGAATGCCACCAGGGCGATGAACTGGACGCCTGTGGAGGCACCGGAGGCAATGACGATGCCGAGGGCGAAGAACACCCCGTCCAGTGGCGGCAGGAACCAGACACCGATGAAGAACGAGATCCACGGCGATCCGTCGCGCCACGCCGTGCGCGCCCGGGAGAGCAGGCGCCGCGCCTTCGATGCACCCTCGGTCCCGTCGTCAGGAGCCGGGTGCAGTAACCGTCTGAGTGCCGGCGGGACCGACGAATCAAGCAGCAGCGTCGAGGTTTTGGTGGTGCCGTCCGGCTCCATCGCCGCAGGTGTCGCGCTGAGCTCGGGTGTCCGGGCCCGAACCAGTGAATGTACGCCCAGCGCGACGACAATCAACAACAGAAACGCTCCCGTGCCGATCGTGCTGCGTTGGGCCAGGGGGCTCGCGGTCGGGTTCGCGAACTTGTCGGCAAACGAGGCCGACGATGGCGTGGCGTGCAGGATGATCAGCGGAATCAGGAGGGTGGCCATCCCCACGACCAGCGCCCCCGTCCAGTAGGCCAGCAGGTTCTTCATGGGCCGGGGCCGGGACAGCACCAGCAGGATGAGCCCGAGGCGCACAGGATTGATCGTCGTCAAGAGTGCCAGAGCGGCCAACGACCCCCACATAGCACCGAATGCTACCGCCTGTGATATTTGCTGTCGGGCTTCTTGCGATATTCGGTGGAACGGGGTGATTCGACGGCGGAGGGCGAGGTGGGCCGGTGTCCCGCCGAGTGCCCGGGAGGGGCGGACCGGTAACCGGAGATCGGGCGGTGTGGCGCGAGAATGAGGCGTATCAACGACATTTGGCGGCGCATTCGTGGAGTGGGCAAGGTCGTCGGACCGCCGTCGGTGAGAGGCGGTCCGACGCATCGCTGATGGCGTCAGCGCAGCAGTGTCGGCTCAGCCCATCTGGCCCCCGCGCGGGCTGCGGGAGATTTGCTGACTGCGACGCGCCAGTACCACTGTGGGGCCCATTCGACCGCTTCGGAATTCGAGGGTGACGGCTGGGTCGCCGTGACGGGCGAGGATCCGCAACGCTGACGGGCTGTAGGCACGTAGGCCGCTGATGACGGCATCGTGGATCACCGGGATCCGCGTGAACGGCAGTGCTGCGCTCAGCATCACCAGGTGCAGCGGCGGTGCGGGCCTGCGCACGTCGATGATCAACAGCTTCCTGGCTGCCCGGGTTCCTTCGTCGAACACCCGGGCGGCCGATTCGGGCCCGAGATGATGCAGCGACAGTGCAAACACCGCGAGGTCGAAACACCCGTCGGGAGCATCGATGGCCGTCGCATCCATGGTCCGGACGGTGGCGCGGGGATGGCTGCCCAGATCGCCTGTCGCGATATCGGATACGAACGACGAATCGATGTCGGTGACCGTCACCCGCGCTGTGGGGCTGAGCTCGAGCAGCTTGCGCGACAACCCGCCCAGTCCGCACCCCAGCTCCAGGATTTTCGGCGTGGGGCATTCGGACACCTCCTGCAGCGCCATCCGGGCGTACTTCTCATAGGTGCCGAACCGCGGACGTCGACCGCCTCGATCGATTGCCTGAACGACCCTGTGTTTGAGCTCGGAGACGTCGTCGCGATCCAGGTACTCCAGCCGGTCGGTCTGCAACCGCCGCGACAACCAGGAGGCGTCGGGCCCACCGCGCGGCATGGTTTTGATCGGACCGGTTTTCGTGGCCACGGTCAGGCGGCTTCTACCGGGGTGAGCTTCTCGCACAGCAGTTCGGCCAAACCGTGAATGGTGGTGATCCCGGTAGCCGAGATGCGCACCCCGGTCTCGGTCTCGATACGGGTCCGCAGCTCGAGCGCACCGAGGGAGTCCATGCCGTACTCCGACAGCGGACGGTCAGGGTCGACGCTGCGCCTCAGGATCACGTTCACCTGGTCGGAGATCACCCGCTGCAACCGGGCCGCCCATTCTTCGGGGGCCAGCTCGTCGAGCTCGGCCCGCAGCTTGCTGGTGCCCGTCGACTTGTTGGCGGCGGTTCGGAACGCCTCAGCGAATGGGCTGCGTTCGGCGAACACACTCAACCAGGGTGCGTCGGTGATCGGGGCATATCCGGTGTAGGCACGATCGTGACGCAGCAGCGCCTCGAACGCATACGCGCCTTCGGCAGGTGCGATCGCGATGCCTGCGCCTTCTGCCAGCGCCGTGCCCCGCCCGATCTGCCCCCAGGCGCCCCACGCGATCGCGGTGGCAGGTAAGCCCTGCGCGCGCCGCCACAGGGTGAACGCATCCAACCAGCTGTTGGCCGCGGCGTAGGCACCCTGCCCCGGTGAGCCGATCAGGGCAGCCGCAGACGAGAACGAGCAGAACCAGTCCAAGGCCGCCTCGGCGCCGACCTCCTGGAGGGCCCGGTGCAGATTCCACGCACCGTAAACCTTCGGTGCCCAGTCTCGTTCGATGAGGTCATCGGTGATGTTGGTCAACGCGGCATCCTCGATCACCCCGGCCGCATGCAGTACGCCGCGGACGGGAAGGCCGCCCGCGGTCGCCGCGGCGACCAGCCGCAGTGCGCTGCCCGCTTCGGCGATGTCGGCGCACTCGACCACGATGTCGGCACCGGTCGCGCGGATGCGCTCGATCGTCTCGAGCGCTTGCGCGGTCGGCTGCGAGCGTGAGGACACCACGATGCGGCCGCAGCCGCCCTCGGCCATCTGCTCTGCCATGAACAGTCCGAGCCCGCCCAGGCCACCGGTGATGATGTACGCACCGTCACGGCGGAACACCTGGACCTGTGACGGCGGGACCACGAGCCGGCTGGAGCCGGTGTGCGGGATGTCGAGGACCAGCTTGCCGGTGTGCTGGGCGCCGCTCATCGTCCGAATGGCGGTCGCGGCGTCGGCAAGTGGATAACTGGTGAACTCGGGCATCGGCAGCGTGCCTGCTGCGGTGAGCCGGTAGACGCGCGACAGCAGCTCCCGGAGCCGATCAGGATGGCTGACGGACATCAACGCAAGATCGACGGCATAGAACGACAGGTTGCGCCGGAACGGGAAGAGCGCCATCTTGGTGTCGCCGTAGATGTCCCGCTTGCCGATCTCCACGAATCGCCCACCGAAAGCCAACAACTCGAGGCCTGCGCGCTGGGCGGCACCGGTCACCGAATTGAGCACGATGTCCACTCCGTAGCCCTCGGTGTCACGACGGATCTGGTCGGCGAAATCCAGACTCCGCGAGTCGTACACATGCTCGACACCCATATCGTGCAGCAGCTGTCTGCGTCGCTCACTGCCGGCGGTGGCAAAGATCTCTGCCCCTGCGCTGCGCGCGACAGCCATCGCCGCCTGGCCCACGCCTCCCGTAGCAGAGTGGATCAGCACCTTGTCGCCCGCGGTGATACGGGCCATGTCGTTGAGCCCGTAATAGGCAGTGGCCGTCGCGATGGTGAGCGCGGCCGCCTGCGCGTCGGTCAGGCCGGCAGGAATGGAGGAAGCCAGGTTCGCCTCACATGTGACGAACGTGCTCCAGCAACCGTCGGCGCACAGACCGCCGACCCGATCGCCTACCTGGTGCTCGGTCACGCCGGGCCCGACAGCCGTCACCACCCCGGCGAAATCGATGCCGAGTTGTGGCAGCCGCCCATCGAAGGCGGGGTAGCGGCCGAAGGCGACCAGCACATCGGCGAAGTTGACGCTGGAGGCGCCCACCGCCACCTCGATCTGTCCCTGGCCCGGTGGAATATGGTCGCAGGAAACCAGTTCCATCGACTCCAGGTCTCCCGGCGTACGGATCTGAAGGCGCATCCGGTCGCGTTCGGGGTAGGCGACGGTGGTCCGTCGCTCCTCGGGCCGCAGCGGGGCTGCGCACAACCGCGCGGTGTACCAGCGGCCGTTCCGCCACGCGGTTTCGTCCTCCTGGGACCCGGCGAGCAGCTGTTGTGCAAGCTGTCCCGTCATTTCTTCGACGTCGGTGGCCTCGTCGACGTCGATCTGCGTCGCGGTCAGATGCGGATGCTCGGTGCCGATCACCCGGATCAGGCCCCGCAACTCGGCCTGCTCGAGATTGGCCAGGTCACCGGCCAACACGGTCTGGGCATTGCGGGTCACGACAAACAGGCGGGGCAGCTCACCGGTGATCTCGGGCAACTCGCGGGTGATGTGTACCAGACGGCGCACATACTCGCGGCCGAGCAGCGGCGACTGATTGGCGTCGTCACCGTTGCGCGGAGCGGTCAGGATCACCACTCCGGTGAACCGGCCGGCCCGCAGATGGCTTCCGAGCTCTTCGCATGTCAGCGAGTCGTCGGGCTGGTTGGGCCAGCACATGCTGGTGCACTGTGCGCCTGCCACTTTCAACAGATCGCTGAGCTTGGCGGTTGCCATGTCAGGCCCCGCGGAGGCGCTGATCAGCAACCACGACCCGGCATCGGCGTACTCGACCTCCGGCAGATCCCGTTGTCGCCATTCGACGGTCAGCAGCCTCTCACTGAAAACCTGGTCATCGTGTGCGCTTGCGGAAACTCCGGTTCCCAGCCGGAGCCCCTGCACGCTCAGCAGCACCGTGCCCTGTTCATCGAGCACGTCGATGTCCGCTTCGATTCCGGTGGCGTCGACGGTGTTCAACCGCGCGTGGCAGTAGTGCGCATTGCGTGCCGAGCCGTAGGACCGTAGTCGCCGGACGCCGAGCGGCAGTGCCATCACGTCACAGCCGAGGGCCTGCACGTCGGGGTGCGCCTCCACCGATTGGAAGCAAGCATCGAGCAGGGCTGGATGTATCCCGTACGCGTCCTGCTGTGACCGGATGGAGCGGGGCAGCGCGACCTCGGCCAGCAGGGTCGCGGTGCCCGCCTCGGCGGTGTACACCGCTACCAGGCCCGTGAAAGCCGGCCCGTAGTGAATACCATGCCGTTCCATGCGGTTCCGGACGTCGGCTCCGTCCTGCTCGTCCGGATGACGGGTACGGAGTGCAGAAAGGTCGTAGGCACGCGGTTGTTCGTCGGCCGCGGCGTGCAGTTCGGCGGTTGCCTGTCGCACGTGTTCGCCGTCTTGGCTGGTCTCCACTGTGAAGTGCGCGACGCCGGGACCCGACATCGACGCGGACGCGCCGACCGCGGTCTGCTCATCGAGGAGCAGTGCCTGCTCGAAGCGGATGTCGCGGACCTCGGCTGACCGGCCCAGCACCGCGCCGGCCGCAGCCAGCGCCATCTCGCAGTACGCCGCGCCGGGAAGCACAGCAACACTGCGGATCTGGTGGTCGGCCAGCCATGGCTGGGCGATGGTGCCGACATCGGACTGCCATACGTAGCGCTCGGGCTCCTCCTGCAATCGCACGTTGGCACCGAGCAGGGGATGCACTGCGATGGTGCAGCCGCCATGGGTCGGGGAGTCCTGGCCGCCACCGGTCAGCCACAGCCTGCGGTGCGTCCAGGTCGGCAGGGGTGCGTCCACGAGCCGGCCGTCGGGGCAGAGTGCGGCGAAGTCCACTGCGGCACCGGCACTGTGCAGATCGATCAGGAACCCGCGCATGCCGTCGGGCAACGCCTGTTCGCGTCGCATCGCCGCCAGTGCCGCCATCGGCGTCTCCCGGCTGCGGGCGGTCTGTTCGAGGGCTCGGGTCAGCAGGGGATGCGGTGACAGTTCGGCGAACACCCGGTAGCCGTCTTCGAGCGCCGCCTGCACCGCGGTGGCGAACCGCACCATCCGCCGCATGTTGGTCACCCAGTAGGCGGCGTCGCACACCGGCTGCTCGCGCGGGTCGAACAGGGTCGCCGAATAGAACGGAATCTTCGGTGTCATCGGGGTGAGGTCAGCAAGCGCCGCGGTCAGATCGCCGATGATCGGTTCGACCTGAGGCGAGTGGAACGCGACGTCGACCGGCACCAGTCGGGCCATCACGCCCCGCTGTTCCCAGTCCGCGACGAGGTCACGGACCGTGTGGGTGGCGCCGGCGATGACACTGGACTGAGGCGAGGCCACCACCGCGACCACGACATCGCTGATCCCGCGACCGGTCAGCTCCGAAAGCACCTGTTTGGCAGGAAGTTCGACCGCTGCGGTGGCGCCATTGCCCGCGATCCGGGACATCAGCGCAGACCGGCGGCAGATGAGCCGGAGGCCGTCCTCCAACGACAGCGCGCCTGCGACGACGGCGGCGGCCCCCTCACCCAACGAGTGGCCGATGACCGCACCGGGGCGCACCCCGTAGGACTTCATGGTGGCGGCCAACGCGACCTGCATGGTGAACAACGTCGGCTGGACCCGGTCCTGACCTGTTACGGTCTGCGGTGCCGACATCGCCTCGGTCACCGAGAATCCTGATTCGCGCGCAATGATCGGCTCGACCGCTGCAACCGTGGCGGCGAACACCGGCTCGGTCTCGAGTAGTTCGGCGCCCATCGCGGGCCACTGCGAACCCTGCCCGGAGAACACCCACACCGGCCCGAGGTCATCGCGCCCGACGGCCGCTGGATAAGGGGTATCGCCGTCGGCAACCTCACGCAGCGCCGTGACGAGTTCCGCACGGCCGCTGGCATTCACGGCGGTGCGTACCGGGCGGTGCACCCGCCGTCGAGAGAGCGTATAGGACAGATCGGGTAGCGCGACATCGTCGTGAGTGCCCAACCAGTCTGCCAACCGGCCCGCCGTGCGACGCAGTTCGTCTGGCGAGGTCGATGACAACGCGAACAGCAGTGGGGCAGTCGCGGTGGAAACGGCCGAAGTGGTTGTGCTGTCCGCAGGTTCGGGAGCCTGTTCCACGATCGCGTGCACATTGGTGCCCGAGAGCCCATAGGACGACACCGCTGCCCGCCGTGGCTGTTGCCCGTTGGTGCACCACGGCGTCATTTCGCTCGGGACAAAGAGCTTGGTGTCGATCTCGGCAAGCCGGTCGGGTAACCGCGTGAAGTGCAGATTCTGCGGCACCACGCCATGGTGCACCGCCAGAATCGCTTTCATGAGCCCGACGGCTCCGGAGGCGGCCTGGGAATGCCCCATGTTGGTTTTCACCGACGCCAGTGCACAGGGACCGTCGATACCGTAAACCCGGGCCAGGCTGGAGTATTCGATTGGATCACCCACCGGGGTGCCGGTGCCGTGGGCCTCGACCATCCCCACGGTGGCCGCATCGACACCGGCTGCGGCCAGCGCCGCTCGATACACCGCGGTCTGTGCGGCATCCGACGGCGTGGCGATGTTCACGGTGTGGCCGTCCTGATTGGCGGCGGTCCCGCGCACCACACCCAGCACCCGGTCGCCGTCGCGTAACGCCTCAGGCAACCGCTTGAGCAGCAGCACGACGCAGCCCTCACCCGAGACGAAGCCGTCCGCCGCGGCGTCGAAGGCATGGCATCGCCCGGTCGGCGACAGCATGCCCTCGGCCGATCCGGATGCGAATTTTCGCGGGTCCAAGGCCAGGGTGACCCCGCCGGCCAACGCCAGGTCACTCTCGCCCTCGTGCAGGCTGCGACAGGCCAGGTGCACGGCGGTCAGGCCCGAAGAGCACGCAGTGTCCACCGTCAGTGCGGGGCCGTGCACGCCGAGCGCGTAGGCCACCCGTCCCGAGGCCAGGCTGAAGCTGTTGCCGCTGAACCCATATGCCGCCTCAAGGGCTTGCGCATCAGCGGCCAGCATGAGGTAGTCGTTGTGGGTCAGTCCGATGAAGACGCCGGTGAGAGAGTCGGTCAGCGAATCCCGGGTGAGGCCGGCATGCTCCATGGCCTCCCATGATGTCTCCAGAAGCATTCGATGCTGAGGATCGATCGCCGAACTCTCGCGCTCGTTGATTCCGAAGAATTCGGCATCGAAACCGGCGACGTCGTCGAGAAAGGCGCCCCACTTCGACACCGACCGGCCCGGCACCCCGGGTTCGGGGTCGTAGTACTCGTCGGCATCCCACCGGTCGGGCGGAACCTCGGTGACCAGATCAACGCCCTGCAGCAGCGCCTCCCAGAATCGCTCCGGGGAGTCGATCCCGCCGGGAAGCCGACACGACATGCCGATGACAGCGATCGGGGTGACCGGCGTTGCGGCAATGGGCGGTGCGAGCGCGTCCGGATCGACCCGCGGCAATTCCTCGTCAACAAACTCGGATGCAGCCAATTGCCCTCCTCCCAGCAGGCCTTCGGCGGTCTGACCGCAGCAAGGCTCGATATCCCTCATTGGTGCGGTGAGCCGAATAGTGGCACCGGTTGTCGGCGCCGGGTATCGCCGGCTCAACGCCCGCAGCGGACGGTCACAATTGCTAACGGTAAATTCGCTGTGATGCCTTGTCCCAGAATCTGGGCAATCCGCCGGCGAGGTACAAGCGATTTCAACTACTTTGCACCAAGGCCGGGGGAATCTCCGTTGCGAACAAGATCAGATGCTGTGGTGCTGCGTACGCGATCCTGTGAATGGTGTTGAGGATTGCGCGGAGAGTTCGCCCGCGCGTTATCTCCGGATCGGTCATAGCAAGTTTGCTACTTTTTGTATATCGGCCACCATTGCGGGGCTACTCTGACGCCCGTGAGTGAGACGTCCATTTTGACGTTGCTATGCGAGCGTGCCGGCCTTCAAGGCGATGACACGGCGGTGACGTTTGTTGATTATGAAAAGAATTGGGACGGTGCCGGGGAAAGCCTGACGTATGCCGAGTTGTATCGGCGAACCTGCATCGTCGCGCGAGAAGTACAGCGTTCCGGTACACCGGGTGATCGCGCGCTGATCCTGGCGCCGCAGGGACTCGGCTATATCGTTGCGTTTCTCGGCGCCATGCAGGCCGGGCGAATTGCGGTGCCGCTTGCGGTTCCTCTCGGCGGTGTCAGTGACGAGCGGGTGAGCTCGGTGCTGCGGGATGCCGCGCCGACGGTCATTCTCACGACATCGGCCGTATCGTCTGTCGTGGCCGAATACGTCAAGACCCATGCCGTGGAGTCCATCCCGGCGATCGTCGAAGTCGACTCGTTGAGTCTTGACGGGCACTGGGCACCGAGTCCGCTTCAGCAGAGCGATACGGACACAGCGTATTTGCAGTACACGTCCGGATCGACCCGCCAGCCGGCCGGGGTGATGATGTCGCACCGCAACCTGCTGGCCAATTATGAACAGCTCACGACGGGATACTTCGAGGACTTCGGAAACGTTGTGCCAGAGGGTTCGACGATCGTGTCCTGGCTGCCGTTCTATCACGACATGGGCCTGTACCTGGGTGTGTGTGCGCCGGTGCTGGCCGGAGTGCCCGCCGTGCTCATGAGCCCGGTGGCGTTCCTGCAACGGCCGGCCCGATGGGTGAAGCAGTTGGCGACCAATGACCGCACCTACACCGCCGCCCCGAATTTCGCGTTCGAACTGGCGGTGCGCAAGACCTCGGACGAGGACATGGCGGGCCTTGATCTCTCGAATGTGCTCGCGATCATCACCGGCAGCGAGCGAGTGCATCCCGCGACGCTGGAACGTTTCACGCAGCGCTTCTCTCGATTCCATCTGCGCCCCGAGGTGATACGGCCGTCCTATGGTCTTGCCGAAGCCACGGTCTACGTGGCGACCCGCGCCTCCGGCGAAGCGCCTGCGATCGTTCGGTTCGACTCGGACGCGCTGACCGTCGGCACCGCCCGGCGCTGCGTGAACGGCGCGGGCACCCCACTGGTCAGTTACGGCGTACCGGTGGCGCCCGGCATCCGTATCGTGGATTCCGAGACACATGCCGAGTGCCCGGTCGGCACCGTCGGCGAAATCTGGGTGCACGGCGACAACGTCGCCACTGGTTACTGGCGCCGTGCTCGTGAGACCGAGTCCACGTTCGGGGGCAGGCTCGTCGCTGCGCCACCGGGCACCCCTGAGGGGCCCTGGCTGCGAACCGGGGACTCGGGCTT
The DNA here is from genome assembly GCF_032883035.1 of Mycobacterium appelbergii. NCBI lineage: Bacteria > Bacillati > Actinomycetota > Actinomycetes > Mycobacteriales > Mycobacteriaceae > Mycobacterium > Mycobacterium appelbergii. Next base: position 29,495 of record NZ_JAMQTH010000017.1, read on the forward strand.
TCTCTTCGAGGACGAACTGTTCGTCATCGGCCGGATCAAAGATCTGTTGATCGTGTACGGGCGCAATCACTCTCCCGACGACATCGAGGCGACGATCCAGGAGGTCAGCCGGAGCCGGTGTGCTGCCATCGCGGTTCCGGACGGCGCTACCGAGAAACTCGTCGTGATCATCGAAGTGCGAAGGCCCACCGAGCCGATCGAGGAGCCCACCGACCGGCTGTCCACCGTCAAGCGCGCCGTGACCTCCGCGATCTTCAATACCCACAGCCTTGGTGTTGCCGATCTCGTCCTCGTGTCACCTGGTTCGATACCGATCACCACGAGCGGCAAAGTGCGTCGCGCGCAGTGTGTCGAACAGTATCGACACGGCCAGTTCGCGCGCCTGGACGCTTAGGTGCGTATGCCAGGGGGAGGCGGACAGTGAAACTGGCCTACGAAGACCGCGGCCGCGGCGATGCGGTGCTGTTCATTTCCGGTCAGGGCGGTCTCGGGCGTACCTGGGATCTTTATCAGGTGCCGGCATTCCGTGCTGCCGGGTACCGCGTCATCACGTTCGACAACAGGGGAGTGGGCGCGACCGCAGGCACAGACGGCTTCACCACGGCAACGATGGTGGCTGACACGGCCGAATTGATCGAGCACCTCGACCTTGCTCCAGTTCGCGTGGTGGCGGTCTCCATGGGTTCATACATTGCGCAGGAACTGATGTTGACCCGGCCCGAGATGGTATGCCAGGCGGCGTTGATGGCCACTCGCGGACGTCACGATGTCACCCGCGAATTCTTCCGGACAGCCGAACGGGACCTTGCCGATGCCGGAGTTCAGCTGCCCGCCACATATGAGGCGAAACTCCGTCTGCTCGAAAGTTTCTCACCGAAGACCTTGAACAATGAAGACACGGTTCGGGATTGGATCGACACCTTCACGAGATGGCCGGCGAGAACGACGCCGGGAGTTCGCGCCCAGTACGGCGTTGCACCGAACAACGATCGGCGGCCCGCCTACCGGTCGATCACGACTGATGTTCTGGCGATCGGATTCGCCGACGACCTGGTGATGGCACCACACTTGAGCGCCGAGGTGGCAGACGCCCTGCCGAACGGGCGCTATCTGGAGATCGCCGATGCGGGGCATCTGGGCTTCCTGGAACGCCCGGATGCGGTGAACTCGGCAATCCTGAACTTCTTCAGTGGTCACGCCTCATGACCGTGGTCGCACGCCACGCGACTGTCGGTCGTCACGCAGCGAATGCCCAGCTTCGGGCAATGGGTCGTTGTGAATTCAACTACCGGCACCGTCGGACGCGTCAAATCTACAGTCCCGCTGACTATTCAGCCCGTGCGGGTGTAGCTTTCGTTCCGCGTCCATACGGGCGTGGGCAAGCGATTCGCCGGTTGAGGTCGGGCCAACCCTCAGATGTGAGGAGGTGCGTGGTGTGGGGGCTCTGAAGCGGCTGTGGATTCCACTGGTGATCCTCCTGGTGGTGGGCGCCGGGGGATTCACCGTGTTGCGGCTGCACGGCGTCTTCGGGTCCGAGGTTCGCCCCGCGTATTCCGACACCGAACTTCAGGAACGCAAGCCATACGATCCAAAACAGCTGGTGTACGAGGTGTTCGGGCCGCCCGGAACGGTGGCCAACATCAGCTATTTCGACGTCGACGCCGAGCCGCAGTTCGTTGCCAACGCAAGCTTGCCATGGTCGCTGAAGTTCCCGATGACCGAGGCCACGGCGATGGTCAACGTCATCGCCCAGGGTGACAGCGACACCATCGGATGCCGAATCACAGTGGACGACAAGGTCAAAGCGGAGAAGGTCGAGCAAGGGGAGAAAGCGTTCACCTATTGCCTGCTGAAGGCCGCATGAGCCGCCCGCCCGCGAACACCAGACCGCCGCGGGTACCGCGAGTGATCCGTTCGCTGGCGATACCGATCATCCTGGGATGGTTGGTGATCGCCTATGTCCTCGGTGCGTTCGTCCCGCCACTCGAGCAGGTCGAAAAGGAGCACTCGGTCTCGTTCATCCCCACTGATGCGCCGTCGTTCGAGGCGGTTCGGCGCATGGGGGACAGCTTCGGCGAATCGAAATCCAACAGCGTGGCGATGATCGTGCTGGAGGGGCGAGAGCCACTCGGGGACGCCGCGCACCGCTACTACGACGACCTCGTTCGCCAGTTGAAAGCCGACACGGCACACGTGCAGCATGTCCAGGATTTCTGGGGCGATCCGCTCACCGCCGGTGCCGCGCAGAGCACCGACAACTTGGCCGTGTACGTCCAGATGAGCCTCAGCGGTGATCTCGGCCAACCGTTGTCGGACGAATCGCTGCAATCAGTCCGCGACATCGTGGAACGCACCACGCCGCCGCCCGGGGTGAAAGCCTATGTGACCGGACCGGCGGCGATCGTCGCCGATCTGAGCGACAGCGGCAACCGGACGGTGCTGCTGGTCACGGGGTTGAGCCTCACGGTGATCCTGGCGATGCTGCTGTTGTTCTTCCGATCGATCTTCACGGCCGTGATCCTGCTGCTGTTGGTGGGCATCCAATTGCAGGTGGCTCGCGGCGTGATCGCCTTTCTCGGTGATCAGGGGCTCATGGGCCTTTCCACGTATGCCGTCAATCTCCTGGTCACACTGGGGATTGCCGCCGGGACCGACTACGGCATCTTCTACGTCGGGCGTTATCAGGAGGCGCGTCAGGTCGGGGAGGACCGCGAGACGGCGTTCTACACCACCTACCGCAGTGTCGCCCGGGTGGTGCTGGCGTCGGGTCTGACCATCGCGGGTGCGGTTTTCTGCCTCAGCTTCACCCGCCTGCCGTATTTCCGGACGCTGGGTATCCCGTGCGCGCTGGGAATGATTGTCGCGGTCTGCGTGGCGCTCACGCTGATTCCGGCAGTTCTCGCGGTCGGCAGCCGATTCGGGTTGTTCGAGCCGAGGCGTACGATCATCGCCCGCCGGTGGCGGCGACTGGGCACGGCGATCGTCCGATGGCCCGCGCCCATTCTCGTGGCGACGTTCGCGGTGTCGCTCATCGGACTGCTTGCACTACCGGCATATCAACCCGGCTACAACGACCAGAAGTATCTGCCCAAGGACATTCCCGCGAATGCCGGATATGATGCCGCAGCACGGCATTTCCCGCAGTCACTGATGATGTCGCCCGACGTTCTCCTGGTTGAGACCGACCACGATATGCGCAACCCCGCAGACTTCCTGATCCTGAACAAGCTCGCCAAAGGGGTGCTGGCGGTTCCCGGGGTGTCCCGGGTCCAGGCGGTGACCCGTCCCGGGGGAATTCCCCTGAAGCACACCACGATACCGTTCATCATCAGCTCGTCGAATGCAGGCCAGCTGCAACTGCTGCCGTTTCAGAAGGCACGCATGAACGATCTGGTGACCCAGGCCGACGAGATCACCAAAACCATCGGCGTCATGCAGCGGATGTACGCGCTCATGCAAGAGTTGGCCGCCACGACCAACGATCTGGTCGGCAAAACGCATGAACTCGAAGACGTCACGAATGACCTACGGGATCACATGGCGGACTTCGACGACTTCTTCCGGCCCGTCCGCAACTATCTCTACTGGGAACCGCACTGCTACGACATTCCGATCTGCTGGTCGCTCAAGTCCCTGTTCGAGGCACTGGACGGGGTCGACAAGGTGACCGCGACGATGCACCAGCTGATCGGAAATCTGGATCAGCTCAATACCCTCATGCCGCAGATGATGGCGCAGTTCCCGGCCATGATCGCGACCATGCAGAGCACACGGAGCGTGCTGCTCGGGATGCACACCACGATGTCGGGGATCTTCTCTCAGATGGAGGAGATGAGCGATAACGCCACTGCCATGGGCAGGGCGTTCGATACCGCTCAGAACGACGATTCTTTCTACCTGCCGCCAGATGTGTTCAAGAACGCGGATTTCAAGCGCGTGATGAACGTCTTCATATCTCCGGACGGTAAGTCGATGCGGATGCTCATCTCCCAACGCGGCGATCCTGCGACGCCGGAGGGAATTGCCCGCGTCAACCCGATCAAGACGGCGGCGGAGGAGGCGCTCAAGGGCACCCCGATGGAGAACGCCAAGATCTACCTGACGGGCACCGCGGCGATGGCGAAAGATCAGGTGGACGGGTCCACCTATGACCTGTTGATCGCCGGGATCGCGGCGCTGTGCCTGATTTTCACCATCATGCTGATCATGATTCGCAGCCTGGTCGCGGCCATGGTCATCGTCGGTACCGTGGCGCTGTCCCTGGGTGCGGCGTTCGGCTTGTCCGTGTTGATCTGGCAGCACATTCTCGGCATCCAATTGAACTGGCTGGTGCTGGCGATCTCTCTCATCATCCTGTTGGCGGTGGGGTCTGACTACAACCTGCTGCTGGTGTCGCGGATGAAGGAAGAAGTGGGCGCCGGCATCAACACCGGCATCATCCGGGCGATGGGTGGCAGCGGAAAGGTGGTGACGGCAGCAGGTTTGGTGTTCGCGTCGACCATGCTGGCGATGCTGGCCAGTGACGTGCGCACCATCGGCCAGGTCGGTTCGACGATCGGCATCGGGCTGCTGTTCGACACCTTGATCGTCCGCGCATTCATGACGCCGTCGATCGCCGCACTCCTCGGACGCTGGTTCTGGTGGCCGCTGCGGGTACGCCCACGTCCCGCGAGCGCACTGTTGCGGGCCACCGGACCACGGCCACTGGTGCGTTCGCTGTTGCTGAAGCCGGAAGACCGCGGCTCCTGATGGGCTCGGATCCACCGTTCATCGCCCGAACGATCCACCGCCTGGCGGTGCCGATCATTGTCGGCTGGCTGGTGATCGTGGCCGTCCTGACTTTCGCGCTTCCGTCACTCGAAACGGTCGGGCGGCAGTATTCGGTGTCGCTGGTGCCCAGAGATGCGCCCTCGTTCCAAGCCGCGCAGCGCATGGGAAAGAGCTTCGGCGAGTCAGATTCCGACAGCGTGGCCATGGTTGTTCTGGAGGGCAGGCAACCCTTGGGCGACGCGGCGCACCGCTACTACAACGATCTGGTTCGCCAGTTGAAGGCCGATACCGTCCACGTCCAGCATGTGCAGGACTACTGGGGCGACCCGCTCACCGCGACGGCGGTGCAGAGCTCGGACAACTTGGCCGTCTACGTTCAACTGAATCTCGCTGGGAACCAAGGAGAATCGCTGGCCAACGAATCCGTGGAAGCAGTGCGCGACATCGTGAAGCGGATGCCGCCGCCGCCGGGAGTGCAGGCCTACGTCACCGGGCCGGCCCCACTCGTGTCGGATATGAACCACGCCGGTGACAAATCCATCATCAAGATCACCGTGGTGACGCTCGTGGTGATTCTCACGATGCTGCTCCTTGTCTACCGTTCGATCGTCACCGCGGTCCTGCTACTGGCGATGGTGGGGATACAGGTACAGGTGGCGCGGGGAGTGGTGGCCTTCCTCGGCGGGCACGAGATCATCGGGCTGTCGACCTTCGCGGTGAATCTGTTGATATCACTGGGGATCGCGGTCGGAACGGATTACGGCATATTTTTCCTCGGCAGATACCAGGAAGCCCGCCAGGCCGGAGAGGATCGCGATGCCGCCTACTACACGACCTACCGAAGCATCGCCAAAGTCGTCCTTGGCTCCGGCCTGACGATAGCCGGAGCCATTTTCTGCCTCAGCTTCGCCCGATTGCCCTACTTCCACACCATGGGCATTCCCACCGCGGTCGCGATGGTGGTGGCCGTGCTGGTGGCGTTGACACTCATTCCGGCGGTGCTTGCAGTGGGTGGTCGCTTCGGATTGTTCGAACCCAAACGCAAGATCATCGTGCGCCGGTGGCGGCGTCTCGGCACCGCGGTAGTCCGTTGGCCCGCACCCATTCTCATCACATCGTGTGTGGTCGCGCTGATCGGTCTACTGGCTCTGCCCGCATATCAGACAAGCTACAACGACCGGTTGTACGTGCCTGCCGACATCCCTGCCAATGTGGGTTACGCCGCCGCCGAGCGGCACTTCCCGCCGTCGCGTATGACACCGGATGTCCTATTGATCGAGGCCGACCACGATATGCGCAATCCGGCAGATCTGTTGATTTTGAACAAGCTCGCGAAGGCGGTGTTCGCGGTGCCGGGCATCTCCCGGGTGCAGGGCATAACCCGGCCCGAGGGAACTCCGATCGCCCGAACGTCGATACCGTTCCTGCTCAGTCTGCAGAACGCCAACCAGCAACAGTTGCTGCCATTCCAGCGGGATCAGATGGGCAGCCTGCTCACGCAGGCAGACGACATCGCGGAACTCATCACCCTGATGAACCGCATGTACGCCGTGACGCAGAAGATGGTGAATACCACCCACGATATGACGCAGATCATGCGTGAGCTGGAATCCGACGTCAAGGATCTGCGTGACCATATCGCGGACTTCGACGACTTCTGGCGACCGGTCCGTAACTACTTCTACTGGGAGCCGCACTGCTTCGACATACCGTTCTGCTGGTCGTTCCGGTCCTTGTTCGATTCGCTCGACTCGGTCGACGCCGTCGTCGACAATGTCAGCGGCCTGGTCAGTCAAACCGGTCGGCTCGATGTGCTCATGCCGCAACTGATCGAGCAGTTCCCGCCGATGGTCGCCTCCATGCAGGCGATGCAGTCCATGACACTGACCATGCACAGCACCATGATGGGTGCGTTTTCGCTCATGGACGAGATGAGCGCCAACGCCAGCGCGATGGGTGAGGCTTTCGATGCGGCCCGCAACGACGACTCGTTCTATCTGCCACCGGAAGTCCTGGCCAACGAGGACTTCAAACGCGCCATGGACCTGTTCTTCTCACCGGACGGCAGATCCGTCCGCTTCATCATTTCGCACCGCGGTGATCCTGCGACGCCCGAAGGCATCGCCCGCGCGGGTGCCATCGTCAGCGCCGCTGAGGAGGCGCTCAAGGTGACCCCGCTGGAGAGCGCCAAGATCTACTTTGCCGGTACCTCAGCAACTTTCAAGGATATGCGGGACGGCTCCACCTACGATCTGCTGATCGCCGGTGTGGCCGCGTTGTGCCTCATCTTCATCATCATGCTGATCATGACGCGCAGCTTGATCGCCGCGCTGGTCATCGTGGGCACGGTGGCGCTTTCGCTCGGTGCGGCCTTCGGGCTGTCCGTGCTGATCTGGCAGCACATCCTCGGCATAAACCTGCACTGGCTGGTGCTCGCGATGTCGGTGATCATCCTCTTGGCGGTCGGATCCGACTACAACCTGCTGCTGGTGTCGAGGATGAGAGAGGAGATCCACGCGGGCATCAACACCGGCATCATCAGGGCGATGGGGGGCAGCGGCAAGGTGGTGACGTCTGCCGGTCTGGTTTTCGCCTTCACGATGATGTCGATGGTGGCCAGCGATCTGCGGATCATCGGCCAGGTGGGCTCGACGATCGGTATCGGCCTGCTGCTGGACACCCTGGTTGTCCGCGCCCTCATGACTCCGTCGATCGCTGCGCTTCTCGGGCGATGGTTCTGGTGGCCGCAGCGCGTTCGCCCACGTCCGGCGAGTGTTCTGCTGCGGGATACCGGTCCTCGACCGTTGGTCCGCACATATTTGCTGAATCAAGAAGGTAACTAGGAGGAGGTCCGTAAACCATGGAACTATCACCGATCAGTGTGGCTGTCGCCGTCACTGGCCTGGCGTTGGCATTGACCGTCGGGGCCGGTATCGCTTCCGCCGATCCGAATCTGGACTCTGCCGTCAACAGCACCTGTAGTTACGACCAGGTGATGTCGGCGCTGAATGTGCAACATCCCGGCGGCGTATCGCCGCAGGCGCAGTCCGCGTTGCGGCAGTTCATCGCTGCGGCGCCCGGGCAGCGTCGGCAGATGGCCGAGGCGATCGCGAGTTACCCGGCCAATCAGCCATACCTCGGGCTTCTGCAAACGACGTTCGACACCTGCAACAACTTCTGAGCTTCGTCGCGTCAGAGTGTCGGCTTGGTTCCGCCGAGCTGTTTGGTCACCGCGTCCGCGGCCGTCACCAATGCCTGGGCGCGCTGGGCGATCTCGTTGTGCGTCAGGGTCGCTCCGATGTGGAGTGAGGCGGCCATGACCTGGCGTTGGTGGTGATCGAACACCGGCGCAGAGATGACGTTGATATCGGAACGCGCTTCACTTTCCTCGCGCAGGTACACCCGCTCGCCGATGTCGGACACCAGTTCGCCGAGCAGCGCCCGCAGTTCGTCGGGCAGGTTCGTCGACATCCCGGCCATCAACGCATAGAGCCGGCGACCTCCCGGTGTCAGGCGTTCCACCAGATACCCGTCGGCGCGGCAGTAATCGATCACCCGGTGCAACCGTGCGGATTCGGTGCGCAGTGGGATGGTCGGCGACTTGGCCAGCCAGGCTCGCAGGGCGTCGTCGTCCCACAGCACGAACATCAGGCCGACCGGCGGCGCGAACGGATAGCTCTGCCCGACCCGGACGCCGACATCGATGCCCGGCGGTCCGACCAGTTCCAGCACGGTGATGCGGTCGTCGACCACCGCGGAAAGGGCTGCCGTGGTGTCGAAGGCCGCCGATAACCGACGCAACTCGGTGCGGGCGGCCGGGCTGACCCGCATCGACTCCTGCGCGATGTGACCGAGTGAAATCAGGGTGGGCCCAAGGCGATACGACTTGTCGCTGTCGTCGCGCACCAGATAACCCGTGTTGGTCAAGGTGGTCAGGATGCCCAGGCAGGTCGGCTTGCTCAGTTCGACACGTCGTGCCAGCTCGGACAGGCCGAACCGGTCATGGGGGTGACGTGAGAGGAAGTCGAGGATCGCGACCACCCGGGCGGTGGGCGGCGATTCGCGGCCGGTCGGCTCGGCAGGCGTCATGCGAAAGACCTCTCAGCATTGACTCGAACTGAAACGCGTTCTAGTGTCGGTACAGAAACTCTACCATCTCGGTCCAATATTGGACCGCACCGGAATGGATGCAGATGTACTCACAGCCACTGGTCGACGCCATCGCCGAGGCCGAGCGCCTGGTCGCCGAGGCGCCACACATCGAGTCCGAGGCCGATCTGCTGGAAGGCCTGCAGTACGTCGCGGGCGGCATCTCGGCCTGTACGCACATCGCGTTCGACTATGACCGCGACCATCCGTTTCTGCTGTCGGGCACCGGCCCGTTCAACAAGATGGGACTGGACAATCCGGACACGATGTACTTCGGCGCCCGGGTACATGCGGGGCACGAATACGTAGTCACCGGGACACGTGGCAGCACAACGGATCTGAGTTTCCAATTGCTCGGCGGCGAGTACACCGACGCCAACGTGCCGGACAGCGAAACCGCATTCGATGACCGCAAACTCGATGTCGGTGCAGACGGCACATTCGAATGGCGGTTCACCCCGCAGGCGCCCGCGCAGCTGGTGATCCGCGAGGTTTACAACGACTGGTCGGCCAGGCGCGGCACGCTGGCGATCGCCAGAGCCGACACCGCAGGCACCGCGCCGCCGCCGCTGAGCCGCGAGCTCATCGAAAGGCGGTTCGCCACTGCAGGTAAGCAGTTGGTCCAGCGCGTCAAGACCTGGCTGCAGTTCCCGCAGTGGTTCTACTTCAACATCCCGGTCAACACCATGGTTGCGCCACGGCTGACGCCGGGCGGACTGGCCACGCAGTATTCCTCGGCCGGTCACTACGATCTCACGGCAGACCAGGCGTTGGTCATCACCCTGCCGGTCACCGATGCGCCGTATCTAGGGTTCCAACTCGGCAGCCTGTGGTACATCTCGTTGGACTACATCAATCACCAGACGTCGCTGAACGGCACTCAGGCCCAAGCCGATCCCGACGGGAAGATCCGCATCGTGGTCTCCGATCAGAATCCCGGCGTCACCAACTGGGTCGAGACGCTCGGACACGCCAAGGGCATCCTGCAGTTCCGCTGGCAGCGGGTGTCGCGGCAGCTGACGGAGGCCGACGGGCCGACAGTGGAACTGGTCGATCTCGACAAGGTGCAGGCCGCCCTCCCGTATTACGAACAGAACAAGATTTCCGATGAACAATGGCGGGCGCGTATCGCGCTGCGCCAGCAGCAGATCGCCAACAGGATGCTGGGGTAGACATGTCCGGACTGCTTGAGAACAAGATCGTGGTCATCAGTGGCGTCGGGCCTGCGCTCGGCACCACCCTGGCCCGGCGCTGCGCCGAAGCCGGCGCCGACCTGGTGCTGGCCGCCCGCACCGTCGAACGTCTCGACGAGGTGGCCAAGCAGGTGACCGACCTCGGCCGCCGCGCCGTGACCGTCGGCACCGACATCACCGACGAGGAGCAGGTGAACAACCTCGTTTCCGCGTCGCTGGAGGCGTACGGCAAGGTGGATGTGTTGATCAACAACGCATTTCGTGTGCCGTCGATGAAGCCGTTGGCCGACACCACGTTCGACCACATGCGCGACGCCATCGAGCTCACGGTGTTCGGTGCGTTGCGGCTGATCCAGGGCTTCACCCCGGCGCTCGCCGAGGCCAAGGGCTCCGTCGTCAACGTGAACTCCATGGTGGTACGCCACTCGCAGGCCAAGTACGGTGCCTACAAGATGGCCAAGTCGGCGTTGCTTGCCATGTCGCAATCGCTGGCCACGGAGCTGGGTGACCAAGGCATTCGGGTCAATTCAATCCTGCCCGGCTACATCTGGGGTGGCACGCTGGAGAGCTACTTCACGCATCAGGCGGGCAAGTACGGCACCACCGTCGACCAGATCTACCAGGCCACCGCCGCCGCGTCCGACCTCAAACGGCTGCCCACCGAGGACGAGGTGGCCTCGGCCATCCTGTTCATGGCGAGCGATCTGTCCAGCGGTATCACCGGTCAGGCGTTGGATGTGAACTGCGGGGAGTACAAAGCGTGACAGCGCGAACTGATGTGGGCACGGTCGAGGATCTGCACCGATCGGCGACCAAGGCGACCGGGCTGGAGGACTTCGGCACCGACGACGACAACTACCGCGAAGCGCTTGGCGTGCTGCTGGAGTCGTATCAACGCGACGCCGGTCTGACCGAACTGGGCAGCAAGATGTCGCGGTTCTTCCTGCGTAACGCGTTGGTGGCGCGGCTGTTGAGTGAGGCGTCGTGGAAGCAGTATCCGCAGCACGCCGATGTGGTGGTCGAGCGGCCGATCTTCGTGACCGGCCTGCCGCGGACCGGAACCACTGTGCTGCACCGGCTGTTGACTGCCGACCCGGCCCATCAGGGCTTGGAGATGTGGTTGGCCGAATTCCCGCAACCACGCCCGCCGCGCGAAACCTGGGCCGACAACCCCGTTTACCAGCAGCTCGACGCTCAGTTCTCCCGGCACCATGACGAGAACCCGGATTACACCGGCCTGCATTTCATGACCGCCGACGAGGTGGAGGAGTGCTGGCAGCTGTTGCGGCAGTCCCTGCACTCGGTGTCCTATGAGACGTTGGCCCACCTGCCGACGTATGCGCACTGGCTCGCAGGGCAGGACTGGACCCGGTCGTATCAGCGTCATCGCCGTAACCTGCAGTTGATCGGCCTCAACGATCCCGGAAAGCGTTGGGTGCTCAAGAATCCCAGCCACCTGTTCGCGCTCGAGGCGGTGTTCGCCACCTATCCCGACGCGTTGGTGATCCAGTGTCACCGGCCGGCCGATACCATTATGGCCTCGATGTGCTCACTGTCGCAGCACACCACCGAGGGATGGTCGGACACCTTCGTCGGCGCGCAGATAGGGGCCGATGCGTTGGACACCTGGTCGCGTGGCCTGGAACTGTTCAATGCCGAACGGGCCAAACATGATCCGGCGCAGTTCTGCGACGTCGACTACTTCGATTTCATCGCCGATCCGGTGGGCACCGTGGAGAACGTGTACCGCCATTTCGGGTTGCCCTACACCGATGCGGCCCGCGAAGCCGTCGAAGCGGTGAACGAGGCAAGCAAGAGGGGCCCGCGGGCGCCGAAACACAGCTATTCACTGGCCGATTACGGGTTGTCCGTCGAGGCGGTCAAGGAGCGTTTCAAGGGCCTCTAGTACCCCGGCGAGCAGACACTTCGGTACCTGAAACCCGGCGTTACAGGGTACACAACTGTCTGCTCGCGGGGGAGAATCAGCCGTCGCCAGGGGGTGGGGCAGAGGAGATCTCCTCCAGACACCCCTCTGCGACGGCGTGCTTGATGCTGTCGGCCAGTCGCGGGCAGGAGCGGGCCCGCGCCGGATCACCACCCTCGGCCCGGATGTCGGCGAAAAACGCGCAACGCTGCGTCGCCTCCGAACTCCATTGCACCGAGGTGTGTTCCGGGCCGAGCTTCTTGACCTGAACCGTCACGTGGCAGAACCGGCAATCCACCGCGGCCAGCCCCGAGGTCAGATAGCGTTCCCGGTCCTGTTCGGTCGCCGCTCGCACGGCAGCCGCTCGCTGCGGGTCAGCTGCGAAATTCGGTGCCTTGGACCAGTTCCCGGTGTTACGGCCATCGCCGGCAGGGTGATCGTCATCCTCGTGCACGCCGTGCAACAGCAGCATCGAGCGGGCCAGCCGGTCAACGTCTGGCGTCTGCGTCCGCTCGCTGCCGGAGGCCATCAGCTCGTCTGCTCCGCCGATTCCTTCTGCGCTGCTTGGAGTTTGAGATTCTGCTCAACCTCCACGTGCCACTTTTCATTGGCCGCGGTGGTGTCGACCTCCATCTCGAACCGGTCGGTCATGTCGGGCGTCACGTCGGCGACGTCGACATAGAACTGCTGATACCAGCGCCGCATCTGATAAACCGCGCCGTCCTCCTCGACCAGCAGCGGGTTGTCGATGCGGGTCTTGTGCTTCCAGATCTCGACATCCTGCAGGAACCCCTTGCTGACACCCTCGGTGAAAGCTTTGGACAGCTTGTCGGTGGTGGCATCGTCCATGCCCTTGGGCTTCTCGACGATGACACCCCACTGCAGCACAAACGAATCCTGGTCCACCGGGTAGTGGCAGTTGATCAGGATCGACTCGGCCTTGAAGCCGCCGTAGTTGTTGTGCAGCCAGTTGATCATGAACGACGGGCCGAAGTAGGAAGCCTCGGAATCCAGGTGGGCCTCGCCGTACGCGGTACCCATGTCGCCGATGTCGGGCCGGCCGACGTTGTGCAGGTACTGCGACGCGATGTGGCCTTCAAAGACATTCTTGAAGTACGTCGGCAGGCCGAAGTGGATGTAGAAGAAGTGCGCCATGTCGGTGACGTTGTCGATGATCTCGCGGCAGTTGCTGCCCTCGATGAGCATCGTGTTCCAGCGCCACTCGGTCCAGTCGTCGCTGGCGGCCTCGGGGATCTCGGGGATCTGGACCTCGGGCTGGGGTGGATTGCCCTCGTGGTCGTGCCAGACGAACAGCAGGCCGCCGCGCACATCGGTGTGCCAGGCGCGGGTGCGGGCAAGGCGGGGCGTCCGCTTGGCGTAGGGCACCAGCTTGCACTTGCCGTCGCCGCCCCAGCGCCAATCGTGGAACGGGCACGCCACCGTGTCGCCCTTGATGGTGCCCTGCGACAGGTCACCACCCATGTGGCGGCAGTAGCCATCGAGAATCTGCAGATCGCCCTGCGAATCGGCGAACACCACCAGCTTGGTTCCGAAGGCCTGCACCGAGTGCGGCTCGCCGTCCTGGTAATCCTTCACCGGGCCGAGGCAGTGCCACCCCCGTGCGTACCGATCGGGCAGCGCGCCGGTGTCGATCTCGCGAATAGCGACACCGGTTCCCCGGTCGCTACGCTCCTGCCCGCCGAAAGTCTCGGTAGCCATGGCTCCTCCAGTCCTTGCTCTCTAACTAGAACACGTTACAGTTTTTCCTCCCGATCTGGCAATAATTGGCACGTGACCTGGGGCATACCCCACCGACCAGGGTGTTACTCCCCAGCGCCCAGGCCCACGCGAAGCGCGATCTGCTGCATCCGGCCGATCGCATTCACAAATCGGTCGGTCGTCGGGTCCTCCGGCGCACTTTCGAATTGCAATCGCACGAAGGCCGGGCCGTGGGTGAACAACAGCAGCGTGGTGGCCTTGCTGCCGTCGGGGGATGTGCCGACGGTCATGCTGCCGTCGGTGCCGACCGCGACGGGCTGCGGCGTGCCGCCGGTGACCACCTTGCCGATCTCGGGCAGCGCCTGATTCAGGGTCGCGGTCGCTGCCGCGGCATCCGGGTACATCACGATGGTGTCGGAGATCGCCCTGGTGTCGTCGGCATTGACGAACAGTGCGCTGGCACCCGGCAGCCCGTTCGGGCCACCGGAGGTCGATCGCACCGCGAAGGTGTCCTCGTCGTCGCTCAGGTCAGCCGCCTGCAGCAGCAGCCGGCTGTAGTCGGCCGGCCCGGGCTCGGCGGCCTTGCTGCTGCTGGTGGTGGGGGAGGCTTGCGCGGACGACGTCGTGCTGCCCACCGGCCCGCTCGTGCCGGGGTCGGCAGTGTCGCAGCCGGTAGCCGTCAGGCAGGTCAGTGCCGTCAACGCGGCGGCAGCGAAGAACTTCACACGGATGTTGGAAAAATATTCAGACAATGGCACCGAAGTTCTGTTGTTTGGCGGATTCTCTATCCAACGTACCGGGGCCACCACCGGGTATATCTGAATGATGCCGATGTACTCGTTCGAGGGTCGTGCACCGCACATCGACCCGACCGCTTTCATAGCCCCGACTGCCACGCTGATCGGTGACGTCACGGTCGAGGCGGGTGCGTCGGTCTGGTTCAACACGGTGCTGCGTGGCGACTACGCGCCGATCGTCATCCGCGAGGGCGCCAATGTGCAGGACGGATCGGTGCTGCACGCGCCGCCGGGCGTGCCGGTGGACATCGGCCCTGGCGCGACGGTGGCGCACATGTGCGTCATACACGGGGCGCACGTGGGCGAGGAGACCTTGATCGCCAACCACTGCACCGTGCTCGACGGTGCGGTGATCGGACGGCGCAGCCTCATCGCGGCTCATTCGCTCGTGGTCGGCGGCACCCGCATCCCCGACGAAGTTCTTGTCACCGGCGCACCGGCCAAGGTCAAAGGTCCGATCGGCGGCACCGGAGCCGCGATGTGGGTCGAGACGAACCCCGCGGCCTATCGGGAGCTGGCGCAGCGTTATCTGTCGGGACTGGCCGAAGTGCCCTCGGAACCTCGCGACTGACTAGACCGGTGTGGTCCTCACCCGGTCGACCTCCCAGAACGCGCGCAGCGCGACCATCTGCCCGGCGTCATTGACGCGGTAGGTGAACACACCCTCGGTGACGATCTGGTGGCCGCCCATCGTGGTGGCGATGCTGCCGACGTTGGCCTCCTCGCTACCGCACTGGAAGGTGTCGACGAACCGGAACTCCAGGTTCTCGGTCGGGGCGATCGCCTTGTCCCAGAACGCCGCGATGGCTTCCTTGCCCCGGTGTCCGTTGCCTTCGGGGTCGAAGAACGACGGCCCGATCGGATCTTGCACGATCGCGTCGTCGGCGAACACCGCAAGCCAGGCGTCTTTGTCCCGTGCCGCGACCGCGGCGCGGGAGCGCTTGCCGGCCAGGTGCGCCGGATGGTTTGGGTCTGTGACGGTCATCTCAGTCCTGCCAACCGGAGTGGATGTAGGTGTCGGCGAACCGTTTGAGCGAGTCTTTCTTCGCCTCGATCGGCGCATCGAAGCCATGACCATCGAGCATCCATGGGATCACGATGTTGTCGGTGATCCCGGCCGCGGCGAGTTCCCGGTGGCCGTCGAGATCGAACTTGTCGATGCAGACCGCCTGATACTCGAACGGTTCGTCGGCGCGACCGTATTCGGCGCGCAACGTGTTGATGGTCGACACCGTCTCGGCCAACTGCGCGCAGGTCATCATCGCGCTGGTCCAGCCGTCGCTGGCCCGTGCTGCCCGCTTGAGCGCCACCGGGGTGTGTCCGCCGACGTAGAACGGCACCGGCCGGGACGGGGCCGGGCTCATCTGCAGGCGTTCGAAATCGTAGAACTCACCGTGGAACTCGACCATCCCGCCGCCGAGCACCAGCTTGAGCACCTCGATCATCTCGTCGACGCGGGCACCGCGCTTGGCGAACGGTTGCCCACACCACTCGAACTCCTCAGGCGCCCAACCGATACCTACTCCGAAGCCGAACCGGTTGTTGGTCAGATTCGCCACCGAGCCGACCTGTCGAGCCAGCAGCAGCGGGTTGCGGGATCCGAGCTTCATGACGTTGGTGTAGAACCGCAGCGTCGAGGTGACCGCACCCATCGAGGCTGCCGCGATCAGCGGGTCCACCCACGGGGTCTCGGCATTCCACATCCGCGAACCGTCCGGGGTGTAGGGGTAGTCCGCGGCCTGCTTCTCCATGTAGAAAAGTGAGTCCGGCAGCGCGATCGCATCGAAGCCGACTTCCTCGGCGGTGCGCGCCAACTCGGTCAGATGCTCGAGGGGCCCCATCGCCACGCTGAGGGTGTACTTCATGCGTGTCATGACTTGGCTGCCGGCTTGTCGCTGGAGACCACCCACATCGCGTAATACTGTGCGCCACCGCCGTAGGCATGACCCAATGCCTTGCGGGCGCCCTTGACCTGGTGATCACCGCCCTTGCCCATCACCTGGATGGCCGATTCGGCGAACCGGATCATGCCCGACGCGCCGATCGGGTTCGACGAGAGCACGCCGCCGGACGCGTTGAACGGGATCTTGCCGTCGATCGCGGTGGCGCCGGCCTCGGTGAGCTTCCACCCCTCGCCCTCGGCGGCAAAGCCCAGGTTTTCCAGCCACATCGGCTCGAACCAGGAGAACGGCACGTAGACCTCGGCGGCGTCGATCTCGTCGATCGGACTGGTGATTCCGGCATCGCGCCACAGCGCGGCCGCCGCATCCCGGCCGGCCTGCGGGTTGACCTGATCACGGCCCGAGTACGCCAGCGGTTCGGTACGCAGCGCGGTGGCGTGGATCCAGGCGACCGGATGGCCCTCGGCCACCCGAGCGTCCGCAGTCTCCTCATCGCCGATCACCATGGCCGCCGCACCGTCGGAAGACGGGCAGGTCTCGTCGAAACGGATCGGGTCCCACAGCATCTGGGAGGCCATCACCTTTTCCAGCGTGATGTCGGGCTGGTGCAGGTGCGCCAACGGATTCTTGGCGCCGTTGAGCCGGTCCTTCACCGCGACCATCGCTCCGATGTGATCGGGTGCACCGGACCGGCGGATGTAGGCGCGCACGTGTGGGGCGAAGTAGCCGCCCGCGCCCGCACCGACAGGTTTGGTGAACGGCACCGGAATGCTCAACGCCCACATGGCATTCGACTCGGACTGCTTCTCCCACGCCATGGTGAGCACGCGCCGGTACTTGCCCGACTTCACCAGGCTGGCCGCCACGATCGAGGTCGAGCCACCCACCGATCCCGCGGTGTGCACGCGGATCAGCGGCTTGCCCGTCGCGCCCGTGGCGTCGGCCATGAACAACTCGGGCATCATCACGCCCTCGAAGAAGTCCGGTGCCTTGCCGACCACCACGGCGTCGATGTCGTCCATCGTCAAACCGGAGTCAGCGAGGGCTTTGTCGATGGCCTCCCGCACCAGTCCGTTCATCGACACGTCGTGCCGCTTGGCGACGTACTTGGTCTGCCCGGTGCCGAGGACAGCAGCTTTGTTCGCCATCTAGTTCTTCCCCTCCAGGACGGCAACGAGATTCTGTTGCAGCGCAGGACCACTGGTGGCATGTGCCAGCACACGCCCCGCTGATCCGTTGAAGATGTGCTGCGCGGCGAATCCGATGCGCTCAAGTCCGGCCGAGAACATCGGGTTGGCGGCCAGGGCGCCGCCGGACGGGTTGATCTTCGTCGAGTCACCCAGCCCGATCGCTTCGCGCAGGATCAACTGTTGATGGCTGAACGGCGCGTGGAGTTCGGCCACCTCAATGGAGCCGGCATCACCGGCGGTGGCGGCCTGCGCGGAAGCCGCCGTCGAAGGGGATGTCGTCAGGTCCCGGGCGCCCAGGATCGGGGTTTCGATGCGGTGCTCGAAACCGGTGATCCACGCCGGGTTCTCGCGCAACTCGCGGGCCCGGTCGCCGGCCGCCAGCAGGATGGCCGCGGCGCCGTCGGTGATCGGTGCGATGTCGTGGCGGCGCAGCGGATCGGCGAAGTAGGGACGGGACAGCAGTTCCTCGATACTGTTGGCCGGTTTCTCACTGTCGGTGCGCTCGGCAACGGCGAACGAGTCGAGCGCCACCTGGGCCATCGTCTCAGCCGTCCACTTGCCCGAGTCGAGCCCGAAACGGGCCTGAAGCCCGGCCATCGACACCGAATCCGGCCACAACGGCGCCACGGTGTACGGATCGGTCTGCAGGGCCAGAATCCGGCGCAGAACCCCGGAGGAGGACTTGCCGAAGCCGTACACCAGCGCGGTGTCCACTTCGCCGGTCAGGATTTTGATGTACGCCTCATACAGTGCCCATGCGGCGTCCATCTCGACGTGCGATTCGTTGATCGGCGGTACCGCGCCGATCGAGTCGATCGCGGAGATGAACGAGAATGCCCGGCCGGCAAGGTAATCCGACGAACCGGAGCACCAGAAGCCGATGTCGGTCTGTTGCAGGCCGAGCTCGGCGTAGAGCTGGGCAAAACATGGCATCAGCATTTCGACGCCGTTGGTGGTGCCGTCGGTGGCGCGCACATGCGGGGCATGTGCGAAGCCGACCACCGCTATATCGCGATCAGTCATCGTGTCCCTCACAGGTGGTGCTTGTAGGTGTCGTACTCGGCGTCGGGCTCGCCCGTCGGCCGGAAGTGCGAAATGTTGTCGATGCCCAGGCCCCATTCCTCCCGGGGCCGCCACACCGCCTCGACCCGCATACCCATTCGCACCTCGGCCGCCTCGATGTCGGTGACCAGGTGCAGGAATGGGATATCGGCGCCGTCGAGCAGCACGTACGCCGCCACGTACGGCGGCTTGATGCGTTGCCCGGCGAACGGGATGTTGATGATCGCGAACGTCGTCACAGTGCCCTTGTCGGCCAGCTCGACGTATTCGGTGAGCTGCTGACCGGTGGCCGGGTCAGCCTCGCGCGCAGGGAAATACACCTTGCCCTCGGGCCCCGTCCTGGCGCCCAGCAGCTTGCCCTCCTGCAGTCCGCGCAGGAACACGCTCTCCGGATGTGATGCCGAGTGCTGGATCTCGATCGAGCTCGGAACCACCAGCATCGTCACCGGGTCCCGGTCGTCGGTCACGGCGGGGACGTCCTCCGGAGTGTCACCTGGCACGAAGTACGCGATATCGGTGATCGCGCCGACCGGCTCGTCGACCCAGTGCGCGTGGACCCGCGCCCCGGTGGCCAGTGTTGCGTCCCCGGCGTCGACAGCATGCAGGAGCGGAGTGTCCGCACCGTCGAGTTTGATCAGCGCCCACGCGAACGGCCGGTCCAGCGGCTGGCCTTCCAGCGGCTCGGGCTGCCATGTCCAGGACAGCACTGTGCCGACACTGGACACCGGTACCACCTCGGTCAGAGGTTCGTAGCTGACCGGGTCATACTCAGCGGGTGGCACGTGCACACGTCCGTCGGACCCGCGCACGCCGACGATTCGGCGTTCACGCAGCGCGGTGAAGAATTGACCGAGCAACGGGCCAACTGAACGGGTGTAGTCAAAAGACAGTTTCAGTGGCGCAGAAAGTGGCGGCTCGTGATTATCTGTCGAGGCCGGGCGGCTTTGGCTGGCTGTCACACATCGAGTAGAACAGGTTCTAAGAATCGTGGCAAGAACGGGTCGGAAGGCAACCTCATGAAGCTAGGGCTCCAACTGGGATATTGGGCCGCGCAACCGCCCACCAATCACGCCGAATTGGTGGCCGCAGCCGAAGACGCCGGATTCGACACCGTGTTCACCGCCGAGGCCTGGGGTTCGGACGCGTTCACACCGCTGGCCTGGTGGGGTTCGGCCACCAGCCGACTGCGGCTGGGCACCTCGGTGGTGCAACTGTCCGCCCGCACCCCGACCGCGTGCGCGATGGCGTCGCTGACCCTGGATCATCTCTCGGGCGGCCGGCACATCCTGGGCCTTGGGGTATCCGGACCGCAGGTGGTCGAGGGCTGGTACGGCCAGAAGTTCCCGAGACCGCTCGCACGCACCCGTGAATACGTCGACATCATCCGCCAGGTGTGGGCCCGGGAAGCCCCGGTGACCAGCGCAGGACCGCACTATCCGCTGCCGTTGTCGGGCGAGGGGACGACCGGGCTGGGCAAGCCGCTCAAGCCGATCACCCATCCGTTGCGCGCCGACATCCCGATCATGCTGGGTGCCGAGGGGCCCAAGAACGTCGCGATGGCCGCCGAAATCTGTGATGGCTGGTTGCCGATCTTCTACACCCCGCGCATGGCCGACACCTACAACTCCTGGCTCGACGAGGGCTTTGCCCGTCCGGGGGCTCGGCGCAGCCGCGAGGATTTCGAGATCTGTGCGACGGCCAACATCGTCATCACCGACGACCGGGCCGCGGCGTTCGCCGCGATGAAGCCGTACCTGGCGCTGTATATGGGCGGCATGGGCGCCGAGGACACCAACTTCCACGCCGAGGTCTATCGCCGGATGGGATACGGCGATGTGGTCGACGAGGTGACCGCGCTGTTCCGGTCGGGTCGCAAGGACGAAGCGGCCGAGGTCATACCCGACGAGGTGGTCGACGACGCCGCGATCGTCGGTGACGTCGACCATGTGCGCGAGCAGATCAAGGTCTGGGAAGCCTCCGGTGTCACCACCATGGTGGTCAGCGGCCGCAGCGCCGAGCAGATCCGGGAACTCGCCGCGCTGGTGTAGACACTTGTTGCAACTTGTCTAGAACGCGTTCTAGATTTGGGGTGTGACCGATACCACTGGGTCTTCTCAGCACATCATCGCCGGATCCGTCGTGACCATGCCGGTCCAGGTCCGCACCGCCCGGCAACACATGGCGATGTTCTCGGTCGATGCCGACGCCGCGCAACGCATGATCGACTACAGCGGTCTGCAGGTGTGCCGGTACCGGCCCGGCCGCGCGGTCGTGGTCCTGATGCTCATGCATTACCTCGACAGTGACCTCGGGCAGTATCTGGAGTACGGCACCAACGTCATGGTGAACCCGCCGGGTTCGAGTGCCTCCGGGGTGCGCGCCCTGCAGTCCGCAGGCGCGTTCATCCATCACCTGCCGGTCGATCAGGCATTCACGTTGGAAGCCGGCCGAACCATCTGGGGCTATCCGAAAGTGATGGCAGACTTCACTGTTCGGGACGCCCGTCAGTTCGGATTTGACGTCAGCATCGACGGACAGCTGGTCGTGGGCATGGAGTTCCGGACAGGTCTGCCGGTGCCACCGACGTTCACGTCCCGCCCGCAGGTGCACCCGACATATTCGCATCTGGACGGCGTGACCCGCGAAACCGCGGGGGAGATGCGCCTGTCCGGTGTGCGATACCGGCCCGGAGGGGTGCGGATGTGGCTCGGCGATCACCCGTACGCGAAAGACCTTGCCTCGCTCGGCCTGCCCAAGCGTGCGCTCGTATCGAGTTCCGTCGAGAACGTGCAGATGACGTTCGGTGAAGCCAAGGAGATCTCATGACGCAGGTACTTTCGGCCACCAAGCCAGACGTCGACCTGGCCAACGGCACGTTCTACGCCGACGGCGGTGCCCGTGAGGCCTACCGTTGGATGCGGGCCAATGAGCCGGTGTTCCGCGACCGCAACGGGCTGGCTGCGGCGACTACCTATGCGGCGCTTATCGACGCTGAGCGCAACCCGGAGTTGTTCTCCTCCACCGGCGGCATCCGACCCGATCAGCCCGGCATGCCCTACATGATCGACATGGACGATCCGGCACATTTGTTGCGGCGCAAGCTGGTCAACTCCGGATTCACCCGCAAGCGGGTGATGGACAAGGTGCCGTCGATCGAGAAGCTGTGCGACACGCTGATCGACGCCGTCTGTGAGCGCGGCGAATGCGACTTCGTCCGCGATATCGCCGCCCCGCTGCCGATGGCGGTGATCGGCGACATGCTCGGGGTGCTGCCCACGGAGCGCGAGATGCTGCTGAAGTGGTCCGATGACCTGGTGTGCGGGTTGTCCTCGCATGTCGACGAGACCGTGATCCAGAAGCTGATGGACACCTTCGCGGCCTACACCGCGTTCACCATGGAACAGATCGCAAAACGGCGCGCCGATCCAACCGATGATCTGTTCTCGATCCTGGTCAACGCCGAGGTCGAAGGTCAACGGATGACCGATGACGAGATCGTGTTCGAGACACTGCTGATCCTTATCGGCGGCGATGAGACCACCCGCCACACGCTCTCCGGCGGGACCGAGCAGCTGCTGCGCCATCGGGATCAGTGGGACCGCCTGGTGGCCAACGAGGAGCTCCTGCCCGGCGCGATCGAGGAGATGCTGCGCTGGACGTCGCCGGTGAAGAACATGTGCCGCACCCTGACCGCGGACACCACGTTCCACGGTGCCGAGCTCAAGGTCGGTGAGAAGATCATGCTGATGTTCGAGTCGGCGAACTTCGACGAGACGGTTTTCGACAACCCGGACGACTTCGATATCGACCGGAATCCCAACAGCCACCTGGCTTTCGGCTTCGGCAGTCACTTCTGTCTGGGCAACCAGCTGGCCCGCCTCGAGCTCAAGCTCATGACGTCCCGGCTGCTCAAGCGTCTGCCCGACCTGCGACTGGCCGACGGTGCCGAGGTGCCGTTGCGGCCCGCGAACTTCGTCAGCGGACCCGAGGCCATGCCCGTGGTGTTCACCCCGACAGCTCCCGTCGGAGCCTGACTCGTGGCACGCCAGCAGCCGAGATCCTCTTGATGATGTCGGCCTCGCCGTCTTCGACCGTCACTCTGATGTCTGTCCAGCCCAATCGCGTCACCGTTTCGGCCTTGCGGATGTCGCGATTGAACCTGCGGCGGTCGGTGCGATGCTGCTCGCCGTCGTAATCGGCGGCCACTCTGGCGTCCTCCCAACCCATATCGAAGACACCGACCAAGATGCCAAATTCGTCGTGCACCGGAATTTGAGTCTTGGGCCGTGGGAATCCAGCGCGGACCGCGAGCAGCCGCAACCAGGTTTCGCGAGGTGACTCGGCTCCGCCGTCGACGAGGTCAACTACGGCACGAGCATTCTTCAGCCCACGACGGCCGCGGTAGCGATCGATGAGCAACTCGACATCAGCGATCTTGAATTTCGTAGCGTTGGTCAGGGCGTCGATCGAGGCAACTGCCTTGTCGGTGGGATAACGGCAGGCCAGGTCGAGCGCGGTCCGGGCGGGAGTGGTCACCGGCATTCCGTTGATCGGTTCGACCTCGTCACCCTCGAAACGATCGCTCCACGTGCTGAGCCCTTTGGGGGCGTGCCGGTTGTCAGAGATCAGCTCAGCGGGACTGCCGGTGTCAATCCACTTCGCGCCGTGCAATGCCGATGCCGATCTGCCGGCGATCACGCCGCGACGGCCCGACCACAGCCAAGCCGCCTTAGCCTTGCGGGGCGCGGTGAGCGTGGCGTCTCGGGATATGTAGACGCCCGGATAGATTCCGACGAAGCGACTGCGAAGCTGATACGGCGTCAGCCGTCCGGATGCGACGGCTTCGCTACCGATGAAAGGTTCGCCCATGCGGGAAGTGTGTCAACGTTGACCGACATATCCGCGAGCGTGAAACGTCTGCGAGAAATCGGCCGAAAACTCGCAGAGGCTTCACGATCGGCATGGCTCGCAACCCTATGTCTTAGTTAAGTATTGGCTGTGCATGCGTTAGGGGACTTTCGTCGTACAGCCTAATTAGATAGTCTCGCTAAATTAGGTTCGACGCTGATCGCGATGACAGAAAGGTGAACGGTATGGCACGACATACGAACGGGCGCAAGGCGATCGGTGGGATGCTTCTCACCGGGGCGTTGCTGGCCGGTGGCGTCGGCCTGGCCGGGGCGGCCAATGCGGCCCCCGTGGCCGGTTCGGTGTCGGCGGGGCTGATGGGCCCGGCCCCACTCTTCCCGCCCCCTCCGCCGCCCCCTCCGCCGTTCTGGGGACCGCCGCCTCCGCCGCCACCGTTCTGGGGACCGCCACCACCTCCGCCTCCGCCCCCGTTCTGGCGGCCACCGCCACCGCCACCGTTCTGGGGACCGCCACCGCCGCCACCGCGGCCGTGGGGACCGCCGCATCCCCACTGGTGACCGGATAGCACTGAGGCCCTGCTCGCTTCGAGCAGGGCCTCAGTCGTGTCATCGGCTTACTTCATCTGGAAGTTGGGTGCCCGCTTCTCCTTGAATGCCAGCGGGCCCTCCTTGGCGTCCTGGGAGAGGAACACCGGGATGCCGTTGGCGGTGTCGGGTTTGAAGGCGTCCAACTCGTGCATGCCTTCGGTTTCGCGAATGGTCTTGAGGATCGCCTGCACCGCCAACGGGCCGTTGTTGTTGATCACCTCGGCGATCTCCAGCGCCTTGTCCAGCGCCGTACCGTCAGGCACCACGTGTCCGATCAGCCCGTAGTCCAGTGCCTGGGCTGCGGTGATGTGCCGTCCGGTGAGCAGCATGTCGCACGCGATTGTGTACGGAATCTGGCGCACCAGGCGAACCGCCGAGCCACCCATCGGGTACAGGCTCCACTTGGCCTCGGAAATACCGAACTTGGCGCTCTCACCGGCGACGCGGATATCGGTGCCCTGCAGGATCTCGGTGCCGCCGGCGATGGCCGGGCCCTCGACGGCCGCGATGAGTGGCTTGGTCAGCCTGCGGCCCTTGAGCAGGCCGTCGATGCGTGACGGGTCGTAGCTGCCGTCCTTGAATGAATCTCCCGGCGGCTTCTTGGTCGCGCCTTTGAGGTCCATGCCCGCGCAGAAGTACCCGCCGGCCCCGGTGAGGATGCAGGTGCGGATCTCTGGATCGTTGTCGACGCGGTCCCAGGCCTCGACCATGATCGAGAGCATCTCGGTGGAAAGCGCGTTTCGCGCCTCTGGCCGGTTCAGCGTCACGATCAAAGTGTGTCCGCGCTGGTCAATAAGGGCGTCGGGCCCTTTTTCCTGATCTTTTTCGTCGCTCACGGACCGTCGACCTCCCTGCTTGGTAACCCCGGACTTGTCACGAAATGTAACACGTTCTAGTTTAGGTTCTGTGGCTCTGAATATCGCAGACCTTGCCGAGCACGCGATCGACGCTGTGCCTGACCGTGTCGCCCTGATCGGCGGCGACGAACAGCTGACCTATGCGCAGCTCGAGGAGAAGGCCAACCGACTTGCGCACTACCTCATCGACCGGGGTGTCAAGAAGGACGACAAAGTCGGCCTGTACTGCCGCAACCGCATCGAGATCGTCATTGCGATGCTCGGGATCGTCAAGGCGGGCGCCATCCTGGTCAACGTCAACTTCCGCTATGTCGAGGGCGAACTGAAGTACCTCTTCGACAACTCCGACATGGTCGCGTTGGTGCATGAGCGCCGCTACGCCGATCGGGTGGCCAATGTGCTGCCGGAGACTCCGAAGATCACGACCATCCTGGCGGTCGAAGACGGTAGCGATGATGATTTCCAGCGGTACGGCGGCGTGGCCTTCGAGGAAGCGCTGGCGCAGGGTTCGCCCGAGCGCGACTTCGGCCCGCGCAGCGAGGACGACATCTACCTGCTGTACACCGGCGGCACCACCGGCTTCCCCAAAGGCGTGATGTGGCGCCACGAGGACATCTACCGGGTGCTGTTCGGCGGCACCGATTTCGCGACCGGCGAGCCAATCGCCGACGAGTACGACCTGTCCAAGCAGGCCGCCGCGAATCCGCCGATGATCCGGCTGCCGATCCCGCCGATGATCCACGGTGCCACCCAGTCGGCCACCTGGATGTCGCTGTTCTCCGGGCAGACCGTGGTGCTGGCGCCGGAGTTCAACGCCGACGAGGTCTGGCAGATGATCCACGACCACAAGGTGAACCTGCTGTTCTTCACCGGTGATGCGATGGCCCGTCCGCTGCTTGATTCGCTGTTGACGGCACAGGCGCAGGGCAAGGAGTACGACCTGTCGTCGTTGTTCCTGCTGGCCAGTACGGCCGCGCTGTTCTCCACGAGCCTCAAGGAGAAGTTCCTTGAGCTGCTGCCCAACCGGATCATCACCGATTCAATCGGTTCCTCGGAGACCGGGTTCGGCGGCACCAGCATCGTGGCCAAGGGACAGTCGCATACCGGTGGCCCGCGCGTGACCATCGACAAGAACACCGTGGTGCTCGACGACGACGGCAACGAGGTCAAGCCGGGCTCGGGTGTGCGCGGCATCATCGCCAAGCGTGGTCATATTCCGGTCGGCTACTTCAAGGACGAGAAGAAGACGGCGGAGACGTTCCAGACCATCAACGGTGTGCGCTACGCGATTCCGGGTGATTACGCCGAGGTCGAGGCCGACGGCAGTGTGACGATGCTGGGCCGCGGCTCGGTCTCGATCAACAGCGGCGGGGAGAAGATCTACCCCGAAGAGGTCGAGGCTGCGCTCAAGGGCCATCCCGACGTGTTCGACGCGCTGGTGGTCGGTGTTCCCGATGAGCGTTTCGGCCAGCACGTCGCGGCCGTGGTGCAGGCGCGTCCCGACGCCCGCCCCACCCTGGCGGAACTCGACGCGTTCGTCCGCACCGAGATTGCGGGATACAAAGTGCCCCGCAGCCTTTGGCTGGTCGACGAGGTCAAGCGGTCCCCGGCCGGCAAACCGGACTACCGTTGGGCCAAGGACACCACCGAGGAACGTCCCGCCGATGACGTGAACGCCAACCATGTGGGGGCCAAACAGTGAAAACCGAACTCTGCGAACGGTTCGGGATCGAGTACCCGATCTTCGTGTTCACCCCGTCGGAGAAGGTCGCGGCGGCGGTCAGCAAGGCCGGCGGCCTGGGTGTGCTGGGTTGCGTGCGGTTCAATGACGCCGACGATCTGGAGAACGTCCTGCAATGGATGGACGCCAACACCGACGGCAAACCTTACGGCGTCGACATCGTGATGCCTGCCAAGATTCCGACCGAGGGCACCGCGGTCGACATCAACAAGTTGATTCCGCAGAGTCACCGCGACTTCGTCGCGAAAACCCTCGCCGATCTTGGGGTTCCGCAGCTTCCCGAGGATGAAGAGCGTAACGAGGGTGTGCTGGGCTGGCTGCATTCGGTGGCGCGCAGCCACGTCGAGGTCGCGCTCAAACACCCCATCAAGCTGATCGCCAACGCGCTGGGCTCCCCGCCGAAGGACGTGATCGACCAGGCGCATGCGGCCGGTGTCCCGGTGGCAGCCCTGGCCGGCAGTGCCAAGCACGCGCTACGCCACGCCGAGAACGGTGTCGATATCGTGGTCGCCCAGGGGCACGAGGCCGGCGGTCACACCGGCGAGATCGGCTCCATGGTCCTGTGGCCGGAAATCGTTGACGCCCTTGAGGGCAAGGCCCCGGTGCTCGCTGCCGGCGGCATCGGTACCGGCAAGCAGGTCGCCGCGGCGCTCGCGCTCGGCGCGTCGGGTGTGTGGATGGGCTCGGCGTTCCTCACCGCTGCTGAGTACGACCTCGGTCACCGCCTGCCCGGTGGCACGTCGACGATCCAGGAGGCGCTGCTCAAAGCCACCACGGCCGACACCGTGCGCCGCAAGATTTACACGGGCAAGCCGGCCCGGCTGCTCAAGACCAAGTGGACCGACGCGTGGGATGCCCCGGACGCTCCGGAGCCGCTGCCGATGCCGTTGCAGAACATCCTGGTCAGCGAGGCTCACCAGCGGATGAACGAATCCGACAACCCCGATACGGTGTCGATGCCGGTCGGTCAGATTGTGGGCCGGATGAACGAGATTCGCCCGGTCGCAGACATCATCGGGGAACTGGTCAGCGGGTTCGAGGCCGCGACGACGCGGCTCGACACCGTCCGCGACGCCTGATTTCCTGCGCGCGGGAGAAGGTCACCGGCCCGGCAGCTTCTGCACCGCCTGGATCATCGGGGTCAGCGCCTTCTGCCAGAACGTCTGCGAAATCCCCAGCGGGGGATCCAGGTTCAGCACTCTCGCCGTCGAAACCGTCTGTGATTCGGTGTATTTGAGGATGCCGTCGGCCCCGTGGCGGCGGCCGATGCCCGACGCTTTCATGCCGCCCATCGGTGCGGCGGTGCTGCCGAACGCCAGGGCGTAGCCCTCGTCGACATTGACCGTCCCGGCCTGCAGCCGCGCCGCGATCGCCTCACCCTCGGACTTCGAGCCCGCCCACACGCTGGCATTGAGCCCGTACTCGGTGTCGTTGGCCTTCTCGATGGCCTCCTCGACGGAATCGACCGGATAGATCGACACCAGGGGGCCGAAGGTTTCGTTACGGCCGCACTCCATCTCATCGGTGACGTCGGTGAGCACCGTCGGCTCGAAGAACAGCGGGCCGATGTCGGGGCGGGCATTACCACCTGCGATCACCTTGGCGCCCTTGACCTTTGCATCGTCAACATGTCCGGAAACGGCTTTCACCTGGTCCTCCGAGATCAGGCTGCCCATGTCGGCGGTGAAGTCGTAGGCGGTCGACAGTTTCATCGCGCGGACCCGCTCGCCGAACTTGGCGGTGAATTCGTCGGCGATATCCCGTTCGACATAAATGCGCTCGATCGAGATGCACAACTGCCCGGCATTGGAGAAGCAGGCCCGTGTCGCGGCTTTGGCGGCGACGTCGAGATCTGCCCCCTTGGTGACGATCATGGGATTCTTGCCGCCCAGCTCGGCGGAGAACCCGATCAGGCGGCGGCCGCACTGCTCGGCGAGGCTGCGGCCGGTGGCGGTGGAACCGGTGAACATCAGGTAGTCGCAGTGCTGCACGATCGCGGTGCCGACCACCGAACCCGGCCCGGGCACCACGGCGAAAAGATCGCGGGGCAGCCCGGCCTGATACAGCAGCTCGGCATTGGCCAGTGTGCAGTAGGGCGTCTGGCTGTCAGGTTTGACCACCACCGCGTTGCCGGCGAGCAGTGCCGGGATGGAATCCGAGATCGACAGCGTCATCGGGTAATTCCACGGCGAGATGACGCCGACGACACCTTTGGGGTGGTGGTTGACCACGGTCTTGACGATGCCGGGCAGCAGGCCCTGCACGCGCTTCGATCCGAGCAGCTTGGCCGCCTCACGCGCGTAGTAGCGCGCATTGAGCATGATGTCGACGAGCTCCTCCTGGGCCGCCGAGCGGGCCTTGCCGGTTTCGGCCTGGGCCACGTCCATCAGGAAGTCGCGGTTGCCTGCCACCAGGTCGCGATACCGCTCGATGACTGCGCAGCGCTCCTTGACCGGGCGCTGGGCCCAGGCCACCTGCGCGGCGCGGGCCTTGGCGAATGCCGTCTCGACGTCGGCGGCGGTGCCGACCGGGATGGTGGTCAGCTCGCGACCGGTGAACACTTCCTCGATCGATTTCGATTGGCGCGCGTCGATGTCGACTATGGCGCTGAGCTTGCGGAGTCGTGCGAAGTCCGCGGCAGACGGAGCAGGCATCGGAACTCTCCCTACTGGCGAGTAACAATCGGTTGACCGTCAACCTACCCGGGTTGTCCGATTTGTTCACGACCCGCCTGCGCCCGGCCGCATAGCCTGCAGACATGGCATTACACCCGAGCTCGGCGGTCGTGGAGATCGTCGTCAACGACCTGCAGAAAACCGTGGATTTCTACCGGCTTCTTGGCCTGGAGGTGCCCGTGCCCGACGGTCCGCACCTGGAGGTGGCGCTGCCCGGCGGCAACAAGCTGGCCTTCGACACCGAGGACGTGATCGCAGGCATGCATCCGGGCTGGACGCCGCCCGCCACCGCGGGGCGGGTGGCGATCGCCTTCGGACTCGATGCCCCGGCCGACGTCGACGCGCTCTACGCCCGGCTCACCACCGCAGGGCACTCCGGCACGCTGGCACCGTTCGACGCGCCATGGGGGCAGCGTTACGCGACGGTCGAGGATCCCGACGGCACCGCCGTCGACCTGTTCGCGGCGCTGGCCACCTGACGCACCCGCACACCGGCCAGGCTTCGCACCTCGCGGTGCAGATGAGGCTGGTCGGCGTAACCCGTACGCGCGGCGACTACCGCGGGCTCCAGACCGGCTTCCAGTAGACGTACCGCGCGGCGGAACCGCAGAATGCGGCGCAGCGTCACGGGACCGTAACCGTAGACGGCCGTGCAGTGCCGTTGCAGCGTGCGGTTCGACCAGCCGGCAGCGCGGGACGTCTCGGTGACCGACGCTCCCGCCGCGAGCCGCCCGGTGACCCGGGCCAGTTCCCGTAGCGACCACGGTGCCGTCTGTGCCCTGGGCGCTTCGGCGGCCAGCGCAACCGCCAGCTGCACCAGCGAACGGTCGCGGTCCACCCTGCGCAGCTCAGCCAACGGGACGCGGGTATTGCGTACCTCGGCGGCCGGGACCCCCAACAGTCGCGGCAACACTCCGGGGCGGAACCGTAAGCCCTGCACCGTGTCCGGGCTGCCCGCGGTGACGAACGCCGTGGTGTCGGGACCGGCCACCAGGATGGTGTCATCCATCCGGATCAGGTCCATGCATCCGTCGGGCAGTACCCGGCCGGGTGCGGCCGGACCGCTGCTCACCCAACCGCATTCGACCAGTGCGTGCAGCTCGGGCGGTGCCGCCCACTCGCGGTAGGTCATGGCCACGACCGTACCCGCGCCGGATACGGTTGAATCGAGCCATGACCGGACGCCCACGCGATACGTCGATCGACGAGCGGGTGCTCGCGGCGACGCGTGAACTGCTGGTCGAGGTCGGCTGGGATGACCTCAGCGTCCGGCTGGTGGCCGTGCGGGCCGGGGTCGGAAGATCGAGCCTGAACCGGCGCTGGGCCTCGAAAGCCGAGTTGGTGTTGCATGCGATCCTCGGCGAGTCGCCGGACATGTCGCCGTTTTCCGGTACCGATCTGGCCGGGTGGATCGACTGGGTGGTGCGCGGCAGTCATCAGCTGTTCAGCAGGCCCGACTTGAAGGAGGCGGTGCCGGGACTGCTACTGGCACTGCGTGAGAACGATGCGCTGCGCAAGGCGTTGTGGGCCGGGTTCAGCGGTCCGGCGATCGAGCTGTTCGCCGAACAGGGCCATGGTGCCGAGTTGGATGCGCGTGCGGCGTTGGCCATGGCCGCGGGGGCGGCGTTGTTCATGACCACGGTGGCGGTCGACGACGATACGCCTGCGCTGCAGGACCGTGTGGTGCAGTTGCTGAGCGCCGCGCTGGGAGCGTCACCGTCCGAATGAGGCCAGGATCGCCGCCCGCGGTGAGCGCCAGCGGTCGATGCCGAGTTCGGTGAGCGTGCGTGCATCATCGGTGGGCGTGGCTGCGGTGAGCAGCATCGCGGCTTCGTAGCTGATCCCGTCGCCGAGCGGCAGCACCCCGCCGACCAAATCGGAACACCAGCCGATGGCGCGAAACACCGCGGGTGACAGGGGAATCCGTCGGATGCGTTGTCCGCATCCCGCTTCGAGGGTGTCGACCATCTCATCGAAGGCAACCATGGTGCCGCCGCACAGATAACGGCGCGGGCCCTGCCCGGGTGTCATGAGGCGTGCGTGGACCTCGGCGACGTCGCGCACATCGATCATCTGCATCCCGCCCCGCAGTCGTGGCGCCGCGCGACCTCGCACGATCGGTGCCCAGCCGCGCTCGGTGACCCCGGCGGCAGTCCGATGCGCGGGGCCGACCACGCTGGACGGGTAGGTGACCACCACCGGCGCGCCCTCGGCCTGTAGTCGGCGGGCCACCCGGTCGGCGTAGGCCTTGGTCTGGGCGTACGGGCTGCGGCCAGGCGCGGGGGGCGTGTCGGCCGTGATCACCCCGTCCGGCGGCGGAAACAGCGCGCTGTAACTGCTCACGGAGACAACGGGATCCAGGCCGGCGGTGACAGCGCTCAACAGCACCGATTCGGTGGCGTGTGCGTTGATCTGCCACATCAACTCGGTGCGTTTTCGGTCGGTTCCCACCACCCCGGCGGCGTGGATGAGGGCATCGGCGTCGGCCAGCAGTCGATCGACCGTGGCGGCCGTGCGGATGTCGCCGTCGATCACGGTCAACTCGCCGAGGGCGGCCAGGTGGGCGATCACCGGCTCGTCGGCGCAGCCGGGGGCGACGAGCAGCCGGACCTGGTGGCCGGATTCCAGCAGCCTCTTGACGGTGTGGGCACCGAGATAGCCGGTCCCGCCAGTGATTGCGATGCGCACGGATGCACCTTCCCGAAGAAGCCTGCTATATTTCGATGCCAATGGTATCGAAACCGTTCACGCCCATGACACTGGGCCCGCTGACGCTCAAGAACCGGTTCATCAAGGCCGCGACGTTCGAGGGCGTGATGCCCCGCGGCCAGGTCAGTGACGCGCTGATCGACTTCCACGCCGAGGTCGCCCGCGGCGGTGCGGCCATGACGACCGTGGCCTACTGCGCCATCTCGCCGGGCGGACGGGTGCACCGCGACACGATCGTGCTCGACACCGACCGCGCACAGGCCCTGCGCCGCCTCACCGACGTCGTGCACAGCGAGGGCGCGTTGGCGTGCGCCCAGATCGGCCACGCGGGCCTGGTGGCCAACACGGTGTCCAACCGCACGCCCTCGCTGGCGCCGAGCACCCGGATCAGCGCGCCCGCGATGGGTCTGGTGAAGGGGGCCACCGCGGCCCAACTCGACACCGTCATCGACCAGTTCGGCGCCGCGGCCCGCAATGCGGTCGACGCCGGGTTCGACGCCGTCGAGATCCACATGGGGCACGGCTATCTGCTGAGCTCGTTCTTCAGCCCCAACCTCAACAAGCGCACCGACTGCTTCGGCGGCACCACCGCGCGCCGTGCCGAGCTTGCCCGCCGGGTGGCCGAACGCGTGCGGGCCGAGGTCGGCCGGGGCGTCGCGGTCACCGCCAAGTTCAACATGGACGACGGTGTGCGCCGCGGCTTCTGGCTCACCGACAGCCTGCCGACCGCCCGGCTGTTGCAGGCTGACGGACACCTCGATGCCCTGCAGCTCACGGGTGGCAGTTCGCTGCTCAACCCGATGTACTACTTCCGAGGACCGGTTCCGATGGACGAGTTCATCGCCTCTCAGCCTGCCGTCGTCGGCTTGGGCCTGCGGGTCATGGGCCGACGCCTGTTCCGGGAGTATCCCTTCGAAGAGGCGTTCTTCCTGCCGCTGGCCCGGCAGTTCCGCGAGGCGCTGAGCATGCCGCTGATCCTGCTGGGCGGTGTGAACGAGCTGGCGACGGTGTCCGAGGCGCTCGCCGAGGGATTCGAATTCGTCGCCATGGCCCGCGCGCTACTGCGAGACCCTGAGCTGGTCAACAGGTTTCAGGACACCACGGCCACGGCCGGGCTGTGTGTGCACTGCATGAAATGTATGCCAACGGTGTACACCGGCACGCGCTGTGTGGTGCGCGGCTAGCGCGCGATCGGCCACACCGGATCGGCGCAGTCGGTGCCTTCGGCGCTGAGCCTGCGCTTGATCACCTTGAACGTCTCGGTGCGCGGCAAGGACGTGCCGACCCGCACGTAGGACGGCCACTGCTTCGGCCCGAGGTCGGACTGCTCGCCCAGAAACTTCGTGAAGCGGTCCTCGTCGAACACCGTCCCCGGTCTCAATACCAGCGCGGCCATCACCTGATCGCCAACCGCCGGATCGGGAATGGGATAGACAGCGACCTCGACGATGTCGGGATACTGCAGCAGGATTCGCTCGATCGGTGCGGTGCCCAGGTTCTCGCCGTCCACCCGCATCCAGTCGCCGAGGCGCCCGGCGAAGTATGCGTAACCGTTTTCGTCCCGGTAGGCCAGGTCGCCGGTGTGGTAGACACCGCCGGCCATCCGCTGCGCTTCGGCATCGGGATCGTGGTAGTAACCGCGGAACCAGCCCGGCCCGGTCGGGTTGACCAGTTCGCCGACGACGCCGGGCGGGCAGGGTTGGCCGGTATCGACATCGAGGATCGCGACCTCGGCGGTGAGCGGCCCCAACGAACCCACCGGGGTGTCGGGCGTGCGGGCGATGGCCACACCGCCTTCGGTGGAGCCGAACCCGTCGACCACCGTCACCCCGAAACGTTCGGCGAAGCGGTCCAGGTCGCGTGATGCGCCCTCGTTGCCGTAGATGACCCTCAGCGGGTTGTCCGCATCGTCGGGCCGCGGGTCGGTGGCCAGGATGTAGGACAGCGGCTTGCCGACGTAATTGGCGTAGGTGGCGCCGTAGCGCCGCACATCGTCCAGGAAGCCCGATGCAGAGAACTTGCGCCGCAACGCGATCGACGCTCCCGCGGCCACAGCGACGGCCCAGCCGGCCATGATCGCGTTGGAGTGGAACAGCGGCATCGCCAGATAGGCGGTGTCCGACGGGCCGAGCCCGAACCGCTGTGCCAGCATCTGGCCGGGAAAGGCCACCTTGTCGTGGGTGACCCGTACGGCCTTGGGGTCACCACTGGTGCCCGAGGTGAAGATCAGCATGAACAAGTCCTCGGGCCGCGGATCCCCGAAGGCCACCGGGGTACCGCGATATGACGCGAGTTCGTCGATCCAGTCCGATGATTCGACGTGGATGTACGGCACCCCGGGCGGGACGATATCGACGTCATCGGCGAGCACCAGTTGGCAGTCGGCCCGCGCGATATCGCCGGCGAGCGCGGACCCGCGCCGGGTCGGGTTGAGGCCGACCGGGACCACGCCGGTCAGGCCCGCGGCCACCAGCAGACTGGAGAAGAACGGCGTGTTACCGAGCAGCACGCCCACATGTGGCGGCCTGGTCGGGTCCAGGCGCGCCCGCAGTGCGGCACCCAACGCGGCACCGTCGGCAAGATGATCGGCCCAGCTGACGAACTGATCGCCGAAGTGGACGCCCCGGTCAGCGACGTCAGTCAGCGGAACCAGAAGTTCGGTGACGGTAGGTCCGGCCACGGATCAGGCTGGTGTGTCTGCCAGTTCGCGCCCGATGCGCAGCAACGCTCCCGTGGCGCCGCCGAGGTCGAACTCGGTCTGTTTGGCGGCCAGGAAGTACCGGTGCACGGGATGGTCGATGTCGATACCGACTCCGCCGTGCACGTGCACCGTGGTGTGCGCGACGCGGTGACCGGCCTCGGCTGCCCAGAACGCGGCACTGGAGACGTCGATGCCCGCCGGGAGATCCTCCGAGAGCCGCCACGCGGCCTGCGTCAGCGTCAACCGCAGTCCCTTGATATCGATGTAGCCGTCGGCCAGCCGCGACGAGACGGCTTGGAAGCTGCCGATCGGACGGTCGAACTGCTCACGCTCGCGGGCGTATTCAGCGGTGAGCTCAAGCGCCCGCTCCAGCACGCCGAGCTGATATGCGGTGCGGCCCAGGGTGCCGTGGGTGGTCAGCCACTCCAGTGTGTCGGCGCCGCCGAGTTGCCGTACTGCGGGGACCACGGTGCCGGAAAGTTCCAGCTGTGCGACGCTGCCGTGCCCGGTGGTGTTCAGTGCCGTGACGGTCACGCCCGGATCGTCCCCAGCGACCAGGAAGACACCCACACCTGAACCGGTTTCGGCCGGGACGAGGAAGGCGTCGGCCGACGGCCCGTAGCTGACCAGGGTGCGTGAGCCGGTGAGTCGGTATCCGGCGTCATCGGCCTGGGCCTGCACCGGGCCCTGGCCCATCTCGCCGTCGAGCGCGATGGTGAGAATCACCTTGCCTGCCACGGCGGGCTCTGCCCATCGGGCGCGCAAGTCGTCGGAGCCGAACGCCGCGAGCGCGCCCGCGGCCAGCACCACCGATTCGAGATAGGGCACGGCCGCGAGCTCGCGGCCCAGCGCGGTCAGCACGGCGGTCTGCTCCAGCACACCGAAACCACCACCGCCCACGGTCTCCGGCGCCGCGGCCGACAGCACGTCGGCGTCGATGAGCTTGTCCCACAGCCGACGGTCGAACCGCTGATCCAGGCCGTCGAGCTCACGCTGGTGTTCCGGCGTGCACACCGACTCCGTGATCGTGCGTACCAGGCCACCCAGGTCGGTGGCCGCCTCAGTCGTCTTGAAATCCATTGGGGTGCCGTCCTTACCGGTTCACTCGGGGCAGGCCGAGCGCAACCATGCCGATGATGTCACGCTGAATCTCGTTGGTGCCGCCGCCGAAGGTCAGGATCAGTGCGGACCGGTGCATCCGTTCCACCCGTCCGCGCAGCAGCGCGCCGGGGGAGTCGGTGCGCAGCGTGGCGGCGGTACCGAGCACCTCCATCAGCAGGCGGTACGCCTCGGTGGCCAGTTCGGTGCCGTACACCTTGGCCGCCGACGCGTCGGCGGGCGACGGCGCGGCATCTTTTGCCGAGGCCAGTTCCCAGTTGATCAGCTTGAGCACCTCGGCCTTGGCGTGCACCCTGGCCAGGTTGAGCTGTACCCACTCCGAATCGATCAGCCGCTTGCCGTGGGCGTCCTTGGTGTTCTGCGCCCACTCCCGGACCGCGTCGAGCGCCACGTAGATCGGCTGCGAGGACACCAGGGCGACCCGCTCGTGGTTGAGCTGGTTGGTGACGAGCTTCCAGCCGGCGTTCTCCTCACCGACCAGATTCGACACCGGGACCCGGACGTCCTGGTAATACGTCGCGCTGGTGTCCACCCCCGACATCGTGTGCACCGGGGTCCAGGAGAACCCCTCGGCCGTGGTCGGCACGATCAACATGGAGATCCCGCGGTGCTTCTTGGCCTCGGGGTTGGTCCGGACCGCCAGCCAGACATAGTCCGCATAGGCGATCAGACTGGTCCACATCTTCTGGCCGTTGATGACGTAGTCGTCACCGTCGCGCACCGCGGTGGTGCGCAGCGCCGCCAGGTCCGTGCCTGCTCCCGGCTCGGAGTAACCGATGGAGAAGTGCAACTCGCCCGACGCGATTTTCGGGAGGAAGAACTTCTTCTGTTCCTCGGTACCGAACGCCATGATGGTCGGCGCCACGCTATTGATCGTCAGGAACGGCACTGGAGCGCCGGCGATCGCCGCCTCATCGGTGAAGATCAACGACTCCATCGGCGACCGGCCCTGACCGCCGAATTCCTTCGGCCAGTTCAGCGTCAACCAGCCATCGCGGCCCATCTGCGCGACCGTGTCCCGGTAGACGGTGCCTCGACCCATCTCGCCGTCCGAGGAGCTCAGCGCCTCCACCCGGTCGGGCGTCATCAGTTGGGAGAAGTACGCGCGCAGCTCGCGGCGCAACTCCTCCTGCTCGGGGGTGTAACCGATCCGCATCCGCTGCATCCTCACTGCTTGATAGACCTAAACTCTCACCCGGTTGTAACACGTTCTAGTCTTGGGGTCCAGCACGGTACCGGACTGGTATTCCTCTTGCTGGGTCGTATTCTGTGGCTGCGCGCACGCGGCCCCGTGCGCAAACAAGTCTCAAGGAGGTCGTGATGCGAGTTGAGGTTGACCGTGATCGCTGCGAAGGCAATGCGGTGTGCATGGGACTCGCGCCGGAACTGTTCGATCTTGACGACGACGACTATGCCGTCGTGAAGTCCGATCCGGTGCCCGCCGAACAAGAAGAACTGGCCGAGCGGGCCATCGCAGAATGCCCCCGCGCCGCCCTGGCTCGGAAAGACTAGAGGTATTCATAAGTTTGACCCGCGCACGCGAGGAGCAGAAAAAGTTGAAGAGGACGCGAGGAGCGGAATGACAAACGACAACGCCCAGATCGACCTGTCCGGAAAGGTCGCCGTGGTGACCGGCGCCGCGGCGGGGCTGGGCCGGGCCGAGGCGATCGGACTGGCCCAGGCGGGCGCGACGGTGGTGGTCAACGACATGGCCGCGGCGCTGGAAGCCTCCGACGTGCTGGACGAGATCGCTGCGGCAGGTGCCAAGGGTGTTGCCGTGGCAGGCGACATCAGCGCGCGTGCCACCGCGGACGAGTTGGTCGCGACGGCCGACGGCCTCGGTGGCCTGGGGATCGTCGTCAACAATGCCGGGATCACCCGCGACCGGATCCTGTTCAACATGACCGACGAGGAGTGGGACGCGGTCATCGCGGTGCATCTGCGTGGCCACTTCCTGCTGACCCGCAACGCCGCCACCTATTGGCGGGCGAAGGCCAAGGCGGGCGATGGCACCGTCTACGGCCGCATCGTCAACACCTCCTCGGAGGCCGGGCTGTCCGGCCCCGTCGGGCAACCCAACTACGGCGCCGCAAAAGCCGGTATCACCGCCTTGACCCTCTCAGCGGCTCGGGCGCTCGAGCGCTTCGGAGTGCGGGCCAATGCCATCGCGCCGCGGGCTCGGACCGCGATGACGGCAGGGGTCTTCGGTGATGCCCCGGAGTTGGCTGACGGCGGCGTCGACCCCCTGTCGACCGACCACGTGGTGACGTTGGTGCGCTTCTTGTCCTCGCCCGCGTCCGAAGCGGTCAACGGGCAGCTGTTCATCGTTTATGGTCCAACTGTCACGCTGGTCGCGGCGCCCACTGCAGAACAGCACTTCACGGCGAATGCCGATGCATGGGCTCCGGCGGACCTCAGTGTGACACTGCACGACTACTTTGCTGATCGTGACCCGGAGCGTGGATTCTCGGCGACGAGTCTCATGATGTCACGAGACTGACGGTCTCGATCGTCGAGCTGGAGAAGGCGCTAGAACGTGTTTCAGATTGCTCTGAGTTTGATGCATTCTGAACTGGGAAAAGAGGGTTATTTCGACCAGTTTCGCGGTTCTTTGACACTGCGAACGTGTTCTAGTTAATATGAGCCGGCTCACTACGAGCACGGTAAGACCCAGGGGTGGGAGCGCCGCCACGGCGAGCGGTCACGGAAATTTCGCCGCCGCGAGATTTACGGCAACACCCCGCCCCTGAGAACGGAGTCGAGGTTGATCGAACAGCTTGCGGTTCCGGCCCGGGCCGTGGGCGGTTTCGTCGAAATGTCGTTGGACACCTTCGTCAAGATGTTCCGGCGGCCGTTCCAGTTCAAGGAATTCCTCGACCAGACGTGGATGATCGCGCGCGTTTCCCTGGTCCCCACGCTGCTGGTGGCGATCCCGTTCACCGTGCTGGTGGCATTCACCCTCAACATCCTTCTTCGCGAAATCGGTGCCGCCGACCTGTCCGGCGCAGGCACTGCGTTCGGCACCATCACTCAGCTGGGGCCCGTCGTCACCGTGCTCGTTGTCGCGGGCGCGGGCGCCACCGCGATCTGTGCCGACCTCGGCGCCCGCACCATCCGTGAGGAGATCGACGCCATGCGGGTGCTGGGCATCGACCCGATCCAGCGCCTGGTGGTGCCCCGCGTGCTGGCCTCCACTTTCGTGGCGCTCCTGCTCAACGGCCTGGTCTGCGCCATCGGCATTGCCGGCGGCTATGTGTTCTCGGTCTTTCTGCAGGGCGTGAACCCTGGCGCCTTCATCAACGGGCTCACGGTGCTGACCGGACTCGGCGAGCTGGTGCTGGCAGAGATCAAGGCGCTGCTGTTCGGCGTGGTCGCCGGCCTGGTGGGCTGCTATCGCGGGCTGACCGTCAAGGGCGGGCCCAAGGGTGTCGGCAACGCCGTGAACGAGACCGTCGTCTATGCCTTCATCTGCCTGTTCGTCATCAACGTGATCATGACGGCCATCGGCGTGAGAGTGCTGGTGCGGTGATGGGCATGATTGTTGCGTGCGCAAAGACCGTGGTCCAGGAAAAGGCGAAGGCATGAGTTACGACGCCACGCTCCGATTCCGCCGCCTGTTCCGCGGTGTGCCCAAGACCGTCGACGCGGTCGGCGAACAGGCACTGTTCTACGGCGAGACGATGCGGTACATCCCGAACGCGGTGACCCGCTACCGCAAGGAGACCATCCGGCTGGTCGCGGAGATGACGCTCGGTGCGGGCGCCCTGGTGATGATCGGCGGCACCGTCGGCGTCGCGGCATTCCTGACCCTGGCTTCCGGCGGCGTCATCGCGGTGCAGGGCTACTCGTCGCTCGGCAACATCGGTATCGAGGCGCTCACCGGATTCCTCTCGGCGTTCCTCAACGTGCGCATCGTGGCGCCGGTGATCGCCGGTATCGCGCTGGCGGCCACCATCGGCGCGGGCGCCACCGCTCAACTCGGCGCCATGCGCGTGGCCGAGGAGATCGACGCCGTCGAGGCGATGGCTGTGCACGCCGTGTCGTATCTGGTGTCCACCCGGCTGATCGCCGGGCTGATCGCGATCGTGCCGCTGTACTCGTTGTCGGTGCTGGCCGCGTTCTTCGCAGCCCGGTTCACCACGGTGTTCATCAACGGGCAGTCCGCGGGCCTCTATGACCACTACTTCAACACCTTCCTGATTCCCAGTGACCTGCTGTGGTCGTTCCTCCAGGCGATCGTGATGGCGATCGCGGTCATGCTGGTGCACACCTATTACGGCTACAACGCATCCGGCGGGCCCGTCGGTGTGGGCATCGCGGTCGGTCAGGCCGTGCGGACCTCGCTGATCGTCGTCGTGACCATCACCCTGTTCATCTCCCTGGCCGTCTACGGCGCGTCCGGCAACTTCAACCTCTCCGGATAGGTAGGCGATGTCAGACGGAGACGCCAAGCGCAGCCACGTCAGGATCGCCGCCGCGATCCTGGCGGCGATCGTGCTCGCGGCAGTGGTATTCACCTACCTGTCCTATACCGCGGCGTTCACCAACACCGACACCGTGACGGTGACTTCGCACCGCGCCGGTCTGGTGATGGAACGCGATGCCAAGGTCAAATACCGCGGCATCCAGATCGGCAAGGTCAAGAACATCGAGTACGCGGGCGACGAGGCGAAGCTGACGCTGTCGATCGACAGCAACGAGATGCGGTACATCCCCTCGAACGCGACCGTGCGGATCGCAGGCAACACCATCTTCGGTGCCAAGTCGGTGGAGTTCCAGCCGCCCGACCAGCCGAAGGAAACGTCGTTGCGACCGGGGGCCACCTTCGCGGCCAAGGACGTACAGCTCGAGGTGAACACGTTGTTCCAGACGCTGTCGGACGTGCTCAACAAGATCGACCCGGTCAGCCTCAACGCCACCTTCACCGCACTCGGCGAAGGCCTGCGCGGCCACGGCGACGATCTCGGCGCGGGCCTGGCCGGGCTGAACTACTACTTGCAGCAGCTGAATCCGAAGCTGCCGACGCTGCAGGAAGACTTCGCCAAGGCCGCGGTGGTGTCCAACATCTACGGTGACGCCGGTCCGGACCTGGCCAAGGTGATCGAGAATGTGCCGACGCTCAACAAGACGATCATCGACGAGCGCGACAACCTCAACGCCACGTTGTTGGCGGCGACCGGGCTGGCCAACAACGGCACCGCCACCCTCCAACCGGCTGCCGATGACTACATCGCGGCCATTCAGCGGCTACGCGCGCCGCTGAAGGTGGCCGGCGACTATTCACCGGAGATCGGCTGTGTGCTCAAGGGTGTCTCGGTGGGCGTCGACCGGTTCGCGCCGATCATCGGCGGCATCCGGCCGGGCCTGTTCGTCAACTCCAACTTCCTGCCCGGTGCCCCGGCCTACACATACCCGGAGAGCCTGCCGATGGTGAATGCCTCCGGCGGCCCGAACTGTCGTGGCCTGCCGGACGTTCCGTCCAAGCAGTTCGGCGGGAGTTGGTACCGTGCGCCGTTCGTGGTGACCGACAACGCGTACGTGCCGTTCCAGCCGAACACCGAGGTGCAGTTCGACGCACCTGCCACGCTGCAGTTCCTGTTCAACGGTGCGTACGCCGAGCGGGAGGATTTCTAGCATGACAACCGCTGGTCGTGACCGGACCCTGCTCAAGGTGAGCGTCTTCACCGTTGCCATGCTGTTGGTGGCCGGGATGCTGGTGGTGGTATTCGGCGAGTTCCGCTTCGCCGCGGTCAACAGCTACCACGCCACCTTCAGCGAGGCGTCCCGGTTGAAGTCCGGCCAGGATGTGCGCATCGCGGGGGTGCCGGTCGGCACCGTGAACGCGGTCAAACTCAACGCGGACAACACCGTTGACGTGTCGTTCGACGTCAACAAGCGCTATCAGCTCTACACCTCCAGCAAGGCCGCGGTGCGCTACGAGAACCTGGTGGGCGACCGATTCCTGGAGATCACCTCCGGTCCGGGTGAGCTGCGCAAGCTACCGCCGGGCGGCACTATCGCGAAGCAGAACACCCAGCCCGCACTGGACCTCGACGCACTGCTCGGCGGCTTGCGGCCCGTGCTCAAGGGGCTGGACGGCGCGAAGATCAACGAGATCTCCAACGCGGTGATCGAACTGATGCAGGGCCAGGGCGGGGCGCTGTCGAACATGTTGGCCAGCACCGGGGCGTTCACCCAGAACCTGGCCGCCCGCGATCAGCTCATCGGCGACGTGATCAACAACCTCAACACCGTGTTGGGCACGGTCGATGACAAGGGCGCCCAATTCGACGCCAGCGTCGACGAACTGCAGAAGCTGATCACCGGCCTGGCGGAGGGCCGCGATCCGATCGCGGGCGCCATCGCGCCGCTGGCCTCGGCGGAGAACGACCTGACCGACATGCTGGAGGCGTCCCGCCGACCGCTGCAGGGGGTCATCGAGAACGCCCGACCACTGGCCCAGCGGTTGGATGAGCGCAAGGGCGATGTCAACAAGGTGATCGAGCCGCTGGCCGAGAATTACCTGCGGCTCAACGCCCTCGGCGCGTACGGCTCGTTCTTCAACATCTATTACTGCTCGGTCCGGTTGAAGATCAACGGCCCGGCCGGCAGCGACATCCTGATTCCGTTCGGCGGCCCGCCGGACCCGTCCAAGGGAAGGTGTGCGCCGAAGAATGGCTAACAGACGCGAACCGAATCCCGTGCGCACCGGGATCATCGGAATCTTTGTAGTGGCGTGCCTGGTGCTGGTGTCGTTCGGATACACCGGGCTGCCGTTCTTTCCGCAGGGCAAGCCGTACGAGGCGTATTTCAGTGATGCGGGCGGGATCTCGCCCGGCAATGACGTCAACGTCTCGGGCATCACGGTCGGCAAGGTGAGCGGAGTGGCGCTGGCCGGGGACTCCGCCAAGGTCAGCTTCACGGTGGACCGCAACGTCAAGGTCGGCGATCAATCCCTGGTCGCCATCAAGACCGACACCGTGCTCGGTGAGAAGTCGCTTGCGGTGACGCCGAAGGGCTCCGGTACCTCGACGGTCATCCCATTGGGCCGCACCACCACCCCCTACACCTTGAACACCGCACTGCAGGATCTCGGTGGAAACGTCAGTGAACTCGACAAGCCGCGTTTCGAGCAGGCGCTGCAGACCCTGACCGACACCTTGCGCGACGCCACCCCGCAGTTGCGCGGTGCGCTCGACGGCGTGGCCAACCTGTCCCGCAGCATCAACAAGCGCGACGAGGCCCTGGAGCAGTTGCTCGGTCACGCCAAGCGGGTGTCGGATCTGTTGGCCCAACGGGCGGGCCAGGTCAACCAACTGGTCACCGACGGCAACCAGCTGTTCGCCGCGCTCGACGAGCGCAGGCAGGCGCTGAGTAACCTGATCGCCGGTATCGATGATGTGTCGCACCAGCTTTCGGGTTTTGTGGCGGACAACCGGGTGGAGTTCAAGCCGGCGTTGGAGAAGCTGAATCTGGTGATGGACAACCTGCTGGAGCGTCGTGAGCACATCGGCGAGGCGCTCAAGCGGCTGCCGGGGTACGCGACAGCGCTGGGCGAGGTCGTCGGTTCCGGTCCTGGCTTCCAGATCAACCTGTACGGGTTGCCGCCCGCAACGATGTCGGAAGTGCTGCTCGACACTTACTTCCAGCCCGGCAAACTGCCAGACAGCTTGGCTGACATGCTGCGCGGCTACATCTCCGAACGCGTTATCGTGAGGCCGAAATCCCCATGACACAAGATAATTCGGGATCCAGCCGGAATCGCTGGCTACGTATCGGGCTCGCCGCGCTGCTTGTGGTGACGCTGGCGGTCGGCGTGTACCAGGTGTGGCCGTCACGTGTCGGGCACAAGCTGACGGCCTACTTCAGCAACGCCGTCGGGCTCTACCCGGGCGACGAGGTGCGCGTGGTCGGTGTTCCCGTGGGCCGGATCGATTCGATCGAGCCCAGGCCATCGGATGTCAAGATCGTCATGACGATCGATCGGGACGTCAAGGTGCCCGCCGACGCCAAGGCGCTGATCATCTCGCCGAACCTGGTGGCCGCGCGGTTCATTCAGCTCACCCCGGCATACACCGACGGCGACGTGATGGCCGAGGGTGCGTCGATCCCGCTGAATCGCACCGGCGTCCCGGTGGAATGGGACGAGGTCAAGGAACAGCTGACCCAGCTGAGTACCCAGCTCGGACCGCAGCAAGGTTCGGTGCAGGGACCGCTGTCGCAGTTCGTCAACCAGGCCGCCGACACCTTCGACGGCAACGGCGACTCGTTCCGCAACGCGCTGCGCGAGCTGTCGCAGACCGCGGGCCGGCTGGGGGATTCGCGCACCGACCTGTTCGGCACGGTGAAGAACCTGCAGGTCCTCGTCAACGCACTGTCCAACAGCAATGAACAGATCGTGC
This sequence comes from Mycobacterium appelbergii, assembly GCF_032883035.1. Classification (NCBI taxonomy): domain Bacteria; kingdom Bacillati; phylum Actinomycetota; class Actinomycetes; order Mycobacteriales; family Mycobacteriaceae; genus Mycobacterium; species Mycobacterium appelbergii. The sequence goes on from NZ_JAMQTH010000017.1 coordinate 73,860, forward strand.
AGTTCACCAACCACGTGGCCTCGGTCTCACAGGTGCTGGCGGACAGCAGCAGCGGTTTGGACAGCACGTTGTCCACGCTCAATCAGGCCTTGACCGATGTGCGCGGTTTCCTCAACGAGAACAACGACGCGTTGATCGCCCAGGTGGGCAAGCTCGCCGACTTCACCCAGATCCTCACCGATCACAGTGACGATATCGAACAGATCCTGCACGTCACGCCCAACGGGTTGGCGAACTTCTACAACATCTACAACCCGGCCCAGGGCACCGTCGGTGGTCTGCTGTCGCTGCCGAACTTCGCCAACCCGGTGCAGTTCCTCTGTGGCGGCAACTTCGACACGGGTGCGAATCCGGACAACTACAAACGCGCCGAGATCTGCAGGCAGCGCATGGGTCCGGTGCTGCGCCGCATCACGATGAACTACCCGCCGGTGCTGTTCCACCCGGTCAACACGATCACCGCCTACAAGGGGCAGATCATCTACGACACCCCGGAAACCGAGGCGAAGTCCGAGACTCCGGTGCCGTACCTGCAGTGGCAGAACGCCCCCGGTGTGACCCCGCCGCAGATTGCGCCGGACGCGACCCTGAGCTCGCTGATCCTGCCTCCCGAGGCGCCCACCAACTCCCACGTTGGTGGCCCCGAGGTTCCTGCACCCGGCCCGGCGCCCGCACCAGGCCCGGAGCCCGCGCCAGGCCCGGCGCCCGCGCAGGAAGGTGCGGGCGGATGATGCGAGGTAAGGCCTTGAGAGGTAAGGCGACCCGGATGGGTTCGCGCACGGTGGCGCTCGGCAGCGGCGCGGTGCTGCTGGCCGGTTGCCAGTTCGGCGGACTCAACTCGCTGAACATGCCCGGCACCGCCGGTCACGGGAGTGGCTCCTACACCGTCACCGTGGCGCTGCCCGATGTGGCGACGCTGCCGCAGAACTCGCCGGTGATGGTCAACGAGGTGACCGTCGGCAGCGTCTCGGGCGTGGACGCGGTCCAGCGCCCCGACGGATCCTTCTATGCGGCAGTCGAACTGTCCCTCGACGGGGACGTCAGGTTGCCCGCCAACGCCACTGCCAAGGTTGCGCAGACCTCGCTGCTGGGTTCACAGCACGTCGAATTGTCGGGACCGACCGAAGGGCCGGGGGAGGGCGAGCTGAAGCAGGGCTCGAACATTCCGCTGGCGCACACCGGCCGCTACCCGACCACCGAGGAAGTGCTGTCCTCGCTGGGCATGGTCGTCAACAAGGGCAATCTCGGTGCGTTGCAAGACATCACGGATGAGGCCTACGCCGCGGTCGCCGGGCGGGCAGGCAGCTTCGCGGATCTGATCCCCAGGTTGGCCGAGTTGACCGGGTCGCTGGACCGGCAGACCAACGACATCATCGCCGCGGCCGAAGGCCTGAACCGGTTCGCCGACGTCCTGGCTCGCAGCAAGGACAACCTGGGCCGCACCCTGGACACGCTGCCCGGTGCGCTCAAGGTGCTCAATGACAACCGGGCCAACATCGTCGACGCCTTCGGCGCGTTGCGCGGTTTCGCCGAGGTCGCCTCCCGCATCCTCTCGGAGACCAAGACCGATTTCGCGGCCGACCTCAAGGACCTCTACCCGGTCATCAAGGCGCTCAACGACAACGCCGACGATTTCATCAAGGACCTGGAGTTCCTCCCGACGTTCCCGTTCCACTACAAGTACCTGCAGCAGGCGGTGCGGGGCGACTACCTCAACGTGTTCGTCACGTTCGACCTGACGCTGCGCCGGTTCGGTGAATCGATCTTCACCACCGGGGCCTTCGACCCGAATATGCAGCACCTCAACGAGGTGATCAACCCGCCGGACTTCCTGACCGGAGCGCTGGCAAACCTGTCCGGTCAAGCCGCCGATCCGTTCAAGATCCCACCGGGAACCGCGACACAACATGAGGAGCCGTAGATGATCGACCGGCTCACCCGTCTGCAATTGTCGATCTTCGGGATCGTCACGGTGCTCACCGTCGGGGCGATCTCCCTGTTCTATCTGCACCTGCCCGCGGCCGTTGGCATCGGCACCTACGACATCAACGCCAACTTCGTTGCCGGTGGCGGCATCTACGAGAACGCCAACGTCACCTACCGCGGCGTCACCGTGGGCCGGGTCGAGTCGGTCGGGTTGGCCCCGGACGGCGTGGTCGCCAGGATGCGGCTCAACAGCAACACCGCGATCCCGAACAACGTGACCGCGACCGTCAAGAGTGTGTCGGCAGTCGGCGAGCAGTACGTCGACCTGGTGCCACCGGAGAATCCGTCGTCGGACAAGCTGCGCAACGGCGGCACCATCGATCAGCAGAACACCAGGGTGGGCCAGGACATCGCCGGGCTGCTGCACGAAGCAGACACCTTGGTCAGCAGCATCGGCAACAGCCGGCTGCAGGATCTGTTGCGCGAAACCTTCAAGGCGTTCAACGGATCCGGGCCCGAGCTGGCCCGGCTGATCGAATCCGCGCGCCTGCTGATCGACGAGGCCAATGCCAACTACGGCCAGACCACCCAGCTGATCGACCAGGCCGGGCCGTTCCTCGATGCTCAGATCCAGAGCGGCGACAACATCCGTTCCCTCGCCGACGGACTGGCCCGGCTGACCGGGGAGGTGGCCCACGCCGATCCCCAGCTGCGCTCGACGCTCCAGACTGTGCCCGGCACGACCGAGGCGGCGAACACCGCGTTCACCGGGATCCGGCCGACGTTCCCGATCCTGGCCGCCAATCTGGCCAACTTCGGCCGCATCGGTGTGATCTACAGCAAGTCCATCGAGCAGGCGCTGGTGATTTTCCCGGCGCTGATGGCGGCGCTGAACACGGTCGCCGGTGGTGCGCCCGCCGACGAGGGCGCCAAGCTCGACTTCAAGATCGACCTGGGTGACCCGCCGCCATGTTCGGTCGGTTTCGTCCCGGCGACCCAGATCCGGTCCCCGGCAGACGAGACACTGCGGGAGCTCCCGCCCGATCTGTACTGCAAGACCGCCCACAACGACCCCGCGGTGGTGCGCGGCGCACGCAACTATCCGTGCATGGAGTTCCCCGGCAAGCGTGCACCCACCGTTCAGCTGTGCCGCGATCCGAATGGGTATGTGCCGCTGGGCAGTAACCCGTGGCGCGGTCCGCCGGTCCCTTACGGCGACGTGCCGATCACCGACGGGCGCAACATCCTGCCGCCCAACAAGTTCCCGATGATTCCGCCGCAGGTGGATCCGGACCCGGGTCCGCCGTCGGTGCAGCTGCCGCCGGGCGTGCAGCCGGGGCCGGGGCCTGCGCCACACGCACCGTTCCCGCTGCCCGTACCGCCCAATCAGCCGGGTACCCCGCCGCCGCCGTGGCCGTACTTCGCACCGCCAGATCAGGTCGTGCCGCCGTACGGCCGTACACCTCCGCCACCTGCGGATATGCCGCCGGCTCCGGCTCCGGCGCCACCCCCGGCCGACGCACCGCTGCCTGCTGAGGCGCCACCGCTGGCAAGCCCTGCCGGGATCGGCGCCTACGATCAGCACAGTGGGGTCTTCGCCGACGGCGATGGCGGCACCGGTGTCTACGCGCCCGGTGCGGACGATCTGCGACCGGCGGAGACCTGGGTAGACCTGATGTTGGATCCTAGGCAGGCTTGATGACCGAAGACACGGCCTTAGAGACGCAAGAATCGAGGCCGGTGCGCCGTCGTGCGTCCCGGGCAGCCGGCCCGGCCGCCGGTGAGGCGACCGGTACGACGACCGCGGTGAAGACCGAGGCACCGACCGTCGCGGCGCGGCCGACACAACCGGTCAAGCCGCCGCGGCGGCCGCCGCACCGCAAGCTCGTGGCGATCTGTGCGGCCGCCGTGCTGGTCGTCGTGACCGCGGCGATGTCGGCGGTGGTGTACCTGATGATGCATCAGCAGCGTGAGGTGGACGCCGCGCAGGCACGCGATCAGCAGTTCGTGGACACCGCGAAGCAGACCGTGGTCAACATGTTCACCTACACGCAGGACACCATCGACGAGAGCGTGAACCGGTTCGTCGACGGCACCAGCGGGCCGCTGCGCGACATGATGAGCCAGGGCAACAACGTCGACAACCTCAAGGCACTGTTCCGCGACACCAACGCCACGTCGGAAGCGGTGATCAACGGAGCTGCCCTCGAGAAGGTCGACGACATCGCCGACAACGCTTCGGTCCTGGTATCGGTGTGGGTGACGGTCGCCGACGTGGACGGGGTCAACTCGCCCACCCGGCCCTACCGGCTGCGCGTGATCGTCCACGAGGACGACAACGGCCACATGACCGGATACGACCTCAAGTATCCGGACGGGGGAAATTAGACCTTGCGGAACAGAATTGTCGGCCTGCTGGTCGGATTGCTGGCGGTTGCGTTCGTCGCGCTGGCAGGCGTCGGCGGCGGTCTCTACTGGAACCGGGTCCAGCAGCGGGGCGAAGAGCTGACCAGGACTCAGTTGGCCCCGTTGGCGGCCGACCAGATCCCCAAGATGTTCGGCTACGACTACCAGACCGTCGAGCGCAGCCTCATCGAGACCTATCCACTGTTGACCCCGGACTTTCGTGAGCGCTTCGAACAGGACGCCACCAAGACCGTGATCCCCGAGGCGCGCAAGCGCCAGCTGGTCGTCCAGATCAGCGTCGTCGGGGTGGGGGTGGAGGCGGCACAACGGGAGTCGGGATCGGTGCTGGTGTACATGAACCGCACGGTGACCGACCAGTCCCGCAAGCCGCTCTACGACGGCAGCCGGTTGCGCGTCGAATACCGCAAGGTCGACGGCAAGTGGCTGATCGACGCGATCAACCCGATCTAACCAGCGCTCAGGCTGATTTCGCGCTGCCCAGCGCTCAGGCTGATTTTGCGCTGCCCAGCGCGTCGAGAAACGCGCGGGCCCACCTGTCCACATCATGCGCCAGCACCTGGCGACGTAGCGCACGCATCCGCCGCCTGCCTTCGTCGGGCGTCTGGTTGAGGGCGGCCTCGATCGCGTCCTTGACGCCCTCGAGGTCATGGGGATTGGTCAGATATGCCTGACGGAGCTCTGCCGCCGCCCCGGTGAATTCCGACAGCACCAGGGCACCGCCGAGATCGTTGCGACAGGCCACGTACTCCTTGGCGACCAGGTTCATGCCGTCACGCAGCGGCGTCACGAGCATGACGTCGGCAGCGACGAAGAACGCGATCAGCTCGTCGCGTGGTATCGGTCGGTGCAGATAGTGCACGATCGGGTGGCCGACGCGGCCGTACTCGCCGTTGATGTGACCGACCTGCTGCTCGATGTCCTCGCGCATCGCGATATAGCTCTCCACCCGCTCCCGGCTCGGAGTGGCCAGCTGCACGAGCACGGTGTCGTCATGCTTGACCCGGTGTTCCTCGAGCAGTTCCGAGAATGCGTGCAACCGGACGTCGATGCCCTTGGTGTAGTCGAGCCGGTCGACGCCGAGCAGAATCTTGCGCGGATTTCCCAGTTCGGCGCGGATCTGCCGGGCCCGCTGGCGCACCTCGCGGGTGCGGGACTTGCGGTCGAGGTCCGCCGAGTCGATCGAGATGGGGAATGCGCCGACCTTGACCGAGCGGAAGCCGACCTGGACCTCACCGAACCGCGCCCGCACCCCGACCGATGCGCGCGAAGCGGTCGCTCCCGCCAGCCGGCGCGACAGCACGAGGAAGTTCTGTGCACCGCCGGGCAGATGGAACCCCACCAGGTCGGCGCCGAGGAGGCCGTCGATGATCTCGCTGCGCCACGGCATCTGCATGAACAGCTCGACCGGTGGGAACGGGATGTGCAGGAAGAAACCGATCGTGACGTCGGGCCGCAGCATCCGCAGCATCTTCGGCACCAGCTGCAGTTGATAGTCCTGGACCCACACGGTGGCCCCCGGTGCCGCGGCACGGGCGGTCGCTTCGGCGAAGCGTCGATTCACCTCGACGTAGCTGTCCCACCATTCCCGGTGGTAGACGGGCTTGACGATCAGGTCGTGGTAAAGGGGCCAGAGGGTGGCGTTCGAGAAGCCCTCGTAGTATTTCGCGACGTCATCGGCCGACAGCCGCACCGGGTACAGCTGCAGGTCTTCCTCGAAAATCGGCTCTTCGTCGCTGTCGGGGACCCCGGCCCAGCCGATCCACGCCCCGCGGCGTTTGCGCAGCAACGGCTCCAGTGCGGTGACCAGGCCACCAGGGCTGCGTTTGAACCTGGTGCTGCCATCGGGCAACCGCTCGATGTCGATCGGCAGCCGGTTGGCAACCACCACGAAGTCGGAGTTCCCTGAGGCACCCCGATGGCCGCCCTCTGGAGACATTAAGCCTCTGTTTTCGACGGTCCAATACCGAGCATCGAGAGGAACATCCGGCACTCGTCCGCGTCGGTCGCATATGTCGCCACCACCCGCCGGGCCTGGCTGGCGGTGCTGTCGGCTAACGGTTCCACATCGCCGAGTTCGGCGTTATCTGTTTTTGCAGGCATAGGACAACTCTATGCGACCGGCCAGGCCCCGGTCGCCTCGCTGCGGATCAGCCGATCGAACCGGTGACGGTCGGGCTGCTGCCGACCGTCGACTTGGGTTCCACCGCGGGGCCCTCCGACTGGGCCTCCTCGGCCAGGCCGATGCATTCACCGCTGTTTGCGCCGGTGCACGGGATGGCGCCGCCGCCGCCGGGCTCGTTCACTGCGGGCAGGTTCGGGTTACCGGGGATCGAGCTGAAGGATCCGCCTGAATTCGGCACGGTGTGCGGGACGCAGACGCCGGTGTAGAGGTCCTCCTCTTCGCCGGAGGCGCACGCTACCGCCGGAGCGGACGACATCGGCACGGCGAACGCGGTGATCGCCGGGGCGGCGGCCGCAGCGAGCACAAATCCGCCGGCAAGGATCATGCGTCGGACTGGGAACGGGAAGGTCGCCATCGTCACGCTTTCTGTAGTTGTCTGACTGTGTCGTCGGGAGGATTCTATGAAAGCTGAGAGTAATCTGCACTACTTCTGATCGTAGGCTGAGAACGCTACGGGCTGGCGCTGATCGTCGAGCGGGGAACCGCCGCCGGACCTGCCGCTTCGGCGTCCTCGGCCAACCCGATGCACTGGCCGGCGTTACGGCCGGTGCAGGGGATCCCATCGATGGCCGGGATGTCCGGATTGCCCGGGATCGTGCTGAACGGGGATGGCGAGTTCGGCACCATGAACGGTGTGCACACGGTGGTGTAGACGTCGGCCTCTTCGCCGCCGGAACAGGCGGCAAGTGGCCTCGGCGCACCGCCGGTCAGAATCGAGAGCGCGGCGGCGCCCGTGGCGACGGCCGCGAGTACAGCCGTCAGAAGCGCGCGTGACATCACGCCAGAAGTCTATGGCTGCGCACAGCCTGCTGTGGGGTGTCTGCGGATTTGCTGCGTGTCAGCCGATCTGCCCGGTGACGGTGGGGCTGCTACCGACGGTCGATTGCGGCTCCGGCTGCGGGCCCTGCGCCTGCTGTTCCTCGGACAGGCCGATGCACTGGCCGGAGTTGGCGCCGGTGCACGGAATGGCGCCCCCGCCGCCGGGAAGGTTCACCGACGGTAGCGCCGGGTTGGCAGGCGTGGCACTGAAGGGAGAGTTCGGAACGAGGTCCGGTACGCACTCGCCGGTGAAGGTGTCGGTGCTCTCACCGTTGGGGCAGGCCGCGAGCGCGCCGGCCGGGACGGTGAACACCGTGACGGCGGGCGCGGCGGCCAGTGCCACCGCGAATGCGCCCACGGCGATGAAACGGCGTGCTGAAAGCTGGGAGATGGCCATTCGTCTTGCTTTCTCTCGATGTCTGACCAGTTTGCTGACTGCACGGTTGCGACGCGATGTCGCCACTGTCCACGATGTCTGCTGGTACTCGACAGAATACGCGCCACAAGGGGAATGCGCTGCGCAAACACGACCGCTACGCGTCTCCTTGAGGGTCACTGTGAGTGAACTGTCAGGTTGCTGTGGCACCGGCGACGGACGCGTGTGGCGATACACGTAATGTGCAGTTTGTTAAGCGCCAGCCCTGCCGAGCGAGGTATACGACATGGTCGATTCCGACGACACATCCAGTCAGGTCACCTACGAGACTCTCGATGACGGGCGCATCGCCCGAATCTGGTTGAACCGCCCCGCGGCGCAGAACGCTCAGTCCCGAACACTGTTGGTGCAGTTGGACGAAGCCTTCGGTCGCGCCGAGGCTGACGACCGGGTGCGGGTGGTGATCCTGGGGGCCCGCGGCAAGAATTTCTCGGCGGGCCACGATCTGGGCTCCGAGGAGGCCCTGGCAGAGCGATCGCCGGGCCCGGGCCAGCATCCGACATTCCGGTCCCATGGCGCTACGGCCGACGGGGTGGCCGAACGAACCTATCTGCAGGAGTGGCACTTCTATTTCGAAAACACCCGGCGCTGGCGTGATCTGCGCAAGGTCACCATCGCCTCGGTGCAGGGCAACGCCATATCGGCCGGGCTGATGCTCATCTGGGCTTGCGATCTGATCGTGGCCGCCGATGACGCCAAGTTCAGCGATGTGGTCGGAGTGCGTATGGGCATGCCTGGCGTCGAGTATTACGCGCACCCTTGGGAATTCGGCGCTCGCAAGGCCAAAGAACTGCTGCTCACCGGGGATTCGATCGACGCCGACGAGGCGTACCGGCTCGGCATGGTCTCCAAGGTCTTTCCTCGCGACGAACTGGAGGACAGGACACTGGAGTTCGCCCGTCGGATCGCCGAGCGGCCGACAATGGCGGCGCTGCTGATCAAAGATTCGGTGAATGCGGCCAGCGACGCGATGGGGTTCACCGAGGCGTTGCGGCACGCGTTCCACATTCATGAGCTCGGCCACGCGCATTGGGCTGCCGCCAACGAGAACCGGTTTCCGGTCGGGTTGCCGCCGAATGTTCCCGACTGGCGCACATTGGGCGCCCCCAAGCCCGCCCGGCGTGATACACCATGACGATGCAGCTGTCATTGGCGGAGAGAACGTATCTGGTGACGGGAGGTGGCAGCGGCATCGGCAAGGCCGCCGCCGCCGCGATCGTGGCTTCCGGCGGCAACGCCATGCTCGTCGGCCGAAATGCCGACAAGCTGGACGCCGCGGCACAGGAGATCGGTGCACAACGCTCCGGTTCGGTGCTCTACGAACCCGCCGACGTGACGAACGAGGACGAGGTCAGCCGGGTCGTCGATGCCGCCACCGCCTGGCACGGCCGGCTACACGGCGTGGTGCACAGCGCAGGCGGGTCGGAGACCATCGGGCCGATCACCCAGATCGATTCCGAGTTGTGGCGGCGCACCATCGACCTCAATGTCAACGGCACCATGTACCTGCTCAAGCACGCGGGCCGGGAATTGGTGCGTGGCGGGGGCGGATCGTTCGTGGGCATCTCGTCCATCGCCTCGAGCAACACCCACCGCTGGTTCGGCGCCTATGGGGTGAGCAAGGCCGCGCTGGATCACCTGCTGATGCTGGCCGCCGACGAGCTCGGGCCGTCGTGGGTGCGGGTGAACAGCATCCGACCGGGCCTGACCCGCACCGAGATGGTCGGGCCGATCTTCGAACTCCCGGCCGCCACCGAGGACTACCGGGCCTGCACTCCGCTCCCACGGTTCGGTGAGGTCGAAGACATCGCCAATCTGGCCGTGTTCCTGCTCAGCGACGCCTCGGGCTGGATCACCGGGCAGGCCATCAACGTCGACGGCGGGCACGGGCTGCGTCGCGGCCCGGACATCTCCGGGATGCTGGAGCCGTTGTTCGGCGCCGACGGGCTCCGCGGGGTCGTCGCGAAGTAGTTCTCAGGCAGCGAGGTCGAGCCCGCTGAACTCACACAGCGGCCCACACGCGTGGCCGCTCACCCCGATCCCGTGCCGCGACATCACGTGCGCGATCTTCGCGGCCGTCCGGCACGGTCGGTCGAAAACCTGCCGGTACGAGAGTCGGATGGTCGCCCTGCCATCGACCGCGGCATCGAGGTCGCGCTCGAAATCTTTGTTCCGTGCGGAAGCCGAGTCGTGGAACAGACGGCCGTCGAGTTCGACCACGAGTCGCCGGCTGTACTCGGCGTCGCGATAGCAGACACCCATTGACGAGGTCGAATGTCTCTGTCGGATCGCCCGGGGCAGCCCGTGTGCCCGCTCCACGCGATTGAGGTAACCATGCTCGAGGACCGAGCAGGTGCCCTCCGCGATGTCGACCAGTACGGCCCGCAGCCAGCGACGACGCCGGACCCGACTACGAGCGTCCAGGACCCCGAGCAGGCGTCGCGCTGTGGTGCGCCGCGACTGGCAGGCGTCGGCCAGAACCGTAATGGCATCGAATTCGCCCTTGGCTCGGCACGCGACGTCCAGCGCGGCTTCGTCGTAACGCAGACGTGGAGGTCCGAGGTTCCAGAGCACCCGCTCTTCGAGGTGGGCCAGATGGTGGATGCGGACTCCAGCCGGCTGGACCAGCGCCGCCCGGCGACGGGAGACGGCGACATGGATCAGAATGCCTCCATCCGTCAACGCCGATTCGAGGCACAGCGCCGCGGGGGCCGCGTAAAGGACTGCGGCCCATGCCCTTTGCAGCCACGTCAACGGTCCAGTGTGATGGACGTATACACCGTCGTGGACCCGTGCCCACTCATTGCGTCTGAGCAGCCGCCGGATGTCGTGGTCGTGCATGCCCGCATCGAGAGCCTGTCGACGAGAGATGACCCCCGCCTGCAGCCCCAGCATGTGTTCGGCGTCCACGTCTTCGATGTTCGCCGACCGACACGGCGCCCACCAGACCCACTTCGCAATCTGTGGATAACCCATCAACGCCGAGGTCTGCGGTCACCATGTAGCTGCAATCCTCGGCATTGACGAGTTACTTGGCAGGGTGGTCCGCCCCGGATTCCCAGGCACTCAAGGCGCCCAGCGCCGACCAGTCCAGTTCGCCGCCGCCCGTGGCCAGCAGGGTCAGGAACCGGTCCCGCAACAGGCTGGCCACCGGCAGCGGCACCTGCAGTGCGTCGCCGGCGCTCAACGCCAGCTTGACGTCCTTGAGGCCGAGGGTGGCGGCGAAGCCGGCCGGCGTGAACTCCTCGCGCGCCAGCAGCCCGCCGTAGGTCCGGTACACCGGAGCATCGAACAGCGTCGAGGTCAGTAGCTCCAGATACTGCTGCTTGTCCACGCCGGCCTTGCCGACCAGTGCCATTGCCTCGCCGAGGGATTCGATCACCGAGGCGATCAGGAAGTTGCCGCTGATCTTGACCAGACTGGCGGCACGGGGTTCCTCGCCGAGGCTGAAAGTGCGCTGCCCGATCGCCTCGAAAATCGGGGATACGGTCGCCATGGTGGCCGGGGCGCCGGCGGCCACGACGAAAAGCTTGGCCGCGGCGGCGGCTTCCGGCCTGCCGAATACCGGGGCGCTGACGAAACCGTGGCCGGCTTCTGAATGGACGGCGGTGAGCCGTTCGGCCAGGGCCACGCTGATGGTCGACGACGAAACGTGCGTGGCGCCTGCGGACAGTGAGGCGAGGATCCCGCCGTCGTCGAAGGTCACCGCCGTCACCGCGTCGTCGTTGGCCAGCATCGTGACGACCACGTCACCACGGCAGGCCTCGGCAACCGTGCGGGCCGGCAGCGCGCCGTGTTCGGCCAGTGCGTCGACCTTGCTCTGCGACCTGTTGTAGACGGTCACTTCGTGGCCCGCCCTGACAAGATTGGTGGCCATCGCGGCGCCCATGTTTCCCAGCCCGATAAATCCGATCTTCATGATTCCCCTTCTACCGGTTATTTTCGGACAATGCAGTTCTCTACAACCATGTTCCAGCAAGGGAACAACACGGGGATCGAGGTACCGGCAGAGGTGGTCGAGGCCCTGGGCGCCGGAAAACGCCCGGCTGTGGTCGTCGACGTGAACGGCTACCGGTACCGGTCGACAATCGCGCCCATGGGCGGAAAGTACCTGATCCCGTTCAGTGCAGAACGGCGTGGCGAGTCGGGGATCAGTGGTGGTGACGCGATCGATGTCGAACTCACCGTGGATACCGCGCCCCGTACCGTGGAGCTGCCTGATGATCTGCGGAGCGCGCTCAGTGACTCACCCGCGGCAGCCGCGGCCTGGAATGCACTGTCCTACAGCAAACAGAAGGCCCATGTCACGTCGGTGCAGGGTGCCAAGACCGCCGAGACCCGGGAGCGACGCATCGCCAAAGTCATTGAAGCTCTTGGGAAGCCCGGTGCACGGCATTGATAATGCCTTGGTAACCGGTGCAGCGGCAGAAATTGCCGGACAGCCCCTCGCGGATCTCCACGTCCGTCGGGTTGGGGTTGTCGCGCAACAGGGCGGTGATCGACGTGACGAACCCCGGGGTGCAGAAGCCGCACTGCAGGCCGTGGCACTCCTTGAGTGCGGCCTGCACGGGGGACAGCTCACCGTCGGGCTGGGCGATCCCCTCGACGGTGGTCACCTCCTGACCGTCGGCCTGCACCGCGAAGATCAGGCAGGACCGAACCGCCTGCCCGTCCAGCAGGACCGTGCACGCTCCGCAAGCACCGTGCTCGCAGCCGAGGTGGGTGCCGGTCAAGCCGCACCGTTCGCGCAGGAAGTCGGCCAGGGTCACCCTGGGCTCGACATCGGCGCGGTGGTCGCGGCCGTTGACCGAAAGCTCAACCGGCATTTCATGCATTGAGCGCCTCCATGCTTGCTTGGTTCCAGGCCCGTGCCACCATCGCGGCCCCGACGCGCGCGCGGTAGGCCGCCGAGCCCTGCAGGTCGGCCGGGATGTCGGAGAGTTCGGACATGGCCTGCTCGCCGATCTGCTCGTCGGTGACGTTGCCGAGCGGGGTGCCGATCACGGCGTGCTCGGCACCGGTGGCGCGTTTGGGTGTCGAGCCGAGTCCCAGCAGGCCGATGCCGCATCTGCTCACCCGGTTGTCGTCGTCGAGCTCGATGCCGACGACCGCACCGGCGATGGCGAAATCGCCGTGGCGGCGGGCGAATTCCTGCACGGCAAAGCCGCAACGACCCGACCACACCGGGAAACGTACGGCGGTCAGGATCTCGTCGGCGGCCAGCGAGGTCTCCCACAGGCCGGTGAAGAACTCGCCGGCTCCGATGTCGCGCCTGCCGCGCGGGGACGTGGCCTCGATCGTCACGTCGAGCGCGAGTGCGACGGCGGCGTACTCCGCGGCTGGATCGGCGTGCGCAATCGCGCCGCCAAGAGTCCCGCGGGTACGGATCTGGAAATGCCCGATGTGCGGTGTGGCGAGCGTCAACAACGGCACCGAATCGGCGATTTCGTCGTCCATGCCGACCATGGCATGAGGGGTGGCCGCACCGATGCGTACCTCGGAACCCTGCGCGGTGATGTCGTTGAGTTCGGACACCCGGGAGATGTCGATGAGGTTGTCGAAATGCGTGAGTCGCATCGCCAGCATCGGCACCAGGCTCTGTCCGCCGGCCAGAATCTTCGCGTCGTTGCCGTACTCGCCGAGCAGCGCCACCGCCTCGTCGATGGTGTCGGGGCGGTGGTAGGCGAACGGTGCGGCTTTCACGACACCAACCGCAGCAGCGCGGCCTGCAGGTCTTCGGCCGTCAGGGCAGTGTGTCTGCGGCTCTTGCGTCCGGCGCGGCCGAGGACGAACCCCAGCACGCCGGCCGCCGCGACCGCACCGATCGCGGGGGCGAACCGTTTGGCCATCGGCACCGCCATCACCTTGGCCAGCGCGATCGCGTTGATGGGGGCGCCCTGCTGCGGTGCCTGTTCGGATCCGGCAGTGGCGGAGTCGCTTTCGGCGGATGGGGTGGCGGGTCCGAGCAGTTCGGCCTCCAGGTTCTTGGCGAACTGTCCGATCAGGTTGCCCGCGACATCGGCCAGCACGCCGCGGCCGAACTGTGCGGCCTTGCCCGAGATGGCCAGGTCGGTGGTGACCACCACGGTGGTCGCGTCGCCCTCGTCTTTCAGTTGCGCGGTGACGACGGCCGAGGCGGTGCCGTTGCCGCGCGTCTCCTTACCGTTGGCTTTGAGCACCACACGCTGTGCGGCCACATCCTTCTCCTGGAACGCGGCCTCACCCTGGTAGGACACCGTGATCGGGCCGACCTTCACCTTCACGGCACCGGTGAACTCGTCACCGTCGACGTTGAGGAGCGTCGCGCCGGGCAGACACGGTGCCACCCGCTCTACGTCGGTGAGCACCTCCCAGGTTTTCGCCGCCGGAACCGCGACCCGGAATTCGTTGTTGAGCTCCACGGTTTAGTGCTCCTTCTTCTCTGATCGTTCGAGCAGCTCGACGATGGCGGAGGGGCTGGCAGGCAGCGTGGTCAGAGTGACTCCGAGTGGGGCGAGAGCGTCGTTGACGGCGTTGATCACCGCGGGGGTGGAGCCGATGGCCCCGCCCTCACCTGCGCCTTTGTAGCCGCCGACGCCGGGTCCGGGGATCTCGACATGGCCGTACTCGATGACGGGGACCTCGGTGGCTGTCGGCAGCAGGTAGTCGACGAACGTCGAGGACAACGGATTTCCGGCGTCGTCGTAGGAGAGCTTCTCCAGTAACGCGCCACCGATGCCCTGCACGGTGCCGCCGGCGATCTGGCCCTCGACCACGGTGGGGTTGATCATCGGGCCGACGTCCTCGCTGACGATGTAGCGCGTAAGGGTCACGTGCCCGGTGGTCAGATCCACTTCACACGTACAGGCGTGGGTGGCGTTGGCCCAGTGGATCGGTGCGGTCGGGGGTGCGGTGAACCGGGCAGTGGCCTCCAGCGCTGCCGACATCCCCGGCGGCAGTTGCTGCGGCTCGTAGTGCGCACGGTAGGCCAGGTCGGCGAATGTCACGCTCTTGGCCGGATCGTCACGGACGGTCGCCTTCGATCCGCCGAGTTCGATCTCGGATTCCGGCACGTCGAGTCGGGCCGCGGCCATCGCGACGAGCTGATTGCGCAGGATCGTGCCGGCCTCGTTGACCGCGCCTGCCGTCATCGGGGCGCTGCGACTGCCCTGGGTTCCGGCTCCGTACGGGGTCACCGCGGTATCGCCCTGGATGGTCGCGACGTCGTCGATGTCGGCGCCCAGTGCGTCGGCCGTGAGTTGGATGACGGTGGTTTCCAAGCTGTTTCCGGTTGACCCGCCGTTGACGTAGACGTTGATCTTGCCGGTCGGCTCCATCCGGATCGTGGCGCCCTCGGTGGCGAGGTGACCGGTGGCGGCACCGGTCGGTTCGATGTAGGCCGAGAACCCGAGGCCGATATAGCGGCCCTGGGCCAGCGCCTCGGCCTGCTCCCTGCGGAAGCCCTCGTGGTCGAGGATCTTGACGGCCTGCTCGAACGTCTCGGCCGGGGCGACGTGGTCATACGGCATGCCGTTGGGGTTGGCGTAGGGCATCTCGTCGCGGCGCAGCAGATTCTTGCGTCGCAGTTCCACCGGGTCCATGTCCATCTTGCGGGCGGCGATGTCGAGAAGGATTTCCCGCGTGAGGGTTTCGTATTGCCACGGTCCGCGGTAGGCGTGCAGGCCCGCGGTGTTGGAGAACACGGTCTTGTAGTTGAAGCTGGCCTTGGGGACGCGGTAGGGGCCGGGAAAGAACATGCCGATCGCGGCGGTGGTCAATACCGGATACGGCGTCGGATAGGAACCGACGTCCTGCACGAAGTCGATGTCGGCGGCCAGGATGGTGCCGTCGGCGTCGAACGCCATCCGCACGTCGCCGTCGACATGGCGGGACTGCCCGGCCGACATGAGGTTTTCGCGACGGTCCTCGATCCACTTGAGCGCCCCCGTCGTTTTGCGAGCGGCCAACATGATGCACATGTCCTCCCGCATCGGGACGACCTTCTGACCGAACGCGCCGCCGGTGTCGCGCATGATGACCCGCACATGCTGGGCCGGTATGCCCAACAGGCGCGCTCCGAAGGCTCTGAGTTCGTGCGGTGTCTGGGTGGAGGCCCAAATCGTGAGCTCGCCGGTGGCGCCTGCCCACTCGGCGACCATGCCGCGGGTCTCGATCGGCACCGGCACGTGCATCTGCTGGTAGATGTGTTCTTTCACGACGTGCGCGGCGGAGTTGAAGGTCTCCTCGTCAGGTGGCATCCCGGCCATCCCGCCCGCGTTGTTGTCGGGATAGGCCGCGTGCACGGCCACCTCCGAGGTCAGCGCCTGGCGGAAGTCGGCGATGGCGGGCAGTGCCTCGTAGTCGACATCGACCAGGTCGGCGGCGTCTTCGGCGATGTACCGGCTCTCGGCCACCACGAGCGCCACGGGATCACCGACGAATTTCACCTCGCCTTCGGCCAGCGGCGGGCGCGGGGTGTCCGGCATGTCTTTACCGGCGACCGCGTGCCAGGCCTCTTTGACTTCGGGGTTGATGTCGGCGGCGGTGTACACCGCGAGCACACCCGGCAGTGCCAGCGCCGCAGCGGCGTCGATGCCGTTGATCGTGGCGCGGGCAAACGGGCTGCGTACGAAGCAGGCGTGGAGCATGCCTGGCCGCGTGACGTCGTCGACAAACGTGCCGCGACCCGTGAGCAGCCGGGTGTCCTCCACCCGTTCCATCCGCCTGCCTGCATAGCGGCTGGTGACGGCCTCCGGTGCAGCTGACGCCATAGAAATCGCCCCAATCCGTCGGTTACTTTTGCGCGTAAGCAGTGGCCGTCGAGTCTTTCGACGCCCGGCCACAAGAGTGGGATTATCGTACAACGGAAAGGAATGTGCCCCAAGAGGAGAGTGACATTTCCACCGAGACACGGGATGCTTCTGTCCGTTACGGTCGGCAGTGGTCCGATGCACTGGAGTCCACATGAGATTCTTCAAACTGATTCAGGGTGCTGTTCTGATCGCGGCGTGCGCTCTACCGCTGGCGCCGGCCTACACGGCGGCGGCCCAACCATGTCCTGACGTTGAGGTCATCTTCGCCCGCGGCACCTTCGAGCCGCCCGGGGTGGGCGTCACGGGACAGGCGTTCATCGATGCGGTGCGCGCGCAAGCGGGCGGGAAGTCCGTCGACGTCTATCCGGTCAACTACGCCGCCAGCGGCGACTTCGGCGACCGCATCGAATTCGCCAAAACTGTCGTCGACGGGATCCGGGACGCGGCCAGCCACATCGAGTCAACGGCCGCGCGCTGTCCGGCCACCAAGATGGTGCTCGGCGGGTATTCCCAAGGTGCTGTGGTGGCCGGATTCGTCACCTCGGCCGCCGTGCCCGACGAGATACCGACGGAGTACGAGCGGTACATACCGGACCCCATGCCGCCGGAAGCCGCAAACCACGTCGCCGCGGTGGTCCTGATGGGCAAGCCGTCGGACCAGTTCATGGGCGATATCGGGGCGCCGCCAATCGTCATCGGACCGCGGTACGCAGACAAGACCCTCGAATTGTGTGAGCCGGGAGACACGATCTGCGACGGTGCCCCCGCCGGTGTGCCCAGTTTCGCCCACGGCCTCTACAACATCAACGGCATGACGAACCAAGCGGCGTCCTACGCAGTGGGCCGGCTCTGAGGCGAATCGGATAACGATTCGAAACCTCAATGATTGCAAAGTGATACGCGAGCCCCAGTTGTGCAGGTCGGGCCCACTATTGTCACGTGGTGCAACGTCGAACGGTCCTCAAGATTCCGCTCGTATTGGCAGCTTCCGCGGCATTGACCACGATCCCCCGCGCCACCGCCGCGGCTGGTCAGTGGCCGGTTGAGCGTGCCAACGCCTGGTATCAGGCCCAGGGCTGGTTGGTCGGCACCAACTTCATCACGTCGAACGCCATCAACCAGCTCGAGATGTTCGGCGCGGGCACCTACGATCCCCGGCGCATCGACAGCGAGTTGGGTGCCTGCCGGCTGCTCGGGTTCAACACCGTACGGGTCTTTCTGCACGATCTGCTGTGGGCTTCGGACCGGGCGGGTTTTCAGAACCGGTTGGCGCAGTTCGTCGCGATTGCGGCGCGTCAGGGCATCAAGCCGCTGTTCGTCTTTTTCGACTCCTGCTGGGATCCGCACCCGAAGCTGGGTGCCCAGCGCGCGCCCACGCCGGGCGTGCACAACTCGGGGTGGGTGCAGAGCCCGGGTGCTCAACGGATCGACGACGCCCGCTACCGGCCGCTACTGCAGGATTACGTGGTGGGGGTGATGAGCCAGTTCCGCACCGACAACCGGGTTCTGGGATGGGATCTGTGGAACGAGCCGGACAACCCCGCCAAGCAGTACCGCAAGGTCGAGCGCAAGGACAAGTTGGATGCGGTCGGTGGGATACTCCCGCAGGTGTTCAGCTGGGCGCGGTCGGTGAATCCGGTGCAGCCGTTGACCAGCGGTGTCTGGCAAGGAAATTGGAGCCCGGGCAGCCGCAGCGAGATGGACAACTTTCAGCTCGACAACTCCGACGTCATCTCCTTCCACTCCTACGGCGGACCCCACGACTTCGAGGCCCGTATCGATGAGCTTGCTCCGCTCGGGCGTCCGATCCTGTGCACCGAATACCTGGCGCGAAACCAGGGCAGCACGATCGAAGGCGTGTTGCCGGTTGCCAAGCGACACAACGTCGCCGCGTACAGCTGGGGCATGGTGGCAGGCAAGACCCAGACATACTTCCCATGGGATTCGTGGGACAAGCCGTACACCAAGGTTCCGAAGGTGTGGTTCAGTGACCTGCTGCAACCCGATGGCCGGCCCTACAAGGACAGTGAGTACCAGACGCTTCGCAAGCTGACCACGCGCGTTTAGGCGGGCCGGAGAACCGCGACCAGGAAGCCGGAGTCCTCGGTGAACGGCCGCAGATCCCAGGTGGACAGCAGTAGATCGGGCGCGAGCGCCGCGGCGGCGGCGTCCTCGAAGAACTGCGCGAACTCATAATCGCGACCGGCGCCGAAACCGATCACGATCCGGCCCTCGTCAGCGACGTGGGCACGCAGCCGGGTCAGCACCGCGACGCGGGTGCTGGGCGCGACGAACGTCATGACGTTGCCTGCCGACACGATGACATCGAACGGTTCGGTGATACCGCGTGCAGGCAGGTCGAGTTCGGCGAGGTCGCCGACGAGCCAGCGCGGCCCGGGATGGTCCTGCTCGGCGGCCTCGATCAGCGCCGGGTCGACGTCGACGCCGACCACCTGATGACCGGCCGCGGCCAGATAGCCACCCAACCGGCCCGGGCCGCAACCGGCATCGAGGATGCGGGCGCCCCGCGGCACCATCGCGTCGATGAAACGGGCCTCCCCGGCCAGGTCTTCGCCGGCCCGCGCCATGGACCGGAACCGTTCGATGTACCACTGCGAATGTCCGGGATCGGCGGCGACCTTCTGCATCCAAATGCTCTGTTCGACCATGCCTGCATTGTCCAACAGGCGCCTAGTGCGACTGACCGTCGGCGTAGCGCTGCCTGCGGTAGTGGCGTCCGTTCCCTCGGTTGCGGCTCTTGTACGTCGGCAACTGTGAGTCACAGTTCGGGCAGATCAGGCGCAGGTTCTCCCGTCGGTTGTTGGTCGGGTTGCCGTCGATGTGGTCCATGATCAATGTCAGGGGGAGTCCCTGCCAGGTGCTGGCTGCCCCGCAGATTGCACAGCAGTCTGACTGAGCGGCGGCGAGGTACTGCCGAATGTAGTGACCGCGGCGGCCGTCGATCCACGCCTCGCCGGTCTCGAGCCACAGTTTCGTACTGGCATCGCGTCGGGCCGATGCCTGGCAGGCGTTGCCGCAGTAGATCTTCTGGCTGCGCTTCGAAAGTGCTGCACCACAGCCGAGGCAGAGTCTCATGGGTAGAAGTTACGAGGAGGCACCGACAAGTCGGATGCCGTGTGGAGCCCCCGGTCAGGATTGAACTGACGGCCTACGCATTACAAGTGCGTTGCTCTACCACTGAGCTACGGAGGCGGGTGGAACGTGCCCTAGTTTAACGGGTCAGTCTTCTGCGTCGACGATGCGTTCGGAGACCACGGCCCGGGGCACGGTGCTGCTGCGCCTGCTGCGCTGACGCGGTAGCGGAATCCGCCCGGCGATGTTGCTCAGCGGATTGACCACCTGGCTGAGCGTGATGACGGCATCGTGCAGGGCGTCGATGGTCGGGGCGAGCGCTTCCAGCCCCGGCGCCAGCCGGTTGAGCGTGTCGGCGACATCGGCGAGTTTGAGCAGGGGGCCGTCGGGATCGGTGAGGGTGTCGAGCAGACCGTCTTCGGCAAGCAGCCGGTCGGCCACGCCGTCCTCGCGCAGCACCCGCTCGATCAGCCCGTCGTTGGCCAGCAGTTGATCGGCAAGCCCGCCCGGTGCGATCACGCGCGAGAGCGCGCCGTCGTCGGTGGTGAGCCGGTCCAGCAGACCGCCCTCCATGGTCACCTGGTCGACCAGCCCGCCCGGCGCCACCGCCCGTGACACCGCGCCGTTCTCAGCGGTCAACCGGTCCAGCAGGCCACCTTCTGTGGTCAACTGGTCGACGAGACCACCGGGTCGCAGCAACCTGTTGACCGGGCCGTCGGGCGCCAGTGCCCGACCCAGGGGAGCGTCGTCATCCATCAGGCGCGCCAGCCGGTTCGCCCGCTCGACCGCGTCGTCGAGCCCGAGCATCTGCGCCACCGATGACGTGCGGTTGATCGGGTTGACGTCGGTGAGACCGCGCTGCACGACATTGAGCGTCTCTGCGGCAATGCCGAGGCCGGCATCGGCGACTGCAAGGCCGATGCGCACGGGTGCGGTGGCAACCTGGACCATGGTCCTGCCGAGGTTCATGGCGTCAGTCTAGGTGAGGGCGATCACAGCGAAACTCACAGGAAGTCCACAGCGCGCATGCAGGATGAGTCCATCTGAACGGTTCAACATTGCGGAATGGCCATGCCTGCACTGCCTGAGAGTGTCCCCGAAGCCCGGGTCCTCGTCGTCGACGACGAGGCCAACATTGTCGAGTTGCTGTCGGTCAGCCTGAAGTTCCAGGGCTTCGAGGTATACACCGCCTGCAACGGCCCCGCCGCGCTGGACAAGGCCCGCGAGATGCGGCCCGACGCGGTGATCCTCGACGTGATGATGCCCGGCATGGACGGGTTCGGGCTGTTGCGCCGGTTGCGCGCCGACGGTATCGACGCGCCCGCGTTGTTCCTGACCGCACGCGACAGCCTGCAGGACAAGATCGCCGGACTGACCCTCGGTGGCGATGACTACGTGACCAAGCCGTTCAGCCTGGAAGAAGTGGTGGCACGGCTACGGGTGATCCTGCGCCGGTCCGGCCGCGGCATCGAGGAACCGCGCAGCGCCCGGCTGACCTTCGCCGACATCGAACTCGACGAGGACACCCACGAGGTGTGGAAGGCCGGCGAGCCGGTATCGCTGTCGCCCACCGAGTTCACCCTGTTGCGTTACTTCATCATCAATGCCGGCACGGTGCTGTCCAAGCCCAAGATCCTCGATCATGTGTGGCGTTACGACTTCGGCGGCGACGTCAATGTCGTCGAGTCCTACGTCTCCTACTTGCGTCGCAAGATCGACACCGGCGACAAGCGCCTCCTGCACACTCTGCGCGGCGTTGGCTACGTTTTACGCGAGCCGCGCTGACGCCCCGGTCCTCAGCGGCCATACTGCTGAGGTGTTCGACCGGGTAGGCCGCGGGCGCGGGGTGCCGCTGCGGGTCGGTTTGGTTGCCGCCGCTCTTGTGCTGGTGGCGTGTGGCCTGCTGGCCTCGGGCATTGCCGTCACCTCGATCATGAGGCACACCGAGGTCAGCCGCATCGATCAGACGCTGCTCGACGCTTCCCGTAGCTGGGCGCAGGCGCCCCGGTTGCCGACCACACCGCTGGAAGGGCCGAACCCCGCGCGGCCGCCGTCGAACTTCTACGTGCGTGGGGTCGATCCCGACGGACGCACGTGGATCGCGGTCAACGACCGGGAGGCCGAACCGGATCTGCCCGACGACAATGATGTCGGGCCCGTGCCCGTGACCGTCGGATCCCTCGACAACTCGAACGTCCAGTGGCGGGCCATGACCGTGCAGGGGCCGACGGGTGAGCTCACCACAGTCGCGATCGACCTGTCCGAGGTGCAGTCCTCGGTGCGGGCGCTGATCTGGTCGCAGGTGGGTATCGGAGCTGCTGTGCTGTTGGTGCTCGGCGTCGCCGGATACGCCGTCGTGCACCGCAGTCTGCGCCCGCTCGTGGAGGTGGAACGCACGGCCGCCGCCATCGCCGCGGGGCAGCTCGACCGACGGGTCCCCGAACGGGACCCGCGCACGGAAGTCGGCCGACTTTCGTTGGCGCTCAACGGGATGCTCGCGCAGATTCAGCGCGCGGTGGCCGCATCCGATGCCTCGGCGGAACAGGCGCGCAGCTCCGAGGAACGCATGCGACGGTTCATCACCGATGCCAGCCACGAACTGCGTACCCCCCTCACCACGATCCGCGGCTTCGCCGAGCTGTACCGGCAGGGTGCCGCGCGTGACATCGAGATGCTGATGGGTCGCATCGAGAGCGAATCCCGGCGGATGGGTCTGCTGGTCGAGGATCTCCTGCTGCTGGCCCGCCTCGACGCGCAACGCCCGCTCGAGCAGCACCGGGTGGATCTGCTGACGCTTGCCACCGACGCCGTGCACGATGCGCAGTCGATCGCCCCGACACGCACGGTGGCGATGGAGGTGTTCGATGGCCCCGGCACGCCGGAGGTACTCGGCGACGAGGCCCGGCTGCGCCAGGTGTTGAGCAATCTGGTGGCCAACGCGTTACAGCACACCCCGGAGACCGCGGGTGTCACCGTGCGTGTCGGGACGGACAAGGACCACGCGGTACTTGAGGTGTGCGACGAAGGGCCCGGCATGAGCCAGGAGGACGCCCGGCGGGTGTTCGAACGGTTCTACCGCGCGGATACCTCGCGCACCCGGGCCAGCGGCGGGACCGGGCTGGGACTGTCGATCGTCGACTCCCTGGTGTACGCCCACGGCGGGACGGTGCGGGTCACCACCGCCCCGGGGCAGGGGTGCCGTTTCACCGTCAGCCTGCCGAGGATTGCAGATCTGCCAGCGCGGCTTTGATCTTCGCCTGGGCCTCGTCGAGGGATTGCGCTGACGGGTTGTTGTCGACGTTGGCGAACCCGAAATCGGTGAGGTTGTAGGCCGGGAACACATGCACGTGCAGGTGTGGCACCTCAAGGCCGGCGATGATCACCCCGGCCCGCTCGGCACCGAATGCCTTACACACCGCCTTGCCGATCAACTGCGAGACCCCCATGATCCGGCCGAAGACCGCCGCCTGGACGTCCTGCCAATTGTCGATCTCGGCGCGCGGCACCACCAGGGTGTGGCCCTGGGTCATCGGCGCGATGGTCAGGAACGCGACGATCTCATCGTCCTCGTAGACGAAGCGGCCGGGCAGTTCTCCGTTGATGATCTTGGTGAAGACGGATGCCATGCCGATGAGCATAGTGAGCCGCACCCACCTTGAGACGCGCCGACCGCGGCCCGCACGGGTGGACCTATTACTCGTGCACGTCACTCCGGCGCACCGGCCGTCCCTTCGCGGTCGTCGGTTCGAGCGGGGCTCCTGCCGTAGGGACTGACCCTGTCGAGTCGGTTTCCGAACCTCGTGCACCGACCGGTCAAAGTTTGCTGCCAACGGTCGTGAAAATTAGCTTGACGGCGTCGGCGACACGCGCGGACGGCCAGTCGCCATTACTTATGGCCCACGCGATAAGGTTTACGGGTCCGCGCGATGAGAATTTGCACAGTACATCGATAAGTCGTGCAACCTTTTGACACGTCGACTCATAAAGAGGCTCATGCAGAAAGCGCTGACCGACACCGCGCTACACCAGGAACTCGAGCCAATTGCCGAGCTGAACGTCAACCGGCACCTGGCCACCACAAAGGACTGGTATCCGCACGATTACGTGCCGTGGGACCGTGGCGGCAACTTCGCCGCGACCGGTGGCGTGGATTGGTCGCCCGAGCAGTCGCAGCTGGGCGAGGTCGCCAAGGCCGCGATGATCACCAACCTGCTCACCGAGGACAACCTGCCGTCCTACCACCGCGAAGCCGCCGACAGTTTCTCCATGGACGGGGCCTGGGGTGCCTGGGTGGGACGCTGGACGGCCGAGGAGAATCGCCACGGCATCGCGTTGCGTGACTATCTGGTCGTCACCCGCGGCGTGGACCTCGTCGAGCTCGAGCAATCCCGGGTGGAGCACGTCACCAATGGGTTCGCCGCGACGGCCGAGGAGTTGGAGAAGCACGACAGCGCATTCCTCATGTCGATCGCCTATGTCACTTTTCAGGAACTGGCGACCCGGGTCAGCCATCGCAACACCGGGAAAATATGTGGCGATCCGATCGCCGACCGGTTGTTGCAGCGCATCGCCGCCGACGAGAACCTGCACATGATCTTCTACCGCAACATGTGCGGCGCGGCGCTCGACCTGTCGCCTGACCAGGCCCTTGACGGGGTAGCTGCTGTTGTCGAGAACTTCCGGATGCCAGGGCAGGGAATGCCGAACTTCCGGCGTAACGGCGTGCTGATGGCCAAGCACGGCATCTACGACCTCCGCCAGCACATGGACGAAGTGGTGATGCCGGTCTTGCGCAAATGGCGCATCTTCGAACGCAACGATTTCAGCGCCCGCGGCGAGGCCCGACGTGACCAGTTGGCGACCTACCTGAATGAACTCGCCGCCAACGTCGTCCGGTTCGAGGAACAGCGCGACAAGCTACTGGCCCGTGAGGCCATGAAGCGGGAGCGTCAGGTTTCCTGAAGCAACCCGCGTACCTCGTCAACGGTGTACGGCGGACTGTCGTGATGGTCGCGGTAGCCGATGAAACCGGGGGCGGGTCGGGCGAACTCGCCGACGAAGTTGCCCGCGGCGATGAAGATCCGGCCGGTGACGTCCCGGGCCGCATCGCTGACCAGGTAGCCGTACGTCGGCGCGACGTACTCCGGTGGCGCGGCGTCGAGCGCACCTTGCATGCTGACGTCGTCGAGTAGCCCGCGGCGGTTGAGATCGGCGATGTGCTGTTCGTAGTCCGACCCCGTCGACAGTCGGGTTCGGGCGCCGGGGCACACCACATTGGCGCGCACGCCGTGCTCTCTGAGTTCGGCCGCGATCGCCCGCGTCAACCCGTTGACCGCACCCTTGCCCGCCGGGTAACCCGTGCCCCCGTAGTCGCCGAGAAACGCGAACGAGCTCGTGTTGACGATCGCTCCGCGACCCTGGGCCACCATCTTCGGAGCGGCCGCCCGACAGGTCTCGAACACCGTGCCCACATGTGCGTCGAGCAGTGCACGAAACTGGGCGCTGCTCACATTGAGGATCGACGATCCCACCGGTTCCGCGGTCCCCGCGCAGTTGATCAAGATGTCGATGCTTCCGAACTCGCCCACACAGGTGTCGATGAGCGCGTCCGCCGTGCGCGGATCCGACGGGGAACCGATATGGGCGACACCCGAAACCTGTTCGGCTGCAGCCGCGGCGGCGGTGGCGTCGCGGCCGCTGACCACCACACCGGCGCCCTGGGCGGCCAGCAGCTCTGCCACCGCGAGGCCGATGCCGCGGGTGCCGCCGACCACCACCGCGCCGCGGCCGGCGAACATTCCGCTGGTCAGTTGTCGCCCTCCTGCGCGAACGTCATCGCATCCATGTTCCAGTAGCCGCGCAGGTTGGTGATCAGCCCCTCCTTGTTCACCCGATAGGTGAAGACACCGCGCACCGTGGCCGTGAACCCGTTCGGAAACCTGGTGTGTAGCACCAGGATGTAGGCGATCTCAGTCGGCGAACTGGATGGAAACGTCTCTTCGCAGGTGACCGTCAACTGGTTCGGGCCGATGTTGGTGTCGTAGAAGTCCGCGAGTGCCGCCTTGCCCCGCACACCGGTGCCGTCGGGGTTGGTGACCGCTTCTCCGATGGGATCC
The DNA here is from genome assembly GCF_032883035.1 of Mycobacterium appelbergii. Taxonomy (NCBI): domain Bacteria; kingdom Bacillati; phylum Actinomycetota; class Actinomycetes; order Mycobacteriales; family Mycobacteriaceae; genus Mycobacterium; species Mycobacterium appelbergii. The sequence goes on from NZ_JAMQTH010000017.1 coordinate 99,651, forward strand.
TCGACGACGACGTCGTCGGCCATCAGCGCCAGCCACCCGTCCTTGTCGCCGGACTGCACGCATCGCCACGACGCCTGCGAAGCCGCACGGACCGGTGAAAGTTCCTGGGTTTCGGTCATGTTCGGTGGCTACCTGTCAGCGTCGGTGTAGCGGATGATGCCGCGGATGTTGCGACCCTCGAGCATGTCCTTGTACCCGTCGTTGATCTGCTCCAGCTTGTACTGACGGGTGACCATATCGTCGAGGTTCAGCTTGCCCGCCTTGTACATCGACAGCAGCTGCGGGATGTCGAAGTGCGGATTGCCGCCACCGAAGATGGTGCCCTGCAGGTTCTTCTGCATCAGCGTCAACATTGCCAGGTTCATGGTCACATTGGTGTCCATCAAGCTGCCGATCGCCGTCAGCACGCAGGTGCCGCCCTTGCTGGTGAGGTTCAGATAGTTGTCGACCTCAGTGCCGTGCAGCTCACCGACGGTGACGATGACCTTCTTGGCCATCAGCCCCCAGGTGACCTCGGCGACGCCCGCCATGGCCGCGAAGATGTCCGGATAGACATGGGTGGCACCGAACTTCAGGGCCTGATCGCGCTTCCATTCCACCGGGTCGATCGCGAAGATGTGCCGTGCGCCCGCGTTGACCGCACCCTGCAGCGCGGCCATACCCACACCGCCGACGCCGATGATCGCGACATCATCGCCCGGGCGGATGTCACCGGCGCGCACCGCCGACCCGTAGCCGGTGGTCACGCCGCAGCCGACCAGGCAGGCCACCTCGAACGGGACGGACTTGTCGATCTTCACCACCGAGCTCCTGTGCACCACCATGTACGGAGAGAAGGTGCCGAGCAGTGTCATCGGGAAGACGTTCTGGCCTTTGGCCTGAATACGGAAGGTGCCATCGCTGACCGCGGCGCCACCGAGCAGCCCGGCACCGAGATCGCACAGGTTGCGCAGCCCGGCCTGACATGACGGACAGCTGCCGCAGGACGGGATGAACGACAGCACCACGTGATCGCCGGGCTCGATGTCTTCGACGCCCGGGCCGACCTCGGTGACGATACCGGCCCCTTCGTGCCCGCCGAGCACCGGAAAGCCACCCATGGGGATGCCGCCGGTCACCAGATGGTGGTCGGAGTGGCACATCCCCGACGCTTCCATCTGGATCTTGACTTCATCCTTGACGGGGTCGCCGATCTCGATGTCCTCGATGGACCACGGCTGGTTGAACTCCCAGATGAGAGCTCCTTTTGTCTTCATCACGTCCCTGCTTCCGTCAACAATGTCGGTGAACTTCCCGGGTTAGACTAAGTTACCTAGGTCACACATCTGTGGCCAGGGTCTCACCAGATCGGCACGGGGGTCTGACCGATCGGGTAATACCCGGGCAGCTTCTCACCGGCCAGGCTGCGTTCGATGCGTTTCTGCATGCCGGGCGAGAGTTTTCCGTTCTCCATCAACTTGAGGTAGAGCTTCTGCACGTGGCCGAAGTCGAAGAAGTCACGTTGCCAGGCGATCTTTCCTTCGGCGTTGAGCCGGAACCAGCTGCCGCCGATCCCGTAGATCTCCTCTTGGGCACCCTCGGCGTCGGTCGCCACCTGCTTCCAGAACCCGACGATCTCGCCCTGCTTGTCGTCGATGATCACGCGTTGGTACGGGTAGGACCAGTTGTCCAGCCCCTCCATCTCCAAACCCAGAGCGATGTCCCGAATTTCGTCCAGGCCGACGCACATCACGTCTTCCTTCGGGCCGATGTTCCAGCCGTAGGTGGCGTCCTCGGCGTAGAAGTCCGCCAACGGCTTCCAGTCGCCGGCCTTCTCGGCGTCACGGTTGACCTGTAACCATCGCTCGACCCAGTCTTCGAGCTCTTCACGTTTGAACGACATGTCAGCCTTTCTCTTTGATCATCAGAGCTTGTGTGGGGCAGGCCCATACGGCTTGCTCGATCTGTTCCCGATCGGCATCGGGGGGTTCGTCGTCGAGGATCTCGACCTGTCCGCGCTTGGGCACCCGGAAGTAGTCGGGTGCCTCCACCTCGCACATGGCGTGGCCCTGGCACAGGTCCAGGTCGACTTCAACACGGTAGGAACCCATGGCGGTACTCCCTCACCTCCGCTTGCGGTAACGGACCTTGGCCGGCCGCTCCAGCTGGACGACCATCTTCGAGTGGTCGTTGCGGTAACTGTCGGCCGGCTGAGCCATCTCGAATTCGTACTCGCGCAACAGCACCGAGAAAATCGCCTTGATCTGCATGGTGGCGAACGCGGCACCCACGCAACGGTGCCTGCCTGCGCCGAACGGAATCCACGTCCACCGGTTGATCAGATCCTCCTGGCGCGGCTTCTCGTACCGGTCGGGATCGAACGCGTCAGGGTCGGGGAAGTCCTCAGGAATGCGGTTGGAGATCGCGGGGGAGGCCGCCACCATCTCGCCCTGGTGAATGCGATGGCCCGCAACCTCGAACTCGCCCTGGGCCACGCGCATCAGGATGATCAGCGGCGGGTGCAGTCGCAGTGTCTCCTTGAGGACGTTCTCCAGTTTCGGGATCTGGCGCAGCGCATGGAAACTGACCTCGCTGCCGTCGGAGTACAGCTCCTCCAGCTCGACCAGTACCTCTTTGAGGACGTCGGGGTGGCGCAGGAGTTCGATCAGCGTCCACGACGAGGTGCCGGAGCTGGTGTGGTGCCCGGCAAACATCATCGAGATGAACATCCCGGTGATCTCGTTGGCGGAGAAGCGCAGATTGCCGTCTTCATCTTTGATGGTGATGAGGACGTCGAGCATGTCGCGGTCGCTTTTGTCCTTGGGCGGATTGGCGATCCGAACATTCATGATCTCCTGCACCAGCTCCACCAGACCCTTGCGGGCCTCGTCGCGCAGCCGGAAGCTCTCGATCGGCAGGTGCGGATCGACGTAACACAGCGGGTCGGTGCCGCGCTCGAGCTGGTGGTAGAGATGCGCGAAGCGGCCGTCGAGCTGATCGCGGAACTTCTTGCCGATCAGGCAGGCCGACGAGGTGTAGATGGTCAGTTCGGCGAAGAAGTCCAGCAGGTCGATCTCGCCTTCGGAACCCCACTGTTCGATCATCCGCCGCACCTCGTGCTCGATGGTGGCGGCATGCCCCTTCATCTGGTCGCCGCGCAGCGCAGCGTTGTGCAGCATCTCCTTGCGGCGTTCGGGATCGGTGTCGAACACCACCCCTTCACCGAAGATCGGAGTCATGAACGGATACGCCGCGGCCTGGTCGAGATCGCTGTCGGCAGAGCGGAAGAAGAACTCGTTGGCCTCCGCACCGGACAGGAAGACCACCTGCTTGTCGGCGAGCTGGAATATGCCGACATCGCCGCACTCGTCACGCACCCGCTTCATCAGCGCGATCGGATCGGTGCGAAATTCCTCGAGGTGGCCGTGTTCTTCGGCGCCACCCGAAACCCGTTGTACTTCTTTGAGTGTCGTCACTGCTTCGGCATCCCTTCGTCACCGAGCGCAAGCTTCTGGCGGTCCTTGACGTCGGCCAGCGGCGCCTCGGGCTGGATCTCCAGGTTGGCGATGAACCCGCCGCGCGGTGTCTCCGCGACAAACGTGATGGCCCGGGCGAGGTCGGCTGCGCGCAGGAAATAGTCATGACGGGCCTGGCCCCACTTGGCCCAATCCTCCAGGGCCGGGCCGATCTTCTCGGCTGACAGGCTCCAGCCCATCGACGTGCGGGTGGGCCCAGGGTGCACGATCGACGCTCGCACGCCGGTGCCTTCCAGCTCCATCTGCAGGTTGGTCACCATCGCGACCAGTCCCGCCTTGGCGGCGCCGTAGGCGCCCATGTGCGGGCGCTGGCGCAGGGAGACATCCGAGCCGACGAAAATGACGTCTCCGCGGCGACGTTCGACCATGCCGGGCAGGACGGCGGTGGCCATCCGGTTGGCGCCGATCAGATGGATCTGGATCTGCTCTTCGAATTCGTCGGTGCTCATCTCATGCAGGCGACCGAAGTTGGTGTCGCCCGCGCCGGCGACCAGCACCTCGATATCCCCGAGGGCTTCGGCGGCGCCGTGCACGAAGGATTTGACCGAGTCCACGTCCGTGACATCCAACGGAAGCGCAACCGCTTCTCCGCCTGCGGCTTTGATGTCGTCGACGATCTCCTGGCACTTCTCCACCCGGCGCGCACCGAGCGCGACCGGGAAGCCACGGGCGGCCAGTTCGGTTGCCGCGGCGGCGCCGATCCCGGACGAGGCGCCGGCCACGATCGCGGGCCTGCGGGTCGGATGAGGTTCAAAACGGGCCATTTAGCGTTTCTCCACTGTGATCGGAAGATGGGCGAATCCTCGTACGGAACTGGAATGCACCCGCACAGCCGCGGGTTCATCGACCTCATACCCGCGGATTCGCTTGAACAACTCGGTCAGTGCCACCCGGGCTTCCATGCGCGCCAGATGTGCGCCAAGGCAGAAGTGGGCACCACTGCCGAAACTCACGAGCTTCGAACCGATGTCGCGGCCGATGCGGTACTCGTCTGGATTCTCGAAGGCACGTTCATCGCGGTTGGCCGAGCCTGCCAGAAGCAGCAGCACGTCGCCTTCGGGAACCGTCGTGCCGTAGAACGTCAGGTCTTCGGCGACTGCCCGGGCCAGGATCTGGCTGGAGGTGTCGTACCGCAGCGTTTCCTCGACCCATGGCGTGATCAGGTCATGATTGTCGAAAACCGGCGCCAGCTGGTCGGGGAACCTGGCGCCCCAGTATGCGGCATTGGCAAGCAGTTTCGTCGTGGTCTCGTTCCCGGCGACGACCATCAGGAACAGGAACGCCATGATCTCGTCGTCGGTGAGCTTGTCGCCGTTGATCTCGGCTTCCACGAGCGCCGACGTCAGGTCGTCACTGAGCTGCTTGCGACGAGACGAAACCATGTCGGCGTAGTAGACCAGCAGTTCGCCCGAGGCTTCGATCGCCGATCCGGGTACGTCGGCGACTCCGTCCTCGCGGTGCATGACGCCGTCGGCCAGTGCCCGGATGCGGACCCGGTCCTCCTTGGGTACCCCCATGAGTTCGGAGATGACGTCCATCGGCAGCTTGCCGGCGAAGTCGTCGACGAAATCGAAAGTCTGCTGCTGCAGCGCCTCGTCGAGGTGCTCCACGGCGATCTCGGTGACCCGGGCCTCCAGTTCGCGGATGCGGCGCGGGGTGAACCCTTTGGACACCAGGGTCCGCAGCCGCAGGTGCGCCGGATCGTCCAGGGCGAGGAACGACATCACGCGGTGGGCTTCATCGTTGCGGGAGATCGGGTCGAGGGCGACACCGTGCTTGTTGGACAGGGCCACGCTGTTGCGGAAACCCTGCACGACGTCGCTGTGCCGCGACAGCGCCCAGAACCCGCGTTCCTCATTGCGATAGAGCGGCGCCTCGTCGCGCAGCCTGCGGTAATACGGGTAGGGGTCCTCGTGAAAGTCGTAGTTGTACGGGTCGAGCACAAGATCCACGGTGGGTAGGGTCATCGGTACTGTCTCCTCTTCGCGCACGCGCTCACTGGTGCTCCCCTAGGAGGAGGCCGATCACATAGGTGAGCCGATCGGCGATCTGGTGGTAGGTGAAGGCGCCGCTGCCGGCATTGACGAGCGCGCCGAAGAACGTCATCTCCAGGGCCGATACGGTGCGTAGATCTGCGTCCGGACCGACCGCCGAACGGATGCGCCGGTGGATCTCCGCGCCGATGCGGTCCCGGACGGCGCGGACCGCCGGATCGCTGCCCCCGCCCAGCAAGGCGGTGGTGCATGCGGCGGCAACCTCAGGTTCGTCCGCGACGACCAACGCAAGTGCGCGTAGTGCCTTGTCGACGCGGGTGGTCATGGAGTCGTTCACGTCGGTGAAGTACGGCACCTGGCCGACGAGATCGAGGTAGACCTCGGCGATCAGATGGTTCTTCGATGAGAAGTAGGTATAGGCGGTCGCCGGCGCCACCTTGGCGCGTGCCGCCACCGCCCGCACCGTCAGGTCGGCATACGACGATTCGCGCAGCATGTCGATCGCGGCGGTGAGGACCTTGCGGAAGGTTTCTTCCTGCCGTCGGTTGCGCGCGGTCGCCGGAACGGGTTCTGTGACTGCGGCCACTGGATCGCTGGACACATGTCCAAGTTATCCGACAACGGCGACGTTGGGCAAGTGTGACTGCCGAAACCGAACACCACCTGCATCATTGTGGGAGATTGACCGCCGCGGCCGGGGGCCGGCCTTGCGACTCCGGGTTCCCTGAGGCTATCGTTCGAGGCGATACAGCCGGACAGCTGTCCAGAATTCGTGAAGTGGAGTTCACCGATGCCGGTACTGGCCGATCGCCAGAGTCAATTGCTCATCGACGGCAAGCTCGTCGCCGGTGGTGGGGGTGTGTTCGAAACCGTCAACCCCGCCACCGAGGAATCACTCGGGGTGGCCGCCGATGCGAACCCCGAGGACATGGCCGATGCCATCGGGGCCGCGCGTCGCGCGTTCGACGACACCGATTGGTCGACGAACACCGCGCTGCGGGTGCGGTGCTTGCGTCAGCTGCGTGAGGCTTTGCGTGAGAACCTGGAGGATCTACGCGAGCTGACCATCGCCGAGGTGGGGGCGCCACGCATGCTCACCTCCGGCGCCCAGTTGGAAGGCCCGATCGATGATCTCGCCTTCTGCGCTGACACCGCCGAGAACTATGAGTGGAGAACCGATCTCGGCCACGCCACGCCGCAGGGCATGCCGTCCGACCGCACCATCGCCCGCGAGGCCGTCGGCGTGGTCGGCGCCATCACCCCATGGAACTTCCCGCACCAGATCAACCTGGCCAAGGTCGGCCCGGCGCTGGCGGCAGGCAACACCCTGATCCTCAAGCCGGCCCCGGACACCCCGTGGGCCGCTGCGGCGGTGGGTCAGATCATCGCCGAACAGACCGATTTCCCGCCCGGCGTGATCAACATCGTCACCTCCAGCGATCACTCGGTCGGTGCATTGCTGTCGAAAGATCCACGTGTGGACATGGTTTCGTTCACCGGGTCGACCGCGACCGGTCGGGCTGTGATGAACGACGCCGCGCTGACCATCAAGAAGGTGTTTCTGGAACTCGGCGGAAAGTCGGCGTTCCTGGTGCTTGACGACGCCGATCTGGCCGGCGCGTGCTCGATGGCGGCGTTCACCGTGGCCATGCACGCCGGGCAGGGGTGTGCGATCACCACTCGCCTGGTGGTGCCCAGGGCCGCCTATGACGACGCCGTCGAGGCCGCCGCGGCGACGCTCGGCTCGATCAAGCCGGGTGATCCGAACAGTAAGCGCACCGTGTGCGGGCCGTTGATCTCGGCGCGGCAGCGGGACCGGGTGCAGTCCTACCTGGACCTTGCGATCGCCGAGGGCGGCCGTTTCGCGTGCGGCGGTGGGAGGCCTGCGGACATGGCTCGCGGCTTTTATATCGAGCCGACCGTGATCGCGGGCCTGGACAACAACGCCAGGGTGTCCCGCGAGGAGATCTTCGGACCGGTGTTGACCGTGATCGCTCACGACGGTGACGACGACGCCGTCCGCATCGCCAACGATTCTCCGTATGGACTGTCCGGCACGGTGTTCTCCGGCGACGACGACCGTGCTCAGGCAGTGGCCGCGCGGTTGCGCGTCGGCACGGTGAACGTCAACGGTGGCGTCTGGTACTCGGCAGACGCGCCGTTCGGCGGATACAAGCAATCAGGGATCGGCCGCGAGATGGGGTTGGCCGGTTTCGAGGAATACACCGAAATCAAACTCATTGCGACGCTTGTCAAGTAAAGGAGAATCGGGTGACGAAGTTCGACTCGGATTTCAAGGATAAGGTGGCCATTGTCACCGGTGCCGGCGGTGGTATCGGCCAGGCCTACGCCGAAGCGCTCGCGCGTGAGGGCGCCGCGGTGGTGGTCGCCGACATCAACACCGAAGGCGCGGCGAAGGTCGCCGACGGCATCAAGGGTGAGGGCGGCACGGCCCTGGCGGTACCGGTCGACGTCTCCGACATCGAGTCGGCCCGCGATATGGCGGCACAGACGCTGTCGGAATTCGGCGGCATCGACTACCTGGTCAACAACGCCGCGATTTTCGGCGGCATGAAGCTGGACTTCCTGCTGACCGTCGACTGGGACTACTACAAGAAGTTCATGAGCGTGAACCTCGACGGTGCGCTGGTGTGTACCCGTGCGGTGTACCGCAAGATGGCCAAGCGCGGTGGCGGCGCGATCGTCAACCAGTCCTCCACGGCGGCCTGGATGTACTCGAATTTCTACGGGCTGGCCAAGGTCGGCGTCAACGGCTTGACCCAGCAGTTGTCCCGCGAGTTGGGCGGCCAGAACATCCGGATCAACGCCATCGCACCCGGACCGATCGACACGGAGGCCAACCGGACCACCACTCCGCAGGAGATGGTGGCCGACATCGTCAAGGGCATCCCGTTGTCCCGCATGGGCACTCCGGAAGACCTGGTCGGCATGTGCCTGTTCCTGCTCAGCGACCAGGCCAAATGGATCACCGGGCAGATCTTCAACGTCGACGGCGGACAGATCATCCGCTCATGAGCTCGCAAGAACGCCTCGGCTACATCGGGCTGGGGAACATGGGCGCCCCGATGGCCAAACGGCTCGTGCAGTGGCCCGGTGGCGTCACGGTGTACGACGTGCGTGTCGAGGCGATGACCCCGCTGGCCGAACTGGGTGCGACGCTGGCCGACAGTGTGGCCGATGTTGCCGACGCCGACATCATCTGCGTCACCGTCCTCAACGATGAGCAGGTCCGCGATGTGGTCGGGCAGCTCGCCGCAAAGGCCAAGCCGGACACCGTCATCGCCATCCATTCCACGATCAGCGACACCACTGCGGTGGAACTGGCCGCGGCGCTCAAACCGCAGGGGATTCACATCGTCGACGCCCCGGTCAGCGGTGGCGGGGGAGCCGCGGACAAAGGTGAACTCGCCGTCATGGTCGGCGCCGAACGCCCGGTCTACGAACGGATCAAACCGGCCTTCAAACAGTTCGCGTCGATGGTGATCCACGCCGGCGAACCCGGCGCCGGCACACGAATGAAACTGGCCCGCAACATGTTGACGTTCACCTCCTACACCGCGGCGTGTGAGGCGATGAAGCTCGCCGAAGCCGCCGGGCTGGACCTACAGACACTCGGACGGGTGGTCCGTCACACCGATGCGCTCACCGGCGGGCCCGGGGCGATCATGGTGCGTGAGGACATGGCAGATCTGACACCCGACCACTGGCTCTACGACGCCTTCACCCATACCCGAGGGCTCGGCGAGAAGGATCTGAGCCTGGCGCTCGGACTGGGTGATGTTGTCGGAGTGGACCTTCCCTTGGCCAAGCTGGCTTTGCAGCGGCTCGCCGCCGGGCTCGGTGTGCCGCACCCGAACGAATAGGAGACAGTGATGGACGAACTGCGCGCCAAGGGCCTGGCCAAGATGAACGAGGTATACGGCTGGGAGATGCCGAACATCGAAGGGGACCCGTACTTCGATCTCACCGTCGAGCACCTGTTCGGCACCATCTGGACCAAGCCGGGCCTGTCCATGCGTGACAAGCGCTTGATGACACTGTCTGTGGTGACGGCACTCGGGTTGCAGGATCTGGCCGAGGTCCAGGTCAACGCGGCGCTACTCAACGAGGAGCTCACGGAGGACGAGCTCAAGGAGATGGCGATCTTCCTCACCCAGTACGTCGGCTTTCCCCTCGGATCCGGTCTGAACGGGGTCGTGACGAAGGTTGCGGCCAAGCGGCGTAGGGCCGCCGAGAAAGGGCAGGGCGAGGACAAGAAGGCCAATGTCAACGCCGCCGTGCGGATGAACACCGGGAACACCTTCGATGACGAGTAGGTACGCGTCCCTGACGCGTGATCAGCTGGCCACGCTCGTACCCGAGCTGCTGCTGATCGGACAGATGATCGACCGGTCTGGAATGGCCTGGTGTATCAGCAGTTTCGGCCGTGAAGAGATGCTGCAGATCGCGATCGAGGAGTGGGCCGGGTCCAGCCCGCTGTATACCCGGCGGATGCAGAAGGCGCTGAAGTACGAGGGCGTCGACATCATCACGATCTTCAAGGGCCTGCAGCTCGATATCGGTGCGCCGCCACAGTTCATGGACTTCCGGTACACCGTGCACGACCGGTGGCACGGGGAGTTCCACCTCGACCACTGCGGTGCGCTGCTCGATGTCGAGCCGATGGGTGAGGATTACGTGCGGGGGATGTGCCACGACATCGAGGACCCGACGTTCGATGCGACCGCGCTGGCCACCAACCGGCGATGCCAGGTGCGCCCCATCCACCGTCCGCCCAGGACACCGGTGGACCGGACCCCGCATTGTGCGTGGACGGTGATCATCGACGAGTCCTATCCCGAGGTGCCCTTCATCCCTCAGCTCGACATCGTCGCGGCGAGCCGCGCCTACACCACCGAACTCGACGCCATCGACCCAGAAGACGAGGGGTTCGCCGATTATTCGGGTCCGCTGGTGTCCGACGTCGACTTCGGCGCGTTCTCGCACTCGGCGCTGGTCCGGATCGCCGACGAAGTGTGCCTGCAGATGCATCTGCTGAACCTGTCGTTCATCATCGCTGTCAGTGCTCGCGCGGGAACCGACACTGCACTGGCCACCGACATCTGCACCAAACAGTTGATCGGGGTCGCCGGTCTCGCCGCCGAACGCATCCACCGGGCACTGGAGCTGCCCGGCGGCATCGACGGCGCGGTCAAGGTGCTCGAACTGCACCCGCTACTGAATCCCGCCGCCTACGTCACCGCCGAGTTCGGTCCGGACACGGTTGCCGTGCACCGGTCACCCGCGCACGAGGACGGTGCCTGGGTGTCGCTGGTGTCGCCGACCGAGACCAGGCCACTGCAGGCCATCGTTGCCGGCGTCGACCCCCACCTCAATGTCGAGGTGATCGGGTCGGACACCGAGTGGACCGCACGCGTCATCGAAACAGATTCCGCAGCAAAAGAATTCGGCGAAGTTGCCGTCGCCAAGGTCAGCGGCGGCGCGGGTTTTGTGTTCCAGCCGAGGAAGTCGCTGCCGCTCACCGTGGTGTGAACACGCGATCGTGAAACGTCAGCGAGAAATCAGCCGGAATCTCGCGGAGGATTCACACTCGCGACGGCCACTACGGCTGAACCTACCCAGCGGCGCAGATAACTGCGCAGCGCCTCGCCGGTGCGGGGCGGGCGACCGGGGTCGATGACGAACGACTGGATGATCCGCAGCAGGTGTTCGGCGAGTTCGTCGAGATCTTCGTCGCCGTATCCGAGCCCGCGCCAGTCCACGTCGAACTTCCGCAGCATCGCATTCGCAAATCGCAGGGCGACATCGGAGGTGACCGATTCGGTATGCGCGTCGGCGCGCCCTGGTGCGATCAGCAGACCGATGTGTTTGTCTTTGGGCAGCCATTCCAGCGCAGTGGCGATGCCCTCGGTGACGGCCTCCACCGGATCGGTGACGCCCTGCAGATGCGTGGCCAACCGGTCGAGAAAGTCGGTTGCCGCGTGCACCGCGGCGGCGACCAGCAGTGCCTCGGTGCTGGAGAAATACCGGTACACGGTCTGGCGGGTGACGCCGAGAGTGCGGGCGACGTCGGCGATGGAGAAGTCGGCCCCGCGCTCGTCGATCGCCTTGCCTGCGGCCGCCAGGATGCGCGCGACCGCCTCGTCGTCAGTGGCCGGCGTCGAGCCGGCCCAGCCGTGGGTGCGCACTCCGGCATCCTATTGCACTGGTGTACCCGGCTACCGGTAGGAGACCTGCAGGTCTTTGATGCCGTTGATCCATCCGGAGCGGAGCCGTTGCGGCTCAGCCAGTTTGGTGATATCCGGAATTTGATCGGCGATTTCGTTGAAGATCAGCTTGATCTCCATGCGGGCCAGGTTGGCTCCGATGCAGAAGTGGGCGCCGTTGCCGCCGAAGCCCAGGTGCGGGTTGGGGTCGCGCATGATGTCGAACCGGAAGGGATCCGCGAATACGTCCTCGTCGTAGTTCGCTGAGCTGTAGAACAGCCCGGCGCGCTGGCCCGCCCGGACCGTCACACCGCCGATTTCGACGTCGGTGAGCGCCGTCCGTTGGAAACAATGCACCGGAGTGGCCCAGCGGACGATCTCGTCGACCGCGGTTGCCGGTCGTTCGCGCTTGAAAAGCTCCCACTGGTCCGGGTTTTCGAAGAACGCATTCATGCCGTGCGTCATGGCGTTGCGGGTGGTCTCGTTGCCGGCGACCGCCAGCAGGATCACGAAGAACGCGAACTCGACGTCACCCATCGATTCACCGTCGATATCGGCCTGGATGAGTTTGGTGACGATGTCGTCGGCCGGGCAGCGGCGACGCTCCTCGGCCATGCCGTAGGCGTAGCCCATCAATTCGGCGTTGGCCATCGTCGGATCGGAGTCGAAGTCCGGGTCGTCGGTGTTCATGATCGAGTTCGTCCAGTGAAAGAGCTTCTCCCGGTCGTCCTCGGGGACACCGATGAGGTCGGCGATCGCCAGCAACGGCAGGTTCATCGCGATGTCGTCGACAAAATTGCCGCTGTCCTTCCGCGCGGCCGTGGCGACGATCTCCCGGGCTGCGACCGCGAGCTTCTCCTCCAGGCCGGCCACGGCCCGCGGGGTGAACAGTCGCGAGACGATCTTGCGCAGGCGGGTGTGCTCGGGGGCGTCGTGGTTGATCAGCAGCGCTTTGGTGAGTTCCAACTGCTCGCCGGTGACGCCTTCTGGAAGCCGCATGACGGCGCCTTTGGCGTTGGTGGACCAGACGTCGCCACCATTGCGGGAGATGGTCTTGATGTCCTCGTGGCGGCTGATCACCCAGTAGCCGCCGTCATCGAAGATCGATTCGCCCTGTTCGTTCCACCAGACCGGCGCGGTCTTCCGTAGCTGGGCGAACTCGTTCACCGGGATGCCTGTGAGCAGCACGTCGGGGTCGGTGAAGTCGTACCCGAGGCCGAATGGGCATGTGCTCTGCGTCATAATTTGACCATACACCGCGGTGTCAAGTGTATGCCCGAAGGTCGGCGACTACTCTTGACGCCCGTGCGCGTCCTCGTAATCGGATCCGGTGCCCGTGAACATGCCCTGCTCCTGGCTCTGCGGCGGGACCCGCAAGTCGAGGAGATGGCCATCGCCCCCGGCAATGCCGGCACAGCGACCCTGGCCGACCAGTACGAGGTCGACATCACCTCCCGCGACGAGGTGGTGAAACTCGCGCAGCGCCTCGGAACGGACCTGGTCGTGGTCGGTCCCGAGGTGCCGCTGGTGCTGGGGGTGGCCGACGCGGTGCGGGCCGCCGGGATCGCCTGCTTCGGGCCCACCAAGGACGCCTCCCGGATCGAAGGGTCGAAGGCGTTCGCGAAAGATGTGATGGCCGCTGCCGGGGTTCGCACCGCGGGTAGTGAGATCGTCGACAACCCCGCCCACCTGGACGCGGCGCTGGACCGGTTCGGCCCGCCCGCCGGGCAGGCCGCATGGGTGGTCAAGGACGACGGTCTGGCCGCGGGCAAGGGTGTGGTGGTCACCGCCGACCGTGACGCAGCGCGGGCACACGCCGCCAGCCTGCTCGATTCCGGTCACCCGGTATTGCTCGAATCGTTCCTCGACGGCCCGGAAGTGTCGCTGTTCTGTGTCGTCGACGGCGAGACTGTGGTGCCGTTGCTGGCCGCGCAGGATTTCAAACGCGTTGGTGACGGAGACTCCGGTCCCAACACCGGCGGCATGGGCGCGTACGCTCCGCTGCCCTGGCTGCCTGAAGCGGTGCTGACGCAGATTGTCGACGATATCGTCAAACCCGTTGCCGCAGAGTTGGTTGCGCGTGGTAGCTCATTTGCCGGCCTGCTCTACGCCGGTCTGGCAATCACCTCCAACGGACCCGCCGTCGTCGAATTCAACTGCCGCTTCGGCGATCCCGAGACTCAATCGGTGCTGACGCTGCTGGATTCCCCGTTGGGCCAGCTGCTGATGGCTGCCGCCACCGGCGAGCTGGCCTCGTTCGGCGATCTGCACTGGCGCGACGGCGCTGCGGTGACCGTGGTGCTGGCAGCCGAAAATTATCCCGGCAGGCCGCGCGTGGGCGACATCATCGTCGGGTCTGAAGCGGACGGCGTGCTGCATGCCGGTACAGCTCGCCGCGGTGACGGCGCCATCGTGTCATCCGGGGGACGGGTGCTGTCGGTCGTGGGCACCGGGGCCGACCTGACCGCCGCGCGCGAAGCGGCCTACGCGTTGATGAAGTCAATCAAGTTGCCCGGCAGCCACTTTCGCACCGACATCGGCCTGGCCGCGGCCGAGGGCCGGATCAGCATCTAAGCAGCAATCAGCGGGGCCATCCAGGTCAGCTCGGCAGGCAGCTGGGAGCTCCAGAATCCGCCGTCGTGCCCACCGGGGGAGAACCCACCCGCAGGCGGATTCGGCAATTGCGAGATGTACTGCTGCGTAGCCGAATAGAACGGATCGCTGTTGCCGCAATCGATCCGGATCGGGATCGAGCCCAGGGCGGGCAATCCCCACACCGTGTTGGCGGCGTAGTCGTCGGCCCCGTCGAACGCGCCCGGTGCGGTGGCCCCCGACGAGGTCCACAGTGCCGGGCTGACCGCGCAGATCGCCGCAGTTCGCGCCGCGCCAAAACGGGAACCCAGCAGGAGGGCCCCGTACCCGCCCATCGACCAGCCGAGAAAGCCCACCCGGGAGGTGTCGAGTCCCTGCTCGCCCAACAGGGGGATCAGTTCGTCGAGCACCATCGCCCCGGAATCCTCGCCGGAGGCGCGCTTGTGCCAGTAGCTGCCACCGCCGTCGACCGCGACCACCGCGAACGGTGGCAAACCGGCCTCGACCGCCTGCGCCAGGCCTTGCTCGACACCGCCTGCCATCACCTGGGCCGCGTCAGATCCTTTGCCGTGCAACGCGATGACGGGCCGCAGCGTGCCGCTCTGGCCGGGCGGACGGGCGATGGCCCAGTTCGTGTTGACCCCTCCGCGCGCAGCAGAGACGAACGATCCACTGACGTAGGTGGGTGCCGCCACGGGACTGGACAACGCCATGGGGGCGGACCCCAGGGCGTAGGCGCCGGCGGCCGCACCGACGCCGAGGCGCAGCACCGCGCGACGGTTCAACGTAGGCATCTGGACATCTTGCCATCGCCCAGGTAGGCATCCTCCAATGGCATCGTCGAAGCCGAAAAACCTGAGTAAAGCCTTATGATTGGCCGAAAGCGCGGTGTGACTCCGACCCTCCTGGCAGCATGTTCCAGGTGACGGCAGCGGTCACTCCGAAAGGGGAGCGTCGGCGGTACGCCCTCGTCAGGGCGGCCGCTGAATTACTGTGCGAGGGCGGCTTCGACGCGGTCCGCCATCGCGCGGTGGCGCGCCGGGCCGGCCTGCCCTTGGCGTCGACGACCTACTATTTCTCCTCCCTCGACGACCTCATCGCGAAGGCAGTTGAATACATCGGCACCCGGGAAACCGAACAGTTGCGGGTCGGGGTGGCCGCGCTGTCGCGTCGGCGTCGCGGCGCCGAATCGACCGCCGACATTCTGGTGGACCTGTTGGTCGGCGAATCACCCGAAACACGCGTCACGGAACAGTTGATCTCCCGCTACGAGCGCTACATCGCGTGCGCGCGCCAGCCCGGTCTCCGCGATGTCCAGCGGCGGATGCTCCAGCAACGTGCCGACGCGGTGGTCGAAGTCGTGGAACGCTCCGGTCGTTCCGTGCGCGCCGAACTGCTCACCGCTTTGGTGTGCGCGGTCGACGGAGCTGTGGTGGCATCGCTGGTGGACGAAGGCGACGGGCCCAGGGCCAGTGCCCGCGCGACACTGATCGACGTCATCGACGTGCTCGCACCTGTCGACGAACGGGTGGTTCGCGTCTGATCGATGAAGGAGGGGGAATGACCAAACCTGAAACCGTTGACCAGCAGCCAGAACTGCGGCGGGTGATGGGTCCGGGACTACTGCTGTTGTTCGTTGTCGGGGATATTCTCGGTACGGGCGTCTACGCATTGACCGGCCAGGTGGCCAAGGAAGTCGGCGGCGCGGCGTGGCTTCCGTTCCTGGTCGCGTTTTTGATCGCCACCGTCACCGCATTCAGCTACCTGGAACTTGTCACCAAATATCCGCAGGCGGCGGGTGCGGCGCTCTACGCGCACAAGGCATTCGGCATCCAGTTCGTCACCTTCCTGGTGGCCTTTGTGGTGATGTGTTCCGGAATCACCTCTGCCTCAACGGCTTCCCGATTCTTCGCCGCCAACTTCTTCACCGCATTCCACTTCAGCTGGGGTAAGGCCGGTGTGGTGGTACTGGCGCTGTTGTTCATGGCGTTACTGGCGATGGTGAACTTCCGCGGCGTGGGTGAAAGCGTCAAGCTCAACGTCATTCTCACGATCATCGAGATCACCGGCCTGCTGCTGGTCATCCTGGTGGGGCTGTGGGCGTTCGCCGGCGGCGTCGACGTCGACTTCTCTCGCGTCGTGGCCTTCGACACCGCCACGGACAAGGGCACCTTCTTGGCCGTCACCACGGCCACGTCGTTGGCGTTCTTCGCGATGGTCGGGTTCGAGGACTCGGTCAACATGGCCGAGGAGACCAAGGACCCTGTGCGTATCTTCCCGAAGGTGCTGCTGTCCGGGCTTGGGATCGCGGGATTGGTCTACGTCGTGGTGGCGATCGTCGCGGTGGCCTTGGTGCCCGTCGGAGTCCTCGCCGCCAGCGAGACTCCGCTCGTCGAGGTGGTCAAAGCCGGCGCCCCGGGCCTGCCGATCGAGGAAATCCTCCCGTTCATCTCGATGTTCGCGGTGTCCAACACCGCGCTGATCAACATGCTGATGGCCAGCAGGCTCATCTACGGCATGTCGCGACAACACGTGTTGCCACCAGTGCTGGGCACCGTGCACCCGCGCCGCCTCACCCCGTGGGTGGCGATTGCCTTCACCACACTGATTGCCTTCGGCCTGATCTTCTACGTGTCGGCCTTCGCCGACAGCAGCGCGATTGCCGTGCTGGGCGGCACCACCTCACTGCTGCTGCTCGCGGTGTTCGCGGTCGTCAACGTCGCGGTGTTGGTGCTGCGGCGTGATGTCCGCAAGGAGGGCGGTCATTTCAAGACGCCGACGGCCCTGCCGGTCATCGGTTTCGTGGCGTCGCTGTATCTGGTCTTGCCGTTCTCGGGCCGCCCCGCGCAGCAGTATCTGTTGGCCGGGATCCTCATCGTGATCGGTGTCGTACTGTTCGGGCTCACCACGCTGATCAACCGTCAGCTCGGCATCCGCGACGCAGGCATCACCGATCCGACGCACCTCGGTGACGCACCCTAGGGTTTCGCACCAAGGCGCTCCAACCTGTTCTGCAGCAGCTCAATTCGGTGTGAATTGCCCTGCAGGCCGATATACCGGTCGCCGAACACCGCGAGCAGTGCATCGTCGAGGCGACGCACCGCGCCGGCCGGGTAGCGGTACCCCATCGCACGGTTGATCTCGTCGGCGTCCACGGAATCGAGCACCGCCGTCAATGTGTCCAGCGAGGTGATGCCGAGCTCGAGCAGCAGGCCCGAAATCCAGCCGTAGTGGTCGGTGCGCGACCAGCCGGCATCGGCATACCGGTTACCCAGGTAGGTCGCCAGCACCGGGGTGGCGATGCGCGAATCCGTCGACCATTCGGGCTCCTCCTCGGTCATGGTGGTGCGCAACCGATCTCGGATCTCGGTGAATTCCCGGTCGGCCAGTTCGAGCAGCCCGGCCGCCAGCGTGAACCGTCGATCCAGTTCGGTGACGTGCTCGGCGGGGATAGAGCCCTTGTACCGGATGTCGTGTTCGAACTCCGCCCACGCGTGTTGAAGCACGGTGCGGACCTGGATGGATGCCGGTTGTTGCACGCCCTCGATACCGACCAGCAGGTGCCTGCTGGCGTAGCCCCACCGGCCCGCGCGGGCGGTTTCCTGTCCCATGTCGCGGTCATCGAGCAGCCGCATCTCCTCGGACAGCAGGTTCGCCACCGCGCCGACGTCTTCACGCAGGTAGGTGATGACCCGCAGTCCGATCTGGTCGGTGAGCTCCACCAGCGGATCGGTGTAGAGCAGGCTGCCGTCGGGCCCGCGGCGGTCGGCCTTGGCCGCAAACGAATCGACACTCTTGGTGCGCGCGGTGATGCTGAGGTAGTTGATGCCCGCCTCGTCGAGCAACCCTGTGACCAGCGTGAGGTACTGCTCGGTGGCAGCCACCAGCGATGGCCGTCGGGCCGCGTACTCCGCGACAGCGCTCGACGGTGCCGATTCGGGCGCGACACTGGTTCGCCCTCGCGGCCGCCGATCCGCGGGCAGGGACGGGGTGACGATGTAACCCGACGCGACGTCACCGTAGATCGTCACGTCCTCGGGACGGTGGTACCAGTACAGCGCGACGTAGGCGCAGAGCAGGGCGTCGACGGGATCCTCGTCGCGATCCAGCTGGCTGGGCCGGGTGGCCGCTTCGACACGCTTCCGCAGTTCCACCCAGCCGACGCTGCGGTTGGCTCGCAGTCTCGGCGTCGCCTCGTCGAGGTCCTCGATGTAGGTCATCAGCCGCAGCAGCTCGCGTTGACGATCGTCGAACGCGCCCCGCTTGTACTTCAACGTCTTGTCGAGACCGAACAGCACAATGGTTGCCGGGTGCGGGTAGACCTCGATGGCGCGTCGACCCGATGACGAGGACGGATCCAGATCCAGGCCGAGCGCAGATGCGATACGCGCCCCACGCGGGTGCTTGAACTCGGGCCGGTCGGTGAACGCCGGGCGGGCGCCGGCGTCGAATCGCTGAAAGTCCCGGTTGAGATCCCGTTCGCACGGGCGGTGCCCCGTGGGGTTGTTCACGATGAGCGGCGCGTCGATGGCGACCACGCAGTCACCGCTGACATACGGCTTGATCGCTGCGGCGATACTGTCGTCATCCTGGGCAGCGCCGACGTGTTGGAGTCGCCCGTCGGAGTCGATTGCCGCGACACCGGTCTGATTCTTCTCGCCCCAGGCGAGGTCGAGCCCGACGAAGTACATCCGTCCACTGTCTCATTGGTGCGTCCGCCCGGACCGTAAGCTGTGTGTTCGTGACGATTCCGAATGTTCTGGCCAACCGCTATGCCAGTGACGAGATGGTGGCGATCTGGTCGCCGGAAGCCAAGATCGTCGCCGAACGGCGCCTGTGGCTTGCGGTGTTGCGCGCACAGACCGAACTGGGTGTGCCCATTCCCGACGGGGTGATCGCCGACTACGAGCGGGTGGTGGACAGCGTCGACCTGGCCTCGATCGCCGCCCGCGAGCGCGTGACCCGCCACGACGTCAAGGCCCGCATCGAAGAATTCAATGCCCTGGCCGGCCACGAGCACGTGCACAAGGGCATGACCAGCCGGGACCTCACCGAGAATGTCGAGCAGCTGCAGATCCGCCGCTCCCTGGAGCTGGTGTTCTCCCATGGAGTTGCGGTGGTGGCCCGGCTGGCAGAGCGTGCCGTGGTGTACCGCGATGTGGTGATGGCCGGGCGCAGCCACAACGTCGCCGCGCAGGCCACCACCTTGGGCAAGCGGTTCGCCTCGGCCGCCGAGGAGACGCTGCTGGCGCTCAACCGCGTGCAGGACCTGATCGACCGCTACCCGCTGCGCGGCATCAAAGGGCCGATGGGCACTGCGCAGGACATGCTCGACCTGTTCGACGGCAACACCACGAGACTGGCCGAACTGGAGCGCCGCGTTGCCGAATTCCTCGGTTTCACAGATGTTTTCACCAGCGTCGGGCAGGTTTATCCCCGGTCGCTGGACCACGACGTGGTGTCCGCACTGGTGCAGCTCGGAGCCGGCCCGTCCTCGATGGCACACACTATCCGGCTGATGGCCGGCCACGAGCTGGTGACCGAGGGTTTCGCTCCGGGGCAGGTCGGATCCTCGGCCATGCCGCACAAGATGAACACCCGGTCGTGCGAGCGGGTCAACGGCCTGCAGGTGGTGCTGCGCGGATATTCCTCGATGGCCGGTGAGCTGGCCGGTGCGCAGTGGAACGAAGGTGACGTGTTCTGTTCGGTGGTGCGCCGCGTCGCACTGCCCGACGCGTTCTTCGCCGTCGACGGGCAGACCGAGACCTTCCTGACCGTGCTCGACGAGTTCGGCGCCTATCCGGCGGTGATCCAGCGGGAACTGGACCGCTACCTGCCGTTCCTGGCGACCACCCGCATCCTGATCGCTGCGGTCCGCGCCGGGGTGGGCCGCGAGGCCGCCCACGAGGTGATCAAGGAGCATGCGGTCGCTGTGGCGCTGGCCATGCGGGAAAAGGGCCAGGAGCCCGATCTGCTGGACCGCCTCGCCGCCGACTCACGGCTGCCGTTGGACCGGGTTGCCCTCGACGCCGCACTGGCCGACAAGCAGGCGTTCACCGGGGCCGCCGGCGCACAGGTCGACGGCGTGGTCGCGGCCGTCGACGAGCTCGTGAGCCGCTACCCCGAGGCCGCCAAGTACACCTCGGGTGCCATCTTGTGACACTGGCAGATCTGACCGATCTGGATAATTTCGCTCACGGGTTTCCCCATGAGCTGTTCGCGGTGCACCGTCGCGAGGCCCCGGTTTACTGGCATCGGCCGACCGAACACACCCCGGACGGCGAGGGTTTCTGGTCGGTGGCGACCTATGCCGAAACCCTTGCCGTCCTGCGGGACCCGGAGGTGTTCTCCTCGGTGACCGGTGGTGACCGGCCCTACGGCGGGACGCTGCTGCAGGATCTGCCCATCGCGGGACAGGTACTCAACATGATGGACGACCCGCGGCATTCGGACATCCGTCGGCTGGTCAGCTCTGGGCTGACCCCACGGATGATTGCCCGCGTCGAAGATGATCTCCGTGCGCGGGCGCGCCGTCTGCTCGACGCCGTGGTGCCGGGCGAACCCTTCGATTTTCTGGTGGACGTCGCCGCCGAGCTACCGATGCAGATGATCTGCATTCTCCTGGGAGTGCCCGAGTCCGAACGGCATTGGCTGTTCGAAGCGATCGAGCCGCAGTTCGACTTCGGCGGCTCGCGGTCGGCGTCGTTGTCCCGGATGTCGGTCGAGGAGGCCGGGTCGCGGATGTACTCCTACGGTCAGGAGCTGATCGCCGCCAAGCGAGCTCAGGCAGGTGACGACATGCTCTCGGTGGTCGCCAACGCCTCTGATGCCGACCTTTCCGATCTGGAGCTGTACCTGTTCTTCAGCCTGTTGTTCAGCGCCGGTGCGGAGACCACCCGTAACTCGGTCGCAGGTGGGCTGTTGGCGCTCATCGAGAACCCCGATCAGATGCGCGCACTGCGTGCGGATCTGGGCCTGCTGCCGACGGCGATCGAGGAGATGGTGCGCTGGAGCACGCCGTCGCCGTCGAAGCGTCGCACCGCGACCCGCACCGTGACATTGGGTGGCGCCACCATCGAGGAAGGGCAGAAGGTGCAGATCTGGGAAGGCTCGGCCAACCGCGACCCACTGGCGTTCACCGACCCCGACGTGTTCGACATCGGCCGTAAACCCAACCCGCACCTGGGTTTCGGGCAGGGTGTCCACTACTGCCTCGGGGCGAACCTCGCTCGGCTGGAACTGCGGGTGTTGTTCGAGGAACTGCTGTCCCGGTTCGGCAGCGCCCGGCTGGTCAAGCCTGTGGAGTGGGCCCGCAGCAATCGGCACACCGGCATCCGGCACCTGGTGGTCGAGCTGGACTCGTGAGGCCAGATGCATTTGCGCTCGTGATGGCGACGGGCATCGTCTCGGTTGCTGCTGCCGATCACGACTACCGGTGGATCAGTAACGCTTTGGCGGTCGTGGCCTGCGTGGCGCTGGCGGTACTGGCGGTGACGGCGGTGGTCAAACGTCTGGACTTCGGTGATGTCCGGGATCCGAGTGTGGTGTTGCGGCTGTTCACATTCGTGGCCGCATGCGCCGTGGTCGGCAGCCGACTGGAATTCTGGCCCGCCGCGCTGTGGGCGATGGGCACGATCGCGCTGCTCGGCTGGCTGGTGCTGGTGCCGTTGACCGTTCGCAGCATGAGGATCCGAGGCTGGGCCCGGCTACGGACGGAATCCCGTGGCGGCTGGTTGTTGGCGAGCGTGGGCACCTCGGGGCTGGCCACGGTTGCCGCGGATCTGCACGTGGTACCGGTTGCACTGGTGCTCTGGACCGTGGCCATCGCGGTGTATCTGCTGATGACGTGGTTGATCCTGGCGCGGGCATTCGATGAACGGCTCGATCCCCACGGCTTCGAACCCGACAGCTGGATCCTCATGGGCGGGTTGGCGATCGCCACACTGGCCGGCGACCACATCCACCACGCCGGGCGCGACCTGGGCTGGTCGGCAGGTGCGCTGAGTGCGATCGAGGTCGTGACGGTGCTGACCTGGCTCGTCGCGACGTTGTGGTTGGTGCCGCTGGTGGTCTTCCTCGTACTGCGCCTGTCCCGGGTGGCCCGCAGCCTGCGATTCGCCGGCCTGTGGTGGGCGATGGTATTCCCGCTGGGCATGTATGCGGCGGCCACCCACACCATGCGGGTCGAAACAGGTTGGCAGGCAATGCAAACCGTATCTCTGGTGTTCTTCTGGATCGCGCTGGCAGCCTGGCTGTCGGTCGGGGTGGCAGGCCTGCGCCGCTAGACCGCCTACCCTCGTTGGCATGGACTCAGGCCAGAACGAGCACCTGCGAGTCTCTGACGCGGAGCGCACACACGTGCGTCAACTGCTCGAACGCGCGGTCGGTGAGGGCATGCTGACGCTGGACGAGTACGCCGAGCGCGTTGACATCGCGCTGGCTGCCCGCACCCGCGGCGAGCTGAAGGTCGTGCTCGACGACCTTCCCGACATGCAACTCGCAGCGCCGTCGGGCGCTTCGGTGCCCCGGCCGGTGAGCGCACCCGAGGCGCTGAGCGGATGGATGTCCTCCATCGTGCGTCGGGGGCAGTGGACGGTGGCGCCCGCCCTGCACCTCAACACCCGCCTGTGCAGCACCACGCTGGACTTCACCTCCGCGATCCTGCCCGGTCCGGTCGTGGAGGTGGTTGTCGATGACTACTGCAGTTCGACGGAGCTGATCGTGCCGCCCACAGCGACCGCCGACCTCAACGGTGTCGACGCGTTCGCCGGCAGCGCCACGGTCAAGGTTCGGACCAGCCCGCCGTCGGACCGGCTGCACCTCATCGTGCGCGGACGTGTCCGGATGGGTTCGGTCACCGTTCGGCATCCGTTCGGAACCTGGCTGCGACGCCTGCACGGGACTCAATAGCGAACCGGATCTCGGCGATCACCCGCTGTGGGTACTCGGTGAGGTCCAGCCAGGTGAACCGCAACACCTGCCAACCCAGAAGCGCGATCTCGTTCTGCTTGATCCGGTCGTGCTGAAAGTCCTCCTGATCACTGTGGAACGCCCAACCGTCGGTCTCGATGGCTACCTTGTGCACGGGGAATGCCACGTCGACCTGGTAGCGCCCGACGCGGTAGTTCGCTTTCCACCCGGTGATCCTCTCCGACTTCAGCAGGCGGACCAGCAGCCGTTCGGCCTCGCTGCGCGCGCCGTCGGCGGCGGCCAGCAGCAGCCTGCGCGCGGCGGGGGAGCCGTGTCGGCCCGTGTTGCGCAGATGTGCCCGCCACAGCGCGGGCAGCTCAACGTGGCGTTGTAGCGCGTTGTCCATCAATTTCGGGCCGCCGCCACGTCGTGCGGCGGCTTCCACAACCGTCAGCGGCAGCGTCGTCACGCGCAGGCCGCGACGTTCCACGACGTCGGTGGGCGCAAGGTCCCGGCGGCGGAGCCTGGTACCTGAACGAAGTTGTAGGCGGCTGGCCCGCGGAGCAGTCACCTCAAGCACCTCCGGTAGGTATTTCGAGATTCCGTGCCACCAGGCAGCCGTCAGCCCGCTCGCAACCGCGCGAGTGCCATACGACCACACGCTGACCCGCACGCGCGCACTGTCGGTGAACGGCCGATCGTCGGCGAAATACACGCCACGGGCGCAGCGCAGCCAGCGACTGGTCCGCACCCGGTAGTCGACAGCGTCCTGTGTCAGACCGGCGGTCAGCGCTTGTGCGAGCGTGATGACCCCGTCGTGGTCGCGCAAATAGTCGTCAATCACGCAATTTCGACGCTGTGCGGCGGCAAACGGTTCCCACCGATGTGATTTGTGGAGTTTTAACCGCACTCGTGACGGCCAAAACTCCACAAATCACTGGATGCGGCGCAGTCGCATGCCGGCCGAGCGGAGTTCCAGGGCGGCCAGGCCGCGGATGGTGGCCGGATCCTCGCTCCGCCACGCACCCACCGGGTCATCGGAAACCGCCGTCAGCTTGGCCAGCGGACGGTTGGCCAGCGCGCGCAGCGCGAGCAGTTGCTCACCCGCCGAGGTGGAGGCGAGCGTTATCGCGGTCCACTTGCGCCGGAAGAACCTGATCCGCAGATACAGCCAGGGCATCCCGACGACGAAGATCGGCGTGGCGGCCACCGCCAGCGCCAGCACCCAGGCCAGCCAGCTCGCCGTGGTGTCGAGGCTGTGACCGGCCCCGGCGATGTCCACCGCGGCATCGCTGGCCGCCCGAAGCGGCTTGCTCAGGGTGTCGCCGACCAGCGGGATGTGGTCGGCGCTGTCGCCGGCCGAGCCCAGGTTGTCTGCCACCCCGTTGGCGCCGTCCTGGACTTGCCTGCCCACCGCCGAGATCGTCGAGACGGCGTCATGCACGGCCAGCCCGACCACCACCCACACCACCAACCAGACGGCCACGGCCAGGTCGCTGAACAACTGGGCCAACAATCGGCCGGGGCGGCTGGCGTAGGGAAGGTACCGCGATCTCATGCAAGCGATCCCAACACATAGGCTGGCCCGATGCGCCCCGCTCTGTCCGACTACCAGCATCTGGCCAGCGGCAAAGTCCGCGAGCTGTACCGCATCGACGAGGAACACCTGCTCTTCGTCGCGACCGACCGCATCTCGGCCTACGACTACATCCTCGACTCGGAGATCCCCGACAAGGGCCGCATCCTCACCGCGATGAGCGTGTTCTTCTTCGACTATGTCAGCGCGCCCAACCACCTGGCCGGGCCGCCGGATGACGAGCGCATCCCCGCCGAGGTGCTGGGCCGCGCGCTGGTGGTGCGGGAGTTGAAGATGCTGCCGGTGGAATGTGTGGCCCGGGGATACCTGACCGGGTCGGGGCTCATCGACTACGAGAAGTCCGGTTCGGTGTGCGGCATCCCGCTGCCACCGGGGCTCGGTGAGGCCAGCAGATTCGCCGAGCCGCTGTTCACCCCGGCCACCAAAGCCGAGCTTGGCGAGCATGACGAGAACATCTCGTTCCCTGCGGTGATCGAGCTTGTCGGCCCGGTGCTGGCCAACCAGCTGCGAGAGCGCACGCTGCAGACCTACCTGCAGGGCGCCGATCACGCGTTGACGAAGGGAATCATCATCGCCGACACGAAGTTCGAGTTCGGAGTCGACCAGTCTGGCAACGTGGTACTCGCCGACGAGGTGTTCACCCCGGACTCCTCGCGGTACTGGCGGGCGGACTCCTATCAGCAGGGTGTGGTGCAGGACAGCTTCGACAAACAGTTCGTGCGCAACTGGCTGACCGGGCCGGAGTCCGGCTGGGACCGCCACGGTGAAACCCCGCCACCACCGTTGCCCGACGAGATCGTCGCGGCCACGCGGGATCGGTACATCGAAGCCTATGAACGGATTTCGGGACTGCGCTTCGCGGATTGGATCGGCGGATGACCATGAAACCACCGACCGCCAAGCGTGCCAATCACCGGCGCGAGCACCACGGTGACGTGTTCACCGACCCTTATGAGTGGCTGCGTGACAAGGACGATCCCGAGGTGATCTCCTACCTGGAGGCGGAGAACGACTACGCCACACATGCCACCGCACACCTGGAACCGCTGCGGCAGAAGATCTTCGACGAGATCAAAGCCCGCACCAAGGAGACTGATCTGTCGGTCCCCATGCGTCGCGGTGACTGGTGGTATTACGCGCGCAGCTTCGAGGGCAAGCAGTACGGGGTGCATTGCCGGTGCCCGGTGGCCGACCCGGACGACTGGGCGCCGCCGAAGCTCGACGAGCACACCGAGATACCCGGTGAGCAGGTGCTTCTCGACGAGAACGTCGAAGCCGACGGACATGACTACTTCGCGTTGGGTGCGGCGTCTGTGAGCCTGGACGGCAATATCCTGGCGTACTCGGTCGACGTGTTGGGCGACGAGCGATACACGTTGAAGTTCAAGGATTTACGCACCGGCAAGTACTACGATGACACGATTGTGGGCATCGGCGCAGGCGCCACCTGGGCGGCCGACAACCACACGATCTACTACACCACCGTCGATGACGCCTGGCGGCCCGACACCGTGTGGCGACACCGGCTCGCTGCCGGACTGCCTTCCGAGAAGGTGTATCACGAAGCGGATGAACGGTTCTGGGTCGGCGTGGGACGCAGCCGCAGCGACAAATATCTGTTCATCGCGGCGGGTAGCGCCGTCACCTCGGACATCCGCTACGCCGACGCCAACGATCCGCACGCCCCGTTCACCACGGTGTGGGAACGCCGCGATCTGGTCGAGTACTCCGTCGAGCACGCCGTGGTCGGGGGCGAGGACCGGTTCCTGATCCTGCACAACGACGGTGCGGAGAATTTCACTCTGGTCGAAGCCCCGGTCGGTGACCCCGCTGCGGTTCGTACCCTCATCGCGCACCGCGACGATGTGCGGCTGGACGCGGTCGACGCGTTCGACGGGTTTCTCGTGGTCAGCTACCGCAGCGAGGCGCTGCCGAAGATCCAGCTGTGGCCGATCGACGCCGACGGCGCGTACGGCGGGGCCCAGGAGCTGACGTTTGAATCGGAGCTCACCGCGGCCGGGCTCGGCGGGAATCCCAACTGGTCCTCGCCGAAGCTGCGCATCGGCGCCACCTCGTTCGTCACCCCCGCACGGGTCTATGACCTCGATCTGGCCACGGGAGAGCGGACGTTGCTGCGCGAGCAGCCGGTGCTCGGCGACTACCGTCCGGAAGACTATGTGGAGCGCCGTGATTGGGCCACTGCGCCCGATGGAGCGAAGGTGCCGATCTCGATCATCCACCGAGCCGGTCTGCAGTTCCCGGCCCCGACCCTGCTCTACGGGTACGGCGCCTACGAATCGTGTGAGGATCCCCGGTTCTCGATCGCGCGGCTGTCACTGCTGGACCGTGGGATGGTGTTCGCCATCGCCCATGTCCGTGGTGGTGGCGAGCTGGGCCGGCCGTGGTACGAGCACGGCAAGTTGTTGGAGAAGAAGAACACCTTCACCGATTTCATCGCGGTGGCTTCCCATCTCATCGCCGCGGACGTGACACGGGCGCAGAATCTGGTCGCGCTGGGCGGCAGTGCTGGTGGGCTGCTGGTGGGCGCCGTTGCCAACATGGCGCCGGAACTGTTCGCCGGGATCCTCGCCCAGGTGCCGTTCGTCGATGCGCTCACGACGATCCTCGACCCGAGCTTGCCGCTGACCGTCACCGAATGGGACGAGTGGGGAAACCCGTTGGAGGACGCCGACGTCTACCGGTACATGAAGTCCTATACGCCGTACGAGAACATCACGGCGCAGGATTATCCGGCGATCCTGGCGATGACCTCGCTCAACGACACCAGGGTCTTCTACGTCGAGCCAGCCAAATGGGTTGCCGCACTGCGGCATACCAAGACCGATGATCATCCGGTGCTGTTGAAGACCGAGATGACGGCCGGGCACGGTGGCATCAGCGGCCGCTACGAGCGCTGGAAGGAGGCGGCGTTCCAGTACGCCTGGCTACTGGCCGCCGCCGACCGCGACAACTACGGCAGCGGCCAGGTACACAGCCTCTTCGGCGGTCCGGACACCTAGCTGTACTGACCTGAGAGGTTAGGTACGCGGCTGGCGGGTGGTTGACCCCCGAGTGCGGTGTGGCCGCGGTGGTAATTGTAGGTGTGCAGCCATCGTGGGTACTCGGCGCAGCGTTCGGCGTCGCTGGTGTAGAGCCGGGCGTAGGCCCATTCGTCGGCCAGGGTGCGGTGGAAGCGTTCGACCTTGCCATTGGTTTGGGGCCGATACGGACGGGTGCGGCGATGTTCGATGTCTCCGAGCGCGTCACGGAAGGCGTGAGATCGGTAGCAGGACCCGTTGTCGGTCAGCACTTTTCGGACTGTTATGCCCCACTGTTCGAACCAGGCGTTGGCGCGGGTCCAGAACTCTGCGGCAGTCTCCTTGCGTTCATCGGCGAGCATCTCGCTGTAGACCAACCGGGAGTAGCCGTCGATCGCGGTGTGCAAGAAGTGGTGCCCGCGCAATGGATGGCGGTGTTTGCTTTGTCGTCCTGAACTTTTGTCCGCTTGCGAGTTGCGATTGCCGGCGGTGCGGCCCAGCATCCGCCAGCCGCCACCGGCGGGGATCTTGCCGAGCTTCTTGACGTCGACGTGGACGAGATCCCCGGGCTGCGCCGACTCGATGCGCCGGGTCACCTGTCCGGTCGCGCGGTCCAGCCAGCGCAGTTTAGCCAGGCCGTAGCGAGTCAGGACGCGGTGCACTGTCGAAGGTTGCAACCCCAGCAGATAGGCGATCCGGGCTGGGCCCCACCGGCGGAGTACGCGGACTTTGATGATTCGCCGCTCGGTGCGGGTCGGGGTTTGGTTCGGGCTTCGGTGCGGTCGTGAGCTGCGATCAGCCATCCCGGCCGGGCCCAGTTCGCGGTAGCGGTCGGCCCAGCGCGCCGCCGTGCTCACCGCGACCTGGAACCGTTCAGCGGCTCGCCGCAGCGGCCACCCGTCCTCGACGACGCAACGAGCCAGGCGCAGGCGACCGGTTTCTGACAAAGGGGCATTACGGTGGGACACGAAGACCTCCGGAGTGAGTTGGTGCGTTCCTAGACAGCTCGCACTTCACTCGGAGGTCTTCGTTATGTCACCACGCCACGCCGTACCTAACGTCCGTGGTCAGTACACCTAGCCGCGCGGTCATCGACTTCGGCGGGTTCGGCATCCGGGCGGCGTAGATGTTGGCCGGGTACATCGCGAGCATCAGCACGATCAGGCACACCGCGGCGGCCACGCGTGTGGGTGGGTAGAGCAGTCCTGCGGCGCCGGCCAATTCGAGGATGCCGGTGATCGTCACGAGCAGTCCGGGCGTCGGGAGCCGGGGCGGCACGATCGCGATCATGTCCCGTCGCAGCGGGTTCACGAAATGCGCGCCGCCGGTCATCACGAACATGCCGGCCAGGCCGACGGCGATGGCCTCGGGCCAGCTGTCGAGGTAGGCCACACCGAACAGCCCGATCACCCGGGCGGCCGCGCTGCCGAGCGCCAGGGTCAGGAAGACCGCCATCACAACCTCCATCTAGTCAGCGACAAGATTGACCGTACGCAATATCTAGTCGATGTCAAGATTGCCGGATAGGATGACCCTCATGAGCTATCACCACGGGGATCTGAGGGCCGTGATCCTGGAACAGGCTGCGAAGCTCGTCGCGCAACGGGGCGCCGACGGCATCTCACTGCGCGAACTCGCCCGTGCGGCCGGGGTCTCCCACGCCGCACCGGCACACCACTTCACCGATCGGCGTGGACTTTTCACCGCCCTGGCCACCGAAGGGTTCCGGCTGCTGGCCGCGGCGCTCACCGATGCGCGCCCGCATTTCATCGACGCCGCGCGCGCCTACGTCCAGTTCGCGATCGACCACCCCGGGCATTACGCGGTGATGTTCGATACCTCGCTGTACGACGACATCGACAGCGGGCTCATCGCCGCGCAGACCGCCGCAGGCGCCGAGCTGAACCGCGGTGTGGGGACGCTGGCCGACGCCAAGGCCAAGGCGGACCCGACAGGCGCGGCCCTGGCGGCCTGGTCGCTGGTGCACGGATTCTCGCTGCTGTGGCTCAACGGGGCTGTGGCATCGGAAGACCCGGTTGCCTCCGTCGAGCGCATCGGCCGGATTCTGTTCGACGAGTAGTGCGGTAGCGTGCGGCCATGACCGATACGCCGCTGACCGACATCGCCCTGGAAACTCTTGACGGCAAGCCGACCACACTGGCCGAACTGGCCACCGGTGCCGCACTCGTGGTCAACGTGGCCTCGAAATGTGGCCTCACACCGCAGTACAGCGCGCTGGAGAAGCTCGCGCAGGATTATGGTGATCGCGGTTTCACGGTCATCGGGGTGCCGTGCAACCAGTTCATGGGTCAGGAGCCGGGCAACGCCGAGGAGATCCAGACCTTCTGCTCCACCACGTACGGCGTGAGCTTCCCGTTGCTGGCCAAGACCGACGTCAACGGCCCGGACCGGCATCCCCTCTACGACCAGCTCACCAAGGCCGCCGACGGCGATGGCGAAGCCGGCGACATCCAGTGGAACTTCGAGAAGTTCCTCCTTGCCCCCGGTGGGGCAGTGGTCAACCGGTTCCGGCCCCGTACCGAACCGGACGCCCCCGAGGTGGTCGCGGCCATCGAGGCAGTCCTGCCGGGCTAGCCGGGAGGCAGCGCCGAATCGACACTCTGTGTCAGAGTGTTCGAAACCGTTGCGACACCTGACGTTGCCACACTGGTGGCGTGACCGGACAACTGATCGTGTCGATATCGCAGATCAGCGAACGCACGCTGGCCGACGTCGACTCATTCTGCGCCGAGCTGGACTCCCGCGCAGTGCCCGCCTCGTTGCTGGTGGCGCCGCGGCTCAAGGGCGGCTACCAGCTGGACCGGGACGCACCGACCGTGCAGTGGCTGGTTACCCGCCGTGCCGCGGGCGACGCCGTGGTCCTGCACGGCTTCGACGAGGCCGCCACCAAGAAGCGGCGCGGGGAGTTCGCCGGCCTGCCCGCTCACGAGGCCAATCTGCGGCTGATGGGCGCCGACCGGGTGCTCGAGCACCTCGGCCTGCGCACCAGGCTGTTTGCGGCGCCGGGGTGGACGGTCTCACCGGGCACTGTCACCGTGCTGCCGCGCAACGGTTTTCGATTGCTGGCCGGACTTTCCGGCGTCACCGACCTGGTACGTCACACCACGGTGCGCGCCCGGGTGCTCGGTATCGGTGAAGGTTTTCTGACCGAGCCATGGTGGTGTCGGACATTGGTGCTCGCCGCAGAGCGGACCGCGCGTCGCGACGGGGTGGTGCGGGTTGCCGTCGCGGCCAGACACCTGCGCAGGCCAGGACCGCGCCAGGCCATGCTCGACGCGATTGACCTGGCTTTGCTGCATCACGCCGAGCCCACGGTCTATCAATGGCAACCCTATCCGGCACTGACCGACGCCGCCTGACACGCGCTACCCTTGCGTCTCATGGCAGATGCCGACGTCATCGTGGTGGGAGCGGGTCTGGCCGGGCTGGTCGCCGCAGCTGAACTGGTCGCCCGGGGGCACCGGGTGCTCATCGTGGACCAGGAGAACGCCGCCAACCTGGGTGGGCAGGCCTTCTGGTCGTTCGGGGGACTGTTCTTCGTCGACAGCCCCGAACAGCGAAGGCTCGGTATCAAGGACAGCCAGGAGCTGGCCTTGCAGGACTGGCTGGGCACCGCCGGATTCGACCGACCCGAGGACCACTGGCCCAGGGAGTGGGCACACGCCTACGTCGATTTCGCGGCGGGAGAGAAACGCAGCTGGCTGCGGAACCGTGGGCTGCAGACCTTCCCGTTGGTGGGCTGGGCCGAACGCGGTGGTTATGACGCGCTGGGACATGGCAATTCGGTGCCACGGTTCCATATCACCTGGGGTACCGGCCCGGCGCTCGTCGACATCTTCGCCCGGCGGGTCATGGGCAATGCCCGGGTGCGGTTCGCGCACCGCCACCGCGTCGACGAACTGATCGTGTCCGACGGTGCGGTGACCGGGGTGCGGGGCTCGGTGCTGGAACCGACGGATGCCGCCCGGGGTGTGGCGACGTCACGGAAAGCTGTCGGCGACTTCGAGTTCCATGCGTCGGCGGTGATCGTGGCCAGCGGCGGTATCGGGGGAAACCATGAGCTGGTGCGCCGCAACTGGCCGGCCCGGATGGGCCGGGTGCCCGAACAGCTACTCAGTGGTGTGCCGGAGTACGTCGACGGCCGAATGATCGGCATCGCCGAAGTCGCAGGCGGGCATGTCATCAACAGCGACCGCATGTGGCACTACACCGAGGGCATCACCAACTACGATCCGATCTGGCCGGACCACGGCATCCGCATTCTGCCGGGCCCGTCGTCACTGTGGTTGGACGCCAATGGCAAACGTCTCCCGGTGCCGCTGTACCCGGGCTTCGACACGTTGGGCACCCTCGAGCACATCTGCCGGACCGGGCAGGACTACACCTGGTTCATCCTCAATGCGCGGATCATCGCCAAGGAATTCGCGCTGTCCGGGCAGGAACAGAACCCCGATCTGACCGCCCGCAGCGTGCGGGACGTGCTGGCACGGGTACGCCCCGGCGCGCCCGCCGCGGTGCAGGCGTTCGTGGATCGTGGCGTGGACTTCGTCAGCGCGAACTCTCTGCGGGAGCTGGTGGCGGCGATGAACTCGGTACCCGATGTCGAACCACTGGACTACGCCACGGTGGCGGCGGAGGTGACCGCGCGTGATCGTGAAGTCGCCAACAAATTCACCAAGGACGGCCAGATCACCGCGATCCGTGCGGCGCGCAGCTATCTCGGTGACCGGTTCAGCCGGGTCGTCGCCCCGCATCGCCTCACCGATCCGAAAGCGGGGCCCCTCATCGCGGTGAAGCTGCACATCCTGACCCGAAAATCGTTGGGCGGACTGGAAACCGACCTCGATTCCCGGGTTCTCAAATCCGACGGCACCGCGTTCAGCGGCCTGTACGCCGCCGGCGAAGCCGCGGGATTCGGCGGCGGTGGGGTGCACGGCTACCGGTCGCTGGAGGGCACCTTCCTGGGAGGCTGCATCTTCTCCGGCCGGGCCGCGGGGCGCGGCGCGGCCGCGGACATCGCGTAGGGCTAGAACTCCGTACCGTTTTCCTCGTCGAGCACCTGGAAGTCGGTGTCGGTCATCTCGGCCAGGCGTCCGTAGTAGATGCCCCGCGCGTTGGGCTCGATGATGCCCTGGTGGATCGGCACGGCGCGCGCCGGAGCCACCGCCCGTAGAAAGTCCACTGCCTCCGAGACTTTCATCCACGGGGCCGCCGCCGGGGTGGCCAGCACATCGACGGGTTCGCCGGGCGCGAACAGGGCGTCGCCGGGGTGCATGAGACGCGCGGCATGCTCGTCGTCCCCGATCAGGTACGAAATATTGTCTATCACGGGTATTTCCGGGTGGATCACCGCGTGCCTGCCGCCGGCTCCGCGCACGTTGAGGCTGCCGATGGCGAACTCGTCACCGACGTGCACCGCCTGCCAGGGCGGGCCGAGCTGAGCCGCGGTCTGCGGGTCCGCGTACAGCGCGGCCTGCGGGTTGGCGTCGATCAGCGCGGGTAACCGGGTGGTGTCGGCGTGATCGGGATGTTGATGGGTGATCAGGATCGCCGACAGCCCGGTGATGCCCTCGAATCCGTGCGAGAAATTGCCCGGGTCGAACAAGACCGTGGTGTCCGCGATGCTGGCCAGAAGGCACGAATGTCCGAAATGCGTGAGTTGCATACCTATATTGTTGCCCTCGGTGGCTCGATTGATGCGGATGTTCTCGGTGACGGCGCTCGCTGTCTGTGGGTTTGTCGGCGTGCCCGGCGTGGCGTGGTCGCAGCCGATGGACTGCCCGCCGATGTGCGACCGCATCCCGGCATCGGCGTGGATCGCGGCTTCGGACATCCCGTTGTACCGCGAGTACCGCTGGCCGGGACTGGCCGGGGTGGCAGTGACCGCGGCAGCACCCCGGTTCCGGTTCGAGGAGGACTGCGCGACGCCACCGCCGTTCGGCGATCCGCGGGCCTTCGCAGTGGCCGCGCGTGCGGTGGTGCCGCAACCAGCGGGGCAGTGGCAGCTGCAGGTCCAGGTGTTGCACTGGCGGGGTGAGACCTGGCGCGGCGGCCAGTTGGCCACCTCGGCCGTGCAGACCGCCGCCGGGGCTCTGCGCGCCTGTCAGTTGAGCTCCCCGCAGAGTTCACCGTCGGTCACCACCGACGTGCCGGGTCGGCTGGCCGCAGTGATCAGCCTCGGTGACAACCGGGTGCTGCATCAATATTTGCTGGCTGATCCCCGTAACAGCACCGTCGTCGAACTGGCGATGTGGTCAGCGACTCCTCCGCGCGTTCCGTGGCCGACCATTGTTGATAGCCGGGTGCTCGACGCCATGGCCGCCCCACTGTGCTCCGCCTACATCGGGTCCTGCCGGTAGAGTGTGCGCCGTGGCAAAGGTGGTTGTGCATGTGATGCCCAAGGCTGAGATCCTCGACCCGCAAGGGCAGGCGATCGTCGGGGCGCTCGGCCGGCTCGGGCATGCGGGTATCTCCGACGTGCGGCAGGGCAAGCGGTTTGAGCTTGAGGTCGACGATTCCGTGGCGGACGAGACACTCGCCGAGATCGCTGAATCGCTGTTGGCAAACACCGTGATCGAGGAGTTCTCGGTCAGCCGGGGCGATTCGTGACCACCCGGATCGGCGTCATCACCTTTCCCGGCACGCTCGACGACATCGACGCGGCCCGGGCGGTGCGTCTTGCCGGAGCCGAGGCGGTCAACCTCTGGCACGCCGACGCTGACCTGCGCGGTGTCGACGCAGTCGTGGTGCCCGGCGGCTTCTCCTACGGCGACTATCTGCGCTGCGGCGCCATCGCGAAATTCGCCCCGGTGATGGGTTCGGTGATCGAGGCCGCAGGCAAGGGCATGCCGGTGCTGGGCATCTGCAACGGCTTTCAGGTGCTGTGCGAGGCAGGCCTGCTGCCAGGGGCGCTGACCCGCAACGAAGGGCTGCACTTCATCTGCCGCGACGTCTGGCTGCAGGTCGCGTCGAACACCGCCGCCTGGACCACCCGCTACGAGGTGGGCGCCGATCTGCTGGTGCCGCTGAAATCCGGAGAGGGCCGTTACGTGGCCTCCGAATCGGTGCTCGACGAACTCGAAGGCGAAGACCGCGTGGTCTTCCGTTACCGCGAGAACCTCAACGGGTCGATGCGCGACATCGCAGGCATCTGTTCGGCCAACCGTCGCGTCGTCGGCCTGATGCCCCATCCCGAACACGCCACCGAGGCACTGACCGGTCCGTCCGACGACGGGCTGGGGCTGTTCTACTCGGCATTGGATACGGTGCTCGCAGCTTAGGCACGCTCGCAATTTGGTGCGCTTACCCCCGCGTGCCTGATGTTAGATTCAAGTCGATCAGTCGTGTGCTAAGACAGAGCTTGCGAAGCTGAAACACCGTACGGGGGCCCGATGTTAGTCGATCCGCAGCTTCTTCGTGCCTTTGCCGTTCAGGTCGATTCTGCCGCTGCCAATATCCGTGAATCGGATACGGGGATGGCGGCAAGCGCGGGGGCTGACGGGCTCCCGGGATCGACGACACAGTGGACGGCTCGCGAGGTGGGCGCCCATCTGGATCAGGTGCTGATGGATATTGCCAAGGATGTATCGGCTGTAGGCGTGGCGATCCGTGGTGCTGGTGATCGGTACGAGGTGGACGACGGCGCACTCGCTGGTGGCTTCAAAGGACTGTTCTAAACGTGTTGCCGTCGCGTTCGCGGTTGATCACCTGGAATCCGGATTCACTGTCGACCGCCGCAGCATCAATCAGTTCCGCTGGCGCGTCTGTCTACGGTGCGGTGCGCAATCTCGACGATGGGGTCAATCGACTGGACGAGACGCGCACGTGGTCAGGAAAAGCGCATGACGCAGCGGCGGCAATGTTTGGCCGGGCAACTGACAGATCGTCGCGTTTCAAGGACTACACCGAGGCTGTTGCCCGCGCCTTGAACGGTGGTAGCGGCTCGATCGGCAGGGCTCGCACTGCGCTTTTAAACAAGGCCGACGAAATTGATCAAGGCGAACTGAACGTCACCGACCAGTGGGTGGTGTTGATCGATCCAGCAGGCATGTCTGCGGAAAAGGCCGCCGATTTACAGCGCGCAGCAGAGGCAGCACAAGGTGAGATCAACCGTCTGTTGACCGCAGTTGGAGAGGCAGACCAAGAAACTGCGCAGAACCTGCTGCTGGCGAGAACCGGTTCGGATACTGGTGGGGCTTTCAACGATGTGCAGGTTCCCGGGCCGAGGGTTATCCCTGCCAGTCCCGCTGACGAGGTGCCGGACCCGAGCACCGATGATGGCAGGAAGTTGCAGGAAGTGACACGGGCCGGGGACATGGCAACGACTGTCCGTGATATCAGCGAGACTGAGGATGTCAAGGGAAACAAAGTCACGACATTTACAATGCTCGATGGTGGCAAACAGGTGATTACCGAGTACACGGAATCGCTGCCCAGCGCGATGTTATATCCCGAAGGGACCGTGGAGGTCGAGCAAATAGACAAGAACGGGAACTATGTGTCAGAGAGCTTGACGATTCCTCGGGAGGACGGCACCAAATTCACCGAAATTTGGTACGCGGGCGGTACGAAGGTCACGATATCTGAGGGCGCCGACGGTCACTGTTCCGGTGGGGTAATAACTGCCGACGGTAGGCATGGTGTTTTACCTGACGAGTTCTTCACCAATCCGATTCCGACGGCTGCTGGCGCGACGTTTTCCGGGCTCGAAAAGCAAGCGGATCGTGGCATTCCGAAGCTGAGCGCCGAGGCGCTCGAGGATGTGAGAGTCGGTTCGAAATTCGGCGGTCCAGCGATCGGCATTGCTACGGCGTTGTATGACTTGACCTCTGCGGAGAATCTGCACGATGCCTGTGTCGCAACTTTCTCAGGGGCCGCGGGCGTCGCGGGAAGTCTCGTCGGCGGTCCGATGGGAGCGGCCGCCGTTTCAGCGATGGGTCTTCCAATGCTGGCGCCAGTGGGCGCGTTCTTCGGAGACGCGGTGGGCGGTTTGGCGTTCGGATATGTTGGGGGAATCGTCGGAAACATCGTGTGCCCGCCATGAGTGTTCCAGCATTTTTCGGAGGGTTACTGTTCGGTTCCATGGGAATCGCTGCCACTGTTTGGGCGGTCCTCAGCGTATCGCGAGCCGAGTATTTGACTGCAGTGGTCGTAGTCGGATTTGCAGTGCTTTGCCTTGGGTTTTCGGCGCCATTAGTGAAAGTGGTCTCGGGGAAGGTTTCTCCACGAGTAAAGTGGGATCGCGAAGGAACGACGATCAGGCCAGATCGGGCCATCGAAATTCCAGCTGTCGCAGGGACGTTCAGTGGGGTTATTGCAAGCATATTGTTCTCGGTGCTCTTCCCGTTCGGCAAGATTGATCTCCCGGTACCTCACAGCCTTCGGTTCGCTCTTCCGTTCACATGTGCGATGGCCGCGGTTGTCGGCCTTCCGATCTTGTGGCGGATATTCCGATTGCGAGGCTTGTACCGCTTGCATATGACGCCGGACGGATTCGATATCTACAGCGGAGGCGGTCCGCGCACCGGAGCCTGGCCGCAAGTTCTTGACGTCACTGATGCTGTGCCCGGACGGACCGCTGCAGATGACCCCAACACGGTCGTGATAGTGCTGAAAGATCACAGCGTGATCAAGCTTCCTGGAGCCTCATTCACGTCTGAGGGTCGCGCATTACGCAGGTTCGTGCACTTCTACTGGCAGCACCCCGACTGCCGCGACGAGCTCACTGACGGTAAGGCACTCGCACGCCTTGAGAACGAAGACTTCCGGGCCGCGTCCTAGTAACTCGCTAACGTGTTTGGGCTTTTGCCTCGTGCGTGCTGCGCATTCGTCGGCACTCACGCTCACTTGCAGCTTAGGCACGTGCAAGGGTCACGCGGTGAGGGCGACCGAGGCTTCCGCGGTGTAGCACAGGAACGTCATCGTCTCCTGCATGTACAACTGCACGCTCTCGGCGTCATGGGACAGGTAGCCGATCGACACGTCGGTGCCGAGTTGCAGGTCGAAATCGCCGCCGCGGGTGGACAACACGAACGCGCCGTCGATCGCGGGCGCCCAAATGATGTCGCCGTCGACGAGCCGGCTGAGGTGCTCGCGAATCGGATAGCCGTGTGCGGTGGTCTCGCTGACTTTGGTGTAGACCTCTGCCGACAGCAGCACCGAATACGGCCCGTCCACGCCGGCCAGGCGCAGCTCCGAAAGGGCCTGGGCGATCACGTCGGGAATCTCGCGGGCATCGTCGGGCAGCGCCAGCGCCGGATTCGAACTGGAGCTGCGGATACCTTCGATCGATGCAGCCGGGTAGCCCTCGAAGATGGCCCGGTCCTCCACGAAGGCCAGCTTCTTGGCGGCGTCCTTGACCGGATCCCAGTCGGAGTCCTGCGATCCGCGTTCGACATCGTCAATGTCCTTACGCAACACCGTGAACGGCACCCGCAGCCGCACCAGGGGCCTGCTGTCCCTCAGGTGTGCCACCACGCCGTCACCAGGTGGGCTCACATCAAGGAGGTGACCGGTGCTGATCGCCGCGGTCACCGGACCGCCGGGCTCGCTGACGTCGACCACCCGTCGACCCGCGATGTGTCGCTTGAACGTCCTGCCGGCTTCCAACTCGATCTCGGCCCAGGCGACCTCGGTGATCGGGGCGAGCCCGCGGTACAGGTTGTTCATTGCGGTGTTCCTTTCAGGCTACCGATTGCCAGTGAATTGTCGTGCGCCGTGCGATCCGCCAACTCACCGGCCGGAATCGGAAGCGGCGGTGGATCATCGAGGAAATCGATGGTGGGGACGAAAAACATCCCGCCGGTGACGGCGGTGGAGAAATCCAGGATCCGGTCGGTGTTGCCGGGCGGGTCGCCGATGAACATGTTTGTCAGCATGCGTTCGGTCACCACCGGGGTGCGGGAGTAGCCGATGTAGTACGTGCCGAACTCGCCTTTGCCGATCTCGCCGAACGGCATGTTGTGCCGGATGATCTTGAGTTCGTTGCCGTCGTCATCCTCGATGACGTTCAGCGCGACGTGGGAATTGGCGGGTTTGACCGCGTCGTCCAGCTCGATGTCGTCGAGTTTGGTGCGGCCGATCACCCGCTCCTGCTCCTCGGTGGACAACGAGTTCCAGGACCCCATGTCGTGCACGTACTTCTGCACATGCACGTAGCAGCCACCGGTGAAGTCCGGGTCCTCATCGCCGATCTGGCTGGCCGAGACCGCCACCGAACCGTCGGGATTCTCGGTGCCGTCGACGAAACCCATGAGGTCCCGGTTGTCGAAGAACTTGAACCCGTGCACCTCGTCGACGACGGTGATGGCACCGGCCATCGACTCGACAAGCTTGGTGGCCAGCTCGAAGCACACGTCCATCGACTCGGCCCGCAGATGGAACAACAGGTCGCCCGCCGTGGCGGGGGCATGGTGGCGCGGCCCGCTCAGTTCCACGAACGGATGCAGTTCCGCAGGCCGGGGACCGGAGAACAACCGGTCCCACGCCGCCGAACCGATGGAGGCGATCGCCGACAGCCGTTTGCTCGGATCGCGGAATCCGATGGCCCGCACCAGGCCCGAAATATCGGTCAGTCCGTCGTGGACCGTCGCCTCCTGCCCCTCGTCGATCGTGGCGACCAGGAAGATGGCGGCCGGTGTCAACGGCGCCAGAACCGGCTGGGGTTGTGGTGCAGGCACATGTGGACCCTAACGCGGCGCGCGTCGAAATCCCCGTCAAGATAGAGATATGGCAGCCAGCCCCCAGAACCTCTGTGAGTTCATCGACGCATCGCCGTCACCGTTTCACGTATGTGCCACCGCGGCGGGAAGGCTGGCAGCGGCGGGTTTCACCGAACTCGCCGAAACCGAGGCCTGGCCGGCCGGCGGCCGGTTCTTCACCGTGCGGGCGGGGTCGCTGGTCGCCTGGCGCAGCGGTGACGGACCGTTCCGAATTGTTGGAGGCCACACCGACAGCCCGAACCTGCGGGTCAAACAGCATCCGGACCGGGTCGTCGCGGGCTGGCAGGTGGTGGCACTGCAGCCGTACGGCGGGGCCTGGCTCAATTCCTGGCTGGACCGCGACCTGGGGCTCAGCGGCCGGCTCTCGGTGCGCAGCGGCACGGCAGCGGGCGGGATCGCGCACCCGCTCGTCCGGATAGACGAGCCGATCCTGCGCGTCCCGCAGCTGGCCATCCACCTGTCCGAGGACCGCAGGGGGGTCAGCCCGGACCCGCAGCGTCATCTCAACGCAGTGTGGGGCCTGGGGGAGCGGCCGGGGTCGTTCCTCGGTTTCGTGGCCGAGCGGGCCGGTGTCGCCGAGGCCGACGTGCTGGGCTTCGACCTGATGACCCACGACCTGGCGCCGTCGGCCATCACCGGTGCCGGTCGCGAGTTCGTGAGCGCGCCGCGGCTGGACAACCAGGCCACCTGTTATGCGGGGCTGGAGGCGTTTCTGGCCGCTTCGGCGTCGGACACCGGGCACACACCGGTGCTGGCGCTTTTCGACCACGAGGAGGTCGGCTCCACCTCGGACCACGGTGCGCAGTCCGAGCTGCTGCCGACCGTGCTGGAGCGGATCGTGCTCGCCGCGGGCGGGAGTAGGGAGGATTTCCTGCGCCGGGCGGCCGGGTCGATCATGGCTTCCGGTGACATGGCACACGCCACCCACCCCAACTACCCGGACCGCCACGAGCCCGGCCATCAGATCTCCGTCAACGCGGGCCCGGTGCTCAAGGTGCAGCCGAATCTGCGCTACGCCACCGATGGGCGCACCGCGGCGGCCTTCGCCCTGGCCTGCGAGCAGGCCGGGGTCGGGCTGCAACGCTACGAGCACCGCGCCGACCTGCCGTGCGGATCGACGATCGGGCCGATGGCCTCGGCACGCACCGGCATCCCCACCGTCGACGTCGGTGCCGCCCAGCTCGCCATGCATTCGGCACGGGAATTCATGGGCGCGGCCGACGTCCCCGCCTATGCGGCGGCATTGCAGGCTTTCTTGTCACCGGGCTGATCTAGGGTCGGCGGTATGGCACTCACGGTGGAGATGATCACGTTCGACTGCGCCGATCCTGACGCGCTGGCCCAGTGGTGGGCACAGGCCGTCGGTGGCGAGGTGAACGCCTTTGCGCCAGGCGAATTCGTGGTACTGATGACCGCGGACGGCCCGCGGTTGGGGTTCCAGAAGGTTCCGGACCCGACGCCGGGGAAGAACCGCGTCCACATCGACTTCACGGGCGCGGCGGTGGAGGCCGAGGTGGCCCGGTTGGTTGCCCTCGGTGCCTCGGAGACCGGACGGCACAGCTTCGGTGCGGACTTCAGCTGGGTGGTGCTGGCCGATCCCGAGGGCAACGCGTTCTGCATAGCGGGCCAGTAGCCTCACGTGATCCCATGCGCCTGCCCGCGCCCACCGAAGAGCACAATCTAGACTGGTCACGTGACGTCTGAGCTCACCCACGGCCGTACATCGACCCAGGACACGGTGCAGCGGGCAGCCGCCACCCCCGATCAGCCCCAGCCTTACCGCGAACTCGGCCTCAAGGACGACGAGTACGAGCGCATCCGGGAGATCCTGGGGCGCCGCCCCACCGACGCCGAACTGGCGATGTACTCGGTGATGTGGAGCGAACACTGCTCCTACAAGTCCTCCAAGGTGCATCTGCGCTACTTCGGTGAGACCACCACCGAACAGATGCGGGCAGGCATGCTGGCAGGCATCGGCGAGAATGCCGGGGTCGTCGACATCGGCGACGGCTGGGCCGTCACCTTCAAGGTGGAATCCCACAACCACCCGTCCTATGTCGAGCCCTACCAGGGCGCGGCCACCGGCGTCGGCGGCATCGTGCGCGACATCATGGCGATGGGTGCCCGTCCGGTCGCGGTGATGGACCAGCTGCGGTTCGGCGCGGCAGACGCCCCCGACACCCGTCGGGTGCTCGACGGGGTGGTGCGCGGCGTCGGCGGATACGGCAACTCACTGGGCCTGCCCAACATCGGCGGCGAGACCATCTTCGACCCGTCCTATGCGGGCAACCCCCTGGTGAACGCGCTGTGTGTGGGCGCCCTGCGCAAAGAGGACCTGCACCTGGCGTTCGCCTCCGGCGCGGGCAACAAGATCATCCTGTTCGGCGCACGCACCGGGCTCGACGGCATCGGTGGGGTGTCGGTGCTGGCCTCGGAGACGTTCGGTGGCGACGAGGGCGGCGCAGGCCGCAAGAAACTGCCCAGCGTTCAGGTCGGCGACCCGTTCACCGAGAAGGTGCTCATCGAGTGCTGTCTTGAGCTGTACGCGGCCGGGCTGGTGGTCGGCATCCAGGACCTCGGTGGTGCCGGATTGTCCTGCGCCACATCCGAACTCGCATCGGCCGGTGACGGCGGGATGCACGTCGAGCTCGACACGGTACCGCTGCGCGCGGCCAACATGACCCCCGCGGAGATCCTGTCGAGCGAATCGCAGGAACGGATGTGTGCGGTTGTCACACCGGAGAACGTCGACAAGTTCATGGCGGTGTGCGCCAAGTGGGAGGTGCTGGCCACTGTCATCGGTGAGGTCACCGACGGCGATCGGCTCCAGATCACCTGGCACGGGGACACCGTCGTCGATGTGCCGCCGCGCACCGTGGCGCACGAAGGGCCGGTGTACGAGCGGCCGGTCACCCGGCCCGACACCCAGGACGCGTTGATCGCCGACACCTCGGCGAAGCTGCCCCGGCCGAAGACCGGCGACGAGCTCAAGGCGACTCTGCTTGCGCTGCTGGGCAGCCCGCACCTGTGCAGCCGGGCGTTCATCACCGAGCAGTACGACCGGTACGTGCGCGGCAACACCGTGCTCGCCGAGCACGCCGACGGCGGTGTCCTGCGTATCGACGAGGCCACCGGGCGCGGCATCGCGGTGTCCACCGATGCGTCGGGCCGCTACACACAACTCGACCCGTACACCGGGGCACAGTTGGCGCTGGCCGAGGCCTACCGCAACGTCGCGGTCACCGGGGCCACCCCGGTTGCGGTCACCAACTGCCTCAACTTCGGTTCTCCCGAGGATCCGGGCGTGATGTGGCAGTTCAGCAACGCGGTCCGCGGCCTCGCCGATGGATGCGCGGCACTGGGCATTCCCGTCACCGGTGGCAATGTCAGTTTCTACAACCAGACCGGAACGACTCCGATCCTGCCGACGCCGGTGGTCGGTGTGCTCGGGGTCCTCGATGACGTGAAACGGCGCATCCCCACCGGACTCGGCACGGAGGACGGCGAGACGCTGATGCTGCTTGGCGAGACCCACGACGAGTTCGACGGGTCCGTGTGGGCACAGGTCACCGGCGATCACCTCGGCGGCGTGCCGCCGAAGGTGGACCTGGACCGCGAGAAGCTGCTGGCCGAGGTGTTGACGGCGGCCTCCCGTGACGGACTGATCTCCGCGGCTCATGACCTGTCAGAAGGTGGCCTGATGCAGGCAGTGGTGGAAGCCGCACTGGCAGGTGAAACCGGTTGCCGGGTAATCCTTCCCAGCGGTATCGACACAGCCGAGGAAGCATTTGTCGCGCTGTTCTCCGAGTCGGCCGGCCGTGTGCTGGTTGCGGTACCGCGCACCGAGGAGAGTCGCTTCCGGGCGATGTGCGAAGCCCGTGGTCTTCCCGTGGACCGGGTCGGAGTGGTGGACCAAGGTAGCGACTCGGTCGAAGTCCAGGGCCAGTTCAGCGTCACCCTGTCGGAGTTGCGGAGCACGTCGGAGGGCGTGCTGCCCGGGCTGTTCGGGTGAGGGCCCGTACCAACAACGAACGCCACCCCCTGCTGCTCTGGGCCTGGAGCCTGGTCCGTCTCGACTTCGTCGGCATTGCTGTCGGCGCCCTGTTCTTCTGCCTGTCACTGACCCCGTCGTTGCTGCCCCGTGACTGGTTGTTCGCCGGTCTGATCGGCGGCATCAATGCTGCGATCGGGTACGGCCTCGGCGTATTCGTCGGAAAAGCGGTGCGCCGCTTCGCGCTGCGTGAAAGGCCCTGGTGGCCACCGGCAAAGCGCGTGCTGTACTGGGCCAAGGTTCTGACCATCACCGGTTCGGCGAGCGCATGTGTGCTTGTGCTCATTCCAGCCGCGGCCTGGCAACGGCAGGTGTCGGCGCTGATGGGCATCGAGGGTCCGGCCACGCTGGGCTATCTCCGCACGCTCATCATCGCCGTCGCGGTGGCCGGTGCGCTGATCGCGACCGCGCGGGTGTTGCGAGACCTGATCCGGCTGCTGGCGAAAGTGCTGATCCGGCGCTGGCACCTGCACCGTGAGGTTGCACAGTTCATCGGCACGGCCATTGTGGTGGTGCTGGTGATCACCTTGGTGAACGGCGTGCTGTACCGCGGATTCCTCGCCGGAGCCAGCCGCGTGTTCCAGCCGCAGAACACCACCACCCGCGAGGGTGTCGGGCAACCGGACGAACCTGAAAGATCAGGTAGCCCAGAGTCTTTCGCGGCATGGGACACGCTCGGTTTCCAGGGCCGCAACTTCGTCGCGACTGGCCCGCACGCCGACGAACTGGAGGCGGTCAACGGAGCTCCTGCCGCCGAACCCATCCGCGTCTACGCAGGCCTGCAGAGCGCAGACACCGCCGAACAGCGGATTGCGGTGTTGCTCAGTGAACTTGAACGCACGCACGCGTTCGACCGCAAACTGCTGGTCATCATCCCGACGACCGGGACCGGCTGGGTCAACC
Organism: Mycobacterium appelbergii; assembly: GCF_032883035.1. Lineage (NCBI taxonomy): Bacteria > Bacillati > Actinomycetota > Actinomycetes > Mycobacteriales > Mycobacteriaceae > Mycobacterium > Mycobacterium appelbergii. Next base: position 144,219 of record NZ_JAMQTH010000017.1, read on the forward strand.
CTGTGGCGGCACGGGCGCTCGAGCTGATGTACAACGGCGATACCGCATTGGTCGGCATGCAGTATTCCTATCTGCCGAGCTGGATTTCGTTCATGGGTGACCGGCAGAAGTCGATGGACACCGGCCGGTTGATGATCGACGCCATCCACGACCGCTGGCAGAAACTGCCTCCGGACCGCCGTCCCGAGTTGGTGCTGTACGGCGAAAGCCTTGGATCGATGGCCGGGCAGGGTGCGTTCGACTGGTTGCCCGACATCGCCAGGATGGGTTTCTCATCGGTGTTGTGGGTGGGGCCGCCGAATGCGAGCCCGTTGTGGCACGGTCTGACCGTGCGGCGGGATCCGGGAACTCCGGAAATCTTGCCGCGCTACGACAATGGCCGCACGGTCCGGTTCTCCCAAGGTGCGGACGCCCGTGAGATTGCCCATGACACCAGCCAGCCGTGGGAGGGCACCAGGGTGCTGTTCCTGCAGCATCCGTCGGATCCGATCGTCTGGTGGTCGACGGATCTGTTGTTCTCCCGCCCCGACTGGCTGGTGGAACCGCCGGGCGGCGATCGCACCGCCTCCATGCGTTGGTATCCGATCATCACGTTCTGGCAGGTGGCAGCGGACATGACGAACGCGTCCGGGGTGCCTGCGGGGCACGGACACAATTACGGTGAATCCATCCTCGACGGCTGGGCGGCGGTGGCGCCACCGGACGGCTGGACTGCCGAGGACACCGAACGTATCCGCGTCGCACTGCAGAAGTCGGCAGGCGAAGACGGCCCCGAATACTGATATCGCCGATAGGGCATGACAGCGAAAAAGAAAGGCACCCAATGAGTGTGACGAATCCGACGCGGCTGTTCCTTCCCGAGGTCGATGTCGAGTTGGCGGCGCTTCAGGGGTACTGCAGTGCACACGCGGACACGATTGCGTTGAACCCGGATCCGCTTTATGTGTATGCGTGCCACAGTGACCAGCGCCGCCGCGTCGGGTTGGTGTCCGGAGGCGGCAGCGGCCACGAGCCGATGCATGCCGGCTTTGTCGGCCGTGGCGGCCTCGACGCCGCGGTGCCGGGACGGGTGTTCGCCAGCCCGCACAACCGCCAGATCTACCAGGCCTCGCGTCGCGTCGCGGGTGAAGGCGGGGTGTTGCACCTGGTGAAAAACTACACCGGTGACCGCATCCACTTCGGCATCGCCGCCGAGCGGTTGGCAGCCGAAGGCGTACCGGTCGCAAGGGTGCTCGTCGATGACGACATCGCCACCGAAAGCGACGAAACCGGCACCGGGCGGCGCGGCACGGGTGCGACGGTGATCCTGGAAAAGCTCCTCGGTGCACTCGCCGACACCGGAGCAGATCTGCAGCAGCTCAAGCAGTTCGGGGATCGCGTGGTGAGCGGGAGCCGCAGCATCGCCGTTGCCTCGGGGCCGCACACCTCATTCGCCACCCGCCAGCCGGCTTTCGGCATCGCGGCGGGGACGATCGAGTATGGCATCGGCATCCACGGTGAGCCCGCACAGGATTCGGTCGAATTCGGTGGCCTGGAAGAACTCGTCGAACGCATGCTGGGCACCCTTCTCGATGCGCTCCCCGGCGACACCGACCGTGTGCTGGTGCTCGTGAACGGGCTCGGGTCCACGACCGCGCTCGAACTCGGCGCGATCAGTGGCCTGGTCGATCAAGCACTGGGCCGCCGTGGCGTCGCGATCGACGGCGCGTTGGTGGGCACGTACGTATCCGCCTTGGACATGCGGGGATTCCTGCTCACCCTGACCCGCTCCGACGACGAGCGTATTGCGCTGTGGCTTGCCGACGCCGCGGTGCCGGGCCTCCCGCCGATGTCGGCATTCGTCTCGGCGACACCGGCCACGCGGTCGCCCGCCGCGGAAAACGCCGCGGAAACCGCAACTGCGACCGACGACGCTTTCCTGCGGTCGGTGACCGAGACCGCCAAGGAGGCGCACGCCGCGCTGACCCGCCTTGACCAGCTCGCCGGAGACGGCGATTTCGGCGACAACCTGCTCGCCGGCGTCGAGAACGCGAACCGGCTGCCGTCATCGCAGGATGGGCTGGGGCGACTCGCCCGCAGCTTTCTCGACACCGTCGGCGGATCGAGTGGGCCCCTGATCGGTCTCGTTCTCGATGCCATCGCCGACGAGACCGCATCGGTCGATTCGGCGGCTGCGGCGGCCCTGCAGCGGGGCATCGCCAGGGGCATGGAGTCCGTTCAGCGTGCCGGTGGTGCGAGCCCGGGAGACCGGACCATGCTCGACGCGCTGGACGGTGCCTGCCGCGCGCAGGCGCACGGCGTGGCCGATGTCGTGCGCGGCGCGGCCGACGGCGCCGCCGAGACCGCGCAGATGAGGCCGCGCTTCGGACGTGCCAGCTATGTCGGCGAGCGGGCACTGGGCAGCGCTGACGCCGGCGCGGTGGGAATCGCGGTGCTCATCGGCCTCATCGCCGCCGAACTCGACCCGTCGGCCGCCAAGGACTGCCGCGCCATCATCGCAGAACTGCTGGCTCGGACCGACGGGCACTGAACCCGGTGCCCACCAGCAGGATCCGCGCAGTCGCCCTGGCCGCGGGACTCGTGGCATGGAACGGTCTGGCGGACCCGCGGTTACCGGCGCACTGGCAACCGCTGGTGCGGGCGGCCTTGGGCACGGGGCTGGTGGCGTTCAGCCGCGCTCCGCTGGGTATGCGTCCACCCGCGCTGTGGTCGGGGCTGCGTCTCGGTGCGGTGGCGGCGGGTGCGGTGATCGCGGGTGTGGCTGCCACGACAACCGTGCCGGTGATGCGGGCCGAGCTGCGCCGCCGCGAACTGCCCCCGGCACCGACACGTTGGCTGCTGTTGCGGATTCCGGTCGGCACGGTGTGGTCGGAGGAGGCCGCATTCCGTGCCGCGTTGCGCACCATGGGCGTCGCGGCGTTCGGGCCGGACGGCGGTGAACTGCTGCAGGCAACCGCATTCGGGCTGTCACATCTCGCCGATGCCCGCAGCACGGGCGAACCGGTCATCGGAACCGTTGTGGTGACGGGGTTGGCCGGATGGGTGTTGGGTCGGCTCGCGCAATGGTCCGGCAGTCTGGCCGCCCCGATGCTCACGCACCTGGCGCTCAACGAGGCTGGGGCGCTGGCTGCGCTGACCTACCAACGCCGGCCAGGAGCGCCGCGGCACCGGCAACCACCGCTGTGACCGCCACCGGCCACAGCGATTCGACGACGAAGTCGTTGGCCCGCAACGGGATCAGCACCACGCATCCCAGGACCACGGCCATCAGCACCCGCGGTGTCTGAGTGGCTGCCGGAGTGCCTGCCAGACGCGAATTTGCCTCGGTGATAACCACGTACAACACGAGAAGGAGCAGCGCGCCCGCAGTCAACAGCGTGCTGTCCACGGTGTCATGGAAGCGGCACAGCACCACCGCGACAGCTCCCGTCGCGGCCGCGGTGAGTATCGAGGTGGCCGGGCCGGCTCCGAACACCCGGCCCGCGACCCGCGTCGTCGCCCAGATCAGTGCCAGGACAGCCGCAGAGCCGAGAGACACCGTTCCGACGATCAGCCAGTAGCGGCCCGGCGTCCCGAAGAACTCCATGACGATCAGTGAGAAATTGTTGGTGTCGTACTGGAATCCGCCGGTCAAACCCACGTTGGTGGCCAGCAGCACCGTCGTCGCGCACAGCGCGGTGACTCCCACGGCGGCGCCCAGCGGACGACCGACCGAGCGCAGCCGACCGCGGCCCGCCGTCGCGGCCTCGAAACCCACGAGTCCCAGCCCGAGTGGAATCAGTGCGGTCACCACCAGCAGCGTGGACGTCGACTCTGCGGAGCCGAACGGGACGGGATCGGTCCCCGATGCCACCCGCGCCACAATTGCCAGCGCCAGGTAGAAGAAGACGAGCAGTCCTGCGGCGGCCAGCACCGCGGTCACCGCCCCCAGTGTCCTGGTGGGCACGAGCGCCACCACCGCCGCCGCGATGACGACCACGGCCACCGACCACGCCGGCCACCACCAACTGCTCAACGCGGCGACGATGTCTGCCGAGGAGGTCAGCGGCTGCAGTCCGAGGCCGATGGCGGTGGCGGCGCCCAGGACCGTGTAGGCGGCGAGCTGAATCAGGCTGCTGAACCGTGCCGCCGCGCCGCCCAGCGTCGACCCGACCAGGTCGGCCGTCGACGCTGACTGTGGCGCGTGGCGGTGTAACCGGTCCAGCGCGTAGATCACCACCGCGGCGATCGCCGCGGCGCCCAGTGCGCCCACACCGTTGAAGGCGGCGCTGCCCACCACCGCCATCGACAGACCCGTCGCGCGCCAATCGGGCAGTGCGGTGTGCCAGGAGCGGTCGGCATCGTCGAATTCGGACACCGCCCGCTTAGGCATCGCCATACCCCCGTGTGGATCCCATCGACCGATCGTAGAGCCGGTCAGACCGTCCTGATGTCGGCAATGAGCTGGTGCGGTTCGGATTCCTGGTCGTCGATGCCGAAGCTGATGATGCGTCGGGGCCTCACCCGGATGATCGCGGTGTCGAGTTCATCGCCCGCGCCCCCGGTGGCCGCTGGCATCTCGGCCTGCTCGGCGATGCCACGGATCTCCAGGCAGCGCACCCGCCACGGGTCACGCGAGGTGATGTCGTCGACGACGAACGCCACCTTCGGGTGATGTGCGATGTTGCGGAACTTCTGGCTGCGTGACATCTGGTAGCCGGCAATGTCGATGGTGCCGAGCTCCTCGTTGAAGGTGAAGCCGACCGGACTGTTCTGTGGCGTGCCGTCGCGTTGGACGGTGGCCAGACGGCCCAGGTCGGCATCACGGAGGAAGGTGATCTCATGTGGTTTGAATAGCATGCGCCCACGGTAGAACCTCAACGAATGTTGATGTCAAACATCATGGGTTGATGGTGGATTCGCCGATCTGGCGGCCCCAGACATAGTCGACGAAGATCGGCGATCCGAGCTCGATGTGGTTGTACGGCGCAATCGACAGGCCCGTGTCCATCACCAGATAGGGAGCCGGCCACAGCTCCCTGGTGATCGGCTGCCAGCACCCCGGCCTCCCCTCGGGGCCGCCCTTGGCATTCACCCGTGGCAGATTGTCGGGGTACACATAGGCGTTGCCGACACCGAAGCTGTAGAGCGTCCCGGTGGCTTCCAGGGAGAAGCCGTTGTCACCGCCGAGTGCCTGATGCAGACCGGGCGCGACGTCGTGGTAGTTGCGCAGGGTGCAGAAGATCATCCCCTGGTACTCGTCGAGCAGCTTCGACGTGGGAATCAGATCCTGCGCGCCGCGCTCGAGGTAGGGCCCGCCCGGCTCGATGATGTCGGCGCCGGTGCCGGCGAACCCGATCGCCGCCAGCAGCGCCGCATCGACATTCCCGCGCTGGGCGTTGAAGGTGGCCGCGGTGCGCGCGGCATTGTCGAGGCCCCCGAACAAGTCGGGGGCTGCTCCGGCGTAGACCTCGCCCAGATCGGCCAGCCCCGCGATGTCGCGGTGCAACTGCGGCAGCCGCGGGTTGAGGTCGTCGAGAATCGTGTTGCCGTCGACCAGTGACTGACCGAACTTCGCGCCGAGGCCGGTCAGCGCCTGTGCGGTGGCTGTCAGGGTCTGGTTCAGTTTGATCGGGTCGACCTGTTCGGTGATTGCCGTGACGGTCTCGAACAGGCTGTTGAACTCGGTGGTCACCGCGGTCACGTCGATCGGCGTGTCACTGGTCACCCGGTCGGAGCTGGGCTGTGGCGGCGACCGGAACGCGACGTACTTGTTGCCGAACACCGTGGTGGCCTGAATCGAGGTCTCCACGTTTGCGGGCAATATGCTGAGGTAACGCGGGTCGACGTTGAGCAGCACCCGCGCCCGCACCCCGTCGGAGGCATCGGTGGTGACCCTGGCGACCCGGCCGATCGGCACACCGTTGTACGTCACCTTGGACCCGGGATCCAGCACCAGTCCGGCGCGCGAGGCCAGCAGGGTCAACTGGCTTTTTGGTTCGAACGCTCCCCGGAACTGCAATGCGATGAGTCCCAACACCAGCGCAAGGATCGCCATGAACACGGCTCCGGCCACCTTGTACGGCGGATCGTGGCGATCGACAAACACTTTGAGACACTAGGGTATGGCAGCCCGCCGTAGTGCCGATCCAGCCAAGACCCGAGCGGCCGTGGCGGCGGTGACTGACTGGTTGCGCGACGGCGACCGGCCGGAGCCGGCCCGCGCCGAGCTCGCGGAAGCGGTGCGGCTGACCGCCCGGACCCTGGCCGCCATCGCACCGGGTGCCAGCGTCGAAGTTCGGGTACCTCCGTTTGTTGCCGTGCAATGCATCTCGGGCCCGAAACACACACGCGGCAACCCGCCGAACGTCGTCGAAACCGATCCGCGCACCTGGCTGCTCCTGGCCACCGGGCTGCTGTCGCTCGCAGACGCCGCGGTGCAACTGTCGGGATCGCGTGCCGGGGAAGTGGCGCAGTGGTTGCCGTTGGTGCCGATTCAGGGCTGACTCACCGGAAGTACGGATACTCCTGGACCCAGTGGAAACCCCGGTTGCGCAGGGTGAACTGGTTCAGATCGACCCTGTCGGCAGATATCTGCACGGCGCGGCCTGCGAGTCGGCCCTCCAGGTGCAGCTCTTGCGGCGATGGCCGTGACACCGTGAAGTCGGCCAGTGCAGATCCGTCCGGCGCCGACACGACGATGGAATCGGCATCAATCTCGCCGGGTGCGTCGACGAGTTCACCGTTCATCCGCTGGTAGGTCATGGCCCCGGGTGCGTCGAAAATGAGGCGCTGCCAACGTGTCTCATCGGTGGTCAGCGGTGCGACGGGTTTGCCGTCGATGCTGAACTCGGTCACCGCCCAGATCCCGTAGAGCTCGGGTTTGGCCCGCCCGCCCCCGTACTCGGTCCAGGACTGCACGCCTGCGACCGCGCAGCCGACCAGCACCCAGAGTCCCAGAATGGCCTGCACCATGGTCGAGATCCGGTTGGCCCGAGCCCCGGTGAACAGTTCAGGTTGACTCATCGGGCCAGACGGACGCTGTAATACAAGGACATTCGCCAACCGCCGCACCTGCGGGGCAAGCAGTACCAGGCTCATCAGCAGCAGGTGTCCGGACAGGATCTTGACCGGCACATCGAAGGTCATGTTCAACAGGAACACCTGAGCCATGCTGGTCAGGCCGAGTAGGGCGCCCAGGGTCGCGGTGCGGGGAATGAAGAGCAGCAGCCCGGCCGCGACCTCCACGGCGCCGAGCATGATCTCGTACGGCTGGGAGCTACCCACCTGCAACCACAGCACCGAGGCCGGGCTGAAGTTTCCGTACGGCTGCAGCAGCGCCGTCAACGACGGCTCGGGCATCTGGGTCGGGATGAGCTTCGCGAAACCGTAGAACAGCATCTGGCCGGCCACACACAACCGCAGGAACGTCAGAAACCAGGCCCACAGGCGTGGATACGCCGGTCGTCTCCGGTCGAGGACCGACCAGACGATGGTGGCGACGATGGCGACGACCAGGACACAGAACACCAGCACCCAGATCACGGCCTGATCACCGCTGCCCGAATCGCGGTTCAGTCCCGCGTCCACACCGAACACCGCGCGGCCGACGAAGCCGAGTACCGGGTCCAGCGTCACCATCTGCCACATCACCGCCTCTTGCGGCAGCCACGTGCCGACGATGCCGAGGAAGGCGAAGGTGATCTGGGCGAAGGCCAGACAGAACACACCGAAGTAGACGAAGCAGAACCGAAATGCGATTTTCGTCACCATCGACCACGGGCGGGTCGCGTGCTCCGGAGCGGAATCGACGGGGTCAGCGGTCTGTTCAGAGAGTTGACGCGTCACGGGAACCATCGTCTCGTGCCTGTTCGGGTCGGTCGATGGGGGTATCCCGCCGAGTGCGGGTACGGCAGGCCACACCATGAATTCCCCGGCCGGGAATGAGATCGCGGCGTTCGCTGCTGCAAATGATGGCGGGTCGAGGATGTTCGATTCCGTTCTGGACCCACATTGACCGTAGACTCGCCTATGTCACCAACCGCCGCCCCGGGAGCAGCCCTATCGTGACCGATCAGCAGCTCGAAGAAAACGAGCCTCGTGAAGAGTGCGGCGTATTCGGGGTATGGGCCCCTGGCGAGGAAGTCGCCAAGCTCACCTACTACGGCCTCTACGCGCTGCAACACCGTGGACAGGAAGCCGCAGGCATCGCGGTTGCCGACGGGTCGCAGGTGTTGGTGTTCAAGGATCTCGGCCTGGTAAGTCAGGTATTCGACGAGCAGACGCTGGCGGCCATGCCGGGCCACGTCGCCGTCGGCCACTGCCGGTACTCCACCACCGGGTCCACCACCTGGGAGAACGCCCAACCGGTATTTCGCAACACCGCGGCAGGCACCGGCGTCGCGCTGGGGCACAACGGCAACCTGGTGAACACCACCGAGCTGGCCGGACGGGCCCGCGAAGCGGGGCTCATCAGCAAAAGGGGACCGGCCGGTATGGCCGCCGCCACCACGGACTCCGACATCCTGGGCGCATTGCTGGCCCATGGCGCCGCCGATGCCACCCTCGAGCAGGCCGCCCTCGAGCTGCTGCCCACGGTGCGCGGCGCGTTCTGCCTGACCTTCATGGACGAGAACACCCTCTACGCTGCGCGCGACCCGCACGGCGTGCGGCCGTTGTCGCTGGGCCGGCTCGACCGCGGATGGGTGGTCGCCTCGGAGACCGCGGCGCTCGACATCGTCGGCGCCTCGTTCGTCCGCGACATCGAACCCGGCGAACTGCTCGCCATCGACGCCGACGGCGTCCGGTCCACGCGTTTTGCCAATCCGACGCCCAAGGGCTGCGTGTTCGAATACGTGTACCTGGCCCGCCCGGACAGCACCCTGGCCGGACGTTCGGTGCACGCCACCCGCGTAGACATCGGCCGTCGCCTGGCCAGTGAGTATCCCGTCGAGGCCGACCTGGTGATCGGCGTCCCCGAATCGGGCATCCCCGCCGCCGTCGGCTACGCCCAAGGCTCGGGTATCCCATACGGCCAGGGTCTGATGAAGAACGCCTACGTGGGCCGCACCTTCATCCAGCCCTCCCAGACGATTCGGCAACTCGGTATCCGACTCAAGCTCAACCCGCTCAAAGAGGTGATCCGGGGCAAGCGACTGATCGTCGTCGACGACTCGATCGTGCGCGGAAACACCCAGCGGGCCCTGATCCGAATGCTGCGTGAGGCCGGGGCCGTGGAGGTCCACGTCCGGATCGCCTCCCCGCCGGTCCGGTGGCCGTGCTTCTACGGCATCGACTTCGCCACTCCCGCCGAGCTGATCGCCAACGCGGCCAGCAAGGAGCACGAGGGCGAGATGCTGGAGGCAGTGCGGCACGCCATCGGTGCAGACAGCCTCGGCTACATCTCCCAGCAGGGCATGATCGCGGCCACCGAACAACCGACCAGCCGGCTGTGTTCGGCCTGCTTCGACGGGAACTACCCGATCGAGCTGCCGGGTGAAACAGCGCTGGGCAAAAACGTCATCGAACAGATGTTGACCACCGCCGCCCGCACCGGCATCCCGCTGCAGTCCGACAATGACAACGTGTCGGCGTTGAGGCGTCCTTAACGCATCTCCTGCCACCACCCAGGCACGGGGGCGGTAACCTTGCTTGCGATGACTAAAGGCGCCGCACAGCACGGCATCGCCGAACAAGACGGCATTTCCTACGCATCGGCCGGGGTGGATATCGAAGCCGGTGACCGTGCCGTCGAGCTCTTCAAACCACTCGCCGCCAGGGCGACCCGACCCGAGGTGCGGGGCGGTCTCGGCGGGTTCGCCGGGCTGTTCGCGCTACGGGGCGGGTACCGCGAGCCGGTGCTGGCCAGCTCGACCGACGGGGTGGGCACCAAACTCGCGGTCGCCCAGGCCATGGACAAGCACGACACCGTCGGGCTCGACCTGGTCGCCATGGTCGTCGATGACCTGGTGGTGTGCGGGGCCGAGCCACTGTTCCTGCAGGACTACATCGCCGTCGGGCGTACGGTCCCCGAACGCGTCAGCGCCATCGTGTCCGGCATCGCCGACGGATGTGTGCAGGCGGGCTGTGCCCTGCTGGGCGGGGAGACCGCCGAGCATCCGGGCCTCATGGAGCCCGACCACTACGACATCTCGGCGACCGGAATCGGCGTTGTCGAGGCCGACGATGTGCTGGGGCCGGATCGTGTCAGGCCGGGCGATGTGATCATCGCCATGGCATCGAGCGGGCTGCACTCCAACGGCTACTCGCTGGCCCGCAAGGTGTTGCTGGAGATCGACCGGATGAACCTGGCCGGCCATGTCGAGGAGTTCGGCCGCACCCTCGGTGAGGAGCTTCTCGAGCCGACCCGCATCTACGCCAAGGACTGCCTGGCGTTGGCTGCCGAAACGCAGGTGCGCACCTTCTGCCATGTCACCGGCGGTGGTCTGGCCGGCAACCTCGAACGCGTCATCCCGCAGGGGCTCACCGCCGAGCTGGATCGCGGTACCTGGACGCCCGCACCGGTGTTCCAGATGATTGCTCAGCGGGGACGCATCGAACGCGCCGAGATGGAGAAGACGTTCAACATGGGTGTCGGCATGGTGGCTGTCGTCGCGCCGGAGGACACCGATCGCGCTCTGGCCATCCTGACTGCCCGGCACCTGACCTGCTGGACCCTGGGCACCGTCGAAAAGGGTGGCAAGGATGCCTTGCGTGCCCAGATGGTCGGCCAGCACCCGCGGTTCTAGGAAAGATCACCGGGCGCCGCAGGGACGACGCTGGCGGGCTCAGCGCCGCCAGTCGTCCTCGGGCGCCCAGTCGTCGGCGTCCTTCAACTCGTCGGCACCGGTATCGTGCGACAGCTCGCGCTGCAGCCGATCAAAATCGGTTTGTGGCGAGCTGTACTTCAGGTCACGTGCAACCTTGGTCTGCTTTGCCTTCGCCCGGCCGCGGCCCATGGGGGACCCCCTCGCGCAATAACGGAGCGGCCCAATTACTAGGCGGCTCCGATCTGTGTGTCTTTATTGTCCTGCCAACACTTTACCGTGCCCGCCCGGGAAGTGCTGGCAGGCCCTCCTCGCCGCAGGCGGCACGCGGCTGCTATCGGCCGCGCAGCCGTTCCACCGCGAGGCGTCCCGCACCTGCGGTGTCGGCCGCGGGCATCGAGTCCGGATCGATGGCCGCGGGAACGGCAACCTCGCCACCGGTGACGAGCTCGGTGTCAGCAGGTAGGCCGCGCTTGAGCAGTGCCAGTGCGATCGGGCCTTCGTCCACGTGTTCGACGACAGTGCCCAACCGGCCCACCGTGCGTCCGCCCGCCGTCACAGGGTCACCGGTGGCCGGCCGGTCGGCGGAACCGTCCAGCTGCAACAACACCAGCATCCTCGGCGGTTTGCCCAGGTTGTGGACCCGGGCAACGGTCTCCTGGCCGCGATAGCAGCCCTTGTCCAGATGGACGGCGGACTCGATCCAGCCGACCTCGTGCGGGATCGTGCGCTCGTCGGTGTCGACGCCGAGGCGGGGGCGCTTTGTGGCCACCCGGTGCGCCTCGTAAGCCCACACCCCGGCCTGCTGCACGCCCGCGGCGGTCAGCCGCTGTGTCCACTCGTCGACGCGGTCACGGCCGATGACCAGGTCGAATTCCATCCCGGGAGCGGCGAGTCTGCGCAGAAAACCACCGCTCGGCAACGCCACAGCCGTCGATTCCTCCGGTGGCGAAGTCAGCCCGAGCGCATTGAGCACCGGATCCCTGGTCAGCCCGGGCCCGATCAACGACAGCACCGCCAACTCGGCCGGTTCGACCTGCACGTCGGACCAGAAAACCATCTTGCGCAGGTAAGCCAGCAACGGTTCGCCGCGCCAGGACTCGGTGTCCAGATACGTGATGCGGCCGAGCTCGGTCTGAATCCAGTGATCTTCAACACGCCCCTGCAGATCGAGGCTCAGATTCTCGGTGACCGCACCATCGGGCAGCGCGCTGACATGCTGCGTGGAAATGCTGTGCAACCAGGTTTGGCGGTCCTTGCCCGTCAGCGTCAGCACCGCACGGTGCGACCGATCGACCAGGATTGCGTTGGAGGCCGCGGCGCGCTGCTCACCGAGCGGATCGCCGAAGTGCCAAACCACACCGGCGTCGGGCCCGGTGTCAGGTGCGAGGACTGCTGACATACATCAACACTACGGTTCGGTGCTCTTCGCGCAAGCGGCTCATCGGCGCTACGCTGACGCCCCATGGCCAGCCCACCAGCAGTGCTGGTAACCCTTGACGGCAAGCTCCACGACCCGCAGACGCCACTACTGCACGCCGACGATCTCGGGGCGGTGCGCGGTGACGGCATCTTCGAAACCCTGCTGGTGCGCGACGGCAGGCCGTGCCTGCTCCATGCCCATCTGGAACGGCTGTCGCACTCCGCCCGCATGCTGGATCTCCCCGCACCCGACCTGTCGGCGTGGCGGGCCGCCGTCGCCGTGGCCGCACAGCACTGGGCGTCCGGACACGACGACGACGGGGTGCTGCGCCTGTCCTACAGCCGGGGCCGGGAGAGTGGCGGCCCGCCGACGGCGTTCGCCACCATCGGCGCACTGCCCGACCGGGTGGCGGCCGCGCGACGCGACGGCGTGGCGGCGATCACGCTGGACCGGGGCCTGCCCTCCGAGGCCGCGGAGCTGCCCTGGCTTCTGGCCGGCGCCAAGACGCTGTCGTACGCGGTCAACATGGCTGCACTGCGGCATGCCGATCGCCAGGGCGCCGGCGACGTGATCTTCATCAGTTCGGACGGCCATGTTCTGGAGGGGCCGCGTTCCACCGTGGTGATCGCGGTCGCCGGCGAAGGTGGCAATCCGGTGTTGCTCACCCCGCCGCCCTGGTACCCGATCCTGCGCGGAACCACCCAGCGGGCGCTGTTCGAAGTCGCCCGCGACAAGGGGCTCGACTGCGACTACCGCGCCTTGAGCCCCGCCGACCTGCTTACCGCGCACGGTGTTTGGCTGATTTCGAGCATCACCCTTGCGGCGCGGGTGCACACCCTGGACGGTAGGCAGCTTCCGGCGGCACCGTTGGCAACCGAGATCACCGCCCTGATCGACACCGCAATCACGAGTGATCGGGAGGTGTGAAAAATCGCTTGTCTCCGGTGCCGGGACGCGCGTACGGTCGCTCGTACACAGGGAAGGAGGTGGTCCGAGAAATTGATTGGTTTATGGACATGTGAGGTGGCTGCCCGCTAGCAGCGCCGGGGACACGCCTGCGCGCGCTGGCGAATTCCCCGCAGCCACCCGGCCCCCGAGCCCTCGGTCAGTCCAACCGGATCTACGGCTCGGGGGCCGCTCCATATCCGGGTGGGGCTGACCGGGACGCTAACCGGGTCCGGGCGCCAGCGATGAGCAGGCGTGCACTGCCTGAGTCCAGGTCTCGGGATCGACACCCGGCGGGGCGCCGACGACGGGTCCCGGGGCGGTGGGCACACCGTGTTCGCTCAGACACTGGGCGTACGAGCCGTGGCTGGCCGGTTCGACTGACGTCGACGACTCTTCCGGTGTCGATTCACCCGACGAGCAGGCCGCGGCCGGCATCAGGACAACCACCGCAGCCGCAACTGCTGCCGCGTACCGTATGCGCCGCATCAGCCGACGAACCTGGACAGCCGGGCCGACAGGTGCGGCGCCAGGCCACCATCGGCGTCGACGCGTTCTTCCACGTAGGCCAGATCGCCGCCCTCGACGATTCCGTACAGCCGTTTCGCGCCGCCGACGAGCGTGCCGGATTTGGTGCGTGCCAGCGCATCGGTGGCCAGCTCCCAGGACGCCTGGTTGAGCGGCTGCCCGTAGAACAACTCCACGTAGCCCGCGGAGTGCGCCAGCAGCAGTTCGATGGCTTGGGTTTCAGCCGGATCGCCGGGATCGTCGACGAACCTCCAGAAGCCGGTTTCGCGCAGATCGGGGGTGTCGTACTCGCCGGTCTCGGTGAGTCGCCACGACCGGGCTTCCCAGTTGAGGTACTCGCCGCCATCGTGGGACACCACGATCTGCTGGCCGAACCGGTAATCGCCGCCGAGGTCACGGCCCTCGCCTTCGCCACGCCAGACGCCGACCAGCGGCAGCAGGGCGAGCAGTGCGTCGTTCAGGCTGACGCCGTCGCGAAGGTTCGCGGTATCGGCGGGTACGGGCAGATCCCCGAACGTCGGGACGTTTCTGGCCGCCGTGACTCGGGCCCGTTCGGCGGCCGCGGCTATTGCCTCGTCACCGGAGGTCACGACTCGTCGGTGACCAGTCGATAGACGGTGTAGAGCGCGAACCACGTGATGACAACCACGGCCGCAACCAGCAGGATCTCGAAGAAGAGCACCACGGCGATGAGTCTAGTTCCTGGTCGGGGATGCCGGCGCCCCGGGTGGGGACGCCGGGCACCAGCCGAACGTGAGCTTGTTTACGAGGATTCGCGAAAATCTCGCAAACAAGCTCACGTTCGAGCGGATTGTCAGGCGACTTTGACGTCGACCTCGTGGATGCCTGCGCCGGTCGGTGCGACGCTGGCGTCGCCGTTGCCCGCGGGGGACAGGGCGCGCAGCGTCCACGTGCCCGGGGCGGCGAAGAACCGGAAGTCACCGGTTGCCGACGCCACGACCTCGGCGGTGAACTCGTCGGAGCCGTCCAGCAGACGCACGAACGCGCCGCCGACCGCCTGACCGGCGCCGTCGACGACGCGACCGGTGATCACGGTTTCCTTCTCCAAGTCAACGCCGGCCGGCAACGTCAGTCCTTGCTTCGGTGCAGAGCACATATCAACTTCCCAACTCGATCGGGGCACCCACCAGGGAGCCGTATTCCGTCCAACTGCCGTCGTAGTTCTTGACGTTCTTGTGCCCGAGGAGCTCCTGCAGCACGAACCAGGTGTGCGAAGAACGCTCACCGATTCGGCAGTAGGCGATGGTCTCCTTCTCGCCATCGAGGCCGGCCGCGGCGTACAGCTTGGCCAGCTCCTCATCGGACTTGAACGTGCCGTCCTCGTTGGCAGCCTTGCTCCACGGAACGCTGATGGCGCCCGGGATATGCCCGGCGCGCTGGCTCTGCTCCTGCGGAAGGTGTGCCGGCGCAAGGATCTTGCCGGAGAACTCGTCGGGGGAGCGCACATCGACCAGGTTCTTCGCGCCGATCGCGGCGATCACCTCGTCGCGGAACGCCCGGATGTTGTTGTCCGGCGCCTGGGCCGTGTACGACGTCGCGGGACGGCTCACGGCGTCCTTGACCAGCGGGCGGGCGTCGAGTTCCCAGCGTTTGCGGCCGCCGTCGAGCAGCTTGACGTCGGCATGTCCGTACAGCTTGAAGTACCAGTAGGCGTAGGCGGCGAACCAGTTGTTGTTGCCGCCGTACAGGACCACCGTGTCGTCATTGCTGATGCCCTTGTCGGACAACAGTTTCGAGAACTGCTGCTGATCGACGAAGTCACGCTTGACGGCGTCTTGCAGATCGTCGCGCCAATCCAGTTTGACGGCGCCGGGGATGTGTCCCTCGTCGTCGTAGGCGCTGGTGTTCTCGTCGACCTCGACGAATACCACGCCAGCGGTATCGAGATTGTTCCCGGCCCAATCCGTTGAGACCAGGACGTCGGAGCGTGCCATGTACGAAATCCTTTCGATTACTTTACTTTTGACGTTTCACGCGGTGGTGGGTGTGCGAAACCGCGCCACCAGCGGGTAAATCTGGCAGCCGAGGCAGATGCCGAAGGCGGCGTTGAGGAAGGCCGCCACCAACGCGAACGCGGTGGCGGGCAGACCCAGTGCGGTGACGCCGAGTGCAAACCCGACAGCACCGATGACGGCGAATACGAGCCCGACGAGTTGAGCGAACTTCAGCGGCGCCACCGGCTCGCGCTCGGTGACCGGGCCCAACCGCGGCGCCACCAGAGTGGCGAACAACCGGCCATAGGGATGCCTGCGGGGGCCACCGTAGGCGCCGATCGCGAAGACCACGGCCTGCACACCGAGCAGCACGGCCGCGGCCACGGTGCTGACACCGGACACCAGCACGGTGAGGATCAGCACCCCGGTGGTGACCCAGGCGCTGAACCGGGGGCCACGCACGTCCACGCCGGCGGGCGGGACGGTGCTGGGAACTGACCTGGAAACTGACATCGAACACAAACTCCTGTTGTTGCGGATCGTCTGGTTGGGGGCAGGCTCGGAGCACAGGCTCCGGGCGGACGCGTCAGTGACGCGCGACTGCGCTCAACAGCAACAACAACAGCAGCAGCCCGCGGTGCGGCACAGATCGACTGCGCGGCGCTTGGTGAGCACAAGCTCAAGGCGGGCGAACACGTGCGACAGCTTACCCAATGATTGTGGCGTCAAGCCAACAGTGGCTCCAGCGCCGAGTGCAGGTCAGCGGCCTTGGGCACCCCACTGGTGCGGTACCGCTGACGCCCGTCGGCATCGAATATGAATGTGGTCGGCAGCGACAGCACCGAAAGTTGTCGCGCTGCCGAAGGATTGGCGTCCATGTCGATCTCCACGTGGGCGACGGCAGGCAGTTCCGTGCACACCTGGGTGACCACGCGGCGCACCCCGGCGCACGGCCCGCACCAGACCGCACTGAAATGCAGGATGGTCGGCCCGGTGCTGGACAAACCGAGGCCGGTGGTGTCCACGTCGATGGGTTCAGCGGCCGCTTTCAGCAATCCGGCCCGCAGGGTGAGCAGCCGGCCGATCACGAATGCCAACCCGAGTGCCGCGATCAGCACTGCGGTCACTGCGACCCAGGATGCGCTCATGTCTGTCTGAACCCGCTCAGGTCGATGGTTACTCCCTCGGCGATGCCCTCGACGATGATGTCGGAGCCACGGACGCCCGCACTGGTCGGTGCGATGCCGAAGGGCAACTTCTGCCCGGTGATCGTGGTGCTGAATTCTTTGAGCACCGCGGCGGTCGCATCCTCGGCGACCGCGTGGTCGGCGGTGCCGGGGCCGGTGAGGATGCCGGTGGCGGTGAGCACGAGCGTGGTCTGGTCTTCTCCGGCGGTTGTCAGGTCGACCGCGACGCTGACGCGCTCGTCGATCCCGGCGGCCGCCGGGGTGCCGGTGAACACCAGCCCGTGGTTGTCGGAGATCCCGGATTCGGTGGTACCGCCGGTGGCGTCGTTGGTCTCGCGTGCAGGCGCCTCCACCAGCAGGTCATCGATGCCCATGAACCGTCCCACGTGCGTGGAGTCGACGATGATGCGGCTTTCCGCCTTGCCGACATGCATCGGCGCATCGGGTCGGACCAGCCACGAGCTGTGGGTCAGGTCGATGTCGTGCAGCGTGGCCTCCAGGGAGGCCTTGCCGACCACCGGGTGATCGACCCCGCCGGCATGGATCTCGACCTCCCGGTACCGGTGGTCGCGGGCCTGTGGGATGAAGGGAAAACCCAGGATGGCCACCGACGGGTCGTTGCCCAGGCCTGCAGCGCTGCGCACGGTCCGGGCCAGCCGGTATTCGGCGTAGATGGCGGCACCGAAATCGGTTCCGACGGCAGCCACGACGAGCGCGGTCACGGCCGCGGCGAGTCCGATCAGCAGTTTCCGCACTGGCATATTGTTGCCCACCGACAGCTCGGCGAGGCTAATCACCTGGTGACGCGTTATCGTTAGGTGACTAACAGCCGGTAACGGCTACATGTCAGTCATGAATCTGGGCGATCAACCGGACATCGGGGTCCGGGGATTTCCGTCAGCGATTCCCGGCGCGCCGGAGGACCTCTTGGATCTGCTGCTACTGACCGTCGACCCGCATCCCGAGTCCATATTGCCGTCGCTGGCGCTGCTGGCGCACACGGTGCGCACCGCGCCGACAGAGGTGTCTTCGCTGTTGGAGGCGGGTAATGCGGACGTCGCGATCGTCGACGCGCGCACAGACCTGGCCGCCGCTCGCGGCCTGTGTCGGTTGCTGGGAACGACAGGAACCTCGATCCCGGTCGTCGCGGTGATCAACGAGGGCGGGCTGGTCGCGGTCAACCACGAGTGGGGTCTCGACGAAATCCTGCTGCCGGGCACCGGACCCGCCGAGATCGATGCGCGCCTGCGCCTGCTGGTCGGACGGCGCGGGGGTGCGGCCAATCAGGAGAATGTCGGCAAGATCACGCTGGGTGAACTGGTCATCGACGAAGGCACCTACACCGCGCGGCTGCGCGGTCGCCCGCTCGACCTCACCTACAAGGAATTCGAGCTGCTGAAGTACCTCGCGCAGCATGCCGGTCGGGTGTTCACCCGTGCCCAGCTGCTGCAGGAGGTGTGGGGATACGACTTTTTCGGCGGTACCCGCACCGTCGACGTGCACGTACGGCGGCTGCGCGCCAAGCTCGGCACCGAATACGAATCCTTGATCGGCACCGTCCGCAACGTCGGATACAAGGCGGTGCGGCCGTCCAGGGGACGGACACCGGTGCCCGAGGTGCCCGACGATGATCTCGACGAGGACGGGGAGGACGCGGGATTGGGACCCGTACGTAACGATGTCGACGGACCGTTGGCCGGCCGGTTGCCCAGTTCATGACCGCGATCGACTGGCGCACCGAGCTGTCGGGCGCCGATCAGCAGCAGATCCGCGACCTGATTGCGGCGGGGACTGCCGAGGACGGGGTGGCGCCGGTCGGTGATCAGGTGCTGCGCGAGCTCGCACACGATCGCACCGGACACCTGGTGGCCACCGACGGACAGGACCTGGTCGGCTACCTGAACCTGACCCCTGCGGGCGATGACGAGCCGGCGATGGCCGAACTCGTGGTGCACCCGCACGCCAGGCGTCGCGGGATCGGCTCCGACATGGCACGCACCGCGCTGACCGAGGGCGGCGCGGCCGCCCGGATCTGGGCGCACGGCAATCTGGAACCGGCGCGGGCGATGGCCGCGTCGTTGCGGCTCGTGGTGGTCCGGGAGCTGCTGCAGATGCGTCGCCCGCTGGCCGATCTCCCTGCGGTCAAAGACGTCGACGGCGCAACGATCCGTACCTACCGTGGACCCGGTGATGATGCGGAACTGCTCCGCGTCAACAACGCGGCGTTCTCCTGGCACCCCGAGCAGGGCGGCTGGACCGAACGCGAGATCGCCGAACGCCGGGCCGAGGCATGGTTCGATCCGGAAGGCCTCTTTCTGGCGTTCGACGATCAGACCGGTGCGCTGCTGGGCTTTCACTGGACCAAGGTCCATGCCGCCGATCTCGGCGAGGTCTATGTGGTGGGGGTCGATCCGGCCGCCCAGGGCCGCGGGCTGGGATCGGTTCTGACGCTGGCCGGCCTTCACCACCTTGCGAAGAAGCTTTCAGCGCATTCACAGTCTGAAGTCATGCTTTATGTCGAAGCAGATAACTCAGCTGCGGTGAACACTTACCGAAAGTTGGGTTTCGAGGTGGTCAGCGTGGACGCGGCCTATGCCGCGCCACAGCCCAGCTAGCTGTGAACACGCTGAACCTGTTCACCGCGCGTTAACTCGGTATCCGCGATCTGTCCACCGCGGCCGCATACGTTGCCGGAGAGTCTGAAAGCCGTCAACGGAAAGTGGGACTAGTGAAGCTCAACAGCATTGGCAAGAGTGTCGGCAAACCGTTCGGTATCGCGGTGTCTGCCACGGCGATCGCGGCACTCGCGCTGACTGCGTGCGGCAGCGACAACAACACGGGCGCCACGTCCAGCTCTGCTACCTCCGGTAGCGCCTCGGCCTCGGCGGAGTGCGCTGGCAAGAATTCCGTCACCGCCGAAGGCTCGACGGCACAGCAGAACGCGATCGCGGAGTTCAACAAGGAGTGGGGCACGCTGTGCGCGGGTAAGAACCTGTCGTACAACCCAACCGGCTCCGGCGCGGGTCGTGAGCAGTTCATCGCCAAGCAGGTCGACTTCGCAGGGTCTGATTCAGCGCTGTCCGGTGACCAGATCAAGGCAGCGGCGGACCGCTGCGGCGGCAACCCGGCGTGGAACCTGCCGCTGGTGTTCGGCCCGGTCGCGCTGGCCTACAACATCGAGGGCGTCGACAAGCTCGTGATCAACGCCGACCTGCTGGCCAAGATCTTCCAGGGCCAGATCACCAAGTGGAACGACCCGGCCATCGCGGCGCTCAACGAGGGCACCACCCTGCCCGACGTGGACATCAAGCCGATCTACCGCTCGGATTCCTCGGGTACCACCGACAACTTCCAGAAGTACCTGACGGCGGCCGCCCCGCAGACATGGACCAAGGGCGACGGCAGCGAGTTCAACGGTGGCGCCGGTGAGGGCGCCCAGAAATCCTCCGGTGTGGTCCAGGCCGTGCAGGCCACCCCCGGCTCGATCGGTTACGTGGAGAAGGGCTTCGCCCAGCAGGCCAACCTGCCGTTCGCCCAGATCGACAGTGGCGCCGGCGCGGTCGAGCTCACCGACGAGACGGCCAAGAAGGCCATCGACGCCGCGACGTTCGCCGCGGAGGGCAACGACCTGGCCCTCGACCTGAATTCGCTGTACGGCACCAAGGAGCCCGGCGCCTACCCGCTGGTGCTGGCGACGTACGAGATCGTCTGCTCCAAGGGTTATGACGCGGAGACCGCGGCCGCGGTGAAATCAATCTTGACGGTGGCGGCCAACGAAGGCCAGGCCAACCTGTCGGCTGCCGGGTACGTGCCGCTGCCCGACGCTTTCAAGGAGCGTTTGCTCACATCGATCAATGCAATCAGCTAGTCGGCTGGCGCACTAGAACGATTCTGGTGAGGATGGATTTCGGACCATATGACCGACCGGGTCCCCGACGGGATAACAGTGACCACACCTAATCCAGCCGATTCGGGGTCGGGTGAAGCCCTCGCTTCACCCTTCCCCGAGCCGGAACCCATCTCCACCAACCCTTCAAAGGGGGCGAAGGTACGCCTGGGAGACCGGATCTTCCAGGCACTCGCCGAGAGTGCGGGCATCCTGATCGTCGCGCTCATCGCGGCGATCGCGGTGTTTTTGCTCTGGCGCGCGATCCCCGCACTGACCCGCAACGAGGAGAACTTCTTCCTCTACGGCGGCAACTGGATCACCACCGACACCTCGGCGATGCACTTCGGCATCCTCGACCTGCTGCAGGTGACGGTGTTCGTGTCGGTGTTCGCGCTGCTCTTGGCCATGCCGGTCGCGCTCGGGATCGCGATCTTCCTGACGCAGTACTCCCCACGCCGACTGGCGGGACCGCTGGCCTACATGGTCGACCTGCTGGCCGCGGTGCCCTCGATCGTCTACGGCGTCTGGGGCCTGTACGTGCTGGCGCCCGTCCTCAAGCCGTTCGCGTTGTGGCTCAACGAGAATCTGTCGTGGCTGTTCCTGTTCAAGACGGGCACCGCCTCGGTGGCCGGTGGCGGCACGATCTTCACCGCAGGCATCGTGCTGGCGGTGATGATCCTGCCGATCATCACCGCGGTCACCCGCGAGGTCTTCGTGCAGACCCCGCGCGGTCAGATCGAGGCGGCACTGGCGCTCGGCGCGACGCGCTGGGAGGTGGTGCGAACCACGGTGCTGCCGTTCGGCATGTCGGGCTACATCAGTGGCGCCATGCTCGGTCTGGGCCGGGCGCTCGGTGAGACGATTGCCCTGCTGATCATCCTGCGGGGTACGCAGACCGCGTTCGGGTGGTCGCTGTTCGACGGTGGGTACACGTTCGCAAGCAAGATCGCCGCGACCGCAAGCGAATTCAACGATCAGTACAAGGCGGGCGCGTACATCGCTGCGGGCCTGGTGTTGTTCATCCTCACCTTTGTGGTGAACTCGCTGGCTCGCGCTGCCGTGGGCGGGAAGGGACGCTGATGAGCGCTCGCGCGAAGAGGAGACGGTACTGATGACGACCACCCTGGAAAAGCCGGTCAAGGTTCCCACTTTCAGGGGTGTGGGCCTGCGCCGGACCGTGACGAACAACATTGCGACGGTCCTGGTCAGCGGTTCTGTCCTGGTTGCGCTGGTGCCACTGCTGTGGGTGCTGTACTCGGTGATCACCAAGGGCATCAAGGCTTTGACGTCGCCGTTGTGGTTCACCAATTCGCAGTCCGGTATGACTGCGTTCGCCGCAGGCGGCGGTGTCTATCACGCCATCGTCGGCACCCTGCTCCAAGGCCTCGTGTGTTCGCTGATCTCGATTCCGATCGGCGTGATGGTGGGCGTGTACCTCGTCGAATACGGCGGCGGCACCCGCTTGGGCAAGCTCACCACGTTCATGGTCGACATTCTGACCGGCGTGCCCTCGATCGTCGCGGCGCTGTTCATCTACGCATTGTGGGTGGCCACGCTCGGATTCGAGCGGTCCGGTTTCGCGGTGTCACTGTCGTTGGTGCTGTTGATGATTCCGGTGATCGTGCGTTCCACCGAGGAGATGCTGCGCATCGTGCCGATGGACCTGCGCGAGGCGAGCTATGCCCTCGGGGTACCGAAGTGGAAGACGATCATGCGCATCGTCATCCCCACGGCGTTGTCGGGCATCGTCACGGGCGTCATGCTGGCACTGGCCCGGGTGATGGGCGAGACCGCACCGCTGCTGGTCCTGGTCGGATACGCCCAGGCGATGAACTTCGACATGTTCGGCGGCTTCATGGGATCGCTGCCGGGCATGATGTACGACCAGATCTCTGCGGGGGCGGGGGCGAACCCGGTGCCCACCGATCGGCTCTGGGGTGCGGCGTTGACGCTGATCCTGCTGATCGCCGTGCTCAACGTCGGGGCGCGAGTGCTCGCGAAATTCTTTTCCCCCAAGAAGGTTTAGGAGTTATCCATGGCTAAGCGGCTGGATCTCAAAGACGTCAACATCTACTACGGGGCGTTCCACGCGGTAGCCGACGTGGCACTGGCGGTGCCGCCGCGCGGCGTGACCGCCTTCATCGGCCCGTCGGGCTGCGGCAAGTCGACCGTGCTGCGCACCCTCAACCGCATGCATGAGGTCATTCCCGGTGCCCGGGTGGAGGGCTCGGTGCTGCTCGACGGCGAGGACATCTACGGTGCCGGCGTCGACCCGGTCGGTGTGCGCAAGACCATCGGGATGGTGTTCCAGCGCCCGAACCCGTTTCCCACCATGTCGATTCGTGACAACGTGGTGGCGGGGCTGAAGCTGCAGGGCGTCCGAAACCGCAAAGCCCTCGACGAGGTGGCCGAACGCTCGCTCAAGGGTGCCAATTTGTGGAACGAGGTCAAGGACCGGCTCGACAAGCCCGGCGGCGGACTCTCGGGCGGTCAGCAGCAGCGGTTGTGCATTGCCCGGGCCATCGCGGTGCAACCGGATGTGCTGCTGATGGATGAGCCATGTTCGGCGCTGGATCCGATCTCCACGTTGGCGATCGAAGATCTGATCTCCACGCTCAAGCAGGATTTCACCATCGTGATCGTCACCCACAACATGCAGCAGGCCGCCCGGGTGAGCGATCAGACGGCGTTCTTCAATCTGGAGGCGACCGGTAAGCCGGGTCGTCTGATCGAGATCGACGACACCGAGAAGATCTTCTCCAACCCCACGCAGAAGGCCACGGAAGACTACATTTCCGGCCGCTTCGGCTGAGCCCAAGCCGCCAGTCGGATCAGCTGCCACTCTGGCAGCAACTGCATTGTATGCTGGGTAAACCCGTCTCGCTGACGAGCGTTGCCTCTCGAATCACGTCGCGTAGCGGCTGGTGACTTGGGCACCGTCAAATCTGGTTATCGCCTGACCGCTCAGTGTGCTGGTATACCGGTTGCAGGTGTGATCGAGAGGGTGCGATGTGACTGTCCGGGATAAGGCAGCTGTTGATGATTCGGCAGATGTGATCACCGATGCGTTGGTGACCGCTTCACGCTTGTTGGTGGCGATTTCTGCCCGCTCGATCGCCGAGGTAGATGAATCGATAACCATTCCGCAGTTCCGGGCCTTGGTGATCTTGTCCTCACGCGGACCGTCTAATCTGGCGGCTTTGGCGGCCTTGCTAGATGTGCAGCCCTCGACTATAGGGCGGATGGTTGAGCGGCTGGTCGTCTCGGGGTTGATTGACCGTCGACCGCATCCGAGCTCCCGCCGGGAGTTGATGGTGGAGTTGACTCCTCGAGGTTGTGAGGTTGTGGATACGGTGACGGCACGGCGCCGCACCGAGATCGCGCGGGTGGTACAAAGCATGCCCGCGCGTGAACGCCGTGGCCTGGTCAGCGCGCTGACCGCGTTCACTATGGCCGGCGGTGAGCCATCCGCCCACATTGGCATGTGATCTATTTCGGGTCAAGACGATCCGGAGAGTATGTGGGTCGCTTCATGATTCATTCGATGGTACGGGAGAGTGCGGCTTCGTATGCCTGTTGGCGGTCGGGGGGCACCGTGGGCGCGAATTCCATGACGACGTTGACGATCTGGAAGCGGCGGTGTGTCGAACCGGCGAAGAGTTCGGCGGCACCGGCGGTGGGGAACGTCATGACGGAAACTGTGTCGGATTCGATTCTGTCGTGGCACCCGATCATCGGACAATCGCGATCGGTCACATCGTGCAGGTGTGGTAGCGGCAGTCCGGCTGCGGCGATGGATTCGGTGAGATCGTCTGCATCGTAAGGGTTTATCGACACACCTATGTACGGCTGGGATGCAGTGGCGGTCGGCGGATTATTGGGTCCATGACAACTGGTTGCGGCCAGCGCCCCGATCACCGCAATTGCGGATGCGCGGGCGAATCGACGTCGCAAGCACTCGGCGGCAGGACTCGCAGAAGCTGGATGCGATTCGGTCATCGGTTGATGGCCGCCACTTGAGCCGCGATCGCGAATGCTTGATAGACCGACTGTGGGTCTTCCCATGTGAGGCTGTCCTGGCCGCTCAATATCGTGCGCAACCGGTGTTGTAGCGATTCGGCCGGATTGTCGTGGTGCAGATGATCGCCGACGATCACGGCGGCGAAGTGGTGGGCGTCGGACTGGGTGAGCTTCGCGAACGTCGAGTGTTTGTCCAACGCGATCGCAAAGTCCCGGAGGGGCGGTGTGAGGCCGTTTCGTCCTGCCACACGCAGCATCCACTCGATCGCCGACATCCGATACCGGTGTCCGGAGCTGCGACGAGGAAAGGTCACTGCGGCGGCTCACCTCCGTCTGCAGCTCAAAAGTGACCCTCTGCATCACGCTTACGGTGGGGTCGCTCGGCTGCCTCGTGCTGGGAGATCCCGACTGCTGCACATACAACGCTGCCGCAGCGGTCTCCGTAAAATCATAGCAGTATGCAACAGTAGTAGCATCGATCTATCTAAGGTGGCAACGGGATTCAGGGCTAACGGAACGTACGGGGCTCGGCAGCCACGCGCGTCAGGACGGTTCGGTGGCTGATCCAGCCGATCAGGGTGGATCCATCGGCGGAAATGACCGGCAAACCTGTGACTCCGTGGCGGGCCAGAGTCTCCGTGATCTCGCCCGCCGTGGCCTCGCCGCTGATCGTGGCGGGGTGGAACAGGAGGTCCGCAATCGTTGTTGGGGCGTTCGTGCTCGCTCGGGCTTCGAAGAGGTCCCGGGCCCGCACGCAACCGCGATAGCTTCCGTCCGCGCCGATCACGGGCAGCATTTCACCTGTCACAGCGGTGGCAGCGTCGACCGAGCTGCTGATGGATGCATTCTCGCACAATGGTTCTGGTGCAGCTTCCGCGATAGTATCGGCGGTGAACGGCGTTGGGTCCGGCGAGTCCAGGTCTACACCGCGGCGCCACAGTTTCGCGGTGTAGATCGTGTCTTTGGAGAGCAGTCGGCCGACACCCGTGGCGATGGCGACTGCTTCCATCAGAGGCAGAATGATCGAGTACTGGCCGGTGAGCTCGAACAAAATGATCACTGCCGTGATTGGCGCGCGGGTGGCTCCACCGAGTGCGGCTCCCATCCCGATCAACCCATACGCACCGGCGTCTTCGGTGATGCCGGGCATCATGGCGTGGACGACCGTGCCGAACGCCGTTCCGGCCATGGCGCCGATAAACAGGGTCGGCGCGAACACGCCGCCGGATCCACCCACGCCGATGGTCAGGCTGGTCGCAATCATCTTGCCTACCAGCAGGAGTAACAGCATGCCGATCACATAGTTGCCGTGAACGGCATTCTGGAGTACCGGATAGCCGACGCCATACATTTGCGGTAGTGCGATGAGCAGCCCGCCGAGAAGCAGGCCCCCCACCGCGGGCCGAGCCCATTCCGGGCCGCGCCACGCCCAATCGCAAGCATCCTCAACCCGGTAGAGCAGTTTAGAAAATGCAACGCCGATAACGCCGACAGCGATTCCGAGCGCGATGTAGAGCAGATATTCGACCGGGCTCCGAACCCCGAACGCAGGCAGGGCAAGAAATGGTTCGTCACCGAGCAACGCGCGGCCGACCACTGCAGCGGTAACGCTGGACAGCACCACAGCGCCAAACGATTCTGCCGCAAAATCGCGCAGGATCAGCTCCATTGCAAAGAACGGCCCGGCCAAGGGAGTGTTGAAGGTGGCGGAAATCCCGCCCGCCGCACCGCACGCCACCAACAGCCTGACTCGCGGGACACCCAGACGCAGCATCTGTGCGATCGTCGACCCGGCTGCCGATCCGATCTGCACGATCGGCCCCTCCCGGCCGACCGACCCGCCACCACCGATACACAGGGCTGAAGCCAATGCCTTGACCAGTGTTACCCGCGGGGCGATCTGACCTTCGCGGTGGCTCACCGCGTACATGACCTCCGGAACCCCATGGCCCCGGGCTTCCGGGGCGAACCGGTACACGATCGGCCCGTAGACGAGGCCCGCTGCAACTGGCGCCAGCAGCAGAAACCAAAACCCCAGCCATGGCCAGTGCGCACTGGCGACGCGGCCCAAACCGGAGTAGTCGGCGTAGCCGGTGAACACCCACGTGAATGCGGTGATCAACCACCGAAATCCGACGGCCCCCAATCCGGTCACTGCTCCGACCGTCACTGCTAACGGAACTAACGCTGACGAGCCCTCGCGTAGCCAGCTCCCGATCGACCGCGGTTGCGGCCGGGCCCAGGCGCTGACCGCGCCAACGGAATATCGCAACACCTTTGCATTATGCAATTGTTGCAGTGGCGGGGAATATGCGGGTCGGTGAGACCTCAGCGCCTTGCTATTGAGTCAGGGCGTCAACACCACGCGGGTGCCCGATGGCTCGGGAGCCGTCCACACCTGCTCGACGTCCGACAGGGGCCGTGCCTGGGTGCGCAGTTCGAGCTCACCCGCGGCGAGCATGGCGAACAGTTTGGGCAGCGCTTCGGTGCGGGCCTGTGCGAGCACGTCCATCGGCACGCTGCCGAGGCCGACCCCGCACAGGGTGATGCCCGCACTGCGCAGCACGCCCGCGTCCAGGTTCAGCGTCGGCCCGGCCATCGAGCCGATCTGGACGAACCGCGTCTGGTGGTAGTGCGCGGCGGGATGGCTCGACGACAACGCGGTCAGCACCGCGGTGGCGGGTTCGCCCCACAGGTAGTCGAGCACGGCGTCGAACGGGCGGTCTGAATGCAGTTCCGCCACACGGGCGTTCAGGTCTTCGGCACCGAGCGTGATCGCGTCGTCCGCTCCCGCCGAACGCAGCCATTCCAGCCGGCCGGTGTCACGCCCGGCCACCACCACGTTTCCGGCTCCGAACACCGTCTTCGCGAGCTGCACGGCCGTCGAGCCGGTCACGCCGGTGGCTCCCAGGACCAGTACGTGGTCACCGGGCTGCACTGCGGCAGCGTGCGACAGCGCCATCCATGCCGACATCCCCGGGTTCGGGATGGCTGCCGCGGTCACCGAATCGACGTGCTCGGGGATCTCGACGGCGCCGTGCGGGCTGACCAGCGTGCGCTCCGCCATCATCCCGTGCGCGGAGAGTGCGCCGGCATAGACGCGACGGCCGTCGGCGAGGCGGGCCACGCCGTCCACGCCGGGGATGGCAGGGAGCTGAATTTCTTTGCTGGCGTAGTGTTTTCCCGTTACGAGACCACGGGTGAGGTTGGTCAGCGCGGCGGCCTCGACGACTGCCACCTCGGCGCCGTCGCGTGGCTGCGGGTCTGGCACATCGGTGTAGGTGGGCGTGCGGCCCCATTCGGTGACGACGGCGGCTTTCATACCGGCTCCTCAATCGGATTATAGTTTCCGTGGAAACCATATACCCGGGTGCGTCCGGATGGCAATATGGTTTCCGTGAAAACCAAGATGGCCCTGGTCGGGGACATCACCGAGTTGATCGGCGTGGTCGGGGACAAGTTCGACGACGACGAGGACGGCGACGCCGAACGCGACTTTCTGCTGCAGAGGTGTCCGGACCGGCTGGCAGCCGACGTGCGTTCACTGCCGACGCTGTCGATGCACCTGCTGGCGGCCATCGCCGACGGCCCGGTCAGCGTGGTCGGCCTGGCCGCCAGATCCGGTCAACTCAAAGGCACGGTGTCCAAACATGTCCAGCGCCTCGTCGAGGCCGGGCTGGTGACCCGGACGCCGAGGCCGCAGAACCGCAAAGAGATCGAGCTGACGCTCAGCGCGGACGGAGAACTCGTCGTCGAGCTGCACCAGCAGCTGCACGACGAGATGAACCTCGGATTCCGCGACTTCCTGATGCGCTACAGCACTGCCGAACTGCACGTGCTGAGCAAGGTGCTGCGCGACCTTGCGGCCGCGCGGAAGGTCGGAGTCCGTCTGGTCGCGGCGGACTGAACCCGGTTACTGCTGGGGCGGGACGGTCTCGCCGTCCGGGTAGGCACCGGTGACCTGGAAGATCACCCGGCGGGCCACCTCGACGGCGTGGTCGGCGAAGCGCTCGTAGAACCGGCTCAGCAGGGTCACGTCGACCGCGGCCGTCACGCCGTGCTTCCACTCTTTGTCCATCAGCACGGTGAACAGGTGACGGTGCAGATCGTCCATCGCATCGTCCTCTTCGCGGATTCTGGCCGCCTTTTCCGGGTCCCGCGTCTCCAGCACCTCACGCGCGGCATGGCCCAATTCCACTGCCACCCGGCCCATTTCGGCGAAATAGCCGTTGACCTCTTCGGGCAGGGCGTGCTGCGGGTGGCGACGACGGGCGATCTTGGCCACGTGCAGTGCCAACGCGCCCATCCGGTCGACGTCGGCCACGATCTGGATGGCCCCGACCACCGAGCGCAGATCGCCTGCGACCGGCGCCTGCAGTGCCAGCAGCACGAAGGCGGATTCCTCGGCCTTGGCGCTCAGCACGCTGATCTGGTCGTGGTCGGTGATCACCTGTTCGGCCAGTACCAGATCGGCCTGCAGCAGCGCCTGGGTGGCACGCTCCATCGCGGTTCCCGCCAGGTCGCACATCGCTCCGAGCTGATCCGTGAGGGAATCGAGTTGTTCGTGGTACTGGATACGCATGCACCAACATTAGGCGGTCAGCGGCCCGATAGTCACGATGCCGACGGTGAACGAACGGTGAATGCCATGGACAGGATTCCGCAGCTAACTGCCGGTCGGCCTATTCGCAGGTGGTGTCGGCCGCGTTGGTGACGTTGAGGTCCTCGGGCAGGTGGGTGGGCGGGGCTGCGGTGCCGTGCATGACCTGCACCTGGACGGCCGAGCCGCTGGGGCTGGGCGCGTTCACCGAATAGAAGTCCGAGCCCAGCACGACCTGCACGGTATCGCCCATCCCGGTCACCCGTTCGATGGTCGGGTTGGCGAACGACGAGGCCACCGTGGCGGCCGCCTCCTCGTTGCCGGGGGAGAAGAACACCGTGGTGGAGGGCAGGGCGCCCGGGTAATCGTCGGGTGTGGTGACGTGGAATCCGTGCTGCTCCAGTGCGGTGGCCGCGGTGGCGGCGAGCCCGTCCTCGCCCGTCGAGTTCGACACCTGGACGGTGACGCCTTGCGGGTCGGTGGTGACGGCGCTGACCAGTTCGGCGGGCTCCGGTGCGGTGGGAGCGGGGGCCTCGGTCGTCGTCCCGGGCGTTCCGCTCGGGTCGGCGGTCGCCGTCGATGATTCCGGGGTGCCCGGGACCGGGGTGTTGTCGGGGTTCTTCTCACCGGGCAGCGGGTCGTCGTTGATGATCGCGTCGAACAGGCCGCGCAAGTCTTCGGTCCGGGGCTGCTCGTTGCCGTACTCGTCGGCGTAGCCGGTCGTGGGCACCGTGACGAATGAGATGCGGCCGGCGTTGACGCCCTGGACGGACTGGCCCAGGTCGACGAGGTCCTTGGTCCTGATGTTGTCGACGAAACTGTCGTCGATGAACATGTTGACCACGTTGTTGAGCTTGTTCAGCGAGAAGAACGTGTCCTTGGAGATCAACGAACGCAGCAGCGACGACAGGAACAACTGCTGGCGTTTGATGCGGCCGTAGTCGCCGTTGTACTCGGTGGTGACCTGGCGGGCGCGCACGTAGTTCAGCGCCGTGTGGCCGTCGACCATCTGCCGGCCGGCATTGGGCAGCACGGTGCCCAGCTCGTAGTCCTCCAGTGGGGTGGTGCTGCACACCTCGACGCCACCGAGGGCGTCGACCATCTTCGCGAAGCCCGCGAAGTCGACGGCCATGAACCGGTTGATCGACAACCCGGACAGTTTCTGGATGACCTTGACCAGGCACTTGGGGCCGCCGAAGGCGAATGCGGAATTCAGCTTGGTCTCGGTGTAGACCTCATCGGGGCCGTAGGTCCCCGATTCCTCGTCATAAAGCGGGCCGTACGTGGCCGTTTCGGGGTTCCACGGTTCGCATTCGGTCGGGGTGATCGCCAGATCCCGGGGGAACGACACCGCGACGACACGTTCCCGGTTTGCCGGGATGTTCACCAGCATGATCGTGTCGGACCGGGCTCCGCCGGCATCCTCGGTGTCACCGGCGCCCATCACCGCGTTTTCGCCGAAGCGGCTGTCCACGCCGACGATGAGGAAGTTCTCGTCGCCGAACTGGGCGTTGGGGTCGAGGATGTCGCGGGAATTGGGGTCGAGGGCCGCGACCTTGTTGAGGTTGTTGTTCTTCGAGGTCTGCCACTGCCATGCGCTGCCGGTCAGCACCAGGGTGAGCACTGCGATGAGCGCCGCGATGGCACGGCCGGCCAGCATCGCGCTGCGGCGCCGCGGCGCCGGTTCCTCATCGTCACCGAGGGGCGCGTGAGTGATCGCGTGGGCCGGCGGTACCCGGCCGGGGCGCCACGAATGCTGCCGGTCGTCATCGTCGTCGTAGGTGTCGTCGTAAGCCTCGGGATCGGCGTACGCGGCCGGGACCTCCGGCGGTACAGCCGGGATGATCTCGGTGTCCAGCGCGTCGGGGTCCGGCGGCACCGGGGCTGGCGGCACCGGTTCGATGATCTCGGTGGGCTCGGGAACCGGTTCGCGCGGCGGCGGTGGCTCGCGGTGTGGCGGCGGTTCGGACTGGGGCTCAGGCTCAGGCTCCGCGCGGTGCCTGCTGCCGGGTGCTTCGGTGGCGTCCGGGCTGGCGTGGCGGCTGCGCCTCCTGCCGGGACGGTGGCTGTTGCCCGCCAGCTTCGCGATGAGGTCGGCCACGGTGACGCCGTCGGCGTGGCTTCCGGTCGGCTCATCTGGCGGCGGGTCGGCAGGCTTCGGATCATCCCGGCGCTCCCACGGCGCGGCGCCTGGCAAAGGCTGCGGGGATCGGGTAATCCATGGGTTGTCGCGGCCGGTGTCGTGACCATTGAGCTGACCCTCATCAGGGTCGCGACGGCGTCGACGGCCGGGAGTGGCGTTATCGCCGTCACTCATGTCCTACCGGCCTCCGACTTCTGAAGAGCATGTGCGCGTCGGTGCGCATCGAAACTTTCTACTGCTTCTCTAGCAGCAGTAGGCGGCAGTCCGCTACCCGGAGCCGCCCGCGCAAGATCCCCATCGTACTGAGACACCCTGGGACACATCTAGTCGTGCAGATGACAGGAGCGTCTCGATCACGATTCGAGTCAGCCTCCGGAGTGCATGACGTCTGCTCCGGCGGGTACGGCGCAGTCGTCGGGATCAGCGAGCCAGTTTTCGGGCAGTGACACCGATGCGGCTGATCCCTGGCGCCCGCGCGGACCGGTCGCCGCCGGTGGGAACGGGGCATCGCGGTCGAGCTGGTCGAGCAGCTCATCGAGCTCGCGTAGCGTTTTGACCAGGGCCAATGAGCGGCGCAGGTCAGCACCCGCGGGGAAGCCGTGCAGATACCAGGCGACGTGCTTGCGGATGTCGCGCATGCCCTTGTCCTCGCCGAAGTGCGCACTGAGCAGTTCGCCGTGGCGGCGCACGATGTCGGCCACCTCGCCCAGCGTCGGTGGGGTCGCAGCCCGGCGTCCGGCGAATGCCGCGGACAGCTCGGCGAACAGCCAGGGCCGGCCCAGACAGCCGCGACCGATCACCACCCCGTCGCATCCGGTGGCGGCCATCATGGCCAGCGCGTCGTCGGCTTCGAAGATGTCGCCGTTGCCGAGCACCGGGATTCCGGTGACGTGAGCCTTCAGCGCGGCGATCTGGTCCCAGTCGGCAGTGCCCGAATAGCGCTGCGACGCCGTACGGGCGTGCAGTGCGACGGCGGCCGCGCCCTCCTCGGCGGCGATCCGGCCGGCATCGAGGTGGGTGTGGTGGGTGTCGTCGATGCCGACGCGGAACTTCACCGTCACCGGAATGTCGGTGCCTTCGGTGGCGCGCACCGCCGCGGCGACGATTTTTCCGAACAGGCGCCGTTTGTAGGGCAGCGCGGCGCCGCCGCCACGCTTGGTGACCTTGGGCACCGGGCAGCCGAAGTTCATGTCGATGTGGTCGGCCATGCCCTCGTCGGCGATCATCTTGGCCGCCTGGTAGGTGGTGTCCGGGTCGACGGTGTAGAGCTGCAGCGACCGCGGCGACTCTTCGGGCGCGAACGTCGTCATGTGCATGGTCACCGGGTGCCGCTCGACCAGGGCCCGCGCGGTGACCATCTCGCACACGTACAGGCCGCTGACCGTGCCTGCCCGGGCCACCTCGAGCTCACGGCACAGGGTGCGGAACGCGACGTTGGTGACGCCGGCCATCGGGGCCAGTACCACCGGGCTGGACAGCGCGAACGGCCCGATCCGCAGTTGGGACCGGGCCGGCGCTGCCGTTTCGATGGGCGGGGCGGTCAGACTCATGCAGTCGAGCTGGACGACACCAACAGGTTCTTCATGGCCTTCTTCTCGGCCATCTTGCGTTCGCGCTCCTGGCGGCGTTCCTTGGCCACCTCGAACTTTTCGCAGGCGTCTTCGAGTTCTCCGACCAGACGGCCGAGGTCGTCGCGCAGCCGCGCACCTTCGCCGGTGAGATCCTCACGTTCGAAGATGCGCCACTTCTTCAGCACGGGCATCACCACGTCGTCCAGGTGGATCCGCGGGTCATAGACACCGCCGACGGCGATGATCACGGCTTTGCGGCGGAAGTCGGGAACCGTGTAGCCGGGCATCTTGAAGTTGTCGAGCACCCGGTGCAGCGAGGCCATCGCCTGGTTGGGGGCGATATCGAGCCCCGCGGCCGAGACATCCCGGTAGAAGATCATGTGCAGGTTCTCGTCGCCGGAGATCCGCTGCAGCAGCTGATCGGCGATCGGTTCGTCGCAGGCCTTACCGGTGTTGCGGTGCGATACGCGGGTGGCCAGTTCCTGGAAGGTCACGTAGATGACCGAGTCGAACAGGCTTTCCGCGAACAGGTCGCCCTGCTGGTTCTGACCGGGGGAGAAGCCACGGGTCACCTGCTCGACGCGCAGTTCCTCGAGTTGGACGGGGTCCACAGCGCGGGTCACGACGAGGTAGTCGCGCAGGGCGATACCGTGCCGGTTCTCTTCGGCGGTCCAGCGGTTGACCCACTGGCCCCATGCGCCGTCCATGCCCATGTTCATCGCGATCTCGCGGTGGTAGGACGGCAGGTTGTCCTCGGTGAGCAGGTTCTGCACCATCGCGGTCTGGGCGACCTCGGACAGCTTCGATTGTCCCGGCTCCCAATCCTGGCCGCCGAGCGCGTAATAGTTCTTGCCGTCAGACCAGGGGATGTAGTCGTGAGGATTCCAGTCCTTGCGCATCCGCATGTGACGGTTGATGGCCGTCTCGACGACGGGCTCCAGTTCTTGCAAGAGCTGTAGGTCGGTCAGGTCGTTCGACATGAGCGCTATTTCCTCCTCGCGTCCGGGAGACCGTCCCAGTTATCTGTACCTGATGGTTGCACTCAATATATCTGTGTAACTCGGTGACAACAAGTTCCACGTCGCGGTGTCGGGCGATGTCACACATAGTGAGCGCACCGGTGCTGAGCCGCGGCTACTCTCCTGTGAGAACGGTGCCAGCCAGCTGTACGGCCCCAGATATGTAGTAGTACCCACAAATCTCGCACACTCGGAGGTCGTCGACACGTGAACAAGCTTAAATGTCGCTAAACTACCCTCATGGCGAAACCAAAAACTCCTGGTCCGCGGGGTGGGGTGCGGTCGGCGG
>NZ_JAMQTH010000018.1:0-178336 GCF_032883035.1 Mycobacterium appelbergii
GTCATCAGGAGTGCCTTGCCCGAAGGTCTCCCGCGCCTTCGACCACGTCGAATAGAACCCGTCAAGCACACCCACGGATGAACCCTCTCTACGGGACCTCGACTGTCAACCCGAGTATTTCAACAGGCCGCGACCCAGTTGACGGCAATTCGCGCCGTATCAGGCGTCGCGCCGGTTCAGCACGACAGCGGCAGCCACGAACGCCGCGGCAACCACGGCGACGAAATACAGCAGCGAGCCCATCTCGCCCCACGGGGTCGAATACGCGGGGAACAGCCATTCCACACCGAGATACCGGAACATGTTCGCGAACGGCAGCCACGGCCCGATCGCGGGCCCGGAGCTGGGCATGTTGCCCAGTAGGGGTTCGGCGACCAGCGGCCACAACAGCAGCACCGCCACGGCCCCCGCGGCGACACGCAGCAGCGCCCCCACCGCAACGCCGAGCACCGCGGCAAGTGCGGCGTAGAGCGCGATGCCGCCCGCGACCCCCCAGACCGCAGGATTGGCCAGCGACAGCTGCGCACCGACCATCGGTTCGGCCACCAACCGGGCCACAATCACTGCGGCGATCACCATCAGCGCCGCACACAATGAGGAGAACGCCGCGGCCACCACGGCCTTCGCCACCAGCACGGCGGTCCGATTGGGTGTGGCCAGAAACGTGGTGCGGATCAGTCCGCTGCGGTACTCCCCGGTGACCGTCATCGACGCCAGGATCATCAGCACCGGCACCCCGAACACCGCCACCCCCAGCGCGGCCTTCTGCGGTGGCAGCGCACTCAACCCGTAGGCCGACCAGCCTTGCAGGGCCGCGATCCCGAAGCTGAGCACGGCCACCCCGACCACCGACCACAGCGCCGAGCGGGTGGTGGACAGCTTGATGCGCTCGGCGTCGAACACCGCGAGCGTGCTCACGACTGCGCCGCCCGGTAGTCGACGGCGTCATCGGTGAGCTTCAGATATGCCTCCTCCAGTGAGGCCTGCCGGGTACTCAGCTCGTGCAGGGTGATCGCATTACGCGCGGCCAGGTCCCCGATCACCTCGATGGCGACGCCACTGACCACCAACCCGGCCCCGTCCGGATCGGTATCGGTCTCCAGCCCCGCATCGGTGAGCACCTCGGTGAGCCTCTCCAACTGCGGGCTGCGTACCCGCACGACACCAGCGGACGAACCGCTGACGAACTCGGCGACCGTGGTGGACGTGATCAGCTTGCCCTGCCCGATCACCACCAGGCGGTCGGCGGTGTTGGCCATCTCGGCGAGCAGGTGGCTGGAGACGAACACCGTCCGCCCCTCCGCCGCCAGCGTGCGCATCAAGGTGCGAACCCAGTGGATGCCCTCGGGATCCAGACCGTTGACCGGCTCGTCGAACAGCAGCACCGGCGGATCCCCCAGCAGTGCCCCGGCGATGCCCAACCGCTGGCTCATGCCCAGCGACAAGGTTCCTGCGCTGCGCTCCGCAACGCTGGTCAACCCGACCATCTCCAGAACCTCGTCGACCCGCGCGGTGGCGATCCGGTTGGTGGCCGCGATCCAGCGCAGGTGGTTGCGGGCGGTGCGATTCGGATGGACCTGTCGCGCGTCGAGCAGCGCACCGACGGTGCGCAGCGGATCACGCAGATCCCGGTACCGCTTGCCGTCGATGGTGGCGGTTCCCGCCGTCGGATGATCCAGTCCCAGGATCAACCGCATGGTGGTGGTCTTGCCTGCGCCGTTGGGCCCGAGGAAGCCGGTCACCACGCCTGGGGAGACCGTGCAGGTCAGATCGTCCACGGCGCGGTGGGATCCGTACTGCTTCGTCAGCCCGGTGAGTTCGATCATCGTTCCCATGGTCTCAGGGACGTCGACCCTGCGCACAGACCGCAGATCCGCGCGTTTCGACGATCTCACCACAGTCCCGGCGGATGCTCACAGCGCGGGACTGGATGCCTGTGCCCAGAACCGTTTCGGGATGCGGCCGGCCCGGCGGGCCAGGTAACCGGCGGTGACGGCGGCCGACATGGCCGCGGCCATCGTCGGTGGATCGGCGGCGCGGGTCACCGCCGAGGCCAGCAGCACGGCGTCGCAACCCAGCTCCATCGCCAGCGCGGCGTCGCTGGCGGTGCCGATGCCGGCGTCGAGCACCACCGGGACGCCGGCCTGTTCGACGATCATCTCGATGTTGTGCGGGTTGGCGATCCCCAGCCCGGTGCCGATCGGCGAGCCCAGCGGCATCACCGCGGCGCAACCGGTGTCTTCGAGGCGACGGGCCAGCACCGGGTCGTCGTTGGTGTAGGGCAGCACGATGAACCCGTCGTCGACCAGCTGCTCGGCGGCCTTGACCAGTTCGATGGCGTCGGGCAGCAGGGTGCGTTCGTCGGCGATGACTTCCAGTTTGACCAGATCGGTGCCGAGCGCCTCACGGGCCAGCTGTGCGGTGAGCACAGCCTCCGCGGCACCCCGGCAGCCCGCGGTGTTGGGCAGCGCCGAAATGCCCAACCGGTTGAGCAACTCCAGCACGCCGGTGCCGGATTCGGCGTCGACGCGGCGCATCGCGACCGTCGTCAACTCGGTGCCCGAGGACACCAGCGCCTCTTCGAGCACCGCGAGGTTGGGCGCCCCGCCGGTGCCCATGATCAGCCGGGAACCGAACTCGCGGCCCCCGATCGACAGTTTCGAAACCCCGGTCGCCAAGCCTGAATCAGCCACCTTGCACCGCCGTCACCACTTCCACCCGGGCCCCGTCGACCAGGGCGGTGCGCTCCCATTCCGAACGCGGCAACACCGACCAGTCCAGCGCGACGGCGATGCCCTTGTCGGGAAAGCCGCGGTTGACCAACATCGTTTCGATGGTGGTCGTGTCCTCCAGCTCGACAGTTTCGTCGTTTACCGTGATGGTGATCATTTCGCTCCCACACTCACCTCGAGTTCCGCCGCGATCCGCTCAGCGGTCCACGGCGCCAATAGAAATCCGTTACGGCCATGCCCGGCTGCCACCAGTGTGTGGCTGTCGAGCCGCTCGACGATCGGTAACCCGTCCGGCGTCATGGGTCGCAGCCCGGCGGCCGCCTCGGCCAGCTCGTACTCACCCAGGGCGGGCATCACCGCACACGCGTCATCGAGCAGATCCCGCACGCCGGTGACCACCGGGGCGGTGTCGCGGCCGTGCTCGTACTGGGTGGCGCCCACCACCACGCCGTCGGGCCGCGGCACCAGGTATACCTGACGTCCGTGCACACGGGCCCGAATCACCCGTTGCGGCACCGGCATACAGCCCTTGCGCCACCGTAGCCGCAGCACTTCCCCTTTGACCGGGCGCACCGGCAGGCCTGGCCACAGCGTCGGTGCGTCGATGCCGTTGGCGATCACCACCTCGTCGGCCTCCACCTCGGTCAGCGCAGCGACCGGACCGGACCACCGCACGCTGAGCCGCTCACAGTGCGCCGCCAGGGCGTCGACCACTGCCCGGTTGTCGACCGCCAGCTCCGTGGTCGCCCGGAAGCCGTGCCGGATGCCCTGCGCCAGCAGTGGTTCCACCTCACGCGCGGCGGTCGTCGGTTCGACGGGGTGGCCCTGAGCCGCCAGCCAATCGGCGACGGTACGCAGGTCGGCGGCGTCTGCGCGGTCGACGGCGACGACCAGCGATTCCCGCGCCGTCACCACCTCTGCAGGCAGCCCGTCCAGAAACCCGGTGTGCCACAACCGCAGCGACTCCAAGCCCAGCTGCAGCAACCGCTCTTCACCGGGCCA
Organism: Mycobacterium appelbergii; assembly: GCF_032883035.1. Classification (NCBI taxonomy): domain Bacteria; kingdom Bacillati; phylum Actinomycetota; class Actinomycetes; order Mycobacteriales; family Mycobacteriaceae; genus Mycobacterium; species Mycobacterium appelbergii. Next base: position 3,735 of record NZ_JAMQTH010000018.1, read on the forward strand.
GCCCTCGCTGTGTGGTGCCAGCATCCCGCCGGCCACCCACGACGCACCGCGTTCGCGTGTGCAGTGCAGCTGTACCGTCCAGCCGTCCAGCGCCGCCCGGCGGGCGATGGACAGCCCGATCACACCGCCGCCGACGACGGCCAGTGTTCGTGCCATTTCCGCTCCCTTCGCCGGCATGACCCGGATCAGGTGTGACGGTAAGGGCTGGTCCGTGCCCACTCTCAGCCCCCGGTCCCGGGACTCCCGCGTTGCCCATCCACCCTACTCGGAGCCCAACCGCTAGCGTCGCGGTGTGGAACAACCAGCCCGACGACTGCAGCGCGCGACGCTGTACCTGTGCACCGACGCCCGACGTAAACGTGGTGACCTGGCCGAATTCGCCGACGCCGCGCTTGCCGGCGGGGTGGACCTCATCCAGCTACGGGACAAAGGCTCGGCCGGTGAGCAGCAGTTCGGGCCGTTGGAGGCGCGCCAGGAACTGGAGGCTCTCGAGGTGCTGGCCGACGCGGCCCGCCGCCACGACGCGTTGCTGGCCGTCAACGACCGCGCCGACATCGCGTTCGCGGCCGGTGCCGATGTGCTGCACCTCGGCCAGGATGATCTCCCCCTCGAGGTGGCCCGCGGCATCATCGGTGCGCGCCCCGTGATCGGCCGGTCCACGCACGACGCCGCCCAGGTGTCCGCCGCCGTCGAGGAAGCGGTCGACTATTTCTGCGTGGGGCCGTGCTGGCCGACACCGACCAAGCCGGGCCGCACCGCACCCGGGCTGGATCTGGTCCGTGCCGCCGCCGCGCTCGAGACCGCGAAACCCTGGTTCGCGATCGGCGGCATCGACGCGCAACGGCTGCCCGAGGTGTTGGCGGCCGGGGCACGCCGCATCGTGGTGGTCCGGGCGATCACGGCCGCTGACGATCCGCGCGCCGCGGCCGCGGCACTCAAGGCCGCGCTTACTGCGAACGGTTGACGAGCAGCGGAATCGTGCCCGTCACCTCCCGCAGCCGCTGCCAGCTGGCCGCGAAACCGGGATGCAGCGGCAGCTCGGCCACCTGGTCCTCGGCCACCCAGCGCAGCTCGGCGCTCTCGCGGTTCGGGATGGTCTCCAGCAGTTCGGGCGCATCGGCGATGACGGTGGTGTAGGTCCACTGGGTGCCGCCCGAACCGACCACCTCGGCGGTGACGACGGTGGTCCTGACGGTGAGTTGCTCGGCGAGCAGGCCGGCTTCCTCGTGGGCTTCCCTGACCGCGGCCTGCTCGACGGTTTCGTGGCTGTCGCGGGCACCGCCGGGCAGTGCCCACGTGCCGCCCTGATGACTCCACGGCGCGCGATGCTGCAGCAGTACCGCGGCGGCTCCGTCCGGTCCCGGCGCCCGCAACAGCAGCCCGGCCGCGCCGTGACGGCCCCAGAATCTGGTACCGCTGTCCGACATCACCCAGCCGTCACCGTCACCACGCACTCGTACAGGATAGGGAAACAACGCGCCGAATCGTCGCGCCTCGATTCAGCGCGAGCCGTACCACCAACTCTTAGAATTTTTTTATAGAGTTGACGTAGCCGTATGACAGCCGAAAAGCACCGAAACTGATGAGGTCCGCGCGCAGGTGACTGTGGAGTTGGCACACCCCTCGACCGAGCCGCTCGCGTCCCGGTCGCCCACCACTCCTGCGCATCCCCGTTGGTGGTTCCTGTGGACCACACCGGGCCGCATCCTCACGATCGGGCTGGTCCTGTCGGCGCTCGTCATCGCCAGCGCATTCGCGACCTCAACCACGGTCAACGACCGCCAGCAGGCACTGACCACCGTGCTCAACCACACCGAACCGCTGGCGTTCGCGGCGGGACAGCTCTACACCACGCTGTCGGTCGCCGACGCCGCCGCCGCGACAGCATTCATCGCCGGTGCCGAACCCCGCGATGTGCGGCAGCGCTACGAGCAGGCCATCACCGACGCGTCGGTCGCCGTCACCCGGGCATCCAGTGGCTTGACCGACGAACAGCTGGTTCAGCTGCTCGGCCGGATCAACGCCCGGCTGGCGGTCTACACCGGTCTGGTGGAGACGGCGCGCACCAACAACCGGGCGGGCAACCCGGTCGGGTCGTCGTACCTGTCCGAGGCGTCGTCAATGATGCAGCTGCAGATCCTGCCCGACGCGCAACGCCTGTATGAACAGACCTCGGCGCGGGTGGATGCCGAAACCACCGCGTCCACCCGTATCCCGGCTCCCGTGATGCTCGTGGTGCTGGCGACGTTGTTGTTCGGGGCATTCGCCAACCGGTGGCTGGCGCGTCGAACGCGGCGCCGGGTGAACATCGGGTTCATCGCGGGCGGCCTGGCGGTGCTGATCATGTTGATCTGGGTGACCACCGCGTTGGTGATCTCGACGTCGGACAGCCGCAGCGCCAAGGACACCGCCGCCGAATCCCTCAAGACGGTGACCAACCTGGCGATCACCGCGCAGCAGGCACGCGCCGACGAGACGCTGGCGCTGATCCGCCGTGGTGACGAGAACGTCCGCAAGCAGTCCTACTACCAACGCATCGACATGATGCAGCAGCAGCTCGCGTCGTATCTGGCGCATGACACCGGAATCGACAAGAGCGACCTCACCGATGCCGAGGAACTGTTGACCAGATGGCGGGCCGCCGACGATCGCATCAACGCCTACATCGCCGTCGGCAACTACCAGGCCGCCACCCAGGTGGCCCTCGGTACCGCCGAGGACGATTCCACCCCGGCATTCGACAAACTCGATGAGGCACTGACCAAAGGCATCCAGGAGAGCCGCAGCCAATTGCGCAACGACATCCTCAACGCCCGCCGCGTGCTGTCCGGCGCGACGGTCGGCGCGGCCGCGCTCAGCATCGCTGCCGCGGTGGCGGTCGCACTCGGGTTGTGGCCGAGACTCAGTGAGTACAGGTGATTTCCATGATGAGGCGGCTCTGGGTGCTCGTGCTCGTGGTCGTGGCAGTGCTCGCGGGTTGCAGCCAGACCGCGCCGGCCCTGACGATCCCCGCGTTGACGCTGGCGCCGCCCACCCCGGCGGGCATGAAAGAACTCCCGCCCGAACCCGTGCAGGTGCCGCAACCCGACAACAACGACTGCAACCTCACCGCCAGCCTGCGCCCGTTCAACAACAAGGCCGAGGCCGAGGCCGCGGTGGCCAACATTCGTGAACGCGGGCGGCTGATCGTCGGGCTCGACATCGGCAGCAACCTGTTCTCATTCCGGGACCCGATCACCGGTCAGATCAACGGATTCGACGTCGATATCGCCGGCGAGGTGGCGCGCGACATCTTCGGCACGCCGTCACAGGTGGAGTACCGCATCCTGTCGTCGGCCGACCGGATCGACGCACTGCAGGACAATCGGGTCGACATCGTCGTCAAGACCATGACCATCACCTGCGAGCGCAAGAAGCTGGTCAATTTCTCCACGGTGTACCTGATGGCCAACCAACGCATCATGGCCCCGCGGGGTTCCGCCATCACCCAGACATCCGACCTGTCCGGGAAGCGGGTGTGTGTGGTCGACGGCACGACCTCGCTGCAGCGGATCCAACAGATCAGCCCGCCGCCGATCATCGTCTCCGTGGTCACCTGGGCCGACTGTCTGGTGGCGCTGCAGCAGCGACAGGCCGACGCAGTCAGCACCGACGACTCCATCCTGGCCGGGTTGGTGGCCCAGGATCCGTATATGCACATCGTGGGACCGAGCCTCAGCCAGGAGCCCTACGGGATCGGGGTGAACCTCGAGAACACCGGGCTGGTGCGCGTCGTCAACGCGACCCTGGAACGGATTCGCCGCGACGGTACCTGGAATACGCTGTACCGCAAGTGGTTGACGGTGCTGGGCCCCGCGCCTTCCCCTCCGGTCGCGAGGTACATCGACTGATGAGTGAAACTGAAGATCCCGACGAGGGTCCCGGCACCCAGCCAGCCAGCTTCGAAGAACTCGGCATGGATTCGACATCCACCATGCGGCCGATGGCCACCCAGGCCGTCTTCCGTCCCGAGTTCGACGATTCGGACGATACTTCGCTTCGCACCGGCGACACCGAACCGCATGACCACCCGACCATCGCGACCCGCATCGTGTCCCCGATCCGGCGGCTGGGCGGCGGGCTCGTGGAGATACCCCGTGTGCCCGAACGGGATCCACTGACCGCGTTGATGACCAATCCGGTGGTCGCCGAGTCGAAGCGGTTCTGCTGGAACTGCGGGAGACCGGTCGGCCGGTCCAGCCCGGAGGGTCGCGCACTCTCGGAAGGCTGGTGCCCGCACTGCGGTAGCGCGTATTCGTTTCTGCCGCAGCTCTCTCCGGGCGAGACCGTCGCCGACCAGTACGAGATCAAGGGCTGCATCGCCCACGGCGGACTGGGCTGGGTGTACCTGGCTTTCGACCACAACGTCAACGAACGACCGGTGGTGCTCAAAGGTCTGGTGCATTCCGGGGACGCCGAGGCGCAGGCCATCGCAATGGCCGAACGCCAGTTCCTCGCCGAGGTGACGCACCCCGGGATCGTGAAGATCTACAACTTCGTCGAACACGACGACAAGCACGGCAACCCGGTCGGCTACATCGTGATGGAGTACGTCGGAGGGACCTCCCTCAAGCAGGCCCGGCGGACCCGGCTGCCGGTGGCCGAGGCGATCGGTTACATGCTGGAAATCCTGCCTGCACTGGGTTACCTGCATTCGATCGGCCTGGCGTACAACGATCTCAAGCCGGACAACATCATGATCACCGAGGATCAGCTCAAGCTGATCGACCTGGGCGCGGTGTCACGGCTCAACTCCTACGGATACCTGTACGGCACACCGGGTTACCAGGCGCCGGAGATCGTGCGCACCGGGCCGACGGTGGCCACCGACATCTATACCGTGGGTCGAACGCTGGCGGCGTTGACGCTGAATCTGCGCACCCGCAAGGGTCGCTACGTCGACGGATTGCCGTCCGAGGATCCGGTGCTGACCACCTACGACTCGTTCGGCAGGTTGCTGTCGCGGGCTATCGATCCCGATCCCCGACGCCGGTTCGCCAGCACCGACGAGATGGCCTCACAGCTGCTCGGGGTGTTGCGCGAGGTAGTGGCCACCGACAGCGGCGTGCCGCGGTCCGGCCTGTCCACGGTGTTCAGCCCGTCCCGGTCGACGTTCGGGGTGGACCTGTTGGTGGCGCACACCGACGTTTATGTTGACGGCCAGGTGCATTCGGAGAAGCTGACCGCGCAGGAGATCGTCCGGGCACTCCCGGTGCCACTGGTCGACCGGACCGATGTGGGCGCGCCGATCCTGGCGGCCAGTGTGCTCAGCCAGCCCGTGCACACGCTGGACCAGCTACGCGCAGCACGTCACGGCGCGATCGATTCGGAGGGTGTCGACCTCGCCGAATCCGTCGAGTTGCCGTTGATGGAGGCGCGTGCCCTGCTCGATCTCGGCGACGTCGCCAAGGCCACCCGCAAGCTCGACGACCTTGCCGTACGCGTCGGCTGGCGCTGGCGACTCATCTGGTTCCGCGGGGTGGCCGAGATGCTGTCCGCCGACTATGACTCGGCGACAAAGCATTTCACCGAGGTACTGGACACCCTGCCCGGCGAATTGGCACCGAAGCTGGCGCTGGCCGCCACAGCAGAACTGGCAGGCACCGCCGACGAGCTCAAGTTCTACCGAACCGTGTGGAGCACCGACAACGGCGTCATCTCGGCCGGATTCGGTTTGGCCAGAGCGGAATCGGTCAGCGGTAACCGCGACGCGGCGGTACAGACCCTCGACAAAGTGCCGCCCACCTCACGGCATTTCACCACCGCCCGACTCACCAGCGCGGTGACGCTGCTCTCGGGGCGATCCACCAGCGAGATCACCGAACAGCACATCCGCGACGCTGCCCGCCGGGTCGAGGCCCTGCCCGACTCGGAGCCGCGGGTGTTGCAGATCAGGGCGCTGGTACTGGGCACCGCAATGGACTGGTTGGCCGACAACTCCGCCAGCAGCAATCACATCCTGGGTTTTCCCTTCACCGAGCACGGTCTCAAGCTCGGTGTCGAGTCCTCACTACGAGCCCTGGCCCGGGTGGCGCCCACCCAGTCACACCGCTACGCACTGGTCGACCTGGCCAACAGTGTGCGGCCCATGAGCACCTTCTGACATCCCGCGCGCTATGGGGTGACCACTTCGACACAGGCTTGGGCGATGGCCAGTTCTTCATTGGTCGGGACCACCAGCACCGTGATGGCCGAGTCCTCGGTCGAGATCCGCCGCGGCTCACGGGAAGCCGACGCGTTGAGGTCCTCGTCGATCTCGATGCCCAGCCCCGTCAGACCAGTCAGTGCATCACGGCGCACCGTGACGGCGTTCTCGCCGACCCCAGCGGTGAAGCTGATGACATCGGTACGCCCGAGCACGGCGAGATAGGCACCGACGTATTTGCGTAACCGGTGAATGTAGACGTCGTAGGCCAACTGCGCTGCCTCGTCACCGGATCCGATGAGCTCACGCAGTTTGCGGAAGTCGTTCTCACCACCTAGCCCGAGGACTCCGGAGCGCCGGTTGAGCATCGACTCGATCTCTTCCACGCTCATCTCCGCGGTGCGCCACAGGTAGCTGATGATGCCAGGGTCGATGTCACCGGAGCGGGTGCCCATCACCAGACCCTCCATCGGGGTCAACCCCATCGAGGTGTCAGCCGGCCGTCCACCGGCGATCGCCGAAGCCGACGCGCCGTTACCCAGGTGCAGCACAATCTGATTCAGCGATTCGTAGGGTTTGCCCAGAAACTCTGCGGCTTGCCGGCTGACGTACCCGTGTGAGGTGCCGTGGAAGCCGTAGCGACGGATCTTCCAGCGCTCGGCGAGTTCGCGGTCGATGGCATAGCTGGCCGCCGCGGCAGGCAGGTCGTGGAAGAAGGCGGTGTCGAACACAGCAATATGCGGCAGATCGGGCAGCAGCTTGCGGGCCACCTCGATACCCAGCACCGCAGGCGGGTTGTGCAGCGGCGCCAACGGTGAGAGCTCCTCGAGCTTGGTCACCAGCGCGTCATCGATCGGTGTCGGGCGGTAGAACGTCTTGCCGCCGTGCACCACCCGATGCCCCACCGCCACCAGTCCGAGGGTGTCCAGGTGCAGCCCGTCGGCGGCGAGGCTGTCGAACGCGGACCGTAGCGCGGCATCGTGATCGGCGATCGGCCCCTCACCGATCTGCTCGACAATCCCGTCAGCGAGGAACTCCCCCGTATCCGGCTTCACCACCGCGTATTTCAGTGAAGACGAGCCGGAATTGACCACCAATACGGTCATCGTCCTGCTCCTCGCGTGCGCATCATCGTCCTGCTCCTCGCGTGCGCATCATGAACGGCCCTGCGCCTGAATCGCGGTGATCGCCACGGTGTTGACGATGTCCTCGACAAGCGCGCCGCGCGAAAGGTCGTTGACCGGTTTGTTGAGCCCTTGCAGCACCGGGCCGATGGCGATTGCCCCGGCGCTGCGCTGTACGGCCTTGTAGGTGTTGTTGCCGGTGTTGAGGTCAGGGAAGATCAGCACGGTGGCCCGCCCCGCCACCTCGGAGTCGGGCATCTTGGTCGCGGCGACCGAGGGTTCCACCGCGGCGTCGTACTGGATGGGGCCTTCCACCATCAACTCAGGCTCCCGCTGTCGAACCAGTTCAGTTGCGGCCCTGACCTTGTCGACGTCCGCACCGGTGCCCGAGGTGCCGGTGGAGTACGACAGCATGGCGACCCGCGGATCGATGCCGAACTGTGCGGCGGTACGCGCCGAGGAGATGGCGATATCGGCAAGTTGCTCAGCGGTGGGATCGGGCACGATGGCGCAGTCGCCGTATGCCAGCACCCGATCCTCCAGGCACATCAGGAAGATGCTGGAGACCGTAGAAACTCCGGACATCGTCTTGATGATCTCGAACGCCGGGCGGACCGTGTGCGCGGTGGTGTGCGTGGCCCCCGAGACCATGCCGTCCACCATGTCGTTGTGCACCAGCATGGTGCCGAAGTAGGAGACGTCGTGGATGATCTCGCGGGCCTGCTCAACGGTCACGCCTTTGTGTTTACGCAGCTCCGAGTACTGCTGCGCGAACTGGTCGCACAGCTCGCTGGTCCGCGGGTTGAGTACTGCGGCCGCCGTCAGATCAAATCCGAGTTCTGCTGCTCTGGAACGGATCTGGGCTTCATCGCCGAGGATCGTCAGATCGGCGACGCCGCGCTGCAGCAGCCGGCCCGCGGCCTTGAGGATGCGGTCGTCGTCGCCTTCGGGCAGCACGATGTGCTTGCGGTCTGCGCGTGCCTGGTCCACAAGTTGGTAGGTGAACATCTGCGGTGTGGTCACCGCCGGTATCGGGATACTCAGTTGCGCCAGCAGGTCGGTGATGTCGACATGGTCGTCCATCAGAGCCAGCGCGGTGTCGATCTTGCGTCGCGATTTCGAGGTGACCCGCCCGCGGGTATTCGCCACCCGGCTGGCGGTCTCGAACGTGCCGTAACCGGTCGCCACGATCGGCAACCGCTGTCCCAGCCCGGACACCAGCGACGCGATGGCCGGGTGCAGTTCGAGCCCGCCGTTGAGGATGATCGTCGACAGCGACGGAAACCCTTCTGCGGCATGTGCGCTCACCACAGCCAGCACAACGTCGGACCGGTCGCCGGGGGTGATGACGGCAACGCCCTCAGTGAGCCTCTCCAGCACATGCTCGGCCGTCATACCGGCGACCAGCACGCCCATCACCTCACGGGGCAGCAACTCGGGATCACCGGCAACCACCGTGCCGTCGACCGCCGCCTGTAATTCGGCCACCGACGGCGCGACCAGCAGCGGCTCCTCGGGCAGCACATAGGCCGGCGGTCCGAGCGGTTTCAACGCCTCGGCGACCGCTGTGAGCTGTGCCGGGTCGCAGCGGTTGGCGACTACGGCGGCGGCATGGGCGTGCTGATTGGCCAGTTCGGCCAGGCACAACTCGACGACATGAACGACTTCGGTGGGGGTACGCTCGGCAGCCTTGACCGCCAGCACCACCGGGGCGCCGAGGTTCACCGCGATGCGGGCATTCATGCTCAGCTCGCTGGGATTGGCCACATCGGTGTAGTCGCTGCCGACGATGAGCACCGCGTCACACTGCGCCGCGACCCGGTGGAAGCGGTCGACGATATCGGCGATCGCCGCGTCGGGATCCTCGTGCACACGCTGATAGCTGACACCGACACAGTCCTCGTAGGGCAGCCCGGCCGTGGTGCCTGCCAGCAGCAGCTCCAGGATGTAATCCTGCCCTCCGTCCATCCGCGTGATCGGCCGGAACACCCCCACCCTCGGCACGGTGGCGGCCAGCCGGTGCAGTATCCCCAGCGCGATCGTCGACTTACCGGTGTCACCTTCGGGCGAGGCTATGTAGATCGCGGTCGCGATGTTCCCATCCGGCACCGCTACAGCATTCCTCATCCGGCTGGCGACTGCCAGATGCGGTGGTCAGGGCAGGTCTGCGAGCGCCGCGGCGAATTCGGTGCAGAACCAGTCCACATCTGCCATCGAGAACACCATCGGCGGCCGCACCTTCAGCACGTTGCCATGGCTTCCGCACACCGAGATGAGCACCCGCCGCTCGCGCATGGCATTGACCAGGTGATGAGCTCCGGCTCGGTCGGGCGATGCGGTGTGGCGGTCGGTGACCACCTCCACACCGAGGTACAGCCCGGATCCACGCACCTCGCCGATACGAGGGTGCTCCGCGACGAGTCGGCTGATCTCCTCCCGCAGCGCGCCGCCGATGCGGTCGGAGTTGGCCATCAGGTGCTCGTCCTCGATGACGTCGAGCACCGCGCCTGCCGCCGCCATCGACACCGGATTTCCGCCGAACGTGTTGAAGTAGGGCACGGCCGTCGCAAACGCTTCCAGCACCCCGGCGCGGGCGGCCATCGCCGCAACGGGCAACCCGTTGGCCATCGGTTTGCCCATGGTGACCAGGTCGGGCACCACACCGTGGCGCGCGAAACCCCACATCGCCTCACCGGTGCGGCCGAATCCTGGCTGCACCTCGTCGGCGAGGAAAACCCCGCCGGCCGCCCGCACCGCCGCGACCGCGGGCCCTAGCACCGAGGGATCCGGGTAGATGCCGTCAGAGGCGAAGATGGTGTCGACGATCAGGCAGCTCACCCCGTGACCGGTGGCTTGCAGGTCGGCGATCGCGTCCTGCACCCCGGCCAGGAACCGGGGAGCCACCTCGGCGCCACCGCGGTAGCTGTCCGGTGCCGACACCGTCCGCACGTGCGGCCCGATGGTGGCGGCACCACCGAGGGAGGGTGAAATCTCCGTCACCGCTTGGGTATTGCCGTGATAGGCGTCGGCGGTGACGATGACTCCCCGTGCTCCGGTGTGCATCTGGGCGACTCGGAGCGCGAGGTCGTTGGCCTCGGATCCGGTGCAGGCGTACATCACCTGATCAGGTCCGTCCGACCCCGAACCGGACAGGGACTCCAGCAGCCGTCGCGAGTAGTCCACAATGCCCTCGTGCAGATAGCGGGTGTGGGTGTTGAGCGTTTCCATCTGCCGGGTGACCGCGGCGATGACATGTGCGTTGCAATGCCCGACGCTGACGACGTTGTTGTAGGCGTCCAGGTAGCGCACACCGTCCGCGTCGAACAGATGGCTGCCAATGCCGCGGACCAGGTGCACCGGCCGTTCATAGAACAGCCGGTACGCCGGCCCCAGCACGCGGCCGCGGGCCTCGATCAGCGCTTGGGTGGCCGGGTCGGCCGATGGGCCGCCCAGGTAGCTGTTGGAATCCATGATGTTGGAAAACCCCATGCCGCTACACCTTTCACTGTCAGGCCCGCGACGCCTACTCAGCGCTCATGCGCCTCCTCAAGAACTGTCCGGCCCAGGTCGGAATACCGTTGCGGATCCTGGTATTTCAGGAACAACGCGAGCAGCACACCGCCGATCCCGACGATACCCACGACATATGGGATCGCGGTGAATATCCAGTCAGATGCAGCCGAACCGGCGGCGAAGGATGCGTTCTTGGCCAACAGGTAGATGACGTAGAGCATCCCGGCCCCGCCGAGCAGCGGCGCCAGGAACGTGGTGAACCAGTTGGCCGTTTCGGGGTGCTGCTTGTGCACGTGGAAGTACGAGATCACCGAGAATGCCGCCAGCGCTTGGACGATCATGATCGCGGTGGTACCGAGCAGTGCCATCAGGCCGTAGAGCCCGGTGTAAGGATCACGTCCGGTGACGTCGAAGAACAACACCACCACGGTGGCGAAACCGGTCTGCACGAATCCGGCGATATAGGGCGATCCGTGCCTGGGGTGGGTCGCACCGACGGTCCTGCGCATACCGGGGATCACGTTCTCACGCCCGAGGGCGTACAGGTAGCGGGCGGCGCAGTTGTGGAATGCCATCCCGCACGCGAATGAGCCGGTCATCAACAGGATCTTGAACAGGTCGACGGCCCACTGACCGAGATGCTCGTGCACCGGGTTGAAGAAGATGTTGCCCGCGGTGGCTGAATCCTGGGCCAGCGCAATCGCATTCTGCGGGCCGGTGCCGACGATGGCCAGCCATGACACCAGCACATAGAACACGCCGATCCCGACCACCGAGCAGATCACCGCGATCGGGATGATCTTCTTGGGGTTGCGGGACTCTTCGCCGTACATGGCGCTGGACTCGAAGCCGACCCAGGACCAGAACGCGAAGAACAGACCGACGCCTGCCGATCCGGCGACCGCGATCATGTTCCCGTCGGCACCGGTGACGGACTCGGACAAACTGTGAAACCCGTTGATCGGGTTGAGTGATCCGAGTGACCAACCCTGCGGGCCGCCGCCGGTGAAGACGACCGACAACGCCATCATCGCCAGCATGATGATCTCGGTGATCAGGAAGACCCCGAGCACCTTGGCGGCGAGGTTGATGTCGAAGTAGGTCAGCACCGCGTTGATCGCAAGCATCACCACCGCGAACACGATCCAGGGCACGTCGACATTGAAGAACGAGGTGAACAGGTCATTGCCGAAGAACGAGAAGATGCCGATGAGCGACGCCTCGAAGACCATGTACGCCAACGCGGTGAGCAATCCTGCGCCAAGACCGACGACGCGGCCCAGCCCGTGCGATATGTAGCCGTAGAAGGCGCCGGTCGCGGTGATGTGCTTGCTCATGGCGGCGTAGCCGATGGCGAACAGTGTCAGCACGATGGTCGCGACGAAGTATCCGGCGGGCGCGTAGGCGCCGTTACCGAACCCGACCGAGATCGGCACGTTGCCGACCATCGCGGTGATCGGGGCGGCGGTTGCCACCGCCATGAACAACACGCCGACCAATCCCACCGCGTTGGGTTTGAGGCGTGCGATGGCGGGCGGCGCCGCCGGAGGATCGATGATCTCGCTCATTGTGGTCCCATCTGAGGGCAACTCCCGGACCGATATCTGGTCTGGTCTTTGAACGTCGCCGACGGCGCTGTGGAGCGACGGTGGCAATTGTTACCTCGCCCAGATCGCCTGGTCAACTTGGGATTAGCTGCGATTTAACGGTTTCGTTTCCGTCATGTTTCGGATCCGGACCTTATGCAACAGCGAGGTAAAACCGGCTGATTTGGTCTGCCAGACGAGCCTTTTCGATGCAATCATCTGGTGGTCATGGAGGAGTCAGCAGGCGGCGCCGTCGCCGAGGATGTGCGTCGTCGGATCCTGTCTATGCTGGCTCAGGGCACGCTGCGGCCGGGCTCCCGGCTGGGTACCGAGAGGGAGATGGCCGAGACGTTCGCGGTGTCGCGGTCCACGCTGCGCAGCGCGCTGCTGCCGTTGAGCCAGGCGGGTGTGCTCGAACGGCGCACCGGGCGCTCCGGCGGCACCTTCGTACGGGCTGACTTGGTGGAGCGCGGCGCCGCCGAACTGGCGGGATTACCGGCCCGATTGCACAGTGGCGGGCACACCAGTGCCACCAGGGTATTGGCCACAGACCGCAGACCGGCCACCTCCGTCGAGGCGCAGGCGCTGGAGATTCCCGGGGGCACAGATATTTTCATCATCCGGCGGTTGCGCTATGCCGATGGAGTGCCGCTTTCTGTAGATCTGGCCTGCCTGGTGGCAGAGCAGATGGAGGACTTGCTTGAGCAGCCACTGGGTGGCTCGCTCTACGAACTGTTTCGGGTGCGGTACGGCTTGGCGCCGACCACCACGACAGAAACCATCGAGGTGGTCAGCGCCAGCCCGCGGGAGGCGCAGTGGCTGGGCATCGGTCACCGCAGACCGTTGGTCGCCATCACCCGGATCACCCGGGACAGCGCTGACCGGCCGTTCGAGTACGCCTACGACCTGTTCCGCGCCGACCGGATCCGGCTGACCGCCACCAGCCGCGGCGCCGCTGGTGCGGTGGCGCGGCTGGTGAGCAGCGCCTGAGATCAGCCGAGTTTGCGCAGCCGCGGTTCCAGATCCTTCTTGAACAGGTCGAGGAAGCGACGCTGATCGTGGCCCGGAGCGTGGAACACCAGGTGGTTCAGCCCCCACTTCACGTACTGCCCGACCTTTTCGACGGCCTCGTCCGGATCGGATGCGACGATCCAACGCTTGGCGACCTGTTCGATGGGCAGTGCGTCGGCGGCCTTCTCCATCTCGATCGGGTCGTCGATGCTGTGCTTCTGCTCGGCGGTCAGCGACAGCGGCGCCCAGAACCGGGTGTTCTCCAGGGCCAGCTTGGGGTCGGGATCGTAGGAGATCTTGATCTCGATCATCCGGTCGATGTCATCGGAGTTGCGGCCCGCGGCCTCGGCGCCCTCTTTCACGGCCGGGATGAGCTTGTCCTTGTAGAGTTCCTCACCCTTGCCCGAGGTGCAGATGAACCCGTCACCGGCCCGCCCCGCGTACTTGGCCACCACGGGTCCGCCTGCGGCGACGTACACCGGGATGCCGCCCTCTGGCACGTCATAGATCGAGGCGCCCCGGGTGTTGTAGTACTCGCCTTCGAAGTCCACGCGGTCGCCCAGCCACAGCTCGCGCATCAGCTTGACCGACTCCCGCAGCCGCGCGAATCGCTCCTTGAACTCCGGCCACTCGCCGATATAGCCGGTGGCGATCTCGTTGAGCGCCTCACCGGTGCCCACACCCAGGAAGATGCGGCCCGGGTACAGACAGCCCATCGTCGCGAAGGCCTGCGCAATCACCGCCGGGTTGTACCGGAAGGTCGGGGTGAGCACCGAGGTACCGAGCACCAGGCGCTCGGTCCGCTCGCCCACCGCGGTCATCCAGGCCAGCGAGAACGGCGCATGCCCGCCCTCGTGCCGCCACGGCTGGAAGTGGTCACTGACCGTCGCGCTGTCCATACCTGCCGCCTCAGCCAGCACTGCGAGCTCAACGAGCTCGCGCGGCGCGAATTGTTCGGCAGATGCCTTATAGCCCAGTTTCAATTCAGGTTTGAGATTAGCCACAGTGTCATTCCTACTCCAATGCCTACACTCGCGGCATGGCAGCAGCCCTGACCGCGATCACCGACCGTGTGCATTTCGCCCAGACCGACCTGGTCAATTGGACGTTGGTGACCGACGACGACGGCGTGATCCTGATCGACGCCGGGTTTCCCGGACAACGCGACGAGGTGCTGGGTTCGGTGCGCCGGCTCGGCTTCGGGATCGACGACATCCGCGCCGTCCTGCTCACCCATGCGCACATCGACCATCTCGGAACCGCCATCTGGTTCGCGAAAAACCATGGCACCCCGGTGTTCTGCCACACCGACGAGGTCGCCCACGCCAAACGCGACTATCTCGAGCAGGCCGCACCGGCTGACGTCATCCGCCACATCTGGCAGCCGCGGTGGTTGAGGTGGTCGGCCACGATCACCGCCAAGGGCGGGATGAACCATGCCGGGATACCCACCGCGCAAGAACTGACCACCGAGATCGCCACAGGGCTGCCGGGCAACCCGGTCGCTGTCCCCACCCCGGGGCATACCGGCGGGCACTGCTCGTTCCTGGTGGACGGCGTGCTTGTGAGCGGGGATGCGCTGGTGACCGGCCACCCCGTGTCGCGGCAGTCCGGGCCCCAGTTGCTGCCCGCGCTGTTCAATCACGACGACGACAGCTGTGTACGCAGCCTGGACGTGCTCGGCCTGGTGGATACCGAGGTGATGCTGCCCGGGCACGGACCGGTGTGGCGCGGATCGATCGCCGATGCTGCTCAGCGGGCGAGGACCCGGCACACGGCCTAACTGAGTACCCGGTAACCCAGCAGAAAGAACCCGGTCAGGCACAGGCCGCAGGCCAGCACGATGGTCGGCATGAGGACCATCTGGTCGAGTTCGTCGGGGTCGAGTTCCTCGTCGTCGTGCACCGATCCGAACAGCACACGGGCCACCGTGGTTGTGCGGAAGATGTGCATGCGGCGCCGCATGCTGTCGGAGTGCTCTCGGCGCCCGATGAACAGCCGCAGCGCCACACCGAGGCCGAACACCACCACAGCCGCTGCCAGTAGCAGCGAACCCACGAGTACCTGCAAACTCGGCAAACGCACCCCCACCGGTGTGAGACACCTTCGGGCCAGCCTATAGGCCGGATAGTCGGTGCAGCACCGGTAAGCGCATCACAGTCCCCACCGCTTCGCGAGCAGTTCGTGAGAACGCAACCGGTCATCATGACGGTGGGTGACCGAGGTGATGACGAGCTCATCGGCGCCGCTGACCCGCCGCAACGCCTCCAGCCGGTCCGCCACCTGATCCGGGTCACCGACGAACTGCGTTGCGGTGCGGTCTTTCACGACCGCGAGTTGGTCGTCGGTGAGCGGCGCGCAATCGTCGGGATCCGGATACGGCACAGCGCCGCCACCGGCGCGGATGGAATACACCCAGTGGCCGTAGCTCGACGCCAATCGACGTGCGGTGGCTTCGTCGTCGGCGACCACCACGTCGGCCGATACCACCACGTATGGCTCAGCTAGCTGTGCGGAGGGTGTGAAGCCGTTGCGGTACACCTCAATCGCCTCCAGCGCGGTAGCCGGCGTGATGTGGTAGCTGGCGACGAACGGCAATCCACGGGCAGCCGCGACGCGGGCACTCTGCCCCTTACTGCTGCCGAAGACCCATGGCCTCAGCCCCGCCCCCGCCCCGGGTACCGCTGTCCCGACCTCGAAACTGCCCTGCAGCATGGCGAGAATATCGTCGACCTGTTCGGCGAAATCCGGTGTGACAGCTTCTGGTTGCTGCAGTACCGCCGCCTGGGCACGCAGCCGAGGACTGCGCATCAGGGCACCGACATCGAACGGGACGGGAATCACCACACCGTCGATGTCATGCCACTCGCGGGGCGGTCCGGATTGGGCGCTATTCTTCCGGACGGCTTCTGCGCGCTTTTGCCCGGACCGGCCCACCCCCAGGTCGATACGCCCCGGATGGAATGCCGCCAGGGTGCCGAAGCTCTCCACCACGGCCACCGCGGTGGTATGTCCGAGTTGGACCGCCGCGGTTCCCACCCTGATCCGCTCGGTGGCGGCCGCAATCTGGCCCACCAGCACAGCGGGTGACGAACTGGCGACCGCCACAAAATGATGTTCGGCGACCCAATATCGTTGGTAACCCCAGCGTTCGGCATGTTGGGCCAGATCGACGGTGTTGCGCAACGCGGTCGCCGCGTCGCTGCCTGCGCTGATCGGGGCGAGGTCGAGGATCGACAGGGGCACGGTCATCGCAGCACTTTTTCGAAGGCGATCGGGAAGACCTCGCCCTCGGCGGCCAGCGGCTCGCTCAGCCGCGTGTATCCCGCCGACTCGTAGAGCGCCTCGGCCTCGGGCTGGAGATGGCCCGTGGTGAGATACACCCGTCGGTAACCGCGCCGGGCGATCTCAGTTTCCAGCTGCACCAGCAGCGCCTTGGCATATCCACGTTGGCGATGGCCGCTGTCGGTCCAGATGCGTTTGAGCTCGGCGGTGTCGGCGTCGAACCGCTGGAATGCCCCGCCGGTGACAGGGGCACCGTCGAGCAGACCGATGAGCAGGCCACCGCCCGGCGGCTCGAACTCGTGTGTCGGATGGCTGCGTAACCAGGCCAGCACCCTCTCCGCGGTGCCCCCATAGCGCCCCGAATACTCGATCGAGAGCTGTGCCAGTAGCGGCTCGGCCAGCGGGTCATCTTGGCCGACCGCCACGAACTGCACATCACTCACCACCGTATGTATACCCACACCAGCATCAACGCGGGCTGACTCGGCTTACCGCCTGGCAGGCTCATCGTGATTTGAATTCCGCCAAGGTCGCACAGAAGCCGCCTCGCTGACTCACGCGTTCGCTGTCCGTTGACCTGCTGAATGTTCGCCGTTCAGAAGCAGGTGAGACCGTCGACAATCCGGGCCCTCACGGGTCTTACATCGAGACTGGAGGTGTGAGCATGCTCGATTTCGTCGAATTGAGATACCGCACCAACCCGCGGCTCAGGGTTGTCTCGGTGTGGATCGGCGACACACCGACCCGAACCGCCCTCGACGCATACATCAGCGCGGACCGGCCGGAGCGCGGCGGCTTTACCGCAGACCTCGGCGAAGAGTGGCTCGACCACGATTTTCTCGAAGCCTCGTTTTACGGCGACCCGGGCCCGGTGCACAACATGGTCACCGCACTGGTCGAAGATCACGGGCTTCCGCGTGCGGTGGCCGACGAGGTGCTGAACGCATGCCGGGACCGCGGCCTGCGAACCGCGAACACCGTGGTCCTGTTGCGTCAGCACACCTACCGCGAGAGTGCGGGATCCCGCCGGGGGCTGGCCTTCGCCGGCACGTACGAGTACGAAGAACCGCTGCCCCAGACGGTGCTGACCGACCGCCACCTGTTCACCGGCATCACCTCCGCGCCGACGCTGGCCGATCTCAGGAGCTACGTCCTCGACGGCAGCCTCACGACAGACCTCGCGGACGCATTCACCGGCGAGGCAAGCGAGTTCGAGGTGTCGGCGCAGTACTACGGATATCGCCTACGTGATCCCGGGGACTCCCTGCCGGTGGACGAATTCTTCGCCCTGCCGATCGTCACCGACCGGATCGTCCTCGCCGCGGGCTCAGACGTCACCAACCGCTGCAGGCAGGTCGGGCTGGAATCCGTCAACGCGTTCATCAGCCTCGCCGCCGATCACCTCCGGCCCGCCTCGGTCGGCGCGGAACGCCGCTACGCCGGGCTGCGGTACCTCGGCATCGTGAACACGGTCATGTAGCTCAAGCGCCCCTTCCCACCAAAACTTGACACGTGTAAAGTTCGCCGCCATGGACAACATCAGGGGCAAGACCATCGCGATCACCGGCGCCGCGCGCGGTATCGGCTACGCCACCGCCAAGGCCCTGCTGGCCCGCGGTGCCCGTGTCGTCATCGGTGACCGTGACGTGGCCCTACAGGAATCGGCGGTCGTTGAGCTCACCAAGCTCGGCCAGGTCTCCGGCTACCCGCTCGACGTCACCGATCGGGAATCCTTCGCCACGTTCCTCGACAAGGCCCGCACCGACGGCGGCGGCCACATCGACGTCCTGATCAACAATGCCGGCGTGATGCCGATCGGCCCGTTCCTCGAGCAGAGCGAGCAGTCGATCCGCTCCTCGATCGAGGTCAACCTCTACGGCGTGCTGGCCGGCTGCCAGCTCGCGCTGCCCGACATGGTCAAGCGCCGCCGCGGCCACATCATCAACATCGCCTCACTGTCCGGGCTGATCGCGGTGCCCGGTCAGGTGGTCTACGTGGGCGCAAAGTACGCCGTCGTCGGGCTGTCCACCGCGCTGGCCGACGAGATGGCCCCGCACGGCGTGGAGGTCTCGGTGATCATGCCGCCGTTCACCAACACCGACCTGATCTCGGGCACCCAGTCCAGCGGTGCCCTCAAGCCGGTCGAGCCTGAGGACATCGCCGCCGCGATCGTCAAGACGCTCGACAAACCCAAGACGCACGTGTCGGTGCCGCCGCCGCTACGGTTCACCGCCCAGGCGGCCCAGATGCTGCCGCCGAAAGGCCGCCGGTGGCTCAACAAGAAGCTCGGCCTGGACCGGGTGTTCATGGAGTACGACACCGCCAAGCGCAAGAGTTACGAGGACCGCGCGCAGGCGGCACAGGGTGTCATCGAGTCGGACGGGAAGGCCTAACCCCGCCGGAATACGGGCCTATCCCCGCTACTTCTTGGTGCGTCGGCTGCCGCCGTGCCAGTCCTCCACGACGCCGGTGCCCCCGGGATCGACGCCGAAGCTCGCGAGCTGCGGCCGTTCGCGGAGGCTGCGCTTGAGCTCGGCGAAACCCGGAAACTCAGCAAGGCCCAGCACGTTGTCCCACAGCGGGCCCGCCTCCTCAGGTTTCGGGAGACGGCTGATCACCGGTCCGAAAAATGCCACTCCTGCGGGCGGGCGAAAGTGCAGGATGGGGGTGCCGACATCTTTTCCCGTCAGCGCGAGCGCTTCGTCGGTCTCCGCGCGCAGCAGCTCATCGAATCCGGTGTCGTCCAGCGCGGTCGCGAGCTCGGCAGGCAGGCCGGCCTCCGCCAGGATCGGCTCCAGAAACTCTCGCGTGCCCCGATCGGCTTCAGATTGCGGCCCGCGGTCGGGGGCGCTGTCGAATATCCGCCGTCCGATGGCCAGGTACAGCGGACCGACCGCTTCGCGCCCGTACTCGATTCTGGTACGGGCGGCAACGCGCAGCAACTTGAGCCCCGCGGTGTGTCCATCTTCATAGCCAGCCGGAAAATGGGTGTCATAGTCGATGTGTGCGTTAATCATTCGCAAGGAGATGAAACGCCAATCCACTGTGTAGTCACGTTGCTCGACGACCATGCGGACCCACTTGCTGGTCATCCAGGCGAACGGACAGACCGGGTCGAAGTAGAAGTCGAGATCAGCTCGGTGGTCTGTGCTCACGGGGTAACCCCTCTCCTGTCGTGCCTCCCTCGAGGAAGCGATGGATCTGCGGGACCGGTCCGCGAGGGGTCCGGTGAGCGCATTGGCCTCGCTCGCGTAGAACCCGCCGCTTCGCACCGACGTCGAGCGGATGCGAGACACCGAACGCCGGTGCCACATATGGCATCACGATGCGTTGCAGGATCACCCGGGACACTGTGCCATGTCTTTGAGTATTCAGCCCACCGCGGCGACGGCGGTCAGGATATCGGGCACTTCAGTGCGGGTCGTGTAGTTGGGGTGGACGTCGATCCACCGGATGGTGCCTGCGGCGTCCACGACGACGACCGTGGGCATCGGCAGGCTCTTACCGCCGTCGGCGTTGACCTCGGTGATGTCCAAGCCCAACTTGATCTGTGCGGCAACCGAATCGGGAGACGGTTCGGCCACAATCCCCAAGGCGGCGGCAATCTGATTGCCTGGATCTGAGGCCACCGAGTAGGTCAGCTCGTTGGACTGCGTGGTGGTCAGGGAGCCGTCCGGCTTCTGCGGGCTCACGGCGATCAACTCGAAGCCGCGCTCGGCGAGAGCGGGCACCAGTTCTGCCTCGTAGGCACGCAGGGCAATGTTGCAGTAGGGGCACCACCCTCCGCGGTAGAACACCACGACCGCCGGCCGCCCGGCCCGCAACGTGGTCAGCGATGTCGCGTCGCCACGGGCGTCGAGCAGGTCACCGTCGGGCATCGGGGTACCGGCGGCAACGACGCCAGACGGCACGCCTGCGGCATCCAGTGCGGCCTGATCGGCAGCGAAGGCGCTCTTGACCTCTGCAGGCAGCGCGTGCAAGGAACCGGCCGCCATTTCACGTACCTGCTCGCTGATAAGGGGTGTGTTCATGGATG
Organism: Mycobacterium appelbergii; assembly: GCF_032883035.1. Classification (NCBI taxonomy): domain Bacteria; kingdom Bacillati; phylum Actinomycetota; class Actinomycetes; order Mycobacteriales; family Mycobacteriaceae; genus Mycobacterium; species Mycobacterium appelbergii. The sequence continues at coordinate 24,474 of NZ_JAMQTH010000018.1, forward strand.
TGGACGCCTCCGCGAAGTCGATTGGACTGATCACTCCACAAAACGCCTCTGTTTTTGGATTGTCAACTCCAAAATTGTTAAACTCGGCTGATGCTTACCCGGAAGGGCCAGGCCACCCGGGATCGCGTCGTGGCCACCGCGGCCACCCTGATGCACCAGCGCGGAGTCGCCGCAACCACCACCGAGGACGTCCAGGTGGCGGCCGGCGTCAGCGCCTCGCAGCTCTACCACTACTTCGGCGACAAGGCCTCGCTGACCCGTGCCGTCATCGGCTACCAGACCGAAGCGATCCTCGGCTTCCAGGTGCCCATGCTGGCCCGACTGGATTCCGTTGATGCACTGCGCAACTGGGCTGATGCCATTGTGGATATCCAGCGTGCCAACGACTTCCGCGGCGGATGCCCGCTGGGATCGCTGGCCAGCGAGCTTTCCGAAATTGACAGCGCGGCAAGAGAAGCCGTCGCCACCGGTTACCAACGGTGGCAGGACGCGATCCGCGACGGGCTGGTCGACATGCGCGAACGTGGCGAGCTCGTCGAGGCCGCCGACGTCGACGAGCTGGCCACGACGTTGTTGGCCACCCTGCAGGGCGCACTGCTGCTCGCCAAGGCGATGCGTGACGGCCGACCGCTGAAGACCGCGCTGCACACCGTGATCGATCACATCGCGACGTTCGCCGCCTAGTAGTCGATCGCCTCGATCAACGGCGACGGCTCATCCATCAGCGCCCAGAACCGGTCGCGGATCTTCACGGTCAGCGGTCCGGGAGCACCGTTGCCGATGGCCTCACCGTCCAGCGTGTTGATCGGGGTGACGCCGCCTGCGGTGGTGACGGCCATCAACTCGTCGGCGTCGTAGAGCTCGTGACTGGTGACATCACGCAGGGTCGCTTCGATGCCCATCGCGTCCGCGAGCTCGTACACGGTCTTACGGGTGATGCCGGGCAAGGCATTTCGTGACGGGGATGCCAATTTGCCGTCCTTGACGACGACGACGTTGAAGCCGGGCCCCTCAGCGACACAGTTGTCGGAGTCCAGCAGGATCGCGGTGCGCGCACCACGGTCCTTGGCCTCGAAGCTGGCCGCGGTGAGATCGCCCCACTGGTAGTTCTTGATGGTCGGATCGACGGTGTTACGCCCGGCACGGCGCACGTGGCGCGGCACGATCGCGGTGGTGCCGAAGATCTGCTCGGCCGGCGGGAAGGCCCACAGGTAGGGAATCGCGTAGATGTACACCTGGTGGGTCAACTTGGACAAGTCTTTCTCGCCCTTGCGTTTTCCGTAGCCGCGGGTGATGGTCAGGTTCACGAACGACTCCCGCAGCTGTGACATCGCCACACAGCGTTTGGTGGTATCGGCCAGTTCGTCCTTGCTCATCCCGGCGTCCAGGCGCAGTTTGGCCGCCCCGTCCAGCAGTCGGTCCAGGTGATCACCGAGCCGGAAGATGTTGCCGTGCCACACATGCGCGACGGTGTAGGTCACGTCGGAGTGGCCGAATCCGGTGTCGAAGATCGAGATCTTGGCGTCCTCGGCCGGCAGATACTCGCCCTCGATCCAGGCCACTCCCCCGGCGAACGGGCTGGAGGTGTCCAATTCGTAGTCGCTGTACTGGATCACCGAGCCCGCCGGGGTGTCCTCACGGATGGCAGCACCGGGCTCGACGGCGACGAGGTTACTGGTACCGAGATCTGTTGCAGTCATGGCGTTTTCCTTCGTATCCATATCAGAGGTTGTTGGTCTTGACGTATTGGGCGCCGGCCTCACCGCGGCGCAGACGTGACTTCAGCCCGGTCGTCCACCAGAGCGCCGCGATCACGACGACCCCGAGGAAGACCCACTTGTTGTTGGTGAACTGGGGCAGGAACAGCAGGGTGACGGCGACACCGAGGAACACCACCAGCGCGGTGAGGTAGAGCGGAAGCCGCCAACGGCCCAGATCGAAGGTGCCGGGTTCGCCTGTCGGGATGGTTCCCCTGCGGTATCCGACCAGGAGACCGATGGTCTGCAGGATGTAGACGAAGAAGAACAGCAGCGAGGCGATCCCGATGATGTAGTTGAAGGCCTTCTCGTTGACCAGGGCGGACAGCAGCAGAAGCGTTGACAGGCAACCCAATCCGATCACCGCGAAGGTCGGCGTCTTGCGGGTCGGTGACACATGGCGCCACAGGTGGGAGAACGGCAGCATGTTGTCTCGGGCCATCGAGTAGGCGAGCCGGGTGGCGACCAGGATGTTGGCCAGCAGGCAGGCCAGGATGTTGGTCAGCGCGATCGCGACGACGATCTTGGTGACGAGGGGTCCGGCCTGCTGAGTGATGATCTCCTCGATCGGCGCGGCACTGTTGGCCTCCACGGCGGCAACATCTTTGATCGCCAGCACATAGACGATGTACATCGCCAGCTCGATGACGATCGAGGTGACCAACGCGTAGAACATCGTCCTGGGCACGACGCGGCGGGCGTCCTTTGTCTCCTCGGCCACGTCGGCGCCGGATTCGACACCGATCAACCCGAAGAACGGTCCCAGCGCGGCGGCCAGCCAGGCCAGCAGGTAGGAATCCTTGTCTCCCGTTTCTCCCCCGGTGAACAGCACCGAGATCGGCTGGTGGTTCTCCGGTGCGGAGAAGGCGATGATCGCGATCAACGCGGTGGCGCCGACGGTGATGACGAGTTCCAGGCTGACGCCGATGTTGTTGACCATCGTCGCGAACCGGACGCCGTAGATGTTGATCAGCACGCAGACGAACACCACGGCGATGGCAAGCAGGATCTGGGTGCTCTGCGTCATGCTCCAGCCGAACAGTCCGCCGAGGTAGCCGGACAGAATGAAGCCCACGCCGGTCATCCCGCACACCCAGCCCATCAGTGCGATGAAGCCGGTGAACCAGGCCAGGTCGGGGCCGTTGATGCGGCTGATCCACTGGTAGGAGTAACCCGCCAGCGGCAACTTGGCCGTGAGGTCGGCGGCGATGAACGTCCACAGCGCGAACACCGCGCCCGCCAGCAGCAGTGTCCACACGAACGGGGCGCCTGCGGTGAAATAGCCGGCGCCGAAGCCGGTGAACACCGCCGTGGTGGCACTGATGGTGGCGAACCCGATGGCGAAGGACGCCAGCGTGCCGACCGAACGGTCGAGCTTTTGCGTGTAGCCCAATTCGGCGAGCTTGGCGTCCTCGGCGCCCAACGTCGGATCCGGTTTGGCCGAATGAGTGGGTGAGGCCGGGGCATCTAAGGCGTCGGTCATGATCTCTCCAGGTCAGGCGAACTCAGGAAACGCTTGATGTAAGGAAAGCGCCACCGGCCCGTCACCGGAAGTTCCCTCTTTTGATGTACTGATAACCCTGGATTATCAGTGCTGGGTGGCGGGCGCCACACTTTCCTCACCGTCGCCAAAACTCCATTGCTGCTGAACAAGCTTGATCAACGCATCCGCCTGCGGGCTCAGCGCGCCCGGATGCCACGCCAGCGCGACGTGGCTGCGAGGCCGGTCCACGATGGGCACGTAGACGATGCCGGGCCGGTCGTAGAACCGTGACACCGACGCCGTGGTGAAGCTGATGCCGAGTCCGCGCGCGATCGCCGTCGTCTCGGCCTCGTAGGTCGCCGCAACCGCCGCGATGTTCGGTGGCCGGTGCCCACGGACATCCATCGCCAGCCAGTAATCCCGCCACGGACCGGCAGTCAGGGGCGCGCACACGATCGGGTCGTCGAGCAACTCGCCGATCTCGAGTTCCCGGCGCCCGGCCAGGCGATGATCGCGCGGCAGGCAGGCCACCCACGATTCGGAGTCCAGGATCAGCATCCGGTGTTCGGGCAGATCGACCGGGGGACGGATCAACGCGACCTCGGTGCTGCCGCCCGCCAGTCCGGCCGTCGGGTCGGCGAAGTCGAACTCGATCGGCTCGACGCTGACGTCGGGATAGGCGTCCTCGAAGCGGCGCACGATCCGGAACAGCAGGTCGGCACCGGTTCCGATCAGATAGCCGAACCGCAGCCGGCCCTGCCGGGTCCCCGAGAGGGTGACCAGGTTCTCGACCACCGCATCGACACCGCTCAACGCCTGCTGCACCTGGGGCAGCCAGGCCGCACCGAGGTCTGTCAGTGCCACTTCACGGGTGTTGCGGTTGAGCAGCAACACCCCGAAGGCCTGCTCCAGCTGCTTGATGGATGTCGACAGCGCAGGCTGGGTGATGAACAGGCGCGCCGCCGCCCTGCGGTAGTTCAGTTCTTCACCCAGGACGGCGAAGTACCGCAGCTGACGCAGCGTTACCTCGGCCATGCCTGCGGGACTCTAACCGAACTCCAGGAGAGGATCACCCAGTCGATAACCCTCGATGGCGTCGAGATGCTCGAGCAGCTCGTCGTGGGTGAAGTTGTGCGCTGTGACCGTGCCGACGAATGCCACGTGAACCACTTCACCGTCCTCGGCCGCATCCAGCCACAGCGAGGTCACCGGCAGACCGTCGTCCACCTCGGCTCCGGACGGCTCGTAGAACCACACCGCGTAGTCGTCGTTGGACTCTTCCTCGTCAAATGTCCAGCCGCGCTCTGTGATTCGCTCGTCGAACTCGGCCAGGTCGGCGACCACGGCGTCCTGGATCTCCGACAGCTGCTCAACGACCTCCTCGGGGATCCAGCGTGAGTCCTGGGCGACCTGCCGCTTCTTGCGGCGGGCCTTTTTCGCGGCGCTCTGGCGGGACACGTGCTAGCCCAGCGCCTTGTCCAGGTCCGCGATCAGGTCCTCGGTGGATTCCAGTCCGATCGAGACGCGCACCACGCCGTCGCCGAGCCCGATGGCCGCGCGGCCCTCCGGCCCCATTGCCCGGTGGGTGGTGGTGGCCGGGTGGGTGACCAGGGACTTGGTATCGCCCAGATTGTTGGAGATGTCGATCAAACGCAGCTTGTCGAGCACCTCGAAGGCGCGCGCCTTCCCATCGGCGGCATCCAGTTCGAAGGTCACGACGGTGCCGCCGCCCCGCATCTGCCGCTTGGCCAGGTCGTGTTGCGGATGAGATTCCAGGAACGGGTAACGCACCCAGCGCACCGAGGAATGACCCTCCAGGAACTCCGCGACACGCTGCGCCGACCGGTTCGCGTAGTCCACCCGAACGGCAAGGGTCTCAAGGCCTTTGAGCAGGATCCAGGCATTGAAGGCACTGATCGCCGGCCCGGTGTGCCGCATCAGCTTCTGCACCGGGCCGTCGATGTATTCCTGGTCGCCCAGGATGGCCCCGCCCAGCACCCGACCCTGTCCGTCGATGTGCTTGGTGCCCGAATACACCACGACATCCGCTCCGAGCGGCATGCCCTGCTGCAGCAGCGGGGTGGCGAAGACGTTGTCCAACACCACTTTTGCACCGGCTGCGTGCGCGAGCTCGGATACGGCGGCAATGTCGACCAGTGACTGCATGGGGTTGGACGGGGTCTCGAAGAACACCGCCGTGGTCGGCACCGAAAGCGCCTCCTCCCACTGCGCGAGGTCTTCGCCGTCGACGAACACGGTCTCGACACCCCAGCGCGGCAGGATCTCGTTACACACCACGAAGCACGACCCGAACAGGCTGCGCGCGGCTACCAACCGGTCGCCGGCCCCGAGCAGCGCCCCGAGCGCGGTGAACACCGCGGCCATGCCGGTGGCGGTGGCAAAACACGCAGGCGCGTCTTCGATGAGCCGCAGCCGCTCCTCGAACATCGAGATCGTCGGATTGCCGTACCGGGAGTAGACGAACCGGTCGATTTCGCCGGTGAATGACTGCTCCGCGGCTTCAGCGGTCTCGTAGACATAGCCCGAGGTCAGGTACATCGCCTCGGCGGTTTCCTCGAAGCCCGATCGCAACAGGCCACCGCGCACACCGATGGTGGCCTGGCTGACGCCGGCAGGCAGCTCGGCGGGGACGCGAACCGAAGGGACTTCAGGCGAACTCATGACTGCACCTCAGCTCTGATCAACTCTGTACCCATGGCAGCCCGACCGCCTTCCAGCCGGTGTGGCCACGGTGCCTGCTCTCGTCGAGATTGCCTTCGAAACCGTCGAGCACGTTGTACGACGGCGCGATACCGGCCGCGGTCGCGGCTTCGGCGGCGCCGATGGATCTGTTGCCGGAGCGGCACAGGAACACCACCGGGCGGTCCGCCGGCCGCACGCCTGCTGCTACGAGGTCGTCGACAAACGCATCGTTATGACTACCGTCGGTGCGGCTCCACTCGATGTAGACCACGTCACGCTGCAGTGACGTCAGGTCGGGCACCCCGACAAAACGCCATTCCGCGTCGGTGCGACAGTCCACCAGCACGGCCTCGGGGTCTTCACTCAGAAGTTTCCAGGCCTCCTCAGGCGTGATATCACCTGCATAACTCACGGTCGTGAGTCTTTCACACCGGCACAGACCCGCCATGCGCCGTCCTCCCGCGCAAAGGTGGTCTCGACATTGACCGGAGTGTCGGGCGCCTTGTCGAAGTGGTAGACGACGGTGCCCGTCGCCCGATCGCCGTCGATCCGCACACCGGTCACGTCGTCGACGTAGCGGGCACCCTGCCTGGCCACCGAATCCCGTTGGCCGGCAATGAACTCGGCCTCGGTACCACGGTCGCCGGCGCAGGTGTAGTCGCTGAACTCGACGTAGTTCTCGCGCTGAATGGCGTCGTTCTGGCCGACCGCGGCGCGGCCCACCCGCTGCTCCTCGGACAGGCCGTCACCGCCGAACAGGTTGGCCAGCGCAATGCCGATCACCACGAGCACAATGATGACCAGCGCGGCAAGGAACGGCGCGAAGGTGGGCCGGTCCGGCCCCGGGTCGTCAGTCATCGTCTACCAGAGCTTGCGCAGCGCGGCGCCGACGCGGCGGGCCCGGTCGCGGGCCACGATCACATCCGGTGCGGTGGCCATGGCCACCCCGAGCCGCCGTCGGCTGTCGGATTCGTCCGGGCCACCGAACAGCCGAACATCACTCTCGGAGGTGGCGAGCGCCTCGGCCAGCACGGCCTTGACGTTGGGCTTCACGCCGTCGCCCGCCTCGGTGTCCCCGCCGCTGTAGGTGACTTCGGCCGCCGCAGGCGAAATCATGATGGTGTCCACGTCCAGGCCGAGGATCGCCCTGGCGTGCAATTCGAACTCCGAAAGCCGTTGTGAGCGCAGCGTGACCAGACCGCTGTCATGCGGCCGGACCCGGACATCGGAGAAGTACACGTCGTCACCGGCCACCAGCAGTTCGACACCGAACACGCCGCGCCCGCCCAGCGAGTTGACGATGCGAGCGGCGATCGATTTGGCGGCGTCCAACGCAGTGGGCGGCAGATGTTGCGGCTGCCAGGACTCCAGCACGTCGCCACCGGCATGCCGGTGGCCGATCGGCTCGCAGAACTGCACATTGGGCCCGGCCGGCCCGGTGGTGCGGATAGCCAGCAGGGTGATCTGGTGGTCCACTTCGACCACGGATTCGGCCAGCACCCGGTTGTGCGGGACGCGGCCCGCGGTGACCGCCCGCTCCCAGGCCGGCTCGACGTCGTCGGCCCGCAGGAGGACCGACTGCCCCTCCCGCAGCTCACCCACGACGGGCTTGACCAACAGCGGGTACCCGGCGTGGCCTGCCACCGCCGTCAGTTCCTCGACCGACCCGGCGAACCAGAACGGCACCGTCGGCAGGCCAAGTTCATCGGATGCCAGCCGGCGCAGGCCTTCGCGGTCCTGGCTGATCCGGATGGCCCGCGGTGTGGGCAGTACCTCGGTGTCGCCGCGTTCGGCCACCTCGATAAGCGCGTCGGCCGCGATGACCCCGGATTCGGAGACCACGTACTGCGGATTCTCCCGCTCGATGAGTGCGGCGAGTTCGTCGGCGTCGTTCATCTGGATCACCGCGGAGCGGTCCGCGACGCGGTGCGCCGGCGCGTAATACCGGTCGACCGCCACGACGGCGGCACCGAGGCGCTGGAACGCGAGCGCGAGCTCGCGGCTCAGTTCCCCGGAGCCGAGCAACAGCACGGCCTCGCGGGAATCCGCCGGCTCACTGTCCTGCGTCGGTTCCGGTTCCGGTTCCGGCGCAGGGTCCGGTTCGGATTCGTCATCGGCGGCTATGGCATCGTCCGCCGGCATCTCCGCAGGGTCATCCGGCCGGGCATCCTCAATCGATTCACTCATCGCGTCCCCAAGCCTGCCAGATCGTCATCCGACGCGATGGTCGATATAGCACCAACGCCAACTCTCCTCGGGTTCGGCAGAGCGCATGACGGGGTGACCACTGAGCTCGAAGTGCCTGGTGGCATGTTGGAGGGCGCTGGAGTCGCAGCAGCCCACGTGACCGCACGTCATGCACATCCGCAGGTGCGCCCAGCTACTCTCGCCGAGTTCCGCGCATTCCTGGCATCGCCCCGGGGTGAGCGGTTGCGGCTCGGCGACGTCAGCACGGAGGTGCTCACAGGATCGAGGTGTCGAGCTCTGCTCGCGCCGACGTGATCTCCTCAACATGTTGATCAAGGATAGGTACGGCACGCGGAGGAGGTCACGGGACGTGGGTGCATCACTGTTGGCGGCCCTGGTGGCATCGGTGCTGTTGGCCGCCGTGGCCCGCCGGTTCGACGTGTCCGCGCCGCTGGCGCTGGTGGTCGCCGGTCTGGCAGGCAGCGCAATCCCCGGGTTCGGCGGTGTTCACCTCGAGCCTGAGCTGGTGCTGTTCGTGATCCTGCCGCCGTTGCTGTGGTCGGCCGGGCTGGAGAGCAGTTACGTCGCGCTGCGCCGCAACATCCGCCCGATCGGGCTGCTCGCGGTCGGGCTGCCACTGGCCACGACGTTCGTGGTCGGATTGGTGGCCTTCCACACCGTGCCGGAGTTGACGATCGCCGCGGCGCTGACGCTCGGCGCGATCGTGGCGCCACCCGACGCGGTGTCGGCAACCGCCGTCGGTCGCAGGCTGGGCCTGCCGCGTCGCACCATGACGCTGCTGGGCGGGGAGAGCCTGCTCAACGACGCGACCGCGCTGACCGCGTACAAGGTGGCCCTTGCCGCGGCCATCGGCACGGCGTCCACCTGGGGCAGCGGGTTCGGCACATTCGCGCTGGCCGCGGTCGGCGGTGTGGTGGTCGGCGCCGTGATCGGCATGATCGTGCACTACATCCGATCGCGGCTCGACGATCCGCTGGTGGAGAGTGCCGTCGGGCTGGTGGCGCCGTTCTTCATCTACCTGCTGGCCGAGGAGGTGCACGGCTCCGGGGTGATCGCGGTCGTGGTGGCGGCGCTGCTGCTGGGTCAGCGTGAGGCTCAGGCCAGCTATGCCACCCGACTGCAGGACAAGGCGGTATGGAAGGCCCTGCAGCTGGTGCTGGAATCGTTCGCCTTCCTGTTGATCGGGCTGCAACTGCCGGAGGTGGTCCAAGAACTCACCGGGATCTCGGCGGCCACGCTCGCAAGCTCGTCGGCAGCGGTGCTCATCGCGGTGATCGGTGTGCGGATCATCTGGGTATACGCGTTCGTCTACCTGCCGTGGCTGATGTCCAAGCGGTTACGCGCGCGCGAACCCGCACCCGCGCGCGGCCAGGTGTTCATCCTCGCGTGGGCCGGAATGCGCGGTGTGGTGTCGCTCGCGGCGGCCTTCGCCGTGCCGGCAACGACACTGTCCGGCGAACCGTTCCCCGGCAGGCCACAACTGGTGTTCCTCACGTTCGTCGTGGTCGTCGGCACCCTGCTCTTGCACGGGCTGACGCTGCCGTGGTTCATCCGGGTGCTCGACGCACAGGGCAACGAGGCCCACAGCGATGCAATCGCGACGGCCGCAGCCCAGGACAAGGCGGCCAGGGCGGCCGCCGAGCGGCTGGACCAACTGCTCGCCGAACAGCCCGCCGATGCCGACGTGCCCGACCGCGCCGCCGAGGTACTGCGGGCCTGGAACACCCGGCGCCGCAACGCCGCCTGGGAACGGTTGGGCCGCGACGATGCCGACATCGGGGAGAGCCCGACTGCCGCCTTTCGGCGGATGCGCTTGGAAATGCTTGCAGCCGAGCGGGAAACGTTCATCGCCGAGCGCGATGCCGGGCACATCGACGACGAAGTGCTGCGGACGGTACTCCATGGGCTCGACCTGGAAGAGGCGACGCTGAACCGTGATTAAACGCTTGTCGTGGCTGGCTGTCCTCGTCGTGCTGGTCTCTGGCGCACTGTTGGGACTGCTGAGCGGTAGCGACGCGGGTTCGCAGTCACCGGTGGCGGTGCCGGCCGGTTCGGAATCGGTGCGGGCTGACAAGTTGCGCAGTGAGTTTCCCGGCGGGGACCGCGTGCCGGCGATCGTGGTGGTCACCCGGGTCGATCAGGGTGAACTGACCCCGGCGGATATCGACGCGACGGCGGCGGCGGGAGCACCCGTGCTGGTGTCCGATGACCGCAGAGCCGCGGTGGTCACCGTGCCGTTGGCAGCTGACATGTCCGGATTCGCCCTCAACGACGCCGTGCGCGACGTGCGCGCAACCATCAGCGACGGGTTGGGCGACGACCTGCGGGCCGAGGTCACCGGCGGCCCCGCATTCGGCGCCGATATCGCGAATTCCTTTGCCGGGGCCAATATCACGCTACTGGCGGTCACCGCGACGGTGGTGGCGCTGCTGCTGATCGTCACGTACCGCTCACCGGTGTTGTGGCTGGTTCCGCTGCTGGTGATCGCGTTCGCCGACCGGGTCGGTGCGGTAGTGGGCACCGCCGTGGCCTCGGGCCTGGGATTGAGCCCCGACGGGTCCACGTCCGGGATCACCAGCGTGCTGGTGTTCGGCGCGGGCACAAACTATGCGCTGCTGTTGATTTCGCGGTATCGCGAGGAATTGGGTCAGCATGCAGATCACCGCACCGCCCTGCGGGTGGCCGTGCGGGCGGCGGCACCGGCGATCCTGGCCAGTAACGCCACCGTGGTGCTCGCGCTGCTGACCCTGCTGTTCGCGTCGGCGCCGAGTAACCGCAGCCTCGGGGTGCAGGCCGCCTCCGGCCTGGTGGTCGCCGCGATCTTCGTGCTCGTGGTGTTGCCGCCGTTGCTGGCCCTGTGCGGCAAGCGACTGTTCTGGCCGTTCATCCCGCAGACCGGCGCGAAAGCCCTCACCGACAGTGGCATCTGGCACCGCATCGCCGACTCGGTGGCTCGCCGGCCCGGCCGCGTCGCGGCGGTGGCGATCGGTGGTCTGGCGGTGCTGTGCACCGGATTGCTCGCCACACCGATCGGGCTGTCGCAGACCGAACAGTTCCGGGTGCGGGCCGAATCGGTGACCGGCTACGAGACCCTGGCCGCTCACTTCCCCAGTGGTCTGACCGATCCCACCCGGGTCATCGCGGCGACCGGCGAGGCTGCCGCCGTGGGGCGCGCGATCAGCGACACCCCCGGTGTGGTGAGCGTTGCCCCGGCGGGTCGGTCCGAGACCGGGCTGACCCAGTGGTCAGTGGTGTTGAAAGCCTCACCGGCTTCGGCGGAGGCATTCAGAACCATTGACGCCCTGCGTGACTCGGTGCATGCGGCCGACCCTGATGCCGTGGTCGGCGGCTCGGATGCCCAGGCACGCGACGCCGCCGCTGCAGCGCAACGCGACCGTGTCGTGGTGATCCCGGCGATCTTGGCGGTGGTCCTCGCGGTGCTGTACCTGCTGCTGCGATCGGCGTTGGCGCCGCTCGTGCTGGTGGCGGTCACGGTGCTCAGCGCATTGGCCGCGCTGGGGCTGGGTGGCTGGGCCAGTGTGCACCTGTTCGGGTTTCCCGCACTCGACAACAGCACTCCGCTGTTCGCGTTCCTGTTCCTCGTGGCACTGGGCGTGGACTACACCATCTTCCTGGTGACCCGGGCCCGGGAGGAGACGCCCGGGTACGGCAACCGGGCTGGCATCGTCCGGGCGGTCTCTGCCACCGGTGCGGTCATCACGAGCGCAGGCATCGTGTTGGCTGCGGTGTTCTGCGTGCTCGGCGTGCTGCCCCTGATCGTGCTGACCCAACTGGGCATCATCGTCGGGTTGGGCATTCTGCTCGACACCTTCGTCGTGCGCACGGTGATCATCCCCGCGCTGTTCACGTTGATCGGGCCGCGGATCTGGTGGCCGGGACTGCAGGCTGAGCGCTAGCGTGACCACCGTGGAGATGACACTGCCGACCACGCTGGGCCAGCTCCGGGTTCAGGTCAGCGGTGACGGGCCGCCCGTGCTGTTCTGGCCCAGCCTGTTGATGACCGGCGGCATGTGGGCCGGACAGGCGCAGGAGTTCGGCCGCGACCACCAAGTGGTCCTGATCGACCCACCCGGCCACGGTGGCAGTGAAAAACTCACCGCAGCATTCAGTTTCGCCGATTGTGCGCAATGCGTCGCCGACATCCTCGATGGTCTGGACATTGCCCGCGCGCACTTCGTCGGCAATTCGTGGGGCGGCATGATCGGCGGCACCTTTGCCGCGCTGCATCCCGAGCGCATCAATCGGGCGGTACTGATGAACTGCACCGCCTCGGCGGCCGGTCGACGGCAACGCCTCGAATACGGACTGTTGTTGCGCGCGGCCAAACTGCTCGGCGGCATCCGGGGGCCGCTCACCCGGGAGGTGCTCAAGGCTTTTCTGGGGCCGACCACATTTCGCAGCCGGCCCGAGGTGGTGGCGTTCGTCCGGGACGCGGCCCGACGTGTCGACGTGGCATCCAGCACCTGGGCCGTGACGAGCGTGGTGCCACAGCGGCCGGATCAGCGCGCCCTGCTGTCCCGGATTCGGACACCGGTGCTGGTGGTCGCGGGTGCCGAGGACGCGACGTTCCCGCTCGCCGAGACGATCGCCATGGCCGACGCCATCCCGGCCGCCGAAATTGCGGTGGCCGATGGCGTCGCGCATCTGGCCGCATTGGAGAATCCAACCCTCGTCAACACGTTGATCAGGGAGTTCTTCGCACGCGGGTAGCGTCGAGGCATGACAGGGGCCACCACGCTGCCGCCGCTGCACATGCGGCGCAACACTTTCGACCCCACCCCGGAACTGCGGGAGATCCGCGAGACCGAGGGTGTGCGCACCGTCGTCAACGCTTTCGGCATGCAGGTGTATCTCGTCACCCGCCACGATGACGTGAAAACCGTGCTCTCCGATCACGAGCGGTTCTCCAACAGCCGCCCGCCCGGGTACATCTTCCCCGGCGCCCCGGAGATCACCCAGGAGGAACAGTCCAGCGCTCGGGCCGGCAACCTGCTGGGCCTCGATCCGCCCGAACATCAGCGGCTGCGCCGGATGCTGACGCCGGAATTCACCATTCGCCGCATCAAACGGCTGGAGCCGCGCATCGTCGAGATCGTCGACGCGCACCTCGACGCGATGGCCTCGGCAGGCCCGCCCGCCGACCTGGTGGCCGACTTCGCGCTTCCCATCCCGTCGCTGGTGATCTGCGAACTGCTCGGGGTGCCGTATGAGGACCGTGACGACTTCCAGCAGCGCTCGGCACGCCAACTCGATCTGTCGTCGCCGATGGCGGAAAGGATTGCACTGCAACGGCAGGGCCGTGACTACATGCTCGGGCTCGTCAAGCGGGCGCGTCTTGACGCGGGTGAGGACATCCTGGGCATGCTGGTGCGCGAACACGGCGACGAGTTGACCGACGACGAACTGGTCGGAGTTGCCGGGCTGCTGCTGTTGGCCGGGCATGAGACCACGTCGAACATGCTGGGCCTTGGCGCCCTGGCGCTGCTTCGGCATCCCGATCAGCTCGCCGCGGTGCGCGACGACCCGGATGCCGTCGGCCCCGCCATCGAGGAGCTGCTGCGCTGGCTGTCGATCGTGCAGAACGCGATCCCGCGGATCACCACCACCGACGTCGAGATCGCCGGGGTCACGATCCCGGCCGGTGAATTGGTATTCGCCTCACTGCCCGCGGGCAACCGCGACCCGAATTTCGTCGAGCAGCCCGACGTCCTCGACATCCGCCGCGGCGCCCCGGGACATCTGGCCTTCGGCCACGGTGTGCACCACTGCCTGGGCGCCCCGCTGGCCCGGATGGAGATGCGTATCGCGTTCCCGGCATTGCTGCGCCGGTTCCCATCCCTGACGCTCGCGGAACCCTTCGAAGCAGTGCAATACCGGTCTTTTCACTTCATCTACGGGCTCAAATCATTGGCGGTAACGTGGTGACGGCCATGAAAGTAGAAGCGGATCACGACGCCTGCATCGCATCGGGGAACTGCGTGATGACCTCCGACGTCATCTTCGACCAGGACGAGGACGGTGTCGTCGAAGTCCTTGTCGACGAGGTTCCCGACGATCAGATCGACCAGGCGCGCCAAGCCGTCAAGCTGTGCCCCGCATCGGCGTTGAAGCTCACCGGGGAATGAAGTCGCGCAGCACCATTCAGAATGGTGGCGGTTCGTAGTTGTCGGCGAGCCAGGCTTGGTATTGGCGTTCGATTGCGATGTCGGTGTTGAGTTCGCTGCGTAACCGCCGTTCGGCGATGATGCGGTCGCGTCGGTCCTGCTCGCGGGTTTGGCGGCGGGTCGGCATCATCGCGCCGCGATTCGGGCCCCCGGCCGGCGGTTCGGAGAGGTTCAGTTCTCCGGTCGGGGTCGCCAGCGTGGGGAACATACCGGCGCCGTGGGGTTCTGTGACGTAGACGTGTCCGGTAGGTGCGGTGAATTCCACTGTGCCATCCGGCAATTGACGATCCGTCCAGCCGACACAAAAGGTCTTCACCAAGTGATGGGACCGGCAGTAGAGCTTGCCGTTCGACGGATGCGTCGGGCCGTGCGGATACGGCACGGTGTGGTCAATGTCCGACACCTGGACAGGGGCGTCACAGCCAGGGAACCGGCACGTGAGATCCCGCCATCGAATGAACTCCGAAAGCGCCACCGAGGGCCGGTAGCCCGGTTCGCCGGGTTCATTCGGTTCGGCGGGTACCGGCAGTGGCTTGAGTTTGGCTGTAGCCGTGAGGTCCCGCACGCTCTGGGCAGGCAGGATCCCATGACCGGGTAGATACCCCGGATCATCCGAGGCGCCGTCGAGGGTGGCCTGATCGGCAAGGATGTGAATCACCGCGGCGTTCGCCGCTGCACGCTTCTGCGCTGCGGGGCAGTCCGGTAAGCCACACAGGCAAGGCAACTGGGCTTCCAGCCGGGCCAACGGACCCAAGGCATCCGCGCGGCGCTGCTCATGAGTCCGCGGATCGTTCTCACACACCGTGTTCGCCAGGGCATCGAGGCGCTGATGGAACGCGGCGCCATCGGCGGCGTGGACGTTGGCCCACAGCGACGTCATACCAGGGCTGCTCGGCTCGACCTGAACGAACCGCTCCGCATCCACACTGGGCGGCACCCGTACGCCATTCGGATCCAGTTTGGCGATCCACTGATCCACCCGGTCCCGCAGTTTGGGCTCCGACAACCGCATCCAGGAGTGGGCCCGGCGGGCCAACTCCGCATCCAGCGCAGGCCAGACCACCCCATCCACGATCCCGGTGCGGGCAATGATCGTGCACACCACCCGATAGTCGATATCCCCAGCGGCGAACCGTGCCGCAACCAAGGGCAGCTTGTCCCGCAGCACACGGGCGTGGTGAATCTGAGTCCCGGCCCGGCCCCTGCTGATCCGTAACGCCGCCGACACCTCGGCGGCCACCGCCTCGAACGGATCGGTGGTCCAGAAGATCGTCTCCGCCAGTTCGAGTTCCCGGCGAGTGTCCAACGCCCCGGTCGCGGCCAACCGGCCCGCGATCGCCGCCGATTCCGCACGCGCCGCGGCACTGATCCTGTCGATCAGCCCCGCATCGGAATCGTCTTCGAACACGTGTTCGATTATGCCACGCCCCACTGACACGCGGGGCGGTTTCGATCCTGAGCTATTCGGAATCCGCTCGATCGCCCGGCAGGTCGATCACCCCGGCACGGGCCAGCAGCAGCAGGCTGACCACCAGAACCCAGCACGGGAACACCAGCGTCAGCCACATGGTGACATCGCTGCCCAACAGCAACAGCACTGCGACAAGGTAGGTCACCCCGACCAGCCACCGCGGCATCAGGCCGGTCTTGAGCCAGATCGTGGCCAACGAGATCATGAACACCGCCGCCATTCGCAGCGCATAGGTCTTGGAGATGGTCAACAACAACATCTGCCCGAACGTCGCCACGTCCGAATGCATGAGGGCACCGCTACGTTCCAGACCGGCACCCACACCCGAAGCGACGAACATCATCGCCAGAAACAGCAACCCGCTGCCGATGAACACCGACGAGAAGAACTTGTCCTCATAGCGCCCGAGACCGTCGCGCACCACGCCCATGAACCACAGGAAGCAAATGCCCGCGAACGGCATGAGGATCGCGGCAACTTTGAGTTTGGCGCTTCCAGCACTGAGCCACTGGGACCCCGGTTCAGCCCCCTCCGGCAGCGCAGAATGAATCAGAAACAACGCCGTACCGAACAACAGCGCGAACAGGACACCGGCGAAAGCCGCGGCACGCGGCGTCGACAGGCGGTGCAGGTGCGGTTGGACCACCGCGCCATCGTGACACGCCTCAGGGTTGTCCGGGAAGCAATCTGATCATCAGGCCGTTGGCCTCGGCCAGCAGATTCTCATCCGAATCGCGGAGCTCGGCATTCACGAAGGCCTTGCGGCCCTCGGTTTCCCGCACCCAGCCGCGCGCGGTCAGCACGGTGTCGATCGGAGTCACCTTGCGGTACTCGACATGCAGGAATGCGGTGCGGCTGATCGGCCGGCCCGCGGCGTGGATGACCATGCCGAACACCGAATCGAACAGCAACGGCAGGACTCCGCCGTGCACCGCGTAGTTACCGCCCACATGGAAACGGCTGAACTGCACATGCAGTTCGACGCCGTCGGGCTCAAATTTCGACATCGTCCACGGCGGCATCAGCAGGCTGCCCGCGCCCGGCAGGCTCGGCACCCGGTTGGCCGGGCCTACCCCTTCGCCCGCCTCGTACGGGTCGAGCAGTTTGACGAGTTCCTCGACCCGGTCGGCCGCCTCGTCCCAGGTGTCACTGTCCGGGTCCGCCGACACTGCCAGATCCTGGGCGCGGCGCATCGCGGTGAGGAAGCGGGCGAATCCGGGACCCGGGTCCGCTGCCTCGAATACCGGGAATCCCCCGTGCTGTTCGTCGGTCACCTTGGGGCCAGCACGTCACGCCGCACAATCGTCTGATCCCGGCCCGGACCGACGCCGATGCAGGAAACATGTGCTCCCGCAAGCTCTTCCAGACGCATCACATAGTCACGCGCCTTGGCGGGCAGATCGTCGAACTCGCGCGCGGTGGAGATGTCCTCCCACCAGCCCGGTAGCTCCTCGTAGATCGGCTCGGCGCGGGCGATGTCGGACTGCGTCATCGGCATGTCGTCGGTGCGTTTGCCGTCCACGCGGTATCCGACGCACACGGGCACGGTCTCCAGGCTGGAGAGCACGTCGAGCTTGGTCAGGAAGTAGTCGGTGATCCCGTTGACGCGCGTGGCGTAGCGGGCGATGACGGCGTCGAACCAGCCGCAGCGCCTGGCCCGGCCCGTGGTGACCCCGACCTCGCCGCCGGTCTTGGCCAGGTAAGCCCCGTGTTCGTCGAACAGTTCGGTGGGGAACGGTCCGGAGCCGACGCGGGTGGTGTAGGCCTTGAGAATTCCCAGCACGGTGGTGATCCGGGTGGGTCCGATTCCGGAGCCGACCGAGGCGCCGCCTGCGGTGGGGTTCGACGATGTCACGAACGGATAGGTGCCGTGGTCGACGTCGAGCAGGGTGCCCTGCGAGCCCTCCAGCAGCACGGTCTCCCCGGCCTCCAGCGCCGTGTTCAGCAGCAGCCGGGCATCGGCGATGCGGTGCTTGAAACCCTCGGCCTGGGCGAGCAGGTTCTCCACCACCTCGCCCACTTCCAGCGCCTTGCGGTTGTAGATCTTGACCAGCACCTGGTTTTTGAATTCCAGTGCGGCTTCAACCTTTTCGGCCAACTGCGCCTCGTCGAGCACATCGGCGACCCGGATCCCGATACGGGCGATCTTGTCCTGATAGCAGGGCCCGATGCCGCGGCCGGTGGTGCCGATCTTCTTGCTGCCTGCGTACCGCTCGACGACCTTGTCGATCGCGACGTGATACGGCATCAGCAGATGCGCGTCGGCGGAGATCAGCAGGGCCGAGGTGTCCACCCCGCGCTCTTCGAGCCCCTTGAGCTCGGTGAGCAGCACGCCGGGATCGACCACCACACCGTTGCCGATGACGTTGGTGACACCGGGCGTCAGGATGCCCGAGGGTATGAGGTGCAGTGCGAAGTTCTCCCCGGTCGGCAACACGACGGTATGTCCCGCGTTGTTACCGCCCTGGTAGCGAACGACCCACTGCACGCGGCCACCGAGTAGATCGGTGGCCTTACCTTTGCCCTCATCGCCCCATTGGGCGCCGATGAGCACGATTGCCGGCATGGCGTAATCTCCCGCCTGTCTCCGCACCTAAAGTGGTGCAGCCGGTAGGCCACCTTATCCCAGCCCACGCGAGGAGCACACATTGTCCGCACGCGTCGTGGTGTTCGGTGGGCAGCGGGTGGCGCGCCCACTGCGCGGACTGCCCGTGGTCGGCCTCGATGAGGTCCCCGACCAGCGCCGGGTGGTGGTGACGGGGCCTGTGGCCGATCTGGCCGCGGTGCTGACCGCGTTGCTGCGGGCCGACCGGCTCGACGTCGAGGTCGCCCACGCCACCACCGGCTGGTCTGCGCGGCGCGCACTGGGCGCCGCGGCGCAGCGGGTGCCGTTGATCCGCGACGAAACCGGGACGGTGATCGTCTCGTCGGCCGAATGGCGAGGTTGCGACGGCGACGCGCTGCACGGCGAGGCCGTCATCGACGATCACGTGCTGTTCGACGGCGAGGTGCCGGGCGTGCGCGTGGAGCCCACGCTGAACATGCCGGGGCTGCGTGCCACCGTCCTCACCGACCGCGGTCGGCCACGCGGTTGGGCGACCGGGCGCGCCGCCCAACTGGGCACTCCCCGCGCCGCGGTGACGCGCGACGGGGTGGCCACGGCGCGGCCGGTGCGGCGGTCGACGTTCTATCGGCACACCGAAGGCTGGCTGCGCGTCGGCTGATCTGCGGAGCTGGTTTGCAGGGATAGCCGGTAGCGTCGAATCGTGAACATCCGCCCACTGCATCAATCGGTACGGCCGAGCCCGGTCTTCCTGGCTGTCGTCGCCCTCACCGCGGTGGGCGGGGTGATCGCCTGGATGGCCGCAGACACCGTCCGGCCGCTGTCCTATGTCGGGGTGTTCATCCTGGTGATCGCCGGTTGGCTGGTGTCGCTGTGCCTGCACGAATTCGGCCACGCCTATACCGCGTGGCGCTTCGGCGATCACGATGTCGCCGTGCGGGGCTACCTGACGTTGAATCCGCTGAAGTATTCGCATCCACTGCTGTCGCTGGGGCTGCCGGTGCTGTTCATCGCGCTCGGCGGCATCGGCCTGCCCGGCGGGGCGGTGTATGTGCGCACCTCGTGGATGACCGCGCGCCAGAAAACCCTGGTGAGCCTGGCCGGTCCGACCGCCAATCTGGTGTTGGCGGTGCTGCTGCTGACCGTGACCCGGCTGTTCTACGACCCCGAGCACGGAGTGTTCTGGGCGGGCGTGGCGTTCCTGGGCTTTCTGCAGGTGACCGCGCTGATCCTGAACCTGCTGCCGATCCCCGGGCTGGACGGTTACGGCGCGTTGGAGCCACACCTGAGCCCGGACACGCAGCGCGCGCTGGAACCGGTCAAACAGTGGGGCTTCTTCATCCTGTTGATCCTGCTGATCGCCCCGGCACTCAACCGCTGGTTCTTCGGGGTCGTCTACTGGTTCTTCGACTTGTCCGGCGTGTCGAGCTACCTCGTGCAGATCGGCAGTCAGCTGACCCGATTCTGGTCCGCCTGGCTGTAGGCACCCTTGCAACATATGCGACTTTACGCATATATTGCCGGTATGGGCGCAGGCCACGATCACAGTCATCCCGCGGATATCCGCGTCAGCAGGATGCTCATCGCCGCCGCCATCCTGTCCACGTTCTTCGTCGTCGAGCTGGTCACCGCGTTGATGATCAATTCGATTGCGCTGCTGGCCGATGCCGGGCACATGCTGACCGACCTGGTGGCGATGTTCATGGGGTTGACGGCGGTACTGCTGGCCCGCCGGGGCAGTGCCTCACCGGCACGCACGTACGGCTGGCACCGCGCCGAGGTGTTCACCGCGGTGGCCAACGCCGTGCTGCTGCTCGGCGTCGCGGGGTTTGTCCTCTACGAAGCCTTCGAACGGCTCGGACACGCGCCCGAGGTCCCCGGTTGGCCGATGATCATCGTCGCGCTCGCCGGATTGGTGGCCAACGCGATCGTGGTGCTGATGCTGCGCGCCCACGCCGAGAACAGCCTGGCGATCAAGGGCGCCTACATGGAGGTCGTCGCCGACACCGTCGGCAGCATCGGCGTCCTGATCGCGGGCATCGTCACCGTCACCACGCAGTGGCCCTACGCCGACGTGGTGGTGGCAGTCCTTGTCGCGCTGTGGGTGCTGCCGCGGGCCATCGCGTTGGCGCGGGCGGCGCTACGCATCCTGTCGGAGTCCTCCCCCGCCCACATCGACGTCGAGAAACTGCGCACCGCGCTGTGCGGAGTGGACGGCGTCACGGGCGTGCACGATCTGCACGTGTGGACTCTGGTGCCGGGTAAAGACATGGTCACCGCACATCTGACCAGCAGCACCGACGCCGCAGGGGTGCTCGACCGGGCACGGGCCGTGCTGACGGCGCACGGCCTCGACCATGCTACCGTCCAGGTCGAGCCGCCGGGCACCGGCGGTGACTGCACGTGCCAGGCGAACTGGTAGCGCTACAGCCCGAACTCGGCCCGCGCTGACGGATCGCAGTCGTCGAGCAGATCCAGGCAGCGTTGGAACTCGTCGGTTTCGCCGATGTCGCCGGCGGCCTTGGCCAGCGCGGCCACACAGCGCAGGAAGCCCTGATTCGGCTCGTGCCGGAACGGCACCGGGCCGAATCCCTTCCACCCGTTGCGTCGCAACTGGTCCAGCCCGCGGTGGTAACCGGTCCGGGCGTATGCGTAGGCGGTCACAGCCTTGTCGTCATCCAGTGCGCCCTCGGCCAGCACGGCCCACGCGATCGACGCCGACGGATGCGCGGCGGCGACCACCGCGGGTTTCTCACCCGAGGCCAACTCTTCTTCTGCCGCAGGGTCACCGGGAAGAAACACCGGCTCCGGTCCAAGCAGATCACCCATCCGTGTCATCCGCCTATTGTGCACGGCCGGTGCTACGTCACCGCGGCCGACGGAGCACCAGCCCTGGCCCGCCTTGCCCAGCGGCGGTGCCGAGACAGAAACCGTCGCCGTCGGGAACGCGGCGGTCGACGGCGATCACGCCATTGACCAGCACGAAGTCAATTCCGTCGGGGGCGGCAGGGGTCTCGAAGGTGGCCCGCTCCGCGACGGCCCGGTCGTCGAAGACGACGACGTCCGCCCAACTACCGGCCCGCAGGACTCCGCGGTCGGCCAGGTTCAGGATGCCGGCAGGCACTGCGGTCATCTTGCGCAGCGCCGTCTCCAGCGGCAGTGTCTGTTTCTCCCTGACGTAGCTGCCCAGCACCTTGGGGAACGCGCCGTAGCTGCGTGGGTGACATGGCGCCAGCCATGCCTGGTTGAAACCGTCGGTGCAGACGGCCAGATACGGCAGGGACAGGTAACGCCGGACAGCGTCGTCGCTGGTGCTCAGGTCGGTGCCCATGACGGCATCGCCGCGTTCGTCGGGCAGCATCTCGAGTATCAGTTCGGCGACCGCCTCGGGGCTGGCTTCGAGGCCTCGTTCGATCAGGATTCGCGCGAGCGATGCGCCCTTCCAGTGGCGCTCCTGGCGGTCGGTCCAGTCGAACACCACGACCAGCTCACCGTCTCCCCCGTGGTAGCGGGTGATCCGGTCGACGATCGCGGCCTTGATCCGCTGCCGGTGTTCTGGATCCCGCAGGTAGGTCCCGATCAATGTTTCCCTGCCGGCCGCCAGGTGCTCACCGGGAATGAAGATGGACGGATTCCACCCGAAGTACGGGTAGGGATACTGGTCGCCTGCCACATCGATGCCGTCGGCCCGGGCCGCTTCGATCGCACCGATCACCGCATCGGTCTTCCACCAATTGCATGCGCCATCCGACTTGAGGTGCGAAAGTTGCACCCGCGCACCGGATTCCCGGCCGATACGGATTCCTTCCTCAACGGCTGCGAGTAGCTCATCGCCCTCACTGCGCATATGACTGGTGTACAGACCGCCGTGCGCCGCCACGACTGCGGCACATTCGATCAGTTCGACGGTGCGCGAGGACAGCCCGGGAATGTACTCCAGGCCGGTTGACATGCCGAACGCACCATCGGTCATCGCCCTGTCGATCACCGACTTCATGGCATCGAGTTGTGCTACCGAAAGCTCTTGCAGTCCAGCGGGGATCGCGCACACATTGCGGACATACCCGTGGCCGACCAGTGTCGCGAAGTTGACCGCCGGGGGATGCAGGTCCAGGCGGGGCAGCAGTTCGCCCGGCTCCATCTCCGACATTCCGCAGTTGCCGGCAAGCACGGTGGTGATGCCCTGCATGAGGTAGTTCTTGAACAGCAGGTGCCGAGGGTCTGCGAACAGGTCGAGATCGGTATGGGTGTGAATGTCGATGAAACCCGGACACGCGACGCGACCGCCCGCCTCGATGACCTCGGTCGTGGAATCGACGAGAGCTTCGACCTCGCCACGGCTTCCGACGTGGGCGATCCTGCCGTCCCGGATCGCCACCGCCTCGGCGTACGGACGATCCGGGTCCATGGTGATCACTCTCGCGTCGAGCACGGCGATGGAGGCGGGATGGGAAGTGGGCATATGTGTTCCTACTCAGTGTGTTTCGCGGTCGAGTTGCGCGGCAGGCAGACCAAGCTGCTCCGCGGTGAACCTGGCGAGCACCCGGCGGGCCGTGTGCTCGGACATATCGCTGTAGCCCAGAGCATTTCGGACTGCCAGGCTTTCAGAGATGGCGACGTAGCGCTCGCACACTTCGGCGACGGGTGCCACCGGCGTGAACGTGCCGTCCTCGACGCCCGCGGTGAACACCGCGAGCACGGCGTCCGCCCACCGGCGCGACATGCGCACACACTCGTCGAGGAAGGCCGGGTGCCTCCGCACCCGGCCCCAGACCTCCAGCCACAGCAGGTATTCCTCGAAGGTGCCCTGGTCGCCGGGGATGCTGAGCTCAAGTAGGTGACGCACGTGTTCGAGGGTGCTGACGTTTTCGTCGAGCAGACGTTGCAGCGTGGCATGCAACTGATCGCCGGCCCAGCGGAACGCCGCGAGCAGCGCCTCGTCCTTGCTTCTGAAGTAATAGTGAATGCTCGCGCTGGAAACTCCCGCCTCGCCGGCGATATCGGCAATCCTGGTCGCCTCGATACCGCGCTGCGCCATGATCCGGCAGGCGGCGATCCGGATCCTGTCCTCGGGGCTACCCGGGTCCGGTACCCGGTCGGCGCGGATGTGCCCGTGCTGTTTCCACAGCCCGGACAACCGCTGTAGCAGCGCGGCGTCGTCGCCGCCGGACTTGACGATCTCCTCGATGCGTCGCGTCATCCGCCAGGCCCGCCGGTAGTCCAGGCCCAGCGCGCCTGCCACGCGGTTCGGGCGGACCTTGCCGACAGAATCCAGCACGATCACGACGGCGTCCAACCACGTCGCGAGTGGCACGGGCGAGCCGGCGAAGGGTGTCGCCGATGCCGGATAGACGTGGGCGCCGCAACTGTCGCAGGCGTAGGCCCGCCGGCGTGAGATGCGATGGAACGTGCGGTGAGCCGAACAGCGCCGACAGAAAGCGGATTGTCCGTCGGGGGCCGCCACGACGCTCCAGAGCAGGGACAGCGCGGCGTCTTCCTTCCCGGCATCGGAAACCGGCCGCCCCATACTTGCTTCTACAGACATCTTTGCTCTTCCAAATCCCCGCAAATACAAGGAAATACATCCCTTGACATCGCTAATTGCGAATGAAATTGTTTCTTACACCAAAGATATACCTTCAGAAACATTGGAGAAACATTGATGGCGGCGCCGTTTCGAGACGACCTCCGGAGCGCGCCCGCGGCCTGGACGAGCGACCAGTCCCCGGCCGCCCGCTTCATCACCGGGCTCACGTGGGATCAGCTGCCCCGCACGGTGATCGACCGGGCCGTCATGTGTCTGACGGACACCCTCGCAGCGATGCTCGCGGGCCGGTCGTCGCGCTCCGCGGGTATCGCCGATGACCTCGCGCACGCCTGGTGGCCGGCCGGGCCTGCGACCTCGATCGTCAGCGGCAACCCGCTGGGGGTCGGCGGTGCGGCCTTCACCAACGCGGTCGCGGCGAACGCCGTCGACGTCGACGACTGCGGCATCTACACCTGGGGCCATCCCGGAGCCCAGGTAGTCCCGGCCGCGTTGGCGCTGGCCGAGGACAAACGCCTCAGCGGCCGCGAGCTGATCACCGCGATCGTCGTCGGCTACGAGATCGCCTTCCGGGCCGGCCGCTGCGTCAACCACGACCAGAGCACGGTGCATTCGGCACAGCGCACCTACCGGGCCTGCGGGTCATGGGGGTCGGTGGCCTGCGCCGCGCTCGCGTCCCACGTGCTGGGCCTCGACGAGGTGACCACCCGCCACGCCCTCGGCATCGCGGAGTACGACTCCCCGGACCTGCCGATGATGCGTGCGATCGACACCCCCGGCATGGTCAAGCACGGCGTCGGCTTCGGCGCCCTCACCGGGCTGCTGGCCGCAGAACTGGCCCGGCGCGGGTTCACCGGAATCGAGCCGAGCCTGGATCTGGAGGAATTCCGTTCCTACACCGATGATTTGGGTAGCGACTACTACCTGCCCCGGGGGATCACCTGGAAGCGGTTCTCCAGCTGCGCCTGGACCCATCCCGCACTGCTGGCGATCGAGAAGCTGCGCGCGGCGCATCCGCTGTCGCCGGAAGCCATCGCCCGCGTGGTCGTCGAGGCCTACCCCGACGCCGCACGGCTGGGCACGCGCCTGCCCGAGACCACCGAAGAAGCACAGTTCAACCTGGCCTGGCCGGTGGCGGCCCTGCTGGTCGACGGTCGCGTCGGTCCCGTACAAATGGCCGATTCACGGCTGGGCTCATCAGAGATCGCCGCGATGTGTGGTCGGATCGAGGTGGTGGTGTCCGACGAGCTGACCCGCCGTTACTACCTGTCGGAGATCAACGACCCGGACGGCAGTGACTCGGCCTCGGTCACGATCACCCTGACCGACGGCACGGTGTTGTCGTCGGGCCGGATCGATCACGTTCTCTATCCTGATCCCGGCTGGACTCGGAACGAGATGGGCGACAAGTTCTCCTGGCTGGCCGCCGGCCAGTTGGAGTCCGCCGCGACGCCCCGCTTGCTGGCGGCGCTGGCGGAGATCGAATCCGCCGACGACAGCTCCGTGTTCATGCGGGATCTGGCTGCGTCCCTGCTACCGGTTGGAGCACTCTGATGACAGCAGCACCGAAGCGCCGCCGATGGGCGTTTCCCAGCGTGGTGGCGATCCTGCTCCTGCTCAGCGGCTGCGCGCTGGCCTCTGACCCGCCCGCCCCGGAAGTGGGCGGCCAGACCGGCGCGGCACCCACGTCCGCGATGCCTGCAGCCGACCCCGCGCTGGCCGGCCTGCTGCCCGAGCGGATCACGTCGGCCGGGGTGATCCGGGTGGCCAGCAACATTCCGTACCCGCCGTGGGAGATGTACACGACCGACGGCGGCCAGCAGCCCACCGGCATCGACTACGACCTCTCCCAGGCACTGGCGGCCAAGCTCGGCGTGCGGGCGACCTTCGACCAGACAGCGTTCGACAGCATGATTCCCGCCGTGATGGCAGGCAAGGCCGACATCGTGATGGCGGGTCTGTTCGACACCCCCACGCGCCGCGAGTCACTCAACTTCCTCGACTATGCCGAGGACGGCTACTCCCTACTGGTCGCCAAGGGCAACCCGGAAGGACTCAAAGACGTCACCGACCTGTCCGGGAAAACCGTTGCGGCGCAGAGCTCCACGTCGGAAGAGGCTGCGATCCGCAGGCTCAGTGAGCGTTTCCAGAGCCAGGGCAAGCCGGGCGTCACGGCATTGTCGTTCCCCGGTGACAGTGAGGCGTTCCTGGCCATCAAGAGCGGCAAGGCGGTCGCCCGCGTGCAGGCCAACTCCGCTGCCGCTTACGCGGCCAAGACATTTGAGGACGGGCAGACGTTCGAATTGGTGAACGCGCCGTCGATCACCGCAGAATTCGGCGGCATGGAAGGTATCGGCGTCCCCAAATCAGAGCCCGAACTGCTGACGGCGTTGCAGAAAGCCCTGCAGTCGCTGATGGATGACGGGACCTACCTGCAGATCCTGACCAAGTACGGCGTCGAGAGCATCGCGCTCGACCAGGCGGAGATCAACCAGGGGACCGTCTAGTGACCGTGGCGCCGACCGACACCGCCTCCGAAATCACCAGGAAGCGGCCAGATCCCGTCGCGGTGGTGCCCGTTCGCCGATACGGCCGATGGGCGGCGGTGGCGCTGGTCGCCTACGTGCTGTGCGCGCTGGGTTGGTCATTGTGGCACAACCCGAACCTCGACGTCGCCTCGATGCGGCAGTATCTGTTCGCGCCCTCGATCCTGCACGGGGTCGCGGTCACCGTCGAACTCACCGTGGTGTCCATGCTCATCGGCGTCGTCGGTGGGGTGCTGCTCGCGGTCATGCGGCTCTCCGACAATCGCGTGTTGTCCGGTGTCGCCTGGGGCTACATCTGGTTTTTCCGGGGCACCCCGCTGCTCGTCCAGATCATCTTCTGGGGGTTTCTGGGCGCGCTGTACCCCAAGCTGTTCCTCGGCATCCCGCTGACCGGCATCGTGTTCGGTTCCGTGCCGACCAACGCGGTGATGGGCGCGGCCACCGCGGCGGTGCTGGCGCTGGCCACCAACGAGGCCGCCTACTGCGCCGAACTGGTGCGGGCGGCGATCATCTCGGTCGACGGCGGCCAGCGTGAGGCGGCCATGTCGCTTGGCCTGTCCTCGGCGCGGCGGATGAGGTTCGTCGTCCTGCCCCAGGCGATGCGGGTGCTGATCCCGACGCTCGGCAACGAGGCGATCTCGATGCTCAAGATGACCGCACTGGTCTCGGTCATCTCCGGGCGGGACCTGATGACCAGCGTCCAGCAGATCTACCAGCAGAACTTCAAGATCATGCCGCTGCTGGCCGTGGCGTCGCTGTGGTACCTGCTGCTCACATCGGTCATGAGCGTCGGCCAGCATTACCTGGAACGGCACTTCAGCCGCGGGTTCGGCGCCGCCGCGTCGCCGGTCTCCAACCGCCGGACGCGACGGCGCGCCGCCAACCGGGCCGATCTCCCGCCGACCACCACACCGGAGCCGGTTCGCGCTGCCCCCGAGACGATGGTGCGCGCCGAGCAGGTCTGGAAATGGTTCGGCGCGACAGACGTACTGCAGGGCGTGGACCTCACGGTCCGGGCCCGGGAGACACTCGTGCTGCTCGGCCCGTCCGGCAGCGGCAAGTCGACCCTGTTGCGCTGCGTCAACGCGCTGGAACGGATCGACTCCGGCCTGCTGGAGGTCGACGGCCGCCGGGTGGGGCTGCGCCTTGACGGTGACCGGCTCCACGAGATGACCGAAGCCGAGCTCTGCAGGCAACGGACCCGGATCGGCATGGTGTTCCAGCGGTTCAACCTGTTTCCGCACATGACCGCGCTGGACAACGTGACCCTCGGACCGCGGCGCGTGCTCGGCATCTCCCGCGAACAGGCCGAGTCCGAGGCCGAGCAGCTGCTGACCCGGGTCGGCCTGCGCGAGAAACTCGACGCCTACCCGGGTCAGCTGTCGGGCGGCCAGCAGCAGCGGGTGGCCATCGCTCGCGCCCTGGCGATGAAGCCGCAGGTGATGCTGTTCGACGAACCCACCTCCGCACTGGATCCCGAGCTCGTGGGCGAAGTGCTCGACGTCATGAAAGGTCTTGCCCGTCAAGGCATGACGATGATCGTGGCCACCCACGAGATCGGGTTCGCCAAAGAGGCCGCCGATACCGTCGCGATGCTCGACGGAGGCGTGATCATCGAGTCGGGACCGCCGGGAGAGTGCCTGGTGGCACCGAAGGAAGAGCGCACCAAGGCCTTCCTGTCCAAAGTCCTCGGCTGAGGTATCCGCGGCGGCCGGCCTGCCCGTCACCCACCACAGCAGCTTTTTCAGGAGGTCGTCAACAGTGCCCGAGGTCATCGTCGTCGGAGCCGGCGTCATGGGTGCGTCCACCGCGTTTCACCTTGCCGAGCGGGGCACGCGATCCGTCGCCGTCCTCGACGCACGGCATGCCGGTGAAGGCATGAGCAGCCGCTCGTCCGCGCTGGTCCGCATGCACTACACCTTCGAACCGGAGGTACGCCTGGCGGTCGACAGCCTCGCCCACTTCCGCGAGTGGCCCGCACGGATGGGGCGGCCGCCGGTTTTCCACGAGTGTGGCTTCGTGCGCATCGTGCCGCCGGCCGAGGCAGACCGGCTCCGCGAGAACGTCCGGATGCAGCAGGCCTGTGGAGCCGAGGCCGAGGTCATCACCGCCGACGACGTGCTCGAGCTCGAACCGCGTTGGTGTGTCGACGACGTGGTGGCAGCCGCCTACGAACCTCGGGCCGGCTTCGGTGACGGCGCCGTCGTGGCCGGCGACTTCTTGTCCCGGGCGCGTGAACTGGGTGTCGATTACCGCCCCAACACGCCCGTGCGCTCGCTGCTTCTCGGGGACGACGGCCGGGTCCGCGGAGTATGCACCGACGACGGTGACATCACCGCCGATGTCGTCATCCTCGCCACCGGCGTGTGGACCCGGCCCCTGCTCGCAGGCATCGGCGTCGATCTGCCGATCGAGGCGGAATATCACGAGGTGGCGGCGCTACGGGGCGCGCCACAGGAACACCTCGCCCGCACCGCGTGCATCGACTCGGGCACCCGCACCTACTTCCGCCCCGAACCGGCAGGCGGCCTGCTGCTCGGCGACTTCGTCGGCCCGCGCGACGGGGTCGACCCGGACGACTTCCCGCAGGTCCCACGCAATCAGAGCGTGCTCGAGATGGTGGGGCGGGCCGCACGACGCGTGCCCGCCCTGGCCGAGGCGGGCATCTCCCGCGGAGTGACGGGCGTCTACGACATGTCGCCGGACGCCCGGCCGATCCTGGGCCCGGTGTCCGGTGTCGACGGGCTGCTCGTTGCCGCCGGGTTCTCGGGGATGGGCTTCAAGATCTGCCCGGCGGTCGGACGCGCGCTCGCCGAGTTGGCCCTCGACGAGCCGCAAACGGTGGACATCTCCGCGTTCACACCGGACCGGTTTGCCGAAGGCAACTTGATCGACCCGCCCTACGCCTACACCGACGACTGATCCCGGTGGCGCTACCTGTTCCCGGTGCTCAGATAAGCTCCACCGGTAGCGACGTACGGGAGGACCGCACCAGGGATGTCGAACCCATCGGGGCCGGACGAGAACAACAGGCCGGACCAATCAGAAGAACAGCTCGACGCGCCCACCGAGTGGGTCCCGGTAGACCCGGAGTCGGAACCCGCAACCGAGATCTTCTCCTCACCGACCGCGATGACCGAGGCGGTGCAGCAGCAACCCGAGGACCGTCGTTTCACCGCACCCTCGAGCTTTGACGGGTCGACCCAGAAGATCGACATGCCGCCGGACCCGGAAACCGAGGTGTTCGCCCCGCCTACGTCACCGCCGTCGCCACCCAAAAACGCTGCGCCGCAGGTCATTCCCGCACGTGACGATGCGCCGCTGGCAGCACAGGCGGCACCACGACGCAGTTGGGGGTGGGTGATCGCGGTGGTTCTGGTCATCGCGGCCCTCGTGGCGATCGCGGTGCTGGGCACCGTCCTGCTCACCCGCGACTCCTCGGCGGCCGCGTCCCACGAAGACGAGGTTCGCGGGACGATCCAGAACTTCGACAGCGCGATCCAGCGGGGTGATCTCGCAGCGTTGCGGTCCATCACCTGTGGCAGTACCCGCGAAAGCTACGTCAACTACGACCAGCACGCCTGGGACGAAACCCATTCCCGGGTGGCCGCAGCCAAGCAATACCCAGTGGTGGCCAGCATCGACCAGGTGGTCGTCAACGGCGACCACGCCGAAGCCAACGTGACGACGTTCATGGCGTTCGCGCCTCAGACACGTTCGACGCGCAGCTTCGACCTGCAGTTCCGTGACGATCAGTGGAAGATCTGCCTGGTTCCCATCGGTTAGCCGCCGGTCACGCTACGGCCTGCGCTGTGCAGGTCGTTGCAGGCTTCCACGACCCGCTCGCTCATCGATGCCTCGGCCTTCTTGAGGTAGCTGCGTGGGTCATAGGCTTTTTTGTTGCCCACCTCGCCGTCGATCTTGAGCACCCCGTCGTAATTGGCAAACATATGGGCGGCCAGCGGCCGGGTGAACGCGTACTGCGTGTCGGTGTCGACGTTCATCTTCACCACCCCGTATTTGAGTGAGTCCTCGATCTCGGACTTCAGCGAGCCAGACCCGCCGTGGAAGACGAAGTCGAAAGGCTTTGCCCCGTCGGCCAATCCGAGCTTCGCCGCGGCGACCTGCTGTCCCTGCGCCAGCACCTCCGGCTTCAGCACCACATTGCCCGGCTTGTACACCCCGTGCACGTTGCCGAACGTCGCCGCCAGCAGGTACCTGCCGTGCTCACCGGCCCCCAGCGCGTCGATCGTCTTCTCGAAATCCTCTGAGCTGGTGTAGAGCTTCTCGTTGATCTCGGCCTCGACGCCGTCCTCTTCACCGCCGACCACGCCGATCTCGACCTCGAGGACGATCTTGGCGTCTGCCGCGATCTTCAGCAGTTCCCGCGCGATCGTGAGGTTCTCGTCGATCGGCACTGCCGACCCGTCCCACATGTGCGACTGGAACAACGGGTTACGGCCCGCGGCCACCCGCTCGGCCGAGATCGCCAGCAGCGGCCGCACGTAGGTGTCCAGCTTGTCCTTCGGACAGTGATCGGTGTGCAGGGCCACTGTGACCGGATACTTCTCGGCGATGACGTGGGCGAACTCAGCCAACGCGACCGCGCCGGTCACCATGTCCTTGACGCCGAGACCCGAAGCGAACTCCGCTCCACCCGTCGAGAACTGGATGATGCCGTCGCTGCCCGCGTCGGCGAATCCCTTGATGGCGGCGTTGAGGCTCTCCGAACCCACACAGTTGATGGCCGGGAACGCAAACGAATGCTCTTTGGCCCTGGCCAGCATCTCGGCATAGACCTCGGGGGTGGCGATGGGCATGACAATTCCTCTCGGCATTCCTGCCCGGCGGTTCCGCCGGGCAACATCTCAACAAGTGTCGGGGTGCTAGACGGTCAGCACCATCCGGTAGTGCGCCTTGCCGGTGTCCATGGCCTCGAAGGCCTCGGCAGCTTGGGCGAGCGGTCGTTCCTCGACGATCGGTCGCACACCCGTCAGCAGCGCGAAGTGCATGGTCTCCTCGACGTCGCGTGCAGTGCCCGACGGATGACCGATGACCGACAGCCCGGAGTTGATCAGGTCGAGCGGGCTGACCGGCAGGTTCTCGGGCGTGACGCCCACGGTGACCAGTTCACCCTCGGCCCTCAGACCGGCGACGGTGGCCGCCATCGCCTGCGAGCTCGCCGCGGTTGCCAGCACCACGGCCGCCCCGCCGAGCCGCCGGAGCTCGGCGGCGACGTCGGCGGCAGTCGAGTCGATGTAGTGATGTGCACCCAGTTCCTTGACGTCGGCCTCCCTGGCCGCGCCACGGGCGATCGCGACGGTCTCGAACCCCATCGCGCGGGCGAACTGGATCCCGAGGTGGCCCAAACCACCGATCCCCAGCACCGCGACCAGATCCCCGGCCTTGGCGCGCGTCCTGCGCAGCCCGTTGAATGTCGTGACACCCGCGCAGCCCATCGGGGCCGCCTCGACGAACGACAGGCCGTCGGGGATCGCAGCCAGAGCCGTTGCAGGCGCGACCACGGATTCGGCGTATCCACCCGGATAATGCCAGCTCGGCACCTGCATCCGCTCGCACTGCATGAAGTAACCGCGGCGGCACGGCACACACCGGTTGCAGTTGCCGCCGAACCAGCCGACGGCCACCCGATCGCCGACCGCGAAGTCCTCGACACCGTCGCCGACCTCCGCCACCGTGCCCGCGAGCTCGTGCCCGAGGGTCAGCGGCCACTGGAGCCCGGGAAAGTGGCCGGCGTGAAACTCCCGGTCCGTCCCGCAAACCCCACATGCTGCCACCGCGATCCGAACGTGATCCCTTGGCGGCGAATTGGTTTCAACGTCGGCCAGGGTGAGTGGCGCGCCGGCGGCCGCGACGTGGACGGCTTTGTGCGTTGGCATGTGTCGACCCTAATACCGAAGCCCTCGGTTGGGGGACCGGCGAACGGATTCCGGTTCATCCAGTCCACGCCGGTATCTTGGGGTGCCATGACCACTACCAATCTGGCACTCATGCCGGATTTCATGGATCCGCTGCACCTCATCGGATCCTTCGGCACCTGGGCGCTGGTCGGCATCCTCGTCGTCGTCTTCGTCGAGTCCGGGGTGCTGTTCCCGATCCTGCCCGGCGACTCGCTGCTGTTCGTCGCCGGGATGCTGGCCGCGGGAACGGCCGCGCAAGGTGAAGCGGTCACCGCCAACTTCCAACTCTGGCAACTGCTGCTGTTCATCCCGATCGCGGCGATCCTCGGCGGCCAGGTCGGGTACTTCATCGGGCGCACAATCGGCACCTCGATGTTCAAACCCGACGCCCGCGTCCTCAAACAGAAGTACCTCGACGAGGCTCATGCCTTCTTCGAGCAGCGCGGCCCGTTCGCGATCGTCATCGCACGTTTCGTGCCGATCGTGCGGACCCTAGCGCCGATCACCGCAGGTGCAGCGCAGATGCGCTACGCGGCATTCACCTTCTTCAACGTGCTGGGCGCGTTGGTGTGGGGTGTCGGTCTGGTGCTGCTCGGTTACTGGTTGGGCAGCTTCGAGATCATCCAGAAGCTCCTGGAACCGATCTTTATCCTGATCGTGCTGGCCTCGGTCGCCCCGATGGCCTGGGAGTGGTACAAACGGCGCCGGGCAGCCAAGCGGGCCGCCGAGCAGGCGTCCTAACCGAGCCCGAGGGCGGCGGCCAGCTCCCGTAGTGCCGGGCGCGGGTCGGCTGTCGGGGTCTCCCCCAGTGCCTGCACCACCACGTGGTCGGCGCCGGCGTCCAGGTGTGCGGTGACCGCAGCCGCTGCCCGCTCGGCAGATCCCATGCCGACCAGGCCGCGCGCCACCCGGTCGGACCCGCCGCGCACCAGATCCGACTCGTCGAAACCCTGGCGCAGCCACGAATTCCGGTAATTCGGCAGGCCGCTGTACACCTCAAGATGACTGTGCGCGCGGGACAGCTGATCGGCATCGTCACCGCCGATGGCCACTGCCTGCTCCGATACCACCCACCGGTCCGGACCGAGGATGTCGCGGGTGGTCCCGGTGTGTTCCGGGGTGACCAGGTACGGGTGGGCGCCGTCGGCGTGGGTACCGGACAGCTCGATCATCTTCGGACCGAGCGCGGCCAGCAATCGCGGCGGCCGGCCGACGCCCGGCTCGATCTGCTCGGGCACCGCGGCCATGCGCTCCAGGTAGCTGCGCATCGTGGCCAGCGGCTTGGCATAGGTGCCGCCCAGCGCGTGTTCGACGAGCGGCCCGTGGCTGACGCCGAGCCCGAGCACAAACCGTCCCGGGTACAGCGCGGTCAGCGTGCGCGCACCGGATTCCGCGGCCGAGGGCACCCGCACATGGATGTTGGCGATGCCGGTCCCGACGACGAGGCGCTCGGTCGCAGCCAGGAAGGCCGCCGACTCGGTCAGGCATTCCTTGCCTGCGACCTCGGGCAGGAACAGCGATCCGTAGCCCATCGCCTCGATGTCGCGGGCCACGTTCTGGGCATCGGGCATGGACCAGGTGTCGCTGGCCCACCACACGCCGATACGGGCGGGGAAATCAATCCGTGCACGGTCTGTCACCGGGTACTCCTCAATTCGCTGGGCTCATGGTGTTCGTGATGGATGCGTCCGCCGATATCGTCCAACGGGCGTCCGCTGCCACCCCATCGCTGGGCGATGATCTGTGCCGCGATCGACACCGCGGTCTCCTCCGGCGTCCGCGCGCCGAGGTCGAGGCCGATAGGGCTGGACAACCGGGCCAGTTCGGCCTCGGTCAAACCCGCATCGCGCAGCCGGGCCATGCGGTCGTCGTGCGTGCGTCGTGACCCCATCGCCCCGATATAGCCGATGTCGGGAAGCCGCAGCGCCACTTCGAGCAACGGCACATCGAACTTCGGATCGTGGGTGAGCAGGCAGACGACGGTGCGCCCGTCGATGGCACCCGCGGCGGCCTGTTCGGTCAGGTAACGGTTGGGCCAGTCGACGACGACTTCGTCGGCGGTCGGGAAACGTGCCGGGGTGGCGAACACCGGGCGGGCATCGCACACCGTGACCCGGTAGCCCAGCAGTGACCCCTGGCGCGCCACCGCGGCCGCGAAGTCGATGGCTCCGAAGACCAGCATCCGCGGCCGCGGGGCGAAACTCGCGACGAAGACCTCCATGCCTTCGCCGCGACGCTCGCCGTCGGGTCCGTACGTCAGCACCTCGCTCCGGCCGGTGTCCAGAAGTCCGCGGGCATCGTCGGTCACCGCGGCATCCGCACGGGCCGACCCGAGCGTGCCGGTCGCGGCCTCGGTGCGGAGCACCAGCCGACGCCCCACCCGATCCTGGTCCGGATGGGCGATCACGGTCGCCGTCGCCGCGGGCCGATGCGCCTCGATGTCGTCGACCAAGGCGCCGAGTTCAGGGAGCGTCCGCTGCGAGACGGGCTCGACGAACACGTCGAGCACGCCGCCACAGGTCAGCCCCACCGCGAACGCGTCGTCATCACTGACGCCGTAGCGCTGCAGCACCGGCACGCCCTGAGCGATCACCTCGGTGGCGAGTTCGTATACCGCACCCTCGACGCAGCCGCCCGACACCGAGCCGCTGACCGTGCCGTCGGGTGCCACCATCATCGCGGCCCCTGCGGGTCGCGGCGCGGACCGGAACGTCCGGACCACGGTCGCCATACCTGCCGTGCCACCGCCACGCCAGACCGCCGACAGATCGTTCAGCACGTCACGCAAGGGTGTGTGCGGCTTCCATCAGCATCCAGCCCGACAGCTGCACCGAGAGATCGCGTTCAGGTACCGCCGATGCATTGACCGCGCCCTCGACGAACTCGGCCTCCTTGCCGACCGCCTGGGGGATCTCGGCTTCGCGATCCCAGAACGGGCCGAACAGCGGCAGCTCATCGACGTTCTGCCGGTAATCCCATGCCGACTGCGCAGAGCGCAGCACCAGCGACCTGGCGGTGTCCCGGGCAGTCGCATCGTCGGGCGTGTCGCCCGGCAACGTGCTGGCCACCAAGGCCAGATAGCGCACCAGGATGGCGTTGAACAGACCACCGTCGCCGCCGCCTGCGCCCTTGATCACACCGTCGGTGGCCATCTCCTTGTCGACCGCGGCGACCAGTCGGCGCACCCGCTCGGCGTGGCGGGCGTCCTGGGTGCGCACCGCGAGCTCGACCTCAAGCCCGAGGACCACGCCCTGGCAGTAGGTGTACTGCGCGCGCACCATCGAGCCGGCCTTGATCCCGTCGAACACCAGGAACGTCTCGGGGTCGATCAGTGTCTCGTCGATCCAGTCCGCCATCTGCTGTGCCCGGCGCAACCGGTCGTCATAGCGGGCCAGGAAAATCCCGGCCGGACCGTTGGCCGGTGCATTGAAGAACTGGTCCTGCTTGCGCCACGGGATGCCACCACCGTCCTCGGGGACCCAGGCGCTGACGAACTGCTCACAGAGCTTCTTGAGTGCGCCGGGCTTCTCCACACCGGCCAGCCGCCCGGCCCGTTCGAGCGCGAGCGCCAGCCAGGCCATGTCGTCGTAATAGTCGTTGGTCCATCCGGTGTTACGCAGCCAGTGCGCCCGGATCTGGCGCTCGATCCTGAGTTTCCGCTCCGGCTGCGGGTCGCGCAGCTGCGCATCGACCAGACAGTCCAGCAGGTGTGACTGCCACCAGTAGTGCCACGTGCCGAACATGCGGTACTTCCTGGCGGACGGCCAGGCCACCACGCCGAGTTGAGTGCCCGGCAAACCCCAGAGTTTCTTCAGATGTCGTTGGGTGATCGCAGCTTCGGCGCTGGCCGCACGGTTGGCCCATAGCTGATCCATGGTGTCGATCCTGCCTTACCAGGCCGCCGAAATGTCGGCATGTCGGGCGATCCAGGCATGCATTGCGATGCCTGCGGCAACCCCTGCGTTGATACTTCGGGTCGAGCCGAACTGGGCGATCGACACCGTCAGCGCCGCGCCGGCCTGGGCTTCCTGGGTGATGCCTGGCCCCTCCTGGCCGAAGATGAGCAGGCATTTCCGCGGCAACTCGATCTGCTCCAGGCGAACCGAACCAGGGACGTTGTCGACCGCGACGACGGTCAGCCCGGCGTCGGCGGCGAAGGACAGCAGTTCGGCCGTGGTGTCGTGGTGGGTCAGACGCTGGTAGCGGTCGGTGACCATGGCGCCCCGCCGGTTCCAGCGCCTGCGCCCGACGATGTGGACGGTGTCGACGGCGAATGCATTGGCGGTGCGCACCACCGCACCGATGTTCGCGTCGTTGCCGAAGTTCTCGATCGCGATGTGCAGAGGGTGCCGTCGTCGGTCGATGTCGATGATGATCGCTTCCCGCGTCCAGTACCGGTACTGGTCAACAACATTGCGGGTGTCACCGTCGCGCAACAACTGCGGGTCATAGCGCGGGTCATCCGGCAGCGGACCCTGCCAGGGCCCGACACCCGGGCTCTCACCCCACTCGGTCGGGCCTGCGGTATCAGTCATCGGTGGTCCACAGCGCGGCGTGGGTACCGATCACCGACACCGACGCGTACAGCAGCGCGGCGTTCATCTCGCCCTGCGTGCACAACGACGCACGCACGTTCACCGCATCCCGCGACGCCTCGGGCAGCACCAGTACCGACGAGCCGTACACCGAACAGGCGTGGCTGAGCCCCGGTGGGGGCAGTGTCGGTGCGGCCACCACCATCAGCGGGCCGCCGCGCTTGGCCGAATCGTCGCGGTACCGTGCGGCCAGACCGTCGATTTCCAGCCCGAGCAGCATGTAGCCGTTGCCGGTGAAGGCGTCGGGGACCCCCAGTGCCGCGGGCGACAGTTGGGCACCGTCGGCGCTGAACGCGTCCACACTCGTCGACTTCACGGTCAGCCCGGTGTCGTTGACGTTGGTGGGCAGCACGCCGACCGGGAATGCCGCGGCATAAGCGACGGTGGTTCCGGCGATCCGTTCTCTCGGGGAGTACGCGTAGATACCGCGAACCTGACTCTGATCGCGCAGCGGCCCCAGACACACTGTGCCGGTGAGCTTGTCGGGCGCAGTGGCGGCCAGGGGGTTGAGGCCGAGGCTGGTCACCCCGGAGCAGCCGCCGATGGCGTTCGCCTCGATCGGGTGCGCCAGCGCACCGTACAGGCCGAACCGGATGTCCTCCGGTTTGGCGTGCGCCTCGCCTGCGACCGACGCGTCCACGTCGATGAGCACACGCTCGGATTCGAACCGCAGGTTGGACACGGTGACATGCCAGCCGAGGATGTCCAGCGCATTGCCGATGGGGCCGGTCAGCGCCTCGTAGGTGCGGCCCGGATCGCGGTCTGACGAACATGATGTGGTGACGACGAGGATGATCGCCGTCACCGCCGCGATCAGCGCCCGCACCGGATCTCAGGTGCTACGTCAGGTTCTTCCACGGCCCGTCCCTACTACTTTCGTGATGGCGCGCACCAGCTTTCGCGGAACCATCCGGCTTCCGGCGGTCAGCACCTTGTACTGCAGACCGGGCACCACGACAACCTCGCCCTTGGCCACACCGGCCAGGCATTCGCGCACCACGTCATCGACCTGCAGCCACATGAACGACGGCGTCTTGGCCATGTCGATACCGGCGCGGGCATGAAATTCGGTGTGTACGAAGCCCGGGCACAGGGCGTGCAAACCGACCCCGGTGCCGCGCAGGCCGTTGGACAACCCCTCGGTGAAGGAGACCACCCAGGCCTTGGACGCCGAGTACGTCGAGCCCCGGCCCGACACCAACCCGGCCACGCTGGCCACATTGATGACGGTGCCGGTGCCCGCCTCGATCATCGCGGGCAACGCGGCGTGCGTCAGTTCCATCACCGCGGTCACGTTGACGTCCAATTGAGCCTGCAGCTGCGCGAATTCAGCGGTCCAGAAGTCTCCGGAGGTGGCGAACCCGGCATTGTTCACCAACACCCGCACTCCGGGACGCAGCCGGTCGGCAACTTTGGCGCGGTCGGTGGCCACCGCGAGGTCAGCCGGCAGTACCTCGACTCCGATACCGGCCTCATGGCGCAGTTCGGCGGCGAGCAGTTCGAGCCGGGCAACGTCACGTGCCACGAGTACCAGGTCATAGCCATCACGCGCATACCGACGGGCGAATCCTTCGCCCAAACCGGAAGTCGGTCCGGTGATCAGGGCGACGGGACGGGACACGTCCTAGAGGGTACTGAACGGTCTGGGGCGTCCGACTACCGCTGGTAGTGCGGTGCCTGACGTCCGTTGCGCGCCGGCGGCGGCCGACGCATCGAGTCGGAGCGGCCGGGCTCCTGACGGGGCTGCGTGTAGCGACTCACGTCGGCACGACCGGGCGGAACGTCTGCGCGCCCGGGTGGCAGCTCCCGGCGACCGGCCGGGGTGGGCGCCAGCGGGCGACTCGGAGAACCGGAGCGACGCGCCAGCGCGGGCTGGTTGGGCTGGCCCGCGGGGGCCGCAGCGCCGTTCGGCGGCACCGGTGGCAGCACCCGCAGGAGGTCGTTGAACTGCCGCACGGTCCGCAGACCCTCGTCCCACTGCGCACGCGTGCTGGTGACCGGCATGCTGACCAGCGTCCAGTGCTGCTCGTTCCACATGATCTCGGCGCAGTCCGGGGCGGTGTGCGCGAACGTCACCATCCGGCGGTCGCAGGCGCGCCGCGCCGCGTCGAGATTGGTGGAGTACACCATCCGCGGACCGATCGCGCCGAGCAGCCAGATGTCGTTCTCCCGCGGCTCCTTGATGCCTTTGAGCCGCAGGTCGACGACGACGTTGGTGCCGACCTTGCGGTGCAGCGCGATGACCGTGGCCACCTCGTCGATGTCGAAGATGAACACCGCCTCGCCACGGATCTGGCCGAGTACGACGTTCTTGGCTGTGACGTCGCCGACGGTCGACATCACCCCACGCTTCCAGCGTTTGAGGATCTCGCCCGACTCATGCTCGTAGTCGAAACCGTGCGACTTCGCCCACGATTTGCGGCGCCGTCCCAACCCACGTCGACGGTCGATGTCGACGTACAGCAACACGCCCGCACCCACGAAACAGAGTGCGGACAGCGTGAACCAGAGCGGGACCATCGTCCCTAGCCTACTTGTTGGTACGCCAGATTCCCGAACTCTATGAGGTCACAACCCGATTACCAGTTATTCAGCTCGCTGCTGCCGCGGTTCTTCCAGGTATCTCACAATCGCGTTCGTCAGGCCCCGCCGCGCCAGGTCCAGGTCAGAATAGGTGCCGAGCTGCCGCTCCGAGGTGATGCCACGCATGGCGCCCGGGATGAACGACGCGACCTCACGCACGCGCTCCGGGTCCACCTCGAGATCGGCGAAGGCGTTCTGGCAGGTCTCCAGCCAACCCCGACCCCAGGACTGCAGCTCCGCGGCC
The DNA here is from genome assembly GCF_032883035.1 of Mycobacterium appelbergii. Lineage (NCBI taxonomy): Bacteria > Bacillati > Actinomycetota > Actinomycetes > Mycobacteriales > Mycobacteriaceae > Mycobacterium > Mycobacterium appelbergii. Next base: position 64,278 of record NZ_JAMQTH010000018.1, read on the forward strand.
GTCCGGGGATAGAGCCGTTCGAGTTCGGCGCGATCCCGCGGCAGCGCTGCCCGCAGGTTTTCGATGGCCCGCGAATCGCTGGCGGTGAGCCCGTCGTAGAGCATGTCGATGATGCCTGCGACGCGCCCGCGCAGCGGCACGCCGGGATCGCGGCGGTCCAGCATGCCCGCCCGACGTTCGGCCGTGCGGTGCAGGACCGCGGCCCACAGTCCGTCGATGTCGCCGAACTGGTATTTCACCGCTCCCCAGGTGGCGCCGATCTGCTTGGCGATCCGGTTGGCCGACACCGCGCCCGGGTCGCCGGTGGCCAATGCCTTGAGCGCCGCATCCAACATGTTTTCCCGGGTGGCCAGTCCGCGGCGATTGGTGCGCCGCACGGTGGCCTCGGTCATCTTGGAGAGATTACCCCGGTTTCACAGAACCCTCTTCCAAAGTTTCACAGATCCTCCTACGATTCGCGTCATGGCAAAACCTCCACTGTCGATGAAACCGACGGGATGGTTCCAAGTCGCATGGTCAGACGAGATCGGTGTCGGCGACGTACACGCGATGAAGTACTTCGGCGAGGAGATGGTCGCCTGGCGTTCGGAGTCCGGCCAGGTGACGGTGATGAACGCCTACTGCGAGCATCTCGGCGCGCACCTGGGATTCGGCGGCCACGTGGTGGGCGAGGTCATCCAATGCCCGTTTCACGGCTGGCAGTGGAACTCCGAGGGCCGCAACGTCTGCATCCCGTATCAGGACCGGCCCAACCGGGGCCGGCGGATGACGACCTACCCCGTCGCCGAGCGCAACGAGGCCGTCTACATCTGGCACGACGTCGAAGGCCGAGAACCGTTCTTCGATGCCCCTGACGTGTTCGCGTCGTTCGGCGACGGCCGCAGCGCCGCCGACTACTACCCCCAGCAGCGGCTGTATCGCGGAGGACTGGAACTGCATCCGCAGTACGTGCTGGAGAACGGCGTCGACTTCGCGCACTTCAAGTTCGTCCACCAGACGCCGATCGTGCCGGTATTCACCCGGCACGACTTCACCGCGCCGGTGTCCTACGTCGACTTCACCATCACCTTCGAGGGTGATGAGAACCAGACGATCGACGACGTGCGCAGCGGTGTCGAGGCCATCAACGGCGGTCTGGGCATCGCAGTGACCAAGAGCTGGGGCATGATCGACAACCGGACCATCTCGGCGGTCACGCCCGTCGACGAGTCCACCTCCGACGTCCGGTTCATGGTCTACATCGGCCGGACCCCCGGGAAGGACACTCCCCGCGCGGCTACCAAGGCAGCCGAATTCGGCGACGAGGTCATCCGCCAGTTCACCCAGGACATCCACATCTGGTCCCACCAGCGCTACTCCGATCCGCCGGCGCTGTCCACCGCCGAATACGAAGGCTTCACCGCAATTCGCAAGTGGGCCATGCAGTTCTATCCGGACGTCCATCAAGCACAAGGAGTGAGTCTGTGAGCCGAATTCGCGTATTCCAGGTCGCCACCGGCAATGTCGGCACCGAGATGATCAAACGCATCGTCCTGCGCGACGATCTGGAGTTGGTCGGACTGCATTGCTACACACCGGAAAAGGTCGGCCGAGACGCCGGTGAGATCGCCGGTATCGATCCGATCGGGGTGACGGCCACCGGATCGGTCGACGACATCATCGCGGCGCACCCCGACGTATTGACGTTCCACGGTGTCTTTCCGGATGAGGACCTCTACGTGAAAGTCCTTGAGGCAGGCATCAACATCGTCACCACCGCCGACTGGATCACCGGCTGGCACCGCGACACCAACCACCCGCATCCGTCCGGGAGACCGGTCACCCAGGTCCTGGCGGAAGCGGCCGCGCGTGGTGGTTCCACGTTCTACGGCACCGGCATGAACCCCGGCGTCAACCAGATCCTGGGCGTGGTGTGCTCGGCCGATGTCGCCGAGATCGAGAACGTCACCACGATCGAATCCGTCGACGTGTCATGCCATCACAGCAAGGACACGTGGATCGAGGTCGGCTACGGCCTACCCGTAGACGATCCGTCGATCGGCGGGAAACTGGAGAAGTACACCCGGGTGTTCGCCGACAGCGTGCTGATGATGGCCGACTGCTTCGGGCTCGAACTCGACGAGGTGAAGTTCAGCTACGAACTCGGGGCGTGCACGAAAGACGTCGACCTGGGCTGGTACAAACTGCCCAAGGGCTCACTGGGCGGCAACTACATCAAATACCAGGGCATGGTCGACGGTGTCCCGCGCGTCGAAACCCACCTCGAATGGCAGATGACTCCGCACACCGACCCCAGTTGGGACATCAAGGGCTGCTACATCACCCAGATCAAGGGCGACCCGTGCGTCTACAACAAACACATGATCTTCCCGAAACCCGGTGTGGACCTGTCCAATCCGGACAACTTCGCCTCGATCGGCATGACCGTGACCGGGCTGCCCGCACTCAACGCGATCGCGTCGGTCGTGGCAGCGCCGCCCGGATTGTTGACGAGCGCCGACGTGCCGCTGCGAGGTTTCGCCGGCCGGTTCGCGATTTAATTTCGCCCACGCGCCGAAACGGCATTCCAGCAGAGAAAGTGCGAGTGGACGCCTGCTGGAATGCCGTTTCGGCGGGAAATCAGGCCAGGACCAGGCCCTCGCCATCAGCGCTGAGGTTGACCGGCACCACGTCGCCGTCGTGCACCTCACCGGCCAGCAGCTGCTTCGCGAGCTGATCGCCGATGGCCTGCTGCACCAGACGACGCAGCGGGCGGGCACCGTAGAGCGGGTCGAAACCACGCTCGGCGAGCCACTTCTTGGCGGGCAACGACACCTCGAGGGTGAGCCGGCGCTGAGCCAGCCGCTTGGCCAACTGCTGTAGCTGGATATCGACGATGTGCACCAGCTCCTCGGGATTGAGCCCGTCGAAGATGATCACGTCGTCGAGGCGGTTGATGAACTCCGGCTTGAACGCCGCCCGCACCGCCGCCATCACCTGCTCCTCAGTACCGCCTGCGCCCAGGTTGGACGTCAGGATGAGGATGGTGTTGCGGAAGTCGACCGTGCGGCCCTGGCCGTCGGTCAGCCTGCCCTCGTCGAGCACCTGCAGCAGCACGTCGAACACGTCCGGGTGCGCCTTCTCGATCTCGTCGAACAGCACCACCGTGTACGGGCGCCTGCGGACCGCCTCGGTCAGCTGACCTCCCTGGTCGTAGCCGATGTAGCCGGGAGGCGCGCCGACCAGGCGGGCCACCGAGTGCTTCTCGCCGTACTCGCTCATGTCGATGCGAACCATGGCCCGTTCGTCGTCGAACAGGAACTCCGCCAGCGCCTTGGCCAGCTCGGTCTTACCGACACCGGTCGGGCCCAGGAACATGAACGAGCCCGTCGGCCGGTTCGGATCGGCCACGCCGGCGCGACTGCGGCGCACCGCATCCGACACCGCGGTGACCGCCGTCTTCTGACCGACGACGCGCTTGCCCAGCTCCTCCTCCATGCGCAGCAGCTTGGCGGTCTCCCCTTCGAGCATCCGCCCGGCCGGGATACCGGTCCACGCCTCCACCACCTCGGCGATGTCGTCCGGCCCGACTTCCTCTTTGAGCATGACGTTCTCGCGGGCTTCGGCCACGGGCAGCGCCGACTCGAGCTTCTTCTCGACCTCGGGGATGCGCCCGTAGCGCAGCTCGGAGGCCTTGGCCAGATCGCCGTCGCGCTCGGCCCGGTCGGCCTCGCCGCGCAGCGTGTCCAGCTGCTCCTTGAGCTCGCGGACCACGTCGATCGCGCTCTTCTCGTTCTGCCAGCGCGTGGTCAGCTCGGCCAGCTTCTCCTTGTAGTCGGCCAATTCCGCGCGGAGCTTCTCCAACCGCTCCTTGGAAGCCTCGTCCTCTTCCTTCTCCAGCGCCATCTCCTCGATCTCGAGACGGCGGACGAGCCGCTCCACCTCGTCGATCTCGACGGGCCGGGAGTCGATCTCCATCCGCAGGCGGGACGCCGACTCATCGACCAGGTCGATGGCTTTGTCCGGCAGGAAGCGGCTGGTGATGTAACGGTCAGACAAGGTGGCTGCCGCCACCAACGCCGAGTCGGTGATGCGCACGCCGTGGTGCACCTCGTAACGGTCCTTGAGGCCGCGCAGGATGCCGACAGTGTCCTCCACCGACGGTTCCCCGACCAGCACCTGCTGGAAGCGGCGTTCCAGGGCGGCGTCCTTCTCGATGTACTTGCGGTACTCGTCCAGCGTCGTCGCGCCGACCAGGCGCAGTTCACCGCGGGCCAGCATCGGCTTGATCATGTTGCCCGCGTCCATCGCCGACTCGCCGGTCGCGCCGGCGCCCACGATGGTGTGCAGCTCGTCGATGAACGTGATGACCTGTCCGGCCGAGTTCTTGATGTCGTCGAGGACCGCCTTGAGCCGTTCCTCGAATTCACCGCGGTACTTGGCACCGGCCACCATCGACCCCAGATCCAGGGAGATGACGCTCTTGTCCCGCAGGCTTTCCGGAACGTCGCCGGCGATGATGCGCTGGGCCAGACCTTCCACGATCGCGGTCTTGCCGACACCGGGCTCACCGATCAGCACCGGGTTGTTCTTGGTGCGGCGGCTCAACACCTGCACGACGCGACGAATCTCGTTGTCGCGCCCGATGACCGGGTCGAGCTTGCCTTCCCGCGCCGCGGCGGTCAGATCGGTCGAGTACTTTTCCAGGGCCTGATAGGTGCCCTCGGGATCGGCGCTGGTGACGCGGGCACTGCCGCGCACCTTGACGAACGCCTCACGTAACGCCTCCGGCGACGCACCGTGCCCGGCCAGCAGTTTGGCGGTATCGGAATCGCCGGTCGCGAGGCCGACCATCAGGTGTTCGGTGGAGACGTATTCGTCGTCCATCTCGGTGGCCAGCTGCTGGGCCGTGGTGATCGCCGCGAGCGATTCCCGGCTGAGCTGAGGTTGTGAGCTTGCGCCACTGGCGCTCGGCAGCTGGTCGAGCAACCGCTGCGCCTCGGCGCGGATGCTCGCGGGATCGACACCGACGGCCTCCAGTAGCGGTGCGGCAATGCCATCGTTCTGAGTGAGCAGTGCCATCAACAGGTGGGCGGGACGGATCTCCGGGTTGCCTGCGGAACTGGCCGCCTGCAACGCCGAGGTCAGCGCCGCCTGAGTCTTGGTCGTCGGGTTGAACGAGTCCACGACACCTCCCTTTTTCGTGTAGAGAAAATGCTTGTCGTGATGTTCAACGTAGTCAAGGTTGAGTCTGTTCCGCTCAACTTTAACTTTTTCCGTCGATTGTGCGATTTGGCACTCGCGGCACACCGCCAATAGGCGTACGCACCGCCTGACAGGCGTCGCACCAGGCAAATTTGGTGTGGTTGGGGTCCACCCACTCTGCTAGCTTCAGGCAGACGGGAGGAGGTCGCCAATCCATGAGCCTGTTCGATACCTACGGGGACTTCATGCAGAAGTTCGGCGGGGCGCTCGAAACGGTCGGTCCGTTCCTGGGCCCGATGGGCTTTCCCCTTGCCGAAGCGGGTAGCGCAATAACCGGCATCGCTTCAACGATCGACACCATCGAGGAGCAAGGGGTTGACGGGCTATGGAACGCCGCCTCCCAGGTCGCAGAGGGCGCGAGCGTCGTCGAGTTCTTTTTGTCAAAATCTAAGGTCGGCGGTACGACCATTATTTCCGGTGGGTTGAAGACAATCCAGGGTATGCAGGCCGCATGCGGAGGCACCAATGCACCCGAAATGGCTGACGGCTACAGCGAAAGTGCGCAGCGCTTCAATCTCATCGCGGACCACTTCGAGAAGGCTATTCCCGATGATAACTGGACAGGAACTGCATCGGAAGCGTACGCGGACGCGAATGCAAGCCAAACGAAACGCTCGCGCACGATGCCGGATATCGATCTCGATGTAGTCATGGCAGTGACAATGGAAGCAAACCAACTCAGAGCCACGAGACGCATTCTTAACGACTCGGCAACTGTCATGGGTAACGCGATTGCCCCCGCAATCGCGTTGAGATCCTTCGGCAGATATGGAAAATTATTCTCCCTAGACCTAGAGGCCTCGGTTACAGGTTCGTGCTTGGCGGGTTGTTTCCTGCATATGAAGCATCTAACGGATGCGGCCGAGAAGGCCAGTAAGTCCATAGACAACGCGGCGCGTCTATATCAGGCGATAGCCGACGAATGCTATCCGACCCAGATGTGAGGAGCCACATGACATCACCGGGCGGCGAATTACGACTCAGCCCGCACCTTTTGCATAAGCTGGCCACGATGCATGGCGACGCCGCTGCGCTAGTAGCTGAAGCTATCCCACTAACCGATAGAACGGCGGCCTCTATTCTGAAAAGCCATGGGCCGGCTTGCCTCTCAACTTCTACCGCTGCCGAGAAGGCTGCGTCAGCACGCAAGAACGCATGCATCGCAATCCAAACGATGTCGGAAGCCCACGAACAGAATCTCAATACTGCCGCCGCGAAGTATGCCGGAACAGATCGGGAAGGACACGACCGCATCCATAACTCGATGCCTCCTCGCTAACGATGTCCGACAATTGGGAAGCTTTCGACGACGACGGCGCGTCACACCACGGCGCGCTTGGGCCCAATATGCCCGCCGAGGACGATCATCACACTGGTCTCGACGCGCTTTACGGCTACATGCCGGTGGACCATGTAGAAGTGCGCTACTCGGACCTCGACGCGCTTGATGGCCACGCAGCTGAAGCTGCATCGATCCTCGGCGATGACGTATTAGCAGTCCGGACTGCGACAACCGCGGAAGAAAGCCCTCCGGATCTGCAATTTGTCGCAACAAATCCGACCCAGACCGTCACGGTCGTCGCACTTCTCAACGGCATGGTGCACCGAGTCGATCTGTCGGCCCGCGTCGGGTCCGAGATGACAGAGTCGGAACTCGCCGACGAGATTTTGGCAGTATCCGAAGTGGCTGCCGCAAAAGGACGGTCCAATCAGTATGAACTCGTATACGAGTTAATGCGCGTTCAGGGGCAAGATCGCGACGCCATCCGCGAACTGCTTGAGAGCACGATGCACTTGCCCACACCCTCCGACGCAGTCACGACAGAAGCAGAGTTCAATTTGCGGCGCTTACGCGATAGATGATCGCTGCCTTTCATTCAGTTTCGACTTACATTCGGTTCGTGTGCCCGAAACGCTGAATTGATTCAGTCGGCCCACCAATCGCCAAACGGTCGTATAGATAGTGGGCGAACGCGGTGGCCAAAATCAAATTCTGCAGGAGGCTCGATACGGGCTGCGCGCATTCCAGCGTGTAGTCATAGAAGTCATTGATCATATCGACATATCGCCATTCTCGCTGCACCGAGGCGATAATTTGCCCTGTCGACCCGTAGATGGGTTCATTGACCTTTGCAAATCGGCTGCTGGGATCAATGCAAACTCGGGTTTTTCCTAACACATGGGGGCCCAACTCCAAAGACATATCCATACGTGACGACCGTAAGCTCTGCCAAAACGTGTTGGTTCTCCGTAGGCGCCCCAGTTCCTGGCCTACGTTGTCGGTGATTCCGAGGCTGTCCTTGCTACCGGAGCCCCCGAAACGGGTGAAATACAGCGTGGGGACTTCCGGCTGGATTAGCAGGGCAAAACTAATTGTCGCTACATCCCGGTCGACGAGCCGCACTTTCGAAACCGAACGAATAACCGCGAGCTGGTTACTACAGCCGTCTTCGACTGAACAGGCGATATCGATATCGGCACGTTGAGGAATCGCACGAAATCGGAGAACGCGCTGGCTCAGCGGATATCCTGTCTGCTCAGTCGCAGGAACTGAGAACCCAGGCTCATGAGGGGCGGACCGCCCCGCCGCGACATCACCAGTCCATTGCCGGCCGTCGAAATACCGCAGTTGCCCGCGGTCCCAGGGGTCGGTGTACCACCCAGGCTGTACGTTTGGCGTCTCGGCGTTGTTGATCGACTTACCCTTTCGTCTCGACAAGGCTAACCAGTTGCACCCCCCGGACATTGCATCTGTTCAATACCGCTCAATACTGTCTCGGTCCACACCCTCGGTTCGACCGTGGCAAAGGGTGCGCATCCGTAGTTGCCGCAGCCGAATACTTCGTAACTCAGCTGCGGTTGGCTCGTCAGGCACAATCAGCCCGGTGCACATAGCCGTCGTCGCCGCGTCTGCCCCCAGCCATATGTACCCACATCTGGCGATGGTCCGCGAACTGGTCGAACGCGGTCACCACGTCAGTTATGTGGTGAGCAGCCACATGGCGTGGTTGGCCCGCCCGACCGGCGCGGACCTGATCGAATGCACCTCGGTGCTGCCCGGCGCACCCGGCGCACCCGCCGCGTGGGACGAGGACGACCCGGTGACGGGCATGCGGATGTTTCTCGACGAGGCCATCCAGGTACTCCCCCAACTGCACACCGCCCTGGACCGGGACCGGCCCGACATCGTGCTCTACGACGTCGGCGGCATGGCCGGTCCGGTGGCCGCCGAGCGTTGGGGGGTGCCGTCGGCCCAGTTGTCACCGTGTGAAGTCGCCTGGGACGGCTATCACGAGGACATGGCCGAGGTGCTGGACCCGATCATGAACAGCCCCAGCGGTACGGCCTATCGCCGGGCCCTCGACGACTGGCTGTCCGGTGCCCGGAGTTCGCTGACCTTTGACGAGGTGACCGGCGCGCCACGGCACTGCCTGGCACTGATTCCGCGGGCCATGCAACGCCACGCCGACCGTGTCGATGACCGGTACCGCTTCGTCGGGCCGTGCATCGATCCCCGTCGGGAAGACCCGCGCGACTGGACGCCGCCTGCCGGTGACGGCCCGTTGGCCCTGCTCGCTTTCGGCACCGCCTATACACAACGGGCAGATGTCTACCGCAATGTCATTGCCGCGCTCGACGGTTCAGGGTGGCGACTGGTGCTGGCGACCGGCCGGGCGCACGCGGATGATCTCGGGCCGGTGCCGCCCTGGGTGCAGTTGCGCGACACCGTGCCCCAACCCGCGGTCCTGCGACTGGCCGACTGCTTCATCACCCACGCCGGCATGGGGTCCTGCACCGAGGGGCTGTGGTACGGCGTGCCGATGGTGGCCATTCCCCAGGCCGTCGACCAGCCCGCCAACGCCGCCCAGTTGGAATCGATCGGCGCCGGCAGGTACCTGCGGCCCCACCTGCCTGGCCCGGACGAGATCCGTGACGCCGTGCTCGGCCTGACGTCTGATCCTCAGGTCAGCGTCCATCTCAACGCCATTCGCGACGCTGTCCGTGCCGATGGCGGCCCGGGTCACGCGGCCGACGCGGTGGAGGATGTGGCGGACGCGGACTAGGTTCCCAACGGGTCGACAATACGAAACCGCGGTGCCAGGAACGGACGGCCAGGCTACGGTCTAGGAATGTCCGAATCCGGCTTCGGTGATTTCGAATTCGAACGGAAGTTCTTCGTCCGGGAACTGCCCGCCGTGGCGGCATCGGATCCCACGCCGGTCCTGATCGTGCAGTCCTACCTGTTCGCCGCCGATGGATACGCGGTGCGCGTCCGGGTGCAGGGACCGGCGCCGGCCGAGTTGGACGCGCCTGCCGGCGAGCTCGTCGAGGCATTGGGCGACGAATCGATCGGGACCATGACCGCCAAGGGTCCCGCCGTCGGGGGGACCCGCTACGAGGCTGAGCGGGAACTGGATCCGCTGATCGCCGGGCAGATCGTGCGCCGCGGCGAGCACGTGGTCACCAAGGTCCGATATTCGATCTGGCTGGGCGAGGACGGGTGGATCATCGACCGGTTCCTCGCAGACAACGCTCCGTTGTTGCTCTCCGAGGTCGAACGCGGCGGCCCCGTGGTCGATCTGGCGATACCCAGCTTCTGTGCCACCGAAGTGTCGGACGACGACCGGTTCCGCAACGAATCTCTGGCGCACCAACCGTTCGGCATCTGGGCGCACGAGTACCGGCGCGAACTCGACCTGCTCGGTCCCACGTTCATCGACAACCTGGGCCGAAACCAGTTCGAAGACACCTGATGCCAGTGACGAATAAGGAGCGCAATGTCGGGTAGTTGGGGCTCGGTGCTGACCGAGCTCATCCCACTGGCACTGGTGGTCGCGCTGTCGCCGCTGTCGATCATTCCGGCGGTCCTGGTGTTGCACACCCCGCGCCCACGGCCCACGGGGCTGGCGTTCCTGGCCGGCTGGCTGCTGGGCATGGCGGCGCTCACCACGATCTTCCTCGAGGTGTCCAATCTGCTCGGCCGCCTCGACAAGCCGCCGACGTGGGCCTCCTGGCTGCGCATCGTGATCGGCACCGCCCTCATCGTCTTCGGCATCTATCGCTGGCTCACCCGGGCGAAATCCGAACACAGCCCGGGCTGGATGCAGAAGCTCAGCACCCTCACGCCGCCGCGGGCAGCGGCCGCCGGGGCGGTGTTGACCGTGCTCAACCCGAAAGTGCTGTTCATCTGCGCTGCAGCGGGTTTGGCCATCGGCACGGCGGGTATCGGTCAGCCCGGCGTGTGGCTGGCGGTCATCTACTACGTCGTGGCAGCGGGGTCGACGGTGGCGCTGCCGATCCTGGCCTATGCCGTGTCGGGAGACCGGCTGACGGCAGCGCTGACCCGGCTGAAGGACTGGATGGAAGAGAATCACGCGGTGCTGGTTGCCGGCATTCTCGTGGTGATCGGGCTGTTGGTGTTGTACAAGGGAATTCACGCCCTGTAGGTGCCCTCGACGGGAACGTCGCCCATCAGTTCGGCGATGTCGGTGGGTATCGGCGGAATGGGTTCGCGCCGCACCCCGGTCCGGGGCGACCACACCAGGTTGACCTGCAGCTGCGGGTCGAGATCGGGGTGGTCCGAACGGATGTGGGCGCCCCGCGTCTCCCGCCTTTCCAGCGCGCATTCCAGCGTCGCCCTGGCGGCCAGCACGGCGGACCGAAGATCGAAGGCGTGCGCGAGGTCCCGGTATCCGCCGATGTCGGTGTGCACGCCGACATCGGCCATCTGTGCACCGATCACCTCGAGTGCCGCCAACCCGGCCCGCAGTCCCGCCTCATCCCGGACGACGCCTGCGTGTTCGGTCATCAGATTGCGCACCGCCCGTTGCAACGCGCGGACGTTGTGGCTGCCGTCTGCGGCGAGCAACCGGTCGACGTCGGCCTCGGCGAGCCGGATCGCCGCAGGCGACCGCCGCTGGCTGATGAGCCTCGCCGAATACTCGGCCGCGGCTTGCCCGGTGATCCGCCCGCAGACAAGAAGCGCGGTCAGAAAGTTTCCGCCCAAGGGGTTTGCGCCGTGCAATCCGCTGGCGGCCTCGCCGGTGACATACAGCCCCTCGATATCGGTGCCATGGTCTTCCGGCCGGGTCCAGACCCCGCCCAGCGAGCGGTGAGCGGTCGGCGCAACCTCGATCGGGTCACGCGTCACATCGAGCTTCTGCAGGCCGAGTAGAGCCTGGTAGACCCGGGGTAGCCGCGTGAGGACGGTCTCGGCGGGCAGGTGGGACAGGTCCAGCCACACCCCGCCGGTCTGGGTTCCGCGGCCGTGTTTGATCTCGTTGTAGGAAGCCAGCGCGACGGTGTCACGGCTGGACTTCTCCATCCGCTGCGGGTCGTAGCGCGTCATGAATCGCTCGCCGAGGTTGTTCAGCAGGATGGCGCCCTCCTCGCGCGCCGACTCGCTGACCAGAATGCCCGCCACCGGCTCGGGGGTGAGCAGCCCGGCGGGGTGGAACTGCACCAGTTCGGGGTCGCGCAACCGGGCACCCGCCTCGGCGGCGAGGCGAAAGGAGTCGCCGGTGTTCTCGTCACGGCGGGCCGACGTCCGCCGCCAGATCCGGGTGTGCCCGCCGGTGGCCAAGATCACGGCATCGGCATGCACGAGGTAGCGCGTGCCGTCGACAAGGTCGAAACCGTAGGCACCGAAGACGGTCCCGTTGTTCACCAGAATCGTGGTGATGTAGAGGTTTGTCAGGACGGGGATGGCGAGCCGCTCCGCGTGCTCGCGGAGCACGCGGTGGACGTGTGCCGCCGTGTTCTCCCCGGCGTGGGCCGTGCGCGGACGGGCGTGAGCGTCGAATTGGCGCTGGGCGATCCTGCCGTCGTCCTGGCGGTCGAAGCTCATGCCGTAGCGCTCGAGGTCGTGGATTCCCTGCGCAGCGTTCCTGGTCACCAACTGCACGGTTCGTGGGTCGGCCAGCAGTTGACTTTCCGAGAGCGTATCCGCCGCATGCTGTTCCCACGTGTCGGCCGGGTCGGTGGTGGCCAGCGCCGCGCTGATCCCGCCGGTGGACATGACGGTCCCGGGCTCTTCGGTGGACACCGGACGCTTGCTCACCGCCGTCACCGCGATGCCGGCCTCGGCGACCTCGATGGCTGCGCGCAATCCGGACGCACCGGCTCCGACGACGAGAACGGAGGTGGCGAGCTGGCGTTCGCGCGGGGGCATGGACTCTCCTGTGACAGACCGGTGGTTATAAGTACTCGACCGGGTCGTGTCGCGGTTTGTGACATTGCCGGTAGATTTTTTCTCAAGCCGTGCACATCCGTGCCGTCCAGTCGTGCCAGGAGTCGCCGCATGAGTGCCAGCCCGCTGCCCAATCTGGTCGGCAGGCAGCGTGAGTGCACATTGCTCGCCGACGTGCCGAGCGGGCTGCGTCAAGGCGATTCCGCGGTCTGGGTGATTCGCGGCGAGGCGGGTATCGGGAAATCGGCGCTGCTGGAGTACGTGGCGGCCCAGGCTTCCGACTTGACCGTCACCAGGGCGCGCGGCATCGAGGCCGACATGGAACTGGCCTATGCGAGCCTGCACCAACTGTGCGCGCCGTTCTTCGGCGAGATCGATGCGCTGCCGGAACCGCAGCGCGATGCACTGCGGGTCGCGTTCGGGATGGCCGCCGGTGATCCTCCTGACCGTTTCCTGGTAGGCCTCGCGGTGTTGACCCTGCTCACCCGGGCGTCGGAAACACGACCGGTGCTGGTCGTGATCGACGATGCCCAGTGGCTGGATCAGGTGTCGCTGCAGACCCTGGAGTTCGTGGCCCGGCGCCTGCTGGCCGAGGCGGTCGCGATGGTGTTCGCGGTACGCGATCCTGAGGGACAAGGCGTACTGGAAGCGTTGCCGGAGTTGAGAATCGGCGGTCTCGACCCTGCCGCCGCCGGTGAGCTGCTGGAGGCCGCGGTGGACGGGCGCCTGGAGAAGCGGGTCAGGGACCGGCTGGTGGCCGAGACACACGGAAACCCGCTTGCACTGTTGGAGCTCTACCGCGGCCGCAGCGCCGCCGAACTGGCGTACGGCCTGGACTCGGCGTCGCTGCATGGCACGGGTTCGGTGTCACGCCGCGTGGAGCGGGGCTTCGCGCAGCGCATCGACTCGCTGCCTGCGCCGACCCGAACACTGCTGTTGATCGCCGCCGCCGAGCCGGTCGGCGATGCCCGGCTGTTGCTGCGCGCCGCCGCCGCGATGAACGTCACCCCCGATGCCGCACCCGCCAAGGCGGCCGGATTGATCGAATTCGGTGAGTCCGTGCGGTTTCGCCACCCGCTCGTACGCTCGGCGGTCTACCACCGCGCCGCGCCGGAAGCGCGCCGGGCGGTGCACCGGGCGCTGGCAACGGTCACCGACCCGGTACTGGACCCCGATCGCCGGGCCTGGCAGGCGGCACAGGCAGCCGAGGGTCCGGACGAGGAGGTCGCGGCGGCGCTGGACCGCGCGGCGGGCCGGGCACGGCAACGCGGCGGCATGGCCGCTGAGGCGGTCCTGGCCGAACGCTCCGCCGAACTGACACCAGACCTGTGGCAGCGGGGACGGCGAGCCCTCGCGGCCGCCGAGGCGCACTTCTCGGCCGCCGCTCCGGACCGCGCCACAGAGCTGGCCTCGCTGGCGGACCTGTGCCCGCTGAGCCCGTTGGACCGCGCCCACCTGGCACGGCTACGTGCCCGGATCCTGTTCGCCCGCAGCAGAAGCGACGAGGCAGCACCCCTACTGTTGGACGCTGCCGCACAATTCACGGCCACCGAATCACCCTTGGCGCGTGAGACCTACCTCGAGGCGATCAGCGCAACCGTGTTCGCCGGCCGGGTGCACGGCCCGTCCGGCGCCAGGGCCGCGGCAGTCGCGGCCCGCGCCTCGGGCGCCCCACCGTCGCACTCCGATGCCGCCGACCTGCTGCTGGACGGAGTGGCCGCGCTGCTCGCGGACGGATACGAAGCCGGTGTCCCGGTGCTGCGCCGGGCCTTCGAGCCATTCGCGCACGAGGAACTCAGCAGCCGGGAGGCGACGCTGCGGTGGCTGCTACTCGTACCGGTCGCACTGGAATCGTTCATCCACTACGGCTGGGATCTGCCCGCCTGGGACACGTTCGCGACCCGCGCGGTGCGACTGGCCCGCGATATCGGCGCCCTCGGGGTGCTGCCTCCCGCCTTGATCTACCTCGGTGGGGTGTACATCCACTACGGCGACTTCGCCACCGCCACCCGCATGATCGAGGAGGCCGACGCGATCTCGGCCGCCACCGGCAACGCGTCGCACAGCTACGCCGCGCTCGTGCTGGCGGCCTGGCGCGGCGAGGAGGACGCCGCGGCGAGCATCATCGCCGAGGCCAAAGCCCGTGCCGCACAGCGCGGGGAGGTTTCGTTGCTGGGAGCCAGCGGCTACATCGAAGGCGTGCTGTACAACGGGCTGGCGCGCTACGACATGGCTCTGACCGCCGCCCGCGCCGGTATCGACCACGACGGGTTCAACTTCACCGGCCTGTCGCTGGTCGAACACGTCGAAGCCGCAACCCGGTGCGGCGAGCTCGAGGCGGCGCGGGCCTCGCTGGCCCGGCTGGTCGAGCTCACCGATGCGGCCGACTCCGGGTGGGCTCGCGGGGTCAGCGCCCGCAGCCGGGCACTGCTCACCGATGGTGACGAGGCGGACGCCCTGTACCGCACCGCGATCGAGGAACTCGGCCGTGACCGCGTGGTGGTGGAGGTGGCGCGTACCCACCTGCTGTACGGGGAATGGCTGCGCCGGACACGTCGGCGTGCGGCGGCTCGGGATCAGCTCCGGAAGGCCCACGAGATGTTCGACGGCATGGGGGCCACGGCGTTCGCCGAGCGCGCCCGGCGCGAACTGCTGGCCACCGGTGAGCACGTGCGGGCCCGCGATACGCAGCCGTCGAACAGCCTGACGCCGCAGGAGTCCCAGATCGCTGCCCTGGCAGCCGACGGGATGACGAACCCGAAGATCGGTGCGGAGCTGTTCATCAGCCCGCACACCGTGGAGTGGCATCTGCGGAAGGTGTACTCGAAGCTCGGCATCAACTCGCGCCGGGATCTGCCGGTTGCGCTGGCGGCAACCCCGGGTTAGTCGGTCTCCTCCCACCGGTGCGTGGGATTCTGCGGCCCCGTGGTGCCCGGTGCCCACGGACTCCACCACGGACTTCCGGGGCGCGGTGGACGGCACGTGGGATCGACAGTGAAGGTATCGCCCGCAATGGGCGCCGCCTAGCACAAGGAGTCCCACCGATGTCCGCGCCGAGTCCCCAGACGACGACACCGACCAGGCCGTCCGACGACCTGGAGCGCGCACTCGACATCTTCCTGACCCACCGCCCGCAACTGTTCGGCATCGCCTACCGGGTGACCGGCAACGTCTGCGAGGCTGAGGATCTGATGCAGGACGCATGGCTGCGCTGGCAGCGCACCGACCGCACCAGGGTGCAGAACCCCGCCGCCTTCCTGACCACGACCACCACCAACCTCGCGATCAATCTCATCCAGTCCGCTCGGCACCGCCACGAGTCCCCGACAGCGTCGCCGTTGGACGACATTGTCGATTCCGACGGGAATCCCGCGCTGCGCGCCGAGCAGGCTGCGGCGGCCGAGGAGGTCCTTGCACTGCTCATGGCGAGGTTGAACGCCGGCGAGCTGGCTGCCTACGTGCTGCGGAAGGGTTTCGACTACCCGTACGTCGACCTCGCCGACCTGCTTCGAACCAGCGCCGCGAATGTGCGTCAACTGGTCCGCCGGGCCCAGACGCGCCTGGACACCGACCAGCGGCGGGCACCTGTTGCGGTGGAGGCACACCGCCTACTCAACACCGCGTTCTCGGCGGCCCGCACCGGTGACCTCGAGGACCTCGAACGACTGCTCGCCACGGACAGCGCGGGCCGGCGCGCTTCCCCACAAGCCGCCTGACAGCGAATCCGGAGTCCAAACCGGACAGGCGATCACCCGCACCCGCCAGTATCGTCTCCCTGGAAAACATGGAGCCAACGAGTGCAGAGCCGGGACGTCTACTCGGCCGCCGTCACGAATGCGCGACCCTCGACACCCTCATCGCGGGGGTCAAGGGCGGTCACAGCGCGTCCTTGGTCCTGCGCGGTGAGGCCGGTATCGGCAAGACCGCGTTGCTGGAGTACGCGCGGCACCACGCATCCGGATGCCGCGTGGCGCGTGTCACGGGCATCGAGGCCGAGGCCGAACTCGCCTTCGGTGGGCTTCACCAACTGTGCGCACCGTTGCGCGGCCACTTCGATCACCTTCCGGGCCCCCAACGCGCGGCGCTCGAGACCGCGTTCGGACTGAGCGCCGGAAGCCCTCCCGACCGCTTCCTCGTCGGGCTGGCAGTGCTCACCCTGTTGGCTGACGTGGCCGAGGATCAGCCGCTGGTGTGTCTGGTCGACGACGCCCAGTGGCTGGACCAGATCTCAGCTCAGACACTGGCCTTCGTCGCCCGTCGCTTGCTGGCGGAGCGCGTGGCGCTGCTGTTTGCCGTGCGCAGTCCCCTCCGCGCAGATGCGTTGCAGGATCTGTCCCATCTCGAGGTCGAGGGCCTGGGCGATCACGACGCCCGGACACTGCTGGCCTCGACCGCCCCGGGGCGTGTGGACGACCGCGTCCGCGACCGGGTGCTGGCCGAGGCCCGCGGGAATCCGCTCGCGCTGCTGGAACTTCCCCGTGAACTGACGGCAGCACAACTGGTCGCCGACGACGGCCGGCTGGACGATCAACCCCTGGCCAATCAGATCGAGAAGGGCTTCCTGCGACGGCTACGGTCGCTGTCTGCCGAGACCCAACGCCTGGTGCTGCTCGCCGCGGCCGAGCCCGTCGGGGATATGGCATTGCTGCGGCGTGCCGCCGCCCGGTGGGGCATCGACGTGGAGGCCGCCGGCGCCGAAGCGCAGGCAGCCGAGTTGGTGACCGCCCGCACGATGGTCCGGTTCCGGCACCCGCTGGTGCGTTCGGCCGCATACCGATCGGCGTCGGCCTCCGAACGGCAGTCGGCGCATCAGGCACTGGCCGAGGCAACCGATGCCGAACGTGATCCCGAGCGTCGGGCATGGCATCTGGCCGGCGCGGCCGGAGTTCCGGATGAGGGTGTCGCAGCGGGCCTGGAACGCGCCGCCGCACGTGCCCACGCCCGCGGCGGGGTGGCCGCTGCGGCCGCATTCCTCAGCCGGGCTGCCGAACTCACGCCCGATCCGGCGCGGCGCGGTTCCCGCTCGCTGGCTGCGGCTCAGGCGAAGACCCAGGCCGGCGAGTTCGGTGACGCGCTGGAATTGCTCGACGCCGTCCGGCTGCAGCCCTTGGACGAGCGCGAGCGCAGCGTGGCCGAACTGCTCCGTGGACAGGTCCTGTTCTCCTCCCGAAGTGCGAGCGCGGGCCTGCCGCTGCTGCTCGACGCCGCCAAGAAGCTCGAGTCACTGGACCCCGTGCTGGCGACAGAGACCTACCGCGACGCGATGTACGCAGCCCTCACCGCCGGCCGGCTGCCCGGCGACACCGGCGTGGAGCAGGTCGCGACCGCCATCTTGGCGATGCCCCGCCCGTCGGATCCGTCTCGGTCGGAGTTGCTCCTTGAGGGACTGTCCCGGGCTGTGGTCGACGGATACGCCGCCGGGGTGCCCCTGGTACAGCGTGGCCTGGCGGCGTACCGGACCGGGGAGATCTCGTCCGACGAAGGACTCGGCTGGCTGCCGCTCGCGTGCCGATTGGCGCACAACATCTGGGAATTCGACGACTGGTCGGTCCTGTCGGCGACCCTGGTCAAACTGGTCGGTGACGCCGGGGCGCTCGGTGTCCTTCCATCGGCGCTGTTGCTGCGGCTGTCGAATCGGGTTTATGCCGGGGACCTGGCCGCCGCGGACTCGCTGGCCGCACAAGCAGCGACATTGGGCGAGGTGACGGGCAGCAGCTTCTTTGCGCACTACGGCGCCTTGGTGGTGGCCCCATGGCGCGGAAATGAAGCCGAAACTCGGCGGGTGATCGACGTGATCGCCCACGACCTGCTGTTGCGCGG
This sequence comes from Mycobacterium appelbergii, assembly GCF_032883035.1. NCBI lineage: Bacteria > Bacillati > Actinomycetota > Actinomycetes > Mycobacteriales > Mycobacteriaceae > Mycobacterium > Mycobacterium appelbergii. Next base: position 82,531 of record NZ_JAMQTH010000018.1, read on the forward strand.
TGAAGGCAAGGTCCTGACGGCGACCGAGTGGGCGGCGGCCGTGCTCTACAACGGACTCGGTCGCTACGAAGAGGCGTTCGCGGCCGCTCAACGCGGCTTCGCCTACCCGCAGGAGTTCGGCCTGTCGACCTGGTCCGCGGTCGAGTTGATCGAGGCCGCAGCACGACTCGGCCGTCCGGGCGACGCGACAGGGGCGGTGCGCCACATCGAGGGTATGGCCGCCGCGAGCGGAACGGACTGGGCACTGGGGACTGCCGCATATGTTCGCGCACTGATGAGCGAAGGCGACATCGCGGAAAAATACTACCAGCGGGCGATCGAACAGCTCGAGCGCACCGAGGTCCGAATGCTCACTGCGCGAGCACATCTGGTGTACGGAGAATGGCTTCGGGGCGAGCATCGACGGACCGACGCGCGGCAGCGGCTGGGCCGCGCACACGACTCACTGACCGCCATGGGAGCGGCCGGGTTCGCCGAGCGGGCGCGCCGCGAACTCGCCGCCACGGGGGTGGCGACGACGAGCGGGCCGAGTACCGACACCGGTGCAATGCTGACACCGCAGGAAATGCAGATCGCCCGGCTGGCGGCTGACGGGCTGACCAACCCCGAGATCGGGACCCGCCTGTTCCTCAGCGCGCACACCGTCGAGTGGCACCTGCGGAAGGTGTTCACCAAACTCGGTATCCGGTCCCGCAGGGATATCAAAGCGGTGCTCACCAGCGAGTCACCCGCGTCGTCATAGCCGGTTTGGTGATCGGCCCGACGGGATGGCCCGGGATAGCATCGACGAAAAACGAAGGGGACGATAATCGACAACACCGTTCCGCCCAGCGCACCCCCAGGCTGGTTCACCGATCCATGGAATGGTCGGCAACTCCGGTACTTTGACGGCACGCAATGGACGGGCCATACCTCACCTGGCGCCTCACCCAGTCCGCCTGCGACACAATTCGCACCCCCGCTGGAGAAGTCCGGTTACCCGTTCGGCGAGCAGACCCTGGTGCTACGGCCCATCGCCGACAGACACGACCACAACATCGAATGTGCGGTGGAAAACGCCAGCGGCAAATGCCTCGCCATCATGCGACCACGGACACAACTATCTCCAATCACTCGGGCGACTGACGATCTGGAGTTCGAGATCGTCCGCCCCGATTACGCGGCCCTGCTGTACCTCACCCGTTACGGGGGCAACAGCGGGCACGTCGTACAGATTCGCGATCACGCCGGAATCGACCTTGGCCGGTTACGTCAAAGCAACTCGTTCTGGCAGCAAGTCCGGACTCAACGCATGGACCTGGCAATCGAGTTCGGCAATCAGCATCTCGGACACACCGAAGTCGGTACCAGTGCCTTCAAGAGAACCAACGCGGAAGTCCATGAACCGGTCTACGACGCTGCGGGCACCGCCGTCGCCCACATCGACCGGCAGTGGCACATGCGCACCGGATCACTACACCCTCAATTCGACTACATGCTTGCCTGCTCCGCGCCGACCACACATCCGCTGCCCACTCTGACGCTGGTCGTTGCATTCACGCACTACATCTACGACAAGCTCATGACGGGTGGCCCGTTACGAAGCCAGGGTTGGACGTGGTGGCGCAATTGAACGGAACCACTGCACATGAGTCACTTCGCGCGCGGTAGCCTTCGCTGCGAAGCTAACTGCCTCGGCGCACGCCGGCGTCGACCAGAGTCGGGACTACTGCCACGTGAATACACATGATCCGGATGATGAGTCATTCGATGCCGGCGACGGCTTGGACGCGTTGCACTTCGACGCTCCGGCGATTGCTGACGACGACACCGGACTCGATGCCCTGGCGGGCTTGGGAACACACGACAACGGTTACGACGATGGTCTCGGCGACGGCCTCGCGGCCATTGACGGGCCGGAGCCCGAGCCTGAAGACGCAGAGCAGATCCCCGTGGTTCAGGCGGTGAACCCGCCCGGCACCGTGACTGTGACGGCCTACCTCAGCGGCGCGGTCGCGCAGGTCGACCTCGACCCGAAAGTGACCACCCTCACCGAATCTCAACTCGCCGAAGAGATCCGGTTCGTCGCCGAGGTCGCCGCAAAGAAGGCGACGGCGGTCGTGCATGTCGGAGTGGTAGATATGCTCGTCGACCAGGGGATGGACTTGCGCGAGGCCCGCGACTTCGTGGAAACTCACATGCCGTTTTCCACGCCGGAGGCGGCCGTCGAGGCCCAACTGGCGCTCATCGCGCGGCACACCGAGCAGGAAGACCAGCCGGGCTGATTTCCACGAAGCGGACCATCTCACACCAGCCCAGAATTGGCGTGCAAGACCGTGTTTAGCCGCTGTTAGGCTCATTTCGACGAAAGGGCTGAACGGCGATGAGCTTTTTGAGCGCTGCACAAAGGGTCAGCGATGCGCTCGACAACCCGGTGTTGGACAAACTCGGCAAGGCCAACACTGTGTGGTCCGCGAAATCCAATGACGACGGCCGGAAAAACAACGCCAATCCCAACCAGACTCTGGACGCTGTCGGGGTAGGTGCGGACGCGATCGGCACAGTCCAGATGCTGCTGCCGAGGGCTCTCGGTACTCCGATAATTTCGGCCGGCCTGCTGGCGATCCAAGGAATGACCCTCACGTGTGGAGTCGGCGACCCGGACAGTGGCGACCGGTTCGGGCAAGGCGCAGCGCAGTTCAGCGAGGTCGGCCAAACACTCGAATCGGCGATTCCCGGCGACAGTTGGCAAGGGAGCGCCTCGCAGGCTTACGCGGCCCAGGACTCCAAGCAACAGGATCGTGCCCGCGCCATCCAGGAAGCCGACATGGCGGTGGAAGCGGTTGTGCACGATCAAGCCAAGCAGGTCAACCAGACACGCACTTTCCTCGACGTCGCCGCGACTGTCCTCGGCTACGCCGTGGTGCCTGCCATGATCGCGAGGGCGTTCGGCCCTCCGGGAGTGGCGATCGCAATCGGGATTGAAATCGGAGCTGTCGCTGGGTCGGTCCCCCCGAGCGCCGCGGCGATGGGGGTGATGTCTGCGAACTCGACGATGAATGCCGCGAAGATCGCGCAGGCGATGAACAAGTACACCAAGGTGTCATCGAGCTGAACGAAGGAAATCCGTATGTCCGATCTCCTGAAGGTCCACACCACGCACGTACGCGACTTGTCGGAGCGACAAAATCAGGCCGCGAGCCAGGTCGCAAGCGCGTCGGGCACGCCCCAAGGGGTTCCCGATTCCGTGGCGGTCAATCACGGCCTCGTATGTGGAGCTGCCATCACCGCTCTGACAATGGCCTTGGCTGCCCGCACCCAAGCGTGCGCTCGGATGCAGCACGCTTCGACTGATCTGTCGCAGAAACTCAATATCGCGGCATCCCGATACGACCAGGCAGATGCCAAGCTCAGCGGCAAACTCAACGCCACGATGCACCCCGGCTGATCCGGCTATGACGCGGGCAGCCCCAGGTCCTCTGCATCGGCGGTGAGGTACCGCGTCACCGTCGGCGCGATCAGTCGCACCGCCTCATCGCGGGTCACGGCGGCCAACGGGGGCACGGCCATCACGTAGCGCAGCATCGCGGTACCGACGAGGGTCGTGGCCGCCAACATCGCCCGCAGCCGGGCCTGCTCGACATCTCCCCCGAGTGCGCCGGACACCGCGGCCAGCACGTAGTCCTGCATGAAGGCCCGGAAGGATTCGTTGGCGTCGGAGTTCGAGGTGGCGGACTGCAGCATCGCCCGCATGCTGGCGCCGGTGTCGGCCGCTTCCCAGATGTCCAGATACGTGCGCACCACCCGGGTGCCCACCTCCTCGGGCGGCCCCTCGATCGCGGCCACCAGCACCGCGGGGTCGATGATCAGTTGCAGCGATTCCCGGAACAGATCGGCTTTCGACCCGAAGAGGTACAGCACCATCGACGGGTCGACGTGGGCGTCCCCGGCGATCGCCCGCAGCGTCGTCTTCTCGTAGCCGTCCGCGGCGAATCGCTGTTTCGCGGCGGCCAGCACAGTGTCCCTGGAGACGGGATCGCCCTGCCTTCGCCCTCGCTTTTTGACTGTCTGCGCAGGTAAGGCCATGCATCGACACTATCATTTCAATAGATGTTGAAATAAATCGCGGACAGCGCTACTCTCAGCGCAACAGGTAATTCAACAGTTGATGAAAAGGTGGCGTCATGACTGCAACCGCGCTCCCCACCCCGGCCCGCCAGGTGGTGCCTGTACACCGTCCACCGGCAGCACTACGGGCCACCGGAATCATCGCGGTGCTCGCGGTGGCCATCGCGATCGTGGCGGTCGCGTTCGCCCTACCCGCGTCCCGCTCCAAGCCTCACAACGTCCCCATCGGCGCCGCCGGACCACAGGCCGCCAGCAGCCAGGTCGCCGAACGGCTGGAACAGCAGGCGCCCGGAGCGTTCGCCGTCACCTACTACCCGGGTGAGGCAGCGTTGCGTGACGCCATCCACAACCGGACCGTCTACGGCGGCGTCGCATTCGGACCCGAGGGTCCCACCCTGTTGACCGCCACCGGCGGCAGCCCGGCCGTCGCGCAATTGCTGAACCAGGTAGGCGCAGGCATCGCCGCACACCGCGGCCTGACCCTGCACACCGAGGATCTCGCCCCGCTGCCCGCCGCCGACCCGCGGGGCGCCGGACTGGCCGCGTCCGCACTGCCGATCACGCTGGCGGGGATGCTGCCTGCGATCGCCCTGGTGTTCGCCCTCAGACGCGAAGTGTGGACTCGACTGGGTGCCGCCGTCGTATTCGCCGCGGTCGCCGGCACCACCATCGCCGCGTTGCTGTACTACGTCTTCGGTTCCATCGACACGAACCTGTGGGGCGTTGCTGCGGGCCTGACCCTTGGGGTGGGCGCGGCAGGCCTGCTCATGCTCGGACTGGGCTCACTGTTCGGGAAGGCCGGGTTGGCTGTCGGCGCGCTGCTGGCCCTGCTGGTGGGCAACCCGCTGTCCGGGCTGACCGCCGCACCGGAAATGCTGCCGAGCGGTTGGGGACAGCTCGGCCAGCTGCTCCCCCAGGGCGCGACCGCCACGTTGCTGCGGTCCACCGCATACTTCGGCGGCAGCGGCGCCACCACCGCAGTCATCGTGCTCAGTTTCTGGGTGATCGTCGGGGCGACACTGGTGGTAGTTGCCGCTCTGCGACAGCCCGGGCGCGCACGCGCATAGAATGCGCCCCCGTGGGGCTCGATGACCGTGACGCGCTGCTGGTGCTGCGTGATGCCGTCGACCCACAACGCGGGTCCGACGCCCTGATCCGCGATTTCTACACCCACTGGTTCGCCACCGACCTGTCCGCCCGAGACCTGTTCCCACCGGACATGGACCGTCAGCGCAACATCTTCGCCACCACGATGACCTGGCTGTTCGGGGAGCTCATCGCCCAGCGCGCCGAGGAACCGGTGGCGTTCCTGGCCCAGCTGGGCCGGGATCACCGCAAATACGGTGTGACAGAACATCATTACGACACGATGCGGGACGCGCTCTACACCACGCTGCGCACTCACCTCGACGCGAACTGGAATCAGCGGCTCGCCGAGACCGCGCACGACGTGGTTGCGCTGGTCATCGGGGTGATGCGCGGGGCGGCCGATGCCGAGCAGTCCCCGGCGTACTGCGACGGCACCGTCATCGAGCACAACAAGGTCACCCGCGACGTATCGGTCATCCGGCTGCAACTCGACCAACCGCTCTTCTACCACCCGGGCCAGTACGTCACCGTCCAGGTACCGCAGTGGCCACGCCGCTGGCGCTATCTGAGCCCGGCCATCCCGGCCGACCGCTCCGGTGGCATTGAATTCCATGTCCGATCGGTCACCGGCGGCATGGTCAGCACGGCGATCGTCGCCGAAACCCGGCCCGGCGACCGATGGCGGATGTCCAGCCCCCACGGCGCCATGCAGGTCGACCGCGGCGGCGAAGACGTGCTGATGGTCGCGGGCAGCACCGGGCTGGCGCCATTGCGCACGCTCATCATGGACATGACGCTGCACGGGGTGAACCCGCGGGTGCACCTGTTCTTCGGCGGACGGTATCCGTGTGACCTCTATGACCTGAAAACGCTGTGGCAGATCGCTGCGACCAACCCCTGGTTATCGGTGACGCCGGTGTCCGAATACAGCAGCGATCCACCTTGGGCGGCCGACTATCCCGACGTCCAACCACCCCGTGGACTGCACGTCCGCCAGACCGGACGACTGCCCGAAGTGGTGACCCGGTATGGCAATTGGGGTGACCGCCAGATCTTGATCTGCGGCGGACCGGAGATGGTCACGGCGACAAAGTCCGCGCTGATCGACAAGGGCGCGCCCGCCGAACGGATCCAGCACGACCCCCTGACGGACTGACTCGTATGGGTGTCACCACCGCGACCGCGTGACAGACTTGCGCCATGGCCGACTACCAACCTGTCACCCTGCATGACCCGTCGTCATCGCTGACCGCGACGTATGTTCCCGTCGCGGGAATGGTCTGCACATCACTGGCCGACGACGGCGTCGAGTTCCTGGGGCAGCGCCGCGGGTTACAGGCCTACATCACCACCGGCAAGACGATGGGCATCCCGATCCTCTACCCGTGGGCAAACAGGTTGAGCGCCAGCAAGTACGGCATCAACGGTGCGGTGGTCACCCTGACCCCCGGTGTCGCCGGGGTGCGCAGCGACGAGCATGGCGTGCCGATCCATGGCGTGCTGGGCGCCAATCCCGGCTGGCTCGTCATCGAACAGTCCGAGAACAAACTGGTGGCGATCCTGGACTGGGGCGGGCGACCCCGCCTGCTCGCGACGTTTCCCTTCCCGCACATCCTGACCATGACCGTGACGCTGGCCGACCGCACGCTCACCGTGGACACCACCGTGATGCCGTCCACGGCAGCCTCGGTGCCCCTGTGTTACGGCTACCATCCGTATTTCAAGATCCCGGGTGTGGCACGGGAGGAGTGGCAGCTGGAAACCCCGACCATGCGATATCTGCCCGTGGACAACTGGGGTATCCCGACCGGGGAGACGCAGGAGTGGGCCGGCGGAGCCGAGCCGCTGAAGACAACCGAGCTGGACCACGGCTTCGACCAGGTCCGCGATGGTTCGACGTTCGCGATCGCCGGCGGCGATCGGCGCATCGAGGTGAAGTTCAGCAGGGGCTACGGCGCCGCGCAGATTTTCGCGCCGCACAGCGACGACGTCGTCTGCATCGAACCGATGGCTGCACCGACCGACGCGCTACGACGGGGCAACTACCCCATTGCGGTTCCCGGCAAGCCCGAGACCAGTACCTACTCGATCAAGGTCAGTTAGCGGCGGCTGTGACCAGTCCCTGGAACACCACCGCAGCCGAGACCGCTCCGGGATCAGGTGTCCCGATCGCCCGTTCGCCGAGGTAGGCGGCCCGACCGCGCACAGCGATGCGATCGGCGGTCGCCGCTGCCCCTTCCTCCGCGGCGCGATGCGCCTCACGGATGGCATCCGGCAGCGGCGCACCGGCTTCGAGTTGGCTACGCAGACTGCGGGTTGCGGGCAGCACGGCGTCGAGCAGAGTGTTGTCTCCTTCGCTCGCCCCGCCGAGCTCGCCAATGGCCGACCAGGCCTCCTCGAGCGCGTGCAGCAGGGCCCATTGATCGAATACGTCCGCACCTTCCAATGCCTTGCCTGCACGCCGGAGGGCGCCTGCCCACAGGGCACCGCTCGTTCCACCGGTCGTTTTCCGCAGCACGGACGCCGCGGTGAGCAGTGTCTGCGACGGGGACGAACATTTTTGCGCAGCAAGTTCTTTCGCGATCGCCCGGAATCCACTTTCCATGTTCACGCCGTGATCCGCGTCGCCGACAGCGGCGTCGAGTTCTGTCAGCCGCGGGCATGCTTCGGCCAGGAGATCTGCGGTGGCACTCATCCAGATTGCCATCAGGTCGGCTGGGAGGGTGGTGGCGGACAACGGTTCTCCTACCATGCGATGGCCGGGGTACGAACGGGCGCATCCCAGAGGTCAACGAGGTCGTCGTCGACGGGAACGATGGACACAGACAGCCCGGTCATGTCGAGGCTGGTGACATAGCTGCCGACGAGGTGTCGGACCGGCTCCATCCTGCGTCGCTGCAGCGCCGTGACGACGTCACTGTGGAACAGATACTGCTCCCCGACGGGAGTGCCGCCGAGGCCATTCGTGAAAACCAACAGCCGTGCGCCCGCGCTCAATCCGAGATCGGACACGAGCACGTCGACGAGCTCGTCGGCTTGCTCGCGCGCCGGTTTCCGGGGCTGTCTGCGTCTCCCCCGCTCACCATGTATGCCCACGCCGAACTCAACCTCGCCCCTGGACAGTTCGAAGGTCGGCCCGTCTGCCATCGGTGGTGTGCACGCGGAGGTGGCGACGGCAATGCTGCGGGAACTGTCGGCCACACGCTGCGCAAGCGCGGCCGTGGCGGCCAAGGTGTACCCGGCCGCCGCGGCGGCGCCGGCAATCTTCTCCACGAAGACCGTGCCCGCGGTTCCGCGCCGGCCCGGTCCATCGCCCGACGCCGGTAGCGACGCGTCCTCGGCCACCACAACTGTGGCGTGTTCGATTCCACGGTCCTCTGCGTCTTCGGCGGCAAGCCGGAAGTTGAGCACATCACCGGTGTAGTTCTTGACGATGAGCAGAACGCCGCCGCCTACGTCGGCCACCGACATCGCCGTGCTGATCTGGTCGGACGACGGCGCCGCATAAACATCACCGAGAACAGCAGCAGCGAGCATCCCCTCGCCGACAAAACCAGCATGAAGAGGTTCGTGACCTGACCCACCGCCCGATACACACGCCACCGTCCCCACCGGCAGCGGTTGTCGTCGACAGCACAGCATCGAATCGAAGTCCGCGACAATAAGATTGGAATGCGCCGACACCAATCCTGCCAGCATCTGCCGAACGTAGTCCCGTGGGTCGTTGATGGTGCGTTTCATGCCCGTCCTTGTCGCACGAAGCGGCCCGGGCGGAACGCGGTGGTGAGTAGCGTGGAGGTACCGACCCGAGCCAACTCAGCGGCAGCCTCGCCGAACGCCGGCGCCATCTTGAACCCGTGGCCGGAGAAGCCACCGAGTATCCAGATATTGTCCTGCCCGGGAACGGATCCCACCACGGGCGCATCGTCGACAGTGTAGCCGTCCATGTAGGTTTCCACGCGAGACGGTTGCGGAGTCAGGCCTGCGAGGAAAGTCGCGAGGCCCCGTCCAACTGCGGTGATCTGATCTCGGTTCACCGTGCCATCGAGCCGGTCAGGGTCGACGACCACGTCCGAAGGACCGAAATCTGGATACGACTGGTGTATACCTACTTTCACCGTCGAACCGTCGAGTGTCGGGAAACCGAACAGCAGACCGTTCGGAGATTGACGCATGAATACCGGGCTATTGTCCGGCAGGTACTGCTCCGGATCTGAGACGGCGTGCCACGCCAGCTGGACTCGATGCGGAACCACGTGACCGCTCAGCGTAGGCATCATTGCGGTCATCCATGGTCCCACTGTCAAGACGACCTGCGCCACCGTCCAGACACGCTCGCCGGCATGAATTCTCACCTTCCCTTGGTGTGGTGTGATCGCGTCGATACGGGTATCGGTGACGATGTGCGCACCGTGTTGCCGGGCTGCCCGGGCTGCGGCGGTGACCGCCCGTTCAGGCCTGATGAATCCGGCATGCGGGTCGACGACTCCCACTTCGTCAGAATGCAGCAGATGCTGTGGGTACCGGGCTTGCAGCTCGGTGTGGTCGAGGAACTCGTGCGGCAGACCGTACTGGTCACATCCCTTGATTACCTGGGTGATCGCCGAACTGTGGGGTGATCCGATCGTCAGACCGGAGGTCAGTCTGAGCAACTCGACCGCAGCCTCGCCTTCGAGCTCGCGCCACAGCTCGAGTGAGCGCTGCAGGAATGGAATGTACTGTGGTCCCTCGACATAGGCGGTGCGAAAGATCCGTGACTCACCACCGGCCGCCGATTTGTCGTGACCGATCGAGAACTGCTCGAAGCCGATGACGTCCACGCCGGCCCGCGCCAGCTGCCAGAGTGTCATCGAGCCGATCGTGCCGATGCCGATGACGGCAACCTCAGCATCCATGGGTGTCTGCTTTCGTGTTAGAAGGTGTGCGATGTGGTCGGCACGCGACCGTCAGTGCCTGGCCACGGCCGCGGGCGAGTCGATACCGTCTGGCTCCGCGGCCGCTGCCTCCTGCAAGGCGAGGTCCCTGGTCTCCGGTGCCAGCTTGGCAGTAGCGACGATCCCGAGCGCCAGGACTATCACAGCGAGCAGCATCGTCTGCCGAGTTCCCAAGTGGGTCAGCGAAACCGGAAGCAGAAAGGTGCCGACCGCTGCGCCGATACGACTCATCGCGGCCGCGAAGCCGACGCCGGTCGCACGAAAATCGGTGGGAAAGAGTTCAGCCGGATATACATGGCAGAGTGTGCCCGCCGCCGAGATTGCGAAAGCGTAGATCGCGAAGCATCCGACAATCAACGCAGCGTTCGGCGAGGCGAAGACGGCCAGTGGCAGCAGCGCCAGGCCCATCACGACAAAGGACCAGAGGGTGAAGCCACGACGGGAGAGGCGATCCATCACGATCACCCCGACAATCCCGCCGACCAACTGAAACAGATTCATGATCAGGCCGCCGGTGAATCCGTCACCCAGACCGACTGCCGACAGAACGGTGGGCGCGAAGGTGAACAAGGCGAAATACGGCAGAACCTGACAGAACCAGAACACCGACGCGAAGATCGTGCGTCGCCGCCATTGCCTGGTGAAGAGAACGAGCAAGCGAGCGGACCGGCGGGAATGCGCAGCCGTATCTGCGGTTTCGCCGATCACGACATGTTCGCCGAAGTACTTGTCCAGAACGCGACGCGCCTCGTCGGCACGGCCGTGCGCCGCCAGCCACCGCGGCGACTCGGGGGCACCCAGGCGTAGCAGCAGAACGAGGAACGCCGGGACGGCACCGCTGGCAAGCATCCAGCGCCACGAATCCTCGCCAAGGAAGTCGCGCAGGAAGTACCCGATGACGAAAGCCACGACGAAGCCGACCGTCCACGTCGTATTCAATGTCGCGAGCAGCGTTCCCCGATGCTTGCGCGGGAGGAACTCCGACAAGAGGGTGGCCCCGATGGCGTAGTCGATACCCATCGCCACTCCAAGGATCAGGCGGATCGCGAACAGCTGCCACGGCTCATCGGCGACAAGATGCAGCAAGGAGCCGACCACGAAGATCATCAGATCGATGACATACATCGTTTGGCGTCCGACCCGGTCGATGATCGGGCCGAAGACCAGGCTGCCGAGAAACAAGCCGATCAGCGCGCCGGCACCGATCAATCCGAACCACAGATCGGATAAGCCCCGTTGCTGCGCGTAAACGGCGAGCGCGATGCCAACTATCCCCAAAATATAACCGTCACAAAACAATCCACCAGCGGTGAAGGTGGTGACACGGAGATGGAAGCGCGACAGAGGCACGTCATCGAGCGAGACGGCCTTTACTTCATTGCTCATATTTCTCCCCAAGATCGGGCACGGTGCCCTTGGTGGAGAACATTGAAGCTTGATGCGGCAACGGCCGTCCAATACCTGTTTCCCGCTAAGCCGATAGGTTTGGCATATAGCTCACGGCGGCGCTAGCCGGGCGCGGGTTCGGTGGCCAGATCCTTGAGTGCCTCGAAGTACGGTGACGGGCGATTTGTTGCCTGGGCCAAACACAACGTCGTCGACGGCGCGGGCGGGTGAAGGGGGCGGTATACCGTCCCGGGCAACCTCAGTGGAGAGACACAGGACGGGACGATGCCGATTCCGAGCCCGCAGGCGACCAGACCCAGCAACACCTGGTCGTCGTCAGGTTCGAACCTGATACGAGGGCTGAACCCCGCCGCGGTACAGGCGCTCGTCACCGCGTCGGTGTAATCGGGATTTCGGCGACGCGGCAGTAACAGCAGATCCTGACCCTCCAGTTCCGCCATGTCCACCGCATCGTTCTTCGCAAGGGGATGATCGATCGGAAGCACCGCGACGAAGGGCTGGACCTCGATCGGGTACAGGTGCAATCCTTCGATTTTCCGTCCGCCAGCCGTCCTGAGCACGCCGATATCCAGCTCACCCCGTTGGATTCGGTGTATCTGGTCGGCAGGGTCCACGGATTCGATGAGCAATGCCACACCGGGATTCGCCGCCCTGAACTTGGGCACGATCCTCGGCAGGAGCTCGGAGAAGCCCGAGGTCACGCTGGCAAGGCGCAGCGGCCTGGCGATCGAATCCATCGCCGCGCCCGCGGCAATCCGTTGCATGTCCCACGCGCCGGCAAGGATTCGTCGGGCCTCCTCGAGCAATACGCGGCCCGTATCGGTCAAGACCACCCGCCGCGGCGTACGTTCGAACAGTTGCACACCGAGTTCGGTTTCCAATTGGGAGATCTGCTGGCTTAGTGGGGGCTGCGAGATGTGCAGTACTTTGGCGGCTTGGGTGAAGCTGAGTTCTTCGGCAACCGCTACGAAATAGCGCAGATGTCGGAGCTCCATGACCGCTTAGCGACGCCGGCGATTGGCGCCAGGTTGCCAGAGGACGACGGCCTTCGACGCCACTGACACGTCGCGGTGTTGAGAGGCCGCCCTCAGCTGCTCCACCTGCTGGCTCAGCTCGGAGACCCGGGCGCGCAGGGCGTCGACCTGATTGGTGAGTTCGATGATGCGTTTGATGCCGGCAAGGTTGACGCCTTCGTCCTGCGAGAGCCGCTGCACTTCGCGGAGCAGGTCGACGTCGCGCTCCGAATAGCGCCGCCCGCCACCGGAACTGCGTTGCGGGCTGACCAGACCGAGCCGGTCATAGGTACGCAGCGTCTGTGCATGCATACCGGCCAGCTCGGCGGCCACCGAGATCAGGAACGTCCGGGCGTCGTCTTTTCGCGAGCTCATACGTTGCCCGCCCATCCGGCCCGTGGATCAAAGCCCGTGGCGCGTTCGGCTTTCGCGTAGGCCTCGAGAGCCTCGGCCGCTTCACCTTCCAGGTTCGGCGGCACCGCCACCTTCACGGTGACCAGCAGGTCGCCGTGGCCGCCGGAGCGTTTCGGCACGCCCCGTCCACGCACCCGCAGGATTCGTCCGTCCGAGGTGCCCTTCGGCACCCGGACACCGACCTTGCCGTCCAGTGTCGGCACTGAAAGTGTTGTGCCGAGCGCCAACTCGTGAAAGCTCACCGGCACACTGACGGTCAGGTCGTCGCCGTCGCGGCCAAACACTTTGTCGGGGCGCACATGCACGGTGACATAGAGATCACCGGACGGTGCGCCGCGCAGCCCCGCCTCGCCCTGTCCGGCCAATCGGATACGTTGGCCGTCCTCGACGCCCGGCGGGATCCGCACGTTGATCGTGCGGGTCCGCGTGGTGACGCCCGTGCCCTGGCACTCACTGCAGGGATGCTCGATGATCGAGCCGCTCCCCCGGCACTCCGTGCAGGGTTCAGAGAAACCGAACGCGCCCTGGTTGCGGCTCACCACCCCGGAACCGTTGCAGTTCGGGCACACTTTCGGGCTGGTGCCCGGACGTGCGCCGCTGCCATGGCAATTGGTGCACGGCGCCGGGCTGGTCAGCCGCAGTGGCATGGCCACGCCCTTGGTGGCCTCCAGGAACGACAGCTCGGTTTCGGTTTCCAGGTCGTTGCCCCGGCGGGGCCTGCTCGGCCGCGGTTGAGCACCGCGCCCGAACAGGCCGCCGAACAGGTCACCGATGTTGGCGCCGCCGCTCTGGCCCGCCGCGTCGAAGAGGTCGCCCAGGTTGAACTCGGCACCGTCGGAGCCGAATCCACCACTGAAGTTCCCGCCACCGTCGTTGAATCGACGGCCGAAACCTCCGCCGGCGAACAGTCGGCGGGTCTCGTCATACTCCTTGCGCTTCGCGGGGTCCGACAAAACACTGTTTGCCTCGGACACCGCCTTGAACCGCTCTGCGGCGCCGGCTTCAGAGTTCCGGTCAGGGTGCAGTTCGGACGCGAGTTTCCGGTAGGCCTTCTTGATTTCGTCGGCGCTGGCGTCAGAGGAGACGCCGAGCTCCTTGTAGAAGTCCTTCTCGACCCATTCGCGTTGGGCCATGCTGCGCCACCTCCTTACCTCGTCGCTCTGGTTATCTGTCTAACTGTCTGATTCTGCGTCCTGGGCACCGGCGTCGTCCGCGTTATCCGCGGGTTCGCCCGCGCTTTCGGTCTCCGGCACGGTGTCGACGACACCGACCATCGCGTGGCGGACCACCTGTTCGCCCACCTTGTAACCACGGCGCATCACGTTCCCGACCACGGGATGTGTGCCGTCGCCCTCATGCTGTACGGCTTCGTGCAGCGACGGGTCGAACTCGTCGCCCTCCTCACCGAAAGCGGTGACTCCCAGCCCTTCCAGTGCGCCGACAAGCTTGTCGGCCACCGACCTGAGCGGACCGGATTCCAGATCGCCGTGGTTGCGGGCCCGGTCCAGGTCATCGAGGACACCCAGGAGCTGGCTGACCACAGTGGCCTTGGTCCGGTCGGCGATGGCCTGCTGGTCACGCAGTGAGCGCTTGCGGTAGTTGTCGTACTCCGCCTTGACCCGCTGCAAGGTGGCCTTCAGTTCGGCGACCTCGTCGCTATCGCCTGCCGATTCCGGCGCGGCCGCCGCCGCCGGCCCACCAGGGGCCGGCGTCGGCTCAGGTTCATCCGCTCCTTGCGGGCGCGGGCGAACCTCGCCAGTGTCGGGATCGATGCGCCGCTTGTCGGTGATGGTCACCGGCTCGTGCGAATCGCTTTCACTCACTTGTTCTCCCGCTCATCGTCGTCGACAACTTCGGCGTCAACCACATCGTCGTCGGAGCTGGTGGAGCCGTCGCCGCCACCGGCGGCCTGCTCGGACTGGGTGGCCTCGTAGATGGCCTGACCCAACCCCTGGCTCTCCTGGCCCAGCTTCTCCATCGCGGCCTTGATCGCGGAGATGTCGTTACCGGCCAGTGCCGACTTGGCATCGGCGACCGCGGCATCGACCTTGGTCAAGGTGTCCTCGGGAACCTTCGATCCGCCCTCGGCTTCACGCTGCTCGGAGACGAATTTCTCCGTCTGGTAGACCAGCGACTCGGCCTGGTTGCGAACGTCGGCTTCCTCGCGACGCTTGCGGTCCTCGTCGGCGTGCGCCTCGGCATCCTTGATCATCCGGTCGATCTCCTCCTTGGACAGGCCGGAGCCTTCCTGGATCTTGATCGTGTTTTCCTTGCCGGTGCCCTTGTCCTTGGCGGTGACGTGCACGATGCCGTTGGCGTCGATGTCGAAGGTGACCTCGATCTGCGGGACACCACGCGGGGCCGGCGGGATTCCGGTCAGCTCGAAGGAGCCGAGCAGCTTGTTGTGCGAAGCGATCTCACGCTCACCCTGGAACACCTGGATCTGCACCGACGGCTGATTGTCGTCGGCCGTGGTGAAGGTCTCCGACCGCTTGGTGGGGATCGTGGTGTTGCGCTCGATGAGCTTGGTCATCACGCCACCCTTGGTCTCGATACCCAGGGACAACGGCGTGACGTCCAGCAGCAGAACATCTTTCACCTCACCCTTGAGCACGCCGGCCTGCAGCGCAGCGCCCACCGCGACAACCTCATCCGGGTTGACGCCCTTGTTGGGCTCCTTGCCGCCGGTCATTTCCTTGACCAGCTCGGAGACCGCGGGCATGCGGGTGGAGCCACCGACCAGCACCACGTGGTCGATCTCGGACACCGAGATACCGGCGTCCTTGATCACCGACTGGAACGGCTTACGGCTGCGGTCCAGCAGGTCCTGGGTGATCTTCTGGAACTCGGCACGGGTCAGCTGCTCGTCGAGGAACAACGGGTTCTTGTCCGCGTCCACGGTGATGTAGGGCAGGTTGATCGAGGTGCTCTGCGACGAGCTGAGTTCGATCTTGGCCTTCTCGGCGGCTTCACGCAGCCGCTGCATGGCCATCTTGTCCTTGGTCAGGTCGATGCCCGAGGTGTTCTTGAACTTGTCGACCAGCCATTCGACGATCCGGTCATCCCAGTCGTCGCCACCGAGGTGGTTGTCGCCCGACGTCGCGCGGACCTCGACGACACCGTCGCCGATCTCCAGCAGCGAGACGTCGAAGGTACCGCCACCCAGGTCGAACACCAGGATGGTCTGTTCCTTGCTGCCCTTGTCCAGGCCGTAGGCCAGTGCGGCCGCAGTGGGCTCGTTGACGATGCGCAGCACGTTGAGTCCGGCGATCTGGCCGGATTCCTTCGTCGCCTGACGCTGGGCGTCGTTGAAGTACGCGGGCACGGTGATCACCGCGTCGGTGATGTCCTCGCCGAGGTAGGCCTCGGCATCGCGCTTGAGCTTCATCAGCACGCGGGCGCTGATCTCCTGCGCGGTGTAGTCCTTACCGTCGATCTCCACTGACCAGTCGGTGCCCATGTGACGCTTGACCGACCGGATGGTCCGGTCGACGTTGGTCACCGCCTGGTTTTTCGCGGGCTGACCGACCAGCACCTCACCGTTGCGCGCGAACGCGACGACGGACGGGGTGGTTCGGGAGCCCTCGGAGTTGGCGACGACGACGGGGTCGCCACCTTCCAGAACCGCCACGACGGAGTTGGTGGTCCCGAGGTCGATACCGACCGCACGAGCCATGGTGTTGCCTCCTGTAGACATATAGGGGTCTGAGCGGACTGCGCTCAAGCCTGCTCCGGTCGACTATAGGTTGTCAACCCAGACTTGAGTCTATGTCACTCAAGGTTGTTGTCGATCACGTCAACGACAGGTACCCGCGTTTTGTTCCCGGGCCTCGCTTTTTAACCCCCCGTGCGCCGAGATCAACGAAAGGGCTGCTCACCGCGCCTGACCGCGACCATTGTGTTGATCTGGGTGAGGTTTCCCGCATCCGCAGGTGTTGCCGATCCGTAGTGACGGCTGCAGCAGTCGGGCTCCGCCCTCGGTCGCACTCTCAAGCAATCGGCTGAGTGCGTGGTGGGCGATGCGCTCGACGGGTTGCAGGGCAGCGGTGAGGCGGAACTGCCCGAAGTCGGTCTCCCGGCCGTCGAAGCTGACCACCCGGATATCGGCGGGTACCTCCAGCCCCGTGTCGATAACGGCGCGGATGGTGGCGGCGGCCTGTCCGTATGTCCCCACCACGAATCCACGAGGGCGGTGGTCGGAGGCGTGCAGACACTCGCTGACCGCCGCGTAGGCACCGGCGGGCGTCAGGTCGGTGCGGATCAGCCGAAGCCCTTCGCCGATGACGGAGGCGACGCCGGTGAACCGCTGCTCCACGGTCTCGCGATCGCCGTGACCGACATCGGCCGCGGTGAATCCGCCGACGAAGGCGATGTCGCTGCACGTGTGCTCATCGACCAGGTGCCGGGCGATGAGTGCTCCGGCGTGCACGTGATCCACGCCCACGATCTCTGCGTCCACATCCCCACGGATGTTGTGCATCCAGACAACCGGGATGCGTTCCCGCCGGCACAGGTCCGCCGTTTCCGGTGCATTCGCGGCTCCGATCACCACTAGGCCGTCGATCCCGACTTCGGCGAACGCAGCGGCGAATTCGAGCTCACGCTCCGGGTCGTAACCGGTGTTGCCGATCATCGTCAGGTGTCCGCGCGCCCGGGCCTCCACCTCGATCCGCCCGACGAATTCGCCGAACAGCGGCAGGGTCAGATCCGGGACGAGCAGACCGATCTGCTGCCAGCGCCGCGGGCGACGCAACGCCCGTGCCCGCAGGTCTGGGCGATAGTTCAACTCGTCGATCGCGCTGATCACCCTGGCCCGCAACGATTCTGACACCGGCCGCGGGCCGTTGTTGAGCACGTAACTCACCACTGCCGTCGACGTACCTGCACGCCTGGCCACATCGGCCGATGTCGCACGCTTCCCACCCACTCGTGGACCCTGCGCCCGCTCAACACACGCTCACCAGGATTTGAATCACGGCGATTGTGACGGTTTCGCGATCTCTGTCCGTCAATACGCTAATCGATTAGATCCGTTACCAGGAGGTCCCATGGCGTTCGTACGCCTTTCCGGCGTCACCTATCTCGACCCTGAACTCGCCCACGACAGTTACGTCCTGTTCACCGGTGCTGATTCGGTGACACGTCTCATCGACCTCAACGGCACCGTGGTGCACGAGTGGCCGTATGCCGGGGTGCCACCGCGAATCCTGGACCCGGCGCTCAACGACGGCCGCGTCGGCGATGTCGGGGTCCAACTGTCCGACAGCGGTGACGCCCGCGGTGGCATTTATGCCAATGGCACGATCGGACAGCTCAATTGGGACGGCGAGCGGGTGTGGGAATGGGGGCGGCAGGCGCCGGGCGGCGCTGCCCGGCAGAACCACGACTGGGAACTACTGCCCAACGGGAACCGGTTGATCCTGGTCACGGCTCCACGAGTGGTGCCCGGCCTGGGCGACCATGTGATCGGCGATCAGGGCCTCTATGAGGTCACGCCCGACGGCGAGATCGTGTGGCAGTGGTTCGCGGGAGATCATCTCGACGAGTTCGGGTTCTCCGAGGCCGGCTGGGCGGCGCTGCGCGAAACCGTCGCCCGCGACCCGGAGGATCCGTGGGGTTATCTCGAAATGAACAGCGCAAAGTCGCTGGGCCAGAACCGTTGGCATGTCGAGGATCCCGGCACCGCGTTTCAGCCCGACAATATCCTGGTCAGCTTCCGCAAGGCCAACATCGTCGCCCTCATCGACAAGGCGACCGGAGCCCTCGCGTGGCGGCTGGGGCCGTACTACGCCGCTGAGGCGGGAGCACAGCATCAGCGGATCAACGCGCACAAGGTGCCCCGCCCGCTCGATCAGACCTCGGGGCAACACAATCCGCACATGATTGCGCCGCACCTTCCCGGCGCAGGCAACATCCTGGTGTTCGACAATCAGGGCGGGGCCGGCTACCCGCCGGCAGCGGTCGGCATCTACGCCGGTTCGCGGGTGCTCGAGGTCGACCCGGTCTCCCGAGAAATCGTCTGGCAGTACACGGCCGAGGATTCCGGACTTCCGCCGTGGACCTTCTTCAGTTCGTTCGTGAGCAATGCGCAGCGACTGCCCAACGGCAACACCCTGATCACAGAGGGGATGCAGGGGCGAATTTTCCAAGTGACAGCCGACGGCGATGTGGTCTGGGAGTATCACAGCCCGTACCAGGGCTACGGCGTGGCCGGCGAACCCGAGGTCAAACAGGCCAGGGTGCCCGGCGTCGACCGGCTCACCCTGACGGCGCTGGTGTATCGGGCGCAGGCGGTCCCGTTCGAGTGGGCACCCGTAGGCACTCCACGGCTGCCGCTCCGACATGTCGACCTGCGCAACGGCCCCTCATGACAACCCAAGCACGAGCGGTCGATTCCGCATCACCGGCGCCAACACCGCCCGCCGAGGAGGGCCGGTTGCCGTGGCTGCGGTCGACGATCGCCCGGTTGGGGCCACTGGGCTGGACGGTCGGCGGATTGGTACTCGCATCGGCGGTGTGGTCGGCGGTGGTGGCATCCGGGCGGTTTCCGCGACAACTGTTCCCGAGCGTCCCGGAGATCCTCTCAGCCGGGCGCACACTGTGGACCGACGGACTGCTGACCGACGACATCGTCGCCAGCTTGAGCAGGGCCGCAGTCGGTTTCGCCATCGGCGGCGCCCTCGGCATCGCGGTGGCGGTCTTCACCGCAACCACCGGCGCGGGCCGTAAGCTGCTGCAGCCCGTGCTGCGGGTGTTCTCACCGATCCCGACGATCGGCCTGGTGCCGCTGGCCATCCTGTGGTTCGGATTGGGTGAGAACAGCAAGATACTCGTCATCGCGCTCGGCGTTTTCGTGCCGGTCTGGATCAACAGTCATGCCGGGCTCGCGAGCACACCAATCGACTATCTGAAGGCCGCACGCTGCCTGGGTGCGGGGCGTTGGCAGACGCTGCGCCACGTGGTGCTGCCCGAAGCGGTCCCGGACATCGCCTCCGGTCTTCGGGTCGGCGCCGCGATGGCCTTCGTGCTGATCGTCGTCGCCGAGATGACTGGCACCACAGCAGGTATCGGCTACCGGATCTATCAGGCACAACTGTTCTCCCAGGCCGACCGGCTCATTTTCTGCCTGATCATCCTGGGCATCATCGGCGCGGTCTGCGACCTGCTCGTCAACTCGATCACCTCCCCGTTCACCCGCTGGGCCCAGGAGGAACGCTGAGATGGCCATTACCACCCACGACCTCGTCGTGCAGTTTCCGGGCAAGAGGGATCCCACCCTCAAGAGCATCTCGATGACCATCGCCGACGGGTCGTTCACGGTGCTTGTCGGGGCGTCCGGCAGCGGCAAATCGACGCTGCTGCATTGCCTGGCAGGCCTCCTCACACCGACATCCGGCACCGTGACCGACAACGGGGAACCGGTCACCGCGCCCCACCCGCGCCGGGGCGTGGCCTTCCAGCGCGATGTGCTCTTCCCGTGGATGAGCGTCGCCGACAACATCGAGTTCGCATTGGCAGCCCGACATTTGGCCAAACGTGAGCGCCGCGCGAGGATCGACGAGCTGCTTGAACTGGTCGGACTGCGCGACGAGGTCGGCAGGCAACGGCCCACCGAATTGTCCGGCGGTATGCGGCAACGGGTGAGCATCGCCCGCGTGCTGGCGGGCGAACCGTCGGTGATGCTCATGGACGAACCGTTCGCGTCGCTCGACGCGCTCACGCGCCTGCGAATGCAGGACCTGCTGATCGACCTGTGGACGCGACTGAATCGCACGATCGTCTTCGTCACGCACGACATCGATGAGGCGATACGGCTCGGTGACTCCGTCAGCGTGCTGCGCGACGGGCAGATCGTCGATCACATCACCAACCCGCTGGACCGGCCACGACCGGCGGACGCACTCGCAGACCAGCCGGGGTACAGCGACATTCGCAAAACCCTGCACCACCAACTCGGCATCGACCACGCCGCGCTCTGACCGCGATCACAAAGGACTGAATCAATCGTGAAGACCACTCTTCGGCGGCTCCTGCCCGCCGCACTGACCGCTGTCATGCTCGCCGCGGCGGCCTCCGGTTGCACAAGCTCAGGCACCGGGAACCCCGACGAGCTGACGGTGGGTTTCGTGGTGGATCCCTCGTGGGCGCAGATCCCCGTCGCCGCCGATACGGGCCTGTTCGGTAAGCACAACGTGCATGTGAACGTGGTGAACTTCTCCTCGGGCGTCGAAGCACTGCAGGCCGTCGCGGCCGGCCAGGTCGACATCACCACCGCCGCGGATGTCCCGACCGCTGCTGCCCTCACCCGGACACCGTCCTTGCGCATCGTCGCTGACGGGTCCCGGTGGGAGGGTTCACGGATCGTGGCCCGTCGAAGCGCGGGGGTCAACACCATCACCGACCTCGCCGGTAAATCAATCGGCACTCCGCTGGGGACCAGTGCCGCCTATTACATCTCGAATGCGCTCGCGCAGAACAACATCAAGGCGAATCTGGTTCAGGTTTCGCCGTCGGCCATGGTCACCGCGGCCACCCAGCGCAACGTCGATGCAGTGTCCATCTTCCAGCCGTACCAGGCGCAGACGATCGCGGCGCTCGGCACGGACGCGGTCGAGTTGAGCGGCGGCAGCTACAACCAGCACAGCCTGTTCTTGGCCGGACCGTCGGCCATTTCCGGCAAGGGCGAGGCGATCAGGGCGTTCTTTGCCGCCCTTGACGATGCCGGAGCCGCACTGTCCCAACAGGACAGCGCCGCCGTCGCCGCGGTCGCAAAGGCCACCACGCTGGATCCTGAACTGCTGCGCACCGTGCTCACCGAGTTCGACTTCACCATCCAACTCAATCCCGACCTCGCGACGGAACTCACCGCACTCGGCGACTGGGCCAAGAGCCAGAAGTCCATCGAACCCACAGCCCAACTGCCCGATTACGCACAGTTTCTCGACGGCCAGTTCTTGGCGTCGGCGCAACAGCATTAACGCCTGAGCGCGCGCCGGGCACGGACACACGCCGACCGGCCCGTGTGCCGACACCGTACTGAGGGACAAGACCGGCGTTGTTTTGTCCCTGGCTGCAGTCTCGGTGATTCTGGCATCGCCGGACGGTCACATATGCCCGGAAACGCGGGACAGCTGTGACTGATGTGGCGCTGCAACATCACGTCCACAATTACTTCCACTTGACTTAGTTCATATTGGAAGTAAATTGTGGGCTGCACCACACACCCCTTTCTGGAGGTCACACAGTGTCAAGTGATGTTGCTTCGTCCCGCCCGGTCTCCACCGACGTGGATTTCACCCGGTCCGGCGTATCCCGATTCCCCAACCGCGACCTCGGCGTCCCGCGGTTCGGCTGCGAGGTGGGCGTCCCCCTCGCCGAACAGAAGGAGCTCGGCCACAACCGCTGGCACCCCGACATTCCACCGTTGCACCACCTGGGCCCCGGCGAGGAAGTCATCCTCGAGGCGGGCGGCTACGACGATTACCAGCTGCAGGATGTCGACGACGACCAGGACATCCGCGACTTCGACCTGACCCGCACCCACCCGATGGCGGGTCCCATCTACGTCGACGGCGCGCAACCCGGCGATCTGCTGGTGGTGGATGTGCTCGATGTGCTGCCGCTGTCAGGCATCGGCTACTCCAACATCCTGCCCGGCATGGGCGGACCACTGGCCAGTTGGTTCCCTGACGGCTTCAAGACCGTGTGGGACCTGCACGGCCTGTTCGCCACCAGCAGGCAGATACCCGGGGTCGAGATTCCCGCGATCAGTCACCCCGGCGTGATCGGCGTGGCACCGTCGCACGAACTGCTCGCGATGTGGAACGAGCGCGAGGATCCGCTGATCGCCGATGGCCTCGCCGCGCCACGCGCCGACGCCACGTCGACCGCGGTGCTGCGCACCCTGGAAGGCGAGGAATGGGAACGTGTCGCGGCGACCGCGGCCCGGACCGTCCCACCACGGGAGAACGGCGGCAACCTCGACATCAAGAACCTCTCGCGCGGTTCACGGGTGTACTTCCCGGTGTTCGTTGAAGGTGCCCTGTTCTCCACCGGCGACTTCCACTTCTCCGAGGGCGACGGCGAGATCACCTGGAACGCCATCGAAATGGACGGCGTCGGCTGGTTCCGGTTCAACCTCATCAAGGGCGGCATGGCGAAGTACGGGGTGCGGACGCCGATGCTGCGGCCCTCCCCGGTGGACCCGAACCTGGGCACCCGGTACCTGTCGTTCACCGGTCTGTCGGCCCGCGGCCGGGAGCAGAAGTACATCGACGCGACGATGGCCGCCGTCGACGCCGTCGAGCAGGCGATCGACTATCTGGGCAAGTTCGACTACACCCCTGAGCAGGCCTACACGATCATCAGTGTGGCGCCATGTGAGATGCACGTCGGAGGCATTGTCGACATCCCGAATGCCGCTGTGACGCTGAAGATTCCGCTCGACATCTTCGACAAGGACATCCTGCCCAGGTAGGACTGGCCGACGGCAGAAAGCGATCGCAGATGAGCAATGTCGGTTTGTTCTACGTCGGTGCCGTCCTCATCATCAACGGCATCATGCTGCTGGGGCGGATCACGCCCAGGGCCGCCGCCCCGATGAACCTGTTCGTCGGTGGCATGCAGGTGGTGATCCCGACCATCCTGCTCACCACGGCCGATGGTGACCCCACGGTGATCGCGGGCGCGTCCGGTCTGTATCTGTTCGGGTTCACCTACCTGTGGGTGGGGATCAACGCGGTCACCGATTGGCCCCCGGAGGGGCTGGGCTGGTTCTCGCTGTTCGTTGCGGTCGCCGCGCTCGGCTACGCGGCGCACACCTGGGGTGAGGGTGGCCGGATCTTCGTGGTGATCTGGCTGTCCTGGAGTGTGCTCTGGCTGCTGTTCTTCCTGGTCCTGGGACTCGGTCGAACGGAACTGACGCAGTTCACCGGAGCGGTGGCCGTCACGGAGGGCGTTCTCACCGCAGCCGTGCCTGCGGGCCTGACCCTTGCCGGCCTGTGGAGTGATTCGGCGGTGGCGGCACTGGTGGCCGCCGTGCTCGGGGTCGGTCTGCTGGTGGTGCTCTGGCTGCTCACCCGTAGGCCGTCACCTCAGGCCGAGGCGTACAAGAAGTCTTCTCTCGGCGCCGCCACCTGATCGCGATGATGTGCCCGGAGTCGGATCGGCTTCGGGCACATCGTCGTTGGTCCTGCTCCGGCCGGGCTATCCGCTCAATTTTCCCAACAACGCACTGAATGCCCACATTTCGGCGGACGTCAGTGGCGAGAACACTTCCTGGAGCGCCGCGGACACCGACGGGGCGAGCGCCCGGTGCTTTTCGACTCCACGCTCGCTGAGCCGGACCATCATGCGCCGCCGGTCATAGGAATCCAGCGTCCGGTACACCAGCGCGGCGTCGACGAGCCGGTCGACGGTACGGGTCAGGCTCGGCCCGGGTATGAGGGTGAGCGCAGAAACCGAACTCATGGCGGCTTCCTCCACCGCGGCGAGGTGGTCGATCACCCTCCACTGATCCAGCGTCAGGTCCGAACCCTCGAGAGCGTCGCGCACCGCGCGGCGCAGCAACCCGGCCACTCGATCGACAGCCAGCGCATCGACGAGGTGAGTCGCATTGTCGCTGCCGACCGGCGTCATATGCGCATCCCTTGCTGTATTTCCTTGCGAACGGAATACTTCCAGATGAATATTACTCTGGTCGCCCGCCCAGCGGGCGCCAAGGAGGCATGGCGATGGCGCAGGACTACCGCATCGGTCTTGTCATCCCCCTGCGCGGCCCCGGCGGGATCTACGGTCCCTCCTGCGAAGCGGTGGCCAAACTGGCCGCCGCCACGCTCAACGCCAATGGCGGTATCGCCGCCCGGGAAGTCGGGATCGAGGTCATCGACGCGGGCCTGCCCGCGGCCGAACTGCACGATGAGGTCAACCGGCTGATCACGGCCAATCGGATCCACGCGGTGACCGGGTGGCACATCTCGACCGTCCGCGAGCACCTCGCGCCCGTGGTGGCCAACCGGATCCCCTACGTCTACACCTCCCTGTACGAAGGCGGCGAATCCCGGCCGGGCATCATCTGCTCGGGCGAGACTCCGGAGCTGCAGATCGGTCCGGCACTGCGGTGGCTGCGCGAGAACACCGGCGTTCGCCGCTGGGCGGTCGTCGGCGCCAACTATGTCTGGCCGCGCCGTACGGTGCCGGCAATCCGGGCCTACTGCCACGAATTCGGACTGACCCTCGCCGACGAGATCTATGTCGACTACGGCACCACCGACTATTCCCGCGTGCTCCCCCGTCTCGAGCGCAGCGGTGCGCAGGGCATCATCATGCTGCTGGTCGGACGGGACGCGGTGGCCTTCAACCGGGCGTTCAGCGCGCGCGGGCTGCATGAGCAGATCCTGCGCTTCAGCCCGTTGATGGAAGAGAACATGCTGCTGGCCAGCGGGGCGCATGCGACGGCCAACCTGTATGTCGCCGCCAGCTACTTCCAGAATCTCGTCACGGCCAGTGCACAGGACTTCATGTCCGATTACGTCCACCGGTACGGTCCGAAAGCCCCGCCACTCAACAATGCCGCGGAGTCCTGCTACGAGGGCGTGATGACGCTGGGCGCGCTGACGGCGGCCGCCGACTCCACCGATCTCGACGACGTGGTGCGGCATTGCGGCGACGTGAGTTACGAGGGCCCGCGCGGCTCCGTGCACGCCAGCGAGGGGCTGATGCACCAGGACGTGCATATCGCGATGGCGGACTGCTACGAGTTCGATGTCGTTGCCACCCTCTGAGACTGCCGATCACCCGCGTCCAGCGCCGTAAAGGCGAACGATGACGTCCATGGACTCCGACACCAGAGTCGACGAGATCGCCCCCGATGGCTACGCCGCGATGTCCGGCGCGTCATGACCCGGTCGCCTCACCCCGCTGGTTAGCCTATGCGCGTGGAGGCGCGGCTACTGGTGTCAGGCCTGCTGGCAGCGGGTATGTTGCTGGCCGGCTGCCAGTCCAGCATCGAGGGCACACCCGTCACCAGCTCCCGGTCCCCGACCGAGCCCAGCTTCCCGACGGCCCGGCCCACCCGGTCCAGCCCCGCCCCGCCGCCTGCCCCGCCACGCACCTCGGCGACCACGCCGCCGGCCGGCGCCACCCCGCTTGAGCCGCAGGACGGCTATGTCTTCATCCAGACCAAATCCGGCAAGACCCGCTGCCAACTGTCGAAAGAGGATGTCGGCTGCGAGTCCGACTTCACCGATGCACCGGACATCGACGGCACGCCGGCCAACGGGGTGAGGCTCACCGCCGATGGCGAAATAAGTTGGGTACTGGGAAATCTCGGTGACATCCCGGCAGTCACACTGGACTACCGCAGCTATCGCGCGCTGGGCTGGACGATCGAGGCGAGCAGTGACGGCACCCGGTTCACCAACGACGCCAGTGGCCACGGGATGGTGGTGGCTGTTCAAGGCGTGGAAACCTTCTAGAGTTGCAGCATGACCGCAGCTCAGCGGGAACGTGCCGCACTCGTCGAAACCATGCGCGCCGCAGGCCCGGACGCGCCCACGCTGTGTGAGGGTTGGAAAGCACGCGATCTCGCCGCCCACCTCGTCGTCCGCGAGCGCAGGCTGGATGCGTCGGCGGGCATCCTGGTGCCACAGCTCGCCGGCTACACCGCCCGGGTTCAGGATCAGGTGACCGCTGCGACCGATTGGCCCGACCTGGTGGACAAGATCGCCTCGGGTCCCCCGCTGTATTCGCCGTTCAAACTGCTGGATCCGCTGGTCAACGTCGCCGAGATGTTCATCCACAACGAGGATGTGCGACGAGCCCAATCTACCTGGGAGCCAAGGGCCCTCGATCACGACACGATCAAGGCGCTGGCCCGTCAGATTCCGATGATGGCCAGGATGACGATGTCGAAATCTCCGGCGCGGGTGACACTGACCACGCCCGAGGGCAAGACCCTGGCCACCGTCGGCAACGGCGCGCCGGTGACGATCTGTGGGGAGCCGGGCGAACTGTTGCTGTTCGTCGCAGGCCGGGGACCCGCGCACATCACATTCACCGGGGACGACGACGCCGTGGCTGCGGTACGGGATGCGCCGCGCGGCGTCTGAGCGGCTCCGCCGTTAGGCTGGGTTCCGTGGACTTCCGTGTATTCGTCGAACCCCAGCAAGGCGCCACCTACTCCGATCAACTTGCGGTGGCCCGCACCGCGGAGAGTTCGGGGTATTCCGCATTCTTCCGGTCCGACCACTATGTGGCGATGAGCGGCGACGGACTGCCGGGCCCCACCGACTCCTGGGTGACACTGGCCGGTATCGCGCGGGAGACCTCGTCGATCCGGCTCGGCACGATGGTCACCTCGGCCACCTTCCGCTATCCGGGACCGCTGGCGATCTCGGTCGCACAGGTCGATGAAATGAGCGGCGGCCGTGTCGAATTGGGCCTCGGCGCGGGCTGGTTCGAGGAAGAGCACCAGGCCTACGCCATACCGTTCCCGCCGCTGGGCGAGCGCTTCGACCGGCTCACCGAGCAGCTGCGCATCCTCACCGGGCTGTGGACCACGCCCGTCGGGCAGACCTTCGACTTCTCCGGGAAGCACTACACGGTCGTGAACTCACCGGGGCTGCCCAAGCCCGCACAGACACCGCATCCGCCGATCATCATCGGCGGGCAGGGCGCCAAGCGCACACCGGCGCTGGCCGCCGAATTCGCCTCCGAGTTCAACGTCCCGTTCGTGCCACTCGACGCCCTCACGACGCAGTTCGAGCGGGTGGCCGCGGCGCTGTCCGACGCGGGCAGGCCGGCAGATTCACTGACGTATTCGGCGGCGTTCGTCCTGTGCGCGGGTCGCGACGAGGCCGAGATCGCCAAGCGGGCAGCCGCCATCAACCGTGAGGTCGACGAACTGCGCAGCAATTCACCCCTGGTCGGAACGCCGACGGAGATCGTCGACAAGCTGGGCCCGTTCATCGAGGCCGGTGTACAGCGGGTCTACCTGCAGTTGCTCGACATGGCCGATCTCGATCAGGTGGAGTTCTTCGCCGGCGAGGTCATCAGCCAATTGAGCTGATCCGACCCGGCACATCCGCCCCCACTAGGATCGGCCCGTGACGTCTGACGATGACCATGGGCAAGCACCTGAGCAGCCCTGGCATCACTCGACGCCCGCGGTGCTCGGGGCCAGCGTGGCCGCTCTGACCGTGATCGCACTGGTGGTCTGGGGTGTGGTGACGTTGACCAGCGGCGGGAATCCCGAAGAGGCGCCGATCAACTTCATCGACCCCTCCCGCTCGTCGACGTCATCGGCGAGGTCGACGACCACCACCACGACCTCGACCATCACCAGCACACGGCCGCCGTTGACCACGGAGTTCGGGTTGCCCAGCGACACCTCGGAGACGTCCGGATCGTCCACGTCGTCAACCTCGGAGACCTCGACGACGTCGAGTTCATCGACACCGCCGACCACCACGACCGACAGCAGCGACGAGACCACCGGGAGAGCCACCACCACCCGCAACCGGCCACGCACCAACGTGACACGCACGTTGTATCCGGCGCCGGGCAACTGACTGCGCCTACTATCTGACCGCGTGGCGAACAACTACTCCGACGACGACGAGCCCACCCAGTACGCCAGCAGCTATGGCGAGTACGGCGGATACTCCGAATCGCCGACGAGCGAGATTCCACCCGCGCCGGAACCCACTCCCTGGTACCGCAAACCTGCCGCCCTGCTGGGACTGGGCGCGCTCGGCGCAGTCGTCGCAGCGCTGGTCATTTATGAGTTGGTCCAGTTGTTCTCCTCTGACGACTCGACGCCCGCGACCACGACGACCACTTCGTCCAC
Organism: Mycobacterium appelbergii; assembly: GCF_032883035.1. NCBI lineage: Bacteria > Bacillati > Actinomycetota > Actinomycetes > Mycobacteriales > Mycobacteriaceae > Mycobacterium > Mycobacterium appelbergii. Next base: position 111,342 of record NZ_JAMQTH010000018.1, read on the forward strand.
CACGGTGACGACCACCACCTCGGCAGCGCAGACGACAGCGCCGGTGGCCCCGCCGCCGACCCACACGGTCACCGAGACCACGGTGCCGCCGACGACCACCACGCCTCCACCGACCACCACGACGACCACAGAAGCCACCACGACGACCACGACGACCGAGCCGACGACCACGGTCAGCACCAGCACGGTCACCGAGACGACGACGGTTCCGGCGCCTGAGGGTGGCCAGTAACGTCGTTCAGCGGCCAGTTATCTCACGCGAGAACGGATTTGACGTGCGGCCACTCACGCCGGCGGTGAGGTAGTCGGCGTCGGTTCAGGCTCGGGTGTGGGTTCGACCGTCTGTGTGGGCTCCGGTGCCTGGGTGGGCTCCTGCGTCGGTTCCACGGTGGGCTCGGGGGCCTGAGTGGGCTCGGGGGCCTGAGTCGGCTCGGGGGTCTGCGTGGGTTCCGGTGTCGGCGAAGGAGTTTGCGTCGGCGTGGGCGGGACGAACGTCGGCAGCGGCAACTGTGGAATCGGCAGTTGCGGTATCGGCAGTTGAGGAATCGGTGGCAGCACCGGGGCCGGCGCGGCGGGCCGCGGCGCGGGGGCGGGGGCCGGGGCAACCTGTCGCGGAGCAGGAGCACGCACCACCCGCGGCGGTGGCGCGGCCTGCGCCCGCTGGACCACCCGCGGCGCGGCAGCTGCCTGCGGCGCACCTGCCTGAGGTGCGGCGGCCTGCGCCGGGACCGACGGGTCACGCACCACGACGGTCCGGGTGGGCGGCGCGGGCAGTGCCTGGGCCAGCGGCGACTCGGCAGGCATCGGCTGCGGCCCGCCCGAAGCCGAGGAGCCGGTGGCCGCAGGAGCGTCGATCATGTCGGCGCGTGCGGAGAGCACCAGGCCGACGGTCCCCACCACCGCCAGGAACGCCGCGGCGTAGGCCAGCACACCCCCGCGCCGGTACCACGGCACACTCGGCGTGGCAGGAACGTCCGGCGCGACCTCGGTGAACACGAACTCGGGCCGGGCCGCGTCCTCGGAGACGGCTTCGGGCACGAACTCGGCGACCTCGGCCACGGGGCCTTCCGCCGACCACGCCAGTGCCAGCGGAGCCGCCTGGGTCGTGGCCCACGGTCCGGTGGCGGGCGGAGCAGGGGTGATCGCCTGCCGGGTGGCGGTCTCGTCGACACCGGCGCGCCGCGCCAGCAGCGCTGCCCCGATTGCCGCGATCACCTGCGACTGCGGGACCGTGGTGACGGCAGTCCGGAAAGCTTCCGAAAGCCTTTGGGTGACAATGGGTATGCGGGCTCCCCCGCCGACGGTGACGAGTGCTGCCAGCTCGGCAGGATGTATACCGTTGCGGCGCAGCAGATCCTGCAGTGCATCGATCACTCCGCCGAGTGGTTCGGTGACGATGGTCTCCAGTTCGCCGCGGGTCAGCCTGATCGTGCTGCCGGGCACGGGGCCGACGAGGCTGGTGGCGGCTTGATAGCTCAACCGTTCCTTGGCGGTGCGGCACTGCTCGCGCAGCCGGGTCAGTGCGGCCACTGCGGCGGTGCCCGACGGTTCGGTGTCAAGGTTGGCCAGGACGTGCCGGAGCACTTCCTGGTCGATGAGGTCACCGGAGAACTCGTCGTAACGCACGGTCTGCCCGACGGTCGCGAACCCGGCGCCTGCGTCGGCCAGGGTGAGATAGGTGCCGGTCGCACCAAAGTCACACAGCGCGACCACACCACGAGCCGGTAGACCAGGATGCGCCTGAACCGCCGTCAGCGCCGCCACTGCGTCGGAAACCACCCGCGTCCCGGGCATCACCGCCCGTGCGGCATCGAAGGCTGCCGGCCGCCAGTGCGCGGGAACCGCCACCACGGAGACCTCGGGGCGCTGGACCGGGCTCGCGGTGCGGGTCAACTGCTCCACCGTCTGCGCCAGCAGTTGCTCACCGCGATAGGCCGATCCGTCGGCCGCGACCACCGGCACCGGATCGCCGACGCGCTCCACGAAGCCGCTGATGACCGTCCCCTGACCGGACAGCGGGAGCACCGCACGCCGCACGACCGGGGCCTGGTCGGCGATCGCCACCACATTGGTCGTCCCGATCGACAACCCCAGGCAAACACGCATACCTGTATGTCGGCCGACACCGCCGATTCGTTAGGCGTCAGCGCTGACGGGTCGCATAGTCGGCGACCATGGCCTCCGCACTGCGTACCGCGGCCCGGCAGGCACGGGTGGTGAAAGGGTCGTTCAGCGGATGTTCGGCCCGTCTGCGCCACCGTTGTGCGGCGGCGAACGCCGCCCTGGGACCGTCATAAGGAGTATCGGGTTGCAGCCCGAGCCGACTGGCGGGATCGGTGCCCGAACCCCCGATGATGCGACGCAGCGAGGCCATCTCGTCATCGTTGAGCGTGGTCGGGCGCGACCGAAGTTGGCTCAGCAACCGCAGCTCCTCGAACGCGTGCGTGTCGGCCAGCAGCGGATCGATGTCAGCGAGGATGTAGGGGGTGGCGTACAGCGGGTTGTGCTGGACGAACTGGCGCAGCGACAACAGCGCCGTATGGGCTTTGAGCAGGTCCGACCGTTGCGCGAACTGCTGGTCGATGACATCACGCAACGCGATCAGGCCGCTGCGTTCGAGCAGTTCGTCGGCCAGCGCTACCGAATCGGACACCCCGGCGCGCAACACCGCGATCGAGATCCTGATGCCGAACATGCCGAACCGGTCCAGCAGCGCGGCCCTGGTGGCCGCGTCCACGGGCAACGAACTGTCCTCACGGACGAATCGGTCCACCGAGAGCATCGCCTTGGCGAGTTCGGCGGCGTCGACCCCGGCCAGCTTCTCCAGCGCGACGAACTCACTCTGGCGCAGGGTGCGGGCGGTCAGTGCGAGCAGACCCGACACCGGCACCACCGCCTGGCAGATACCGGTCTTGTCCATCTCCGCGGTGAACCGCTTGGCCACGTCGTTCGCCGACATCATCGCGTCGATGCGGCCCGCGCCGATCTCGTCGGCCCGCGAGGCCACCCCGATGACACCGAGCGCACCCGACGATCCGCCGACGAGCTCGCCGATCTGTTTGAGCAGCGCGATGTCGGCCGCGTTGAGGGTGCGCAACAAGAACACCACCGCGTCGACGCGCGGCACCCCGTCCTCGGGGACCAGCAGCCGGTGCGTGCGTTCGGAGACATCCCGCGACAGCGACGAGGTGCCCGGGGTGTCGATGATCGTGGTGTCGATGAGCTCGGCGGCAGGCCACTCCACGTCGAGATCCACCACGTCGACCGGGTCCAGGCCGGCAAAACTGAACGTCAACCCCCGGTCATGTGGATCGCGCCCGATCGGCACATTCGACCGCCTGCCGCCGCGGTGGTTGGCGGTCACCTTCGGGGTCGGGCCATGGCGGAACCAGGTGACGATGCGGGTGGCCTCGGTGGCGTCGGTGGGGGCGATGTCCTCCCCGACCAGCGCATTCACCAAGGTGGACTTCCCGGCCTTGAGCGTGCCTGCCAACGCGATCCGGATGGGCTGGTTGAGCCGACGGCCGATGCGGTCGAGCTCGTTGTGCACGTCGGGGCGGTTCCGGTAGGCCGGGTCGCCCTGATACGCCCGGATGGTGCCACCGAGAATCGTGCGCACCTGATCGCCCGTGCTCACGTTGCGGAGTCCAACCCTTTCGACTGGCGGTTAACCATTCGAGCTTAGTTGGGACTCCTCCGCGAGGTTCTGCGCGTGCTGGACAACCTGCTTGAGGATGTTGCACTGCCGCTCGAGTTCCTTGACGCGGGTGTTGCGTTCGTTCTCCTCGATCTTCGCCGCGGCCAGCGTGGCCTGCAGTGACTCGTTGAGCGACCGTTGGGTCTGGTTGGCGATACCGCGGTAGTGGTCACGCAATTGGCGCTGGATGCCTTTGAGCCGGTCGCGGGATTCCTTGCCGACCACGAAGGCGACGTCGTCGACGAATTTGCGCATGTTGGTCTTGGCCTCGTTGCGCACCCGCGCCATGCGGTTCTCCATGTCCTCCTTGTAGGCCTTGCGGCCCAGCACCAGGCCCGCGCCCAGCGACAGCGGGTTGAACATGCCCAGACCGGCGAACGAGGTGAGCATGCCGAACATCAGCACGCCACCGTAGGAACCACGCATCCCGGTGACGACCTTGTGACCGGCCTTGATGGGCTTGGCTTCCAGCCGGGCCAGGGATTTGAACTCACCGAATCCGGCACCCATGTCGCGGGCGTCGATCTGCGGCATCTGGACCGCTTCGAGCCCGGCCTCGGTGAATGTGCGGGCCACCTCGGCGGCCAGCGCCTCAGCGCGCTGATAGGCCCACACGAAGTTGTCCCCGACCGCGGTGGCCACCGCGTCTTCGAGTTCGGCTCCGATCTCGGCCCAATGGACGGTCGGGTCGGTGGTGTCGATCACCTTCTCGGTGTGGGCACTGATGTTGCGGAACCGTTGGCGCAGGTCGTGGTCGACGTCGGCGGTCAGATCAGAGATGCCGTCGTTGAGCACCTGCTGCCATAACGCGGTCTGCTGCAGGGCTTCCTGGGCTTCCTCCTTGCGGCGTTCCAGGTCGGCGGTGAGCCGCCCGCGCTCGTCCGGGTCGTTGAACGCCGACAGCTCGGAGTTGACCGCGAGGAGTAGATGTTCTGCCGCCGAGAGGATTTCGGCCACCACGTGATCGCGGACCCGGTCGTTCTCGCGGGACAGCACGCGTTCGGAGAGGAACTTCACGATCGCGGGGAAGTTCGATTCCTCGTTGAGCTCTTTGTCATTGAGCGAGATGGCGTGGCTGCGCAGAACCGAGGAGACAGGTGTGACGGGGACGTTCAGACCGGCCCGCTGCAGGTGCGCGACATTGGCCCCGACGATCTGCCGCCAATGCGGGTACAGGTCCGTCTTCGTCGCGACAATCGTTGCTACCGGGCAGATTTCGAGGGCTTGACGGATGAATGTCAGCTCCGGCTCGGTGAACTCCTGGCTGGTGTCACTGACCATCAGCATGGCGTCGGCGTCGGGCAGCAGGCCCAGGGTCGCCGACAGGTGCGGCTGGCCGTGCCCGCCGACGCCCGGGGTGTCGACGAACGCCAGCCCGCCCTTGAGCAGGGGGCTGGGTGCGGTCACCTCGACGCGCAGCACCTCGCGGCCGCCGGCCTGCGGTGCGCGGCGCAGGTCCTGCGTGAGGTCCGACGGGGGAATCTCGACCAGTTCGGGTTCGGCACCGTCGGGCCGGGCCACCACCAGACGCGCCGACGGCTGTTCTCCGTAGGCGACGACGGTGGCCAGCACGGTGCTCTCGTCATCCCCGACGCGGGCCACCGGGATGTTGAGCAGCGAATTGAGCAGCTGACTCTTGCCCTGTTTGAGTTGGCCGGCGATCACGACGCGGATCTGCGGGTCACTGATGCGATCCTTGGCCACCCCGAGGCGTTCCACCAGATCGCCACGGTCGTTGGCCGCGGCGATCTTGGTCGTGTGGTCGATGAGCTCGACGATCACCTTGACCGGTCTGGCCGGCCCGCCGGCCGCGACCTTGCGGGGGTCGCTGGGTTGCGTCATGGATGTCCTTCCCTGCTGCCGGCCTCAACCGTAAGCGCGCGAAGGGGGTGGGGACCATCCGCGTATCGGATGGTCCCCACCCACTGCGCTATTGGGTTGTGCCGGTTCAGAACGCGTCGAAGCCGGTGTCGTTGTGCGAGGCGACGTCAGTGTCGGTGTCGTAGCTGTTGCCCGAGCCCAGCGCCGAGCTGGTGTCGTTGTGCGACCCGAACGAGGTGTCGTTGTGCGACGCCGTGTCGTTGCCCGAGGCGATGTCGTTGCCCGACGCCAACGCGGTGTCGTTGCCCGACCCGATGTTCGACTCGTAGGACGAGGAGTTGTCCTCCCAGCTGGTGCGGGTGTCGGTCTCGACCGCGGTGTGCACCGAGTTGTCCTGGGTGTTGTCGCTGCCGTAGTCCCCGCCGACCGAGGTCTGGTTGCCGCCGACGGCGTTGGTGTCGTTGTCGGTGAGGATGATCGAACCGGCATTGCCGCCGTCGCCACCCGAGGCACCACCGCTGCCGATGCCGATCAGGCTGTCGCCGCCGCTGGCACCGCCCCCGTGCCCACCGCTCATATCGACATCGCTGATCACCGGCCCGTCATTGCCCGAGATCAGGTCGCCCCCGGCAGTCTGCGAGTTGTCCTCGATCTCGTTGTCCTCACCGACCGCGACGTTGGAACCGGCACCGGCCCAGATGTCACCGTTGTTGGTGGTGTTGCCGTCGCCGAGCACCGCGCCGTCACCGCTGACGATGTCACCGGCGTTGTCCCCGTCGACCACCACGCCGCCGTTGGTGGCGGTGTTGGTGCTCTTGTCACCCAAGGTGATGTCACCGAAGCCGAGGTTGAACGCGCCCTGCTGAGCATTGGCGCCGGCGTCCTGGTTGGGGCTCATGATCGGAACATCGTTGTGGCTGGCGAAATCGGTGTCGTTGTGGCTGGCCACCTCAGGCGCGAACTGCGTCTGCGGCGAGAACGGCGAGGCGACCGGTGCCGCGAACTGCGACGGGATGCTGTGGTGGTCGGCGACCGCACGCTGCAGACCCACCACGGGGTTGCCGCCTCCGAGCAGGACGCCTGCCGGGGCCGCGGTGGCGGCGACGGCATGCAGCTGGGCGGCGGTGACGTTCGGCAGGCCGGCGTCGCGCAGGCTGCCGTCCGGGTCGGAGATGAACGACGCGGCAGAGGCCGGGCTGCGGAACAGGTCCAGGATGAAGTCGATCAGGGAGATAGCCATTTTTCAACTCTTTCAGTTGTCGCTGGGAAGTCTCTTGAGGAGTTCCCCCGCCGGTCTCTCCGGCGATCTGGAGACCACGTTATGGGCCCGCCGAGGCACCGGAAACGGGGTCGGATCCCCTCCCCGTTAGGGAGCAGTCCGGGCTCACCGCAACAACCCCGATAGGGGATTAGGGGGCCGATAGGGGATGGCGTTGTTCTGGCGATGGTCTGTGCAGGTGAGACGCAAAAACGCGCACGACCGGGGATGGTCGTGCGCGTTCGGAGCCTGCTACGGCGGTCGGGTTCAGTCGAAGATGTCGAACCCGGCATCGGTGTGGTGGTCGTCGATGACAGGCTGTGCCCAGTCGTGTTCGAGTGCTGGTTCGTCGACCGGCGCATCTTCGATCACCGGTTCGCTGACGTTCAGGGGTGCATCGTCGAACGTGGGATGGGTGAGCCCGCCGTCGGAAAGCTCATCCAGGCCCGACACCAGATCCTGGCCCGGCTGCTCGATGACGTGCCCGGCCGGTTCATCGGTCGGGACGTGGAGGTCGAAGGCATCGAACGCGGCCGTGGCGGCGCCGCTGGCCCATACATTGCCTGCTGTTTCCGCGCCCAATCCGTCGAGCCCACCCGCAGGCGCTCCCATGGAAAGCGATTCGGACACCACCGGAATCAGCTGATTGACATCAGCACTGGTGACATCGGTCAGATGCGCGTCGGCGATGGCCTGAGCCGGATCGGCCGCGTAGCGGGCGGCGGCGTCGGAATCGCGCACCAGGGACATGACAAAGTCGAGTAACGAGTTTGCCATGACATACCTTCTTCACTGGTTCCCTGGATACGGCACGACGCCGATGATGACTCGATGTTAACGAGCTGTGAACCGGCTGGGATCGGTGCCGAACCCACCCCTATCCCGGGCCGATTAGGGGACTGACCGTTAGGGGATTCGCGCCACTAGGGGAACAATCACCGGTCGGCGGGGGTACAGCCGTTAAGGTGAGGTTCGCCCAGACAACAGGAGTGACGCCTGATGACCGACTCACTGGGGTTGTCGATCGGGGTGACCAATCTGGCGGCAGCCCGCGAAGGCCGTCCGCCGGTGCTTCACCCATCGATTCTCACCCTGTCCCACGACCGCGCGCCCGAGGTCGGCGAATACCGCGGCCACGGCATGGCGCTGACCGGGTTCGTCGAGCGGGTGGGCGACCCGGTGCCCATCGTCGCCCCCGACGGCTCCCAGCATCGGGGCGAACTGGTACTCGCCGAGGCTCTCGACGCGATGGCCCGCGAAGCTGGTGGTGGCAGGCCCGTCGTGATCGCGTTTCCGGCGTACTGGGGTCCCGGCACGATCGCCGCACTGCGCGGCGCATTACACACCAAGCCCGCTCTGGCGCCCGACGGCGTACCGGCGCTGGTGCCTGATTCACTGACCGCGCTGGCCGCGCTGCAGATAAGCCCCGGCCTACCCGCTGACGGCGTCGTGGTGCTGTGCGACTTCGGCGGCAGCGGCACCAGCGTGACGCTGGCCGACGCCAGTGCTGATCTCGCGACCGTCGGGCAGACCGTGCGTTATCCGGACTTTTCCGGCGACCAGGTCGATCAGGCGCTGCTCAACCACGTCATCAGCGGTATTGCCACGGCCAACGATGCCGACCCGGCGGGTACGGCGGCGGTCGGGTCACTCGAGCGGCTGCGCACGGAATGCCGACGCGCCAAAGAACGACTCTCCGCCGAAACCGCCACCGCGGTGCCGGTCGAGCTGCCGAACTTCAACTCCGACGTCAGGGTGACCCGCTCCGAGCTCGAGCAGCTCATCGCAGGCCCGGTGGCCGCATTGCTCAACGTCGTCGAAGACACGTTACAGCGCAACAACATTGCGCTGTCCAGCCTGTCCGCCGTGGCCACTGTCGGCGGCGGCGCCGCGATCCCGTTGGTCACGCAGCGACTGTCCGAACGGCTGCGGGCGCCGGTGGTGACCGCGCCCCAACCGCAGATCGGCGTGGCGGCCGGAGCCGCACTGGTCGCCGACAAGGTGATCGATGCAGGTGCGCCCACGGGCATGGCGCCCGGGATCGACGCTGCCAGTGCCCCTACGGGATTGGGGCCCGCTGCGTGGGCGGCAGGCGCGGCGGGGGCGACCGCCGCCCAGCCCACGGCCGGCAGCCCCGAGTCCTCGACGTTCGGCGCGTTGGCCTGGTCGCAGGACGATGCTCCAGGCGATGAGCCGGTGCCCTACGCGGGGGCCGACTACAGCTACCCTCCCGACTCCGGACCGACCGCGGCGCGGCCACCCGTGGCATTCGCCCACGAAGAAGAGGCCTACCACACCGAACCGGGGCCGCTGCCCTGGTACAAACGGCCGCCGATCCTGTTCGGCGCGGCCGCGGCGGCCGCATTACTCGCTGTCGGCGGGCTGGCCGTCACCCTGACCGGAAGTACCGGAGATTCCGCGCCGGTGACCGAGACCAGCACCACGTACTCGATGGAGCCCTCGCCGGAAGGCCCACCTCCCGAACCGGTTACGACCGTGACAGTCGGACCCGACGGCCAGCACACCACGACAGTGGTGGTCCCGCCGCCTCCTCCCCCGGAGACGACGACCACGCAACCCACCACAACCACGACCAGCCCCACCACGACCACCACTACGACGACAACGACAACGACAACCACGCCGACGACGACCACAACGCGGACCACAACCACCCAACCCACAACGACGCAACCGACCACCACCGCGCCGCCGACCACCACGCCGGAGCCGATCACCACCACCGCCGAGGTACCGGACGACGGCGCCTAGGCAGGCCCGCCGAGACCACCATGGCCAATCCCCCGCCGGAACGCCCCATGGATCTGCCGCCGGCCGCGCATGACGCCGTCAGCACGGTGGCCGGTGCGCCGACGGTGCCCGTCAAGCTGCTGGTGTCCGGCGGGATCGGAACGGGCAAGAGTGCGGTCCTTGCCGCGATCCGGACCGCGCTGCGCGAGTCCGGGCGGACCGTACTCACCCGTCCGCCGCGCCCGGAGGATCCCGCGGACGTCGCATTCGTCGTTGATGATGCCCACCTGCTCGACGACGCTGAACTCGACCGGCTCACCGAGCTGAGCACCGATACGGCGTCGACCATCGTGGTCGCGACCGAACCACTCGCCCACCATGACTCGTTGCGCGCATTGGTGACGGCGCTGGAACGGGAGAACCCGGTGGTGACGCTCGGTCCCCTGCCCGCGGCAGAGGTGAACCGCCTCCTGACCGACGCATCCGAAACCACGGTCTCACCGAACAAAGTCCGGGCAGTGCTCGCCGCGACCGCGGGCCTGCCGTTTCTCGTGCAGGCGGTGGCCGGCGCCACTGCCGCACCCGAGGATGCCGCCCGCTTCGCCCTCATCGAGCGGCTGCGCCGCATCGACGAACACACCCGCGACACCCTGCTGATCACGTCGCTGAGCCTGGAGCTCGGTCCCGATGACGTCGCCGCGGCATTGCGACTGCCCAATGCCGAAGCGTTGACCCTGGTGGACCGGGCCCGCGCAGGAGGTCTGGTCGAGCCTGCCCACGATCGCCGCTTCCTGCGACTGGTCCACGCGTGCATCGCACAGATCGCCGGAACCGCCCGCCACCGCGACATCGAATTTTCCCTGCTGGGTTCCCAGTTGGAATTGTCCACGCTGTCAGCCGAACTCGCGGTGCGACTGGCAGAACACGGATTACGGGATGATCGCCTGGCCGATGCGCTCACCGAGGAGGCGGCGCGGCTACACGGCGAGCCGGCCCGCGCGGCCCGGCTGTACCGGGCCGCGGCCCAGGCCGGGTCGTCCGCGTTGCATCCCCGACTCGCCGATGCGCTGGCGTTGACCGGTGACTGCACCACCGCCGGCCGGATGGCCGACGAACTTCTGGGCTCCGACGATCCGGCCGAACGCGCTGCCGCCGTACGCATTGCCGCGAGCATCGCCATCCACGACGGCAGTGCCGCCCAGGCCGCTGACTTGTTCCGGTGGCTCGGGCCGTACCCGGACGCATCGATCAGTTCGGCGGGCGCGGTCGTCACGCTCGCCGCGGGTGATCTCGACGCGGCGCACACCGCGCTCAGCGCAGAACGCGCCGGCCCCCCGACCTCGACCGCCCGTGCGGCGCGCAGTCTGGCCGATGGTCTGTTGTTGTCGTTGGACGAGCCGTTCGCCGTGGCCGTCGCGCGGCTGGGGCAGTCCATCACCTCCGACCAGCAGTTCGACGGCGTCGCCCCGGATACCCCGGCGGCGTTGGTGACGCTGGCCGCCCTGCACGGCGGGGATCCGGTGCGGGCGCGCAGTGTCATCGGACGCGCGGTGCGTTCCGGCGACGCCGCCGACGAGGCGTCGTTCACCGCACCCCGGCACCGCCTGATGCTGGGGTGGGTACGGATGCAGGACGGACAGTTGGGCGCCGCGACCGCCGATGCGGTCGCCGCTGAAACCGGTGTGGCCCTGCATCGGCGGGATGCGCTGTGGGCCGCGGCGCTGCGCACCGCGATCGCGCGTCGCAGCGGGGACAGCGGCGCGGTGAAGAAGCACTGGTATGCCGCGATGGAGGTGCTGGCCGAGTACTCGATCGACCTGTTCTCGTTGCTGCCGCTGGGCGAATTGTGGGTGGCCGGGGCCAGGATGCGTCAGGTCGACCGCCTCGAACACACCTTGAGCCAGGCATTTGACCTGCTGGAATCGTTGGGCAAGCCGGTGCTGTGGTCGGTGCCCCTGCATTGGGCCGGGGTGCACGCCGGGATCCTGGCCAATTCACCGGAAGCGGTGGCCCCACACGGCCAGGCGCTGACCGCGGCGGCAGTCCACAGCACGTTCGCCCGCGCGCTGGCCAACGCGGGGCGCAGTTGGTTGCGGGTGCTGGCCAACCAGGTTGACACCGACGAAGTGGTGGCGGCGGCACGCGCGCTCTCCCAGTTCGGCCTCACCTGGGACGGCACCCGACTGGCCAGCCAGGCGGCGTTGCAGACCCCCGATGCCCGGGTTTCGCAGGCAATGTTGCAGCTGGCCAGGGATCTCAAGCAGACCAGCGCGGGCGACGACGCTGCGGTGGCGGTGACCACAGACCGGCCGCTCGCGACGCACGCACCGGGTAGCTCACCGGCCCGATTGTCCGACCGGGAGCGCGAAGTCGCGGAGTTGTTGCTGCTGGGCATGCCGTACCGCGACATCGGCAGTCAGTTGTTCATTTCGGCGAAAACCGTCGAGCATCATGTGGCCCGCATCCGCAGGCGGCTCGGCGCGGAATCACGCTCGGAAATGCTGTCGATGCTGCGGGCGATGATCACACCGCACGGTTGACGACAGGCAACGAGCGAACAGCACCCTGCCGTGCAGCTGAGAGCTGTACCACAGTGACCTCCAAGTTAGGCAAGCCTCGGTAGCGGTAATAAACACCCAAATGTCACTATGAGCTGAAGGAAGCTAAGTTACCGACGGGTAACCAGGCCCAAGTTACCCGCGAGTAACTCGCGATATGGAGGCGTTTCTGTGGAGAGTCTCGAACACACGCTGGTTCTGTCGAGGCTGGTTCTTGGCGTGCTCGCCACGCTCGTCGTGCTGGTGTTCGCCGGCAAACGTGTGCTGTGGCTGACGAAGCTGATCAGCTCCGGACAGATCGTGGGCGACGAGCGCGGCCGCAAGGACCATCTCGTCCAGCGCTTCCTGAATCAGAACAAGGAAGTCTTCGCCCAGTCGAAGCTACTGAAATGGTCGATCCCCGGCCTCGCGCACTTCTTCACCATGTGGGGCTTCTTCGTCCTCGCGACGGTGTATCTCGAGGCCTACGGTGTGCTGTTCAATCCCGAATTCCACATCCCGCTCGTCGGCCGGTGGGCGGTACTGGGCTTCCTGCAGGACTTCTTCGCCGTCGCGGTGCTGGCCGGGATCATCGTCTTCGCGATCATCCGCATCCGCAAGAACCCCGAGCAGCTGGGCCGCGAATCCCGGTTCTACGGCTCGCACAACGGCGGTGCCTGGACCATCCTGTTCATGATCTTCCTGGTCATCCTGACCTACGCGATCTTCCGCGGCGCGGCCGTCAACGTGCTGGCCGAGGACTTCCCCTACCAGTCCGGCGCATTCTTCTCCGACGGCATGGCCGCACTGCTCGCCCCGCTGGGCCACACCGCCAACGTGTGGATCGAGACCATCGCGCTGATGGGCCACATCGGCGTCATGCTGGCCTTCCTGCTGATCGTGCTGCACTCCAAGCACCTGCACATCGGCCTGGCCCCGATCAACGTCACCTTCAAGCGCCTGCCCGACGGCCTCGGGCCGCTGCTGCCGATGGAGAACAAGGGCGAGCCGATCGACTTCGAGGATCCCGCCGAAGACGCGGTGTTCGGCAAGGGCCGGATCGAGGACTTCACCTGGAAGGCCAACCTCGACATGGCGACCTGCACCGAGTGCGGTCGCTGCCAGTCGCAGTGCCCGGCCTGGAACACCGGCAAACCGCTGTCGCCGAAGCTCCTGGTCATGAACCTGCGCGATCACCTGTTCGCCAAGGCGCCCTACATCATCGAGGGCAAGCCGATGCCCGAGGAGGGTTCGGTCGACTTCGCCACACTGGACCACAGCGAGCACCGCCACGGTGTGTCCGAAGACGGTTTCGAACGCGTCATGGGGTCGGGCCCCGAACAGGCGCTGCGCCCCCTCGTCGGCACCGCCGAACAGGGCGGTGTGATCGACCCTGACGTGCTGTGGTCCTGCACCAACTGCGGTGCCTGCGTCGAGCAGTGCCCCGTCGACATCGAGCACATCGACCACATCGTCGACATGCGTCGCTACCAGGTCATGGTGGAGTCGGAGTTCCCCGGCGAACTCGGCGTGCTGTTCAAGAACCTGGAGACCAAGGGCAACCCCTGGGGCCAGAACGCCAAGGACCGCACCAACTGGATCGACGAGGTCGACTTCGACGTGCCGGTCTACGGCCAGGACGTGGACAGCTTCGACGGTTACGAGTACCTGTTCTGGGTCGGCTGCGCCGGCGCCTACGAGGACCGCGCCAAGAAGACCACCAAGGCTGTCGCCGAGTTGCTCTCGGCAGCGGGAGTGAAGTTCCTGGTGCTGGGCACCGGCGAAACCTGTACCGGCGACTCTGCCCGGCGCTCCGGCAACGAGTTCCTGTTCCAGCAGCTCGCCGCGCAGAACGTGGAGACCATCAACGAGCTGTTCGACGGTGTGGAGGCGGTCGATCGCAAGATCATCGCGACCTGCCCGCACTGCTTCAACACCATTGGCCGCGAGTACCCGCAGCTCGGCAGCGACTACACCGTGGTGCACCACACCCAGCTGCTGAACCGCCTGGTGCGGGACAAGAAGCTGGTGCCGGTCAAGTCCACCGGCGGCCCCGAGGTCACCTACCACGACCCGTGCTTCCTGGGTCGCCACAACAAGGAGTACTCCGCGCCGCGTGAGCTGATCGACGCCTCCGGTGCGACGCTGACCGAAATGCCGCGCCATGCCGACCGTGGCCTGTGCTGCGGTGCAGGCGGCGCTCGGATGTGGATGGAAGAGCACATCGGCAAGCGCGTCAATGTGGAGCGCACCGAAGAGGCGATGGACACCGCCTCGACCATCGCGACCGGCTGCCCGTTCTGCCGCGTGATGATCACCGACGGTGTCGACGACGTCGCCGCGGCGCGCGATGTGGACAAGGCCGAAGTGCTCGACGTGGCCCAACTGCTGTTGAGCTCATTGGACAAGTCCGCCATCACGTTGCCGGAAAAGGGCACCGCGGCAAAGGAATCCGAGGCCCGTGCGGCTGTCCGCGCCGAGGCGGAGGCCAAGGCCGAAGCCGCCGCAGCTGCTGCGGCACCTGCGGTCGAAGAAGAGGCACCGCAAGAGGCTCCGGCAGAGACGACGGCCGCAGCCAAACCGGTGACCGGGCTGGGAATGGCGGGCGCCGCCAAGCGTCCCGGCGCGAAGAAGACGGCCGCACCCGCGGCATCGACCGAGGCGCCTGCCGCGGCTCCGGTCAAGGGCCTCGGCCTCGCCGGCGGCGCGAAACGTCCCGGCGCCAAGAAGACGGCAGCCGCCGCACCCGAGGCTCCGGCGTCTGAAGCTCCCGCGGCCCCCGCTGCACCGGCCGCACCGGTCAAGGGCCTCGGCCTCGCGGCCGGAGCCAAGCGACCCGGCGCCAAGAAGTCCGCTGCCCCGGCCGCGTCGGCGCCTGCTCCGGAGGCGCCTGCACCAGAAGCCGAAGCACCGGCCGAACCGGCCAAGCCGGAGCCCCCGGTGGTGGGACTGGGCATCGCCGCGGGCGCACGTCGGCCGGGTGCCAAGAAGTCCGCTCCGGCTGCCCCACCGGCCGCTGCCGAACCGGCCCCGGAGCCTGAGCCTGCCCCTGAGCCGGCCGAAGAGAAACCGGCCACACCGGAGCCACCGGTGGTCGGCCTGGGCATCAAGCCGGGCGCGAAGCGTCCCGGCAAACGCTGACATCACTACTTTTCCAGTGGCCAGTTACGACACGCGTTCAACACGATTGCGTGTCATAGCTGGCCACTGGCCGTTAAACGATTGGACAACGGTGCGACCATGGTGGACGTGACTACCAATCAGGTGCCGTGGCAGAACACCGGGCAACACCCCAAGCCACGCACCTTCGCCCAGTCGTCGAAGCTGCAGGACGTCCTGTACGAGATTCGTGGGCCGGTACACGAGCATGCCTCGCGGCTGGAGGCTGAAGGTCACCGCATCCTCAAGCTGAACATCGGCAACCCCGCGCCGTTCGGCTTCGAAGCCCCCGACGTGATCATGCGCGACATGATCCAGGCGCTGCCCAACGCACAGGGCTACTCCGACTCCAAGGGCATCCCCAGTGCGCGGCGTGCGGTGTTCACCCGCTACGAACTCGTTGAGAACTTCCCCAAGTTCGACGTCGACGACGTATTCCTCGGCAACGGTGTCTCCGAACTGATCACCATGACGCTGCAGGCACTGCTGGACAACGGCGATCAGGTGCTGATCCCGGCGCCCGATTACCCGCTGTGGACCGCGTCGACGTCGCTGGCCGGCGGCACCCCGGTGCACTATCTGTGCGACGAGACCCAGGGCTGGAATCCCGATATCGCCGACCTGGAGTCCAAGATCACCGACCGCACCAAGGCGATCGTGGTGATCAACCCGAATAATCCGACGGGCGCGGTGTACAGCCGTGAAACCCTCACCCAGATCGTCGAACTGGCGCGCAAGCATCAGCTGCTGCTGCTGGCCGACGAAATCTACGACAAGATCCTCTACGACGATGCCCAGCACATCGCGCTGGCGTCGCTGGCGCCCGATGTGCTGACGCTGACGTTCAACGGGTTGTCCAAGGCCTACCGGGTCGCCGGCTACCGGTCGGGCTGGCTGGTGATCACCGGCCCGAAGGAACACGCGAGCAGCTTCATCGAAGGCATCAGCCTGCTGGCCAATATGCGGCTGTGCCCGAATGTTCCTGCCCAACATGCCATTCAGGTGGCACTCGGCGGCCACCAGAGCATCGACGACCTGGTGCTGCCGGGCGGGCGGCTGCTCGAACAGCGCGACACGGCGTGGACCAAGCTCAACGAGATCCCCGGGGTGTCCTGTGTGAAACCCTCAGGTGCGCTGTACGCGTTCCCACGGCTGGATCCCGAGGTACACGACATCGCCGACGACGAGCAGCTGGTGCTCGATCTGCTGCTGCAGGAGAAGATCCTGCTCACCCAGGGCACCGGATTCAATTGGCCCACACCGGATCATCTGCGCATCGTCACGCTGCCCTGGTCACGTGACCTGTCCGCGGCGATCGAACGGCTGGGCAACTTCCTGGCCGGCTACCGCCAGTAGGCACCCAAGGCGTACCTCTACCCTGTGCGGGTGACGCATTCGCATTCCCACTCGCACTCGCTGAGCGGCCCGGCCCCCCTGGGACCCTTGGCCGCCCGGATCGTCGTCGGGTTGTTGGTCGCGATCGGCGTCGCCGTGATCGCCGGTGCGGCCCTGCTCTGGCCCAGCCAGCAGAAGGTCGACATCCCGCTGCCATTCCAGAACTCCGCGGGTGGCGCGGTGACCACCGAGGCCGGCCATGTGCTGTCCAGCAGTTTGGCCGGCTGCGGCAGCCCGTCGGCCGGGGCGGTGCTGACCTCGGATCCGATCCCCGCGCCGGAGGGGGGCGGCCAATGCGTACAGAACCTCGTGACCATCGACTCCGGCCCCAACAAGGGCGCCAACACGCTGCTGGAATTCAGCGGCGGGCCCGGCCAGCCCCCGCTGGCCGCGGGCGACGACGTCCGGCTCAGCAGGCAGATCGATGACGCGGGGTCGACCAGCTACGCGTTCTTCGACTACGAGCGGGCCTGGCCGCTGATCGTCATGGCTGCGCTGTTCGCGGTGGTGATCGTCGCGGTCGCGCGCTGGCGGGGGCTGCGGGCCATGGTCGGCATCGTGGTGGCGTTCGGAGTGCTGGTGATCTTCCTGTTGCCTGCCCTGCGCGATGGGGCCGCGGCCGTGCCGGTATCACTCGTGGCGTCGGCGATCATCCTGTACGCGGTCATCTATCTCGCCCACGGAGTCAGCCTGCGGACCAGCGCGGCACTGCTGGGGACCCTCACCGCCCTGCTGTTGGCGGCCATACTCTCCTGGGCGGCAATCGAACTGGCCCACCTGACCGGACTGTCCGAGGACCAGAACAACGAGGTCGCGGCATACCTGGGCAATGTGTCGATCACCGGCCTGCTGTTGGCCGGGTTCATCATCGGCTCGCTCGGTGTGCTCAATGACGTCACGGTCACCCAGGCGTCGACCGTGTTCGAGCTCGCCGAGCACGGCGGCACCCGTCGGTCAATTTTCGTCGGGGCGATGCGGGTGGGCCGCGACCACATCGCCAGCACGGTGTACACCCTGGTGCTGGCGTATGCCGGTAGTGCGCTGCCACTCCTGCTGCTGTTCAGCGTCGCCAACCGGTCCCTCGGCGACGTGCTGACCGGTGAGAGCGTGGCCATCGAGGTCGCGAGGTCCGCGGTGGGCGGCATCGCGCTGGCCTTGTCGGTGCCGTTGACCACGGGGATCGCCGCGGTGCTCGCGACGCCCAAGGCCGCGCCACACTGACTCAGCCGGTCAGGTCCTGCTCGGTGAGTTCGGTCGCGGCCAGTGCGGCGGCCAGGTTGTCGTGACGGAACACCGAGGTGACATGGTCGTGCACCACCCGAAACGCGGCCGCATCGGTGGTGGTGCCGCCGTCCGCGTCGGTGATGGTCTGTTCGACGACGACCACGCCGTCATGCACGTACATGCGTCCCGGCGTCACGGTGGCGTCCACAGACTCCGCCCAGTCGCGCAGCGCCGCATGTCCCTGCGCAGCTCCGGCGGAGTCCCCCACTTCGATGTCGTCACTGCACAGGGTGAGCAGGGTGTCGAAGTCCTTGTCGTTCAGCGCGTCATGCCAGGCCAGTACCGTTGCGATCTCCGATGTGGTCATGAACGAAACGTACGCCACTCAGAACGGTGTGCGTTCGAGCCATCCGTCCCAGACCGCGGTGTCGCCGAAGACCTGCAGACCCAGGTCGGCCACCGTGCTCCGCCTGGTGGTGAGCAGCAGCAGGTCTTTGGCAGGCCCGCGCACCGCGACGCTGCCCTTGCCATGGTTGTGCGACCACCAGATTCCCTCTTCGTCGTTGACGACCGTCCACTCCCCTGTCGGTCCGAGACCGTCGTCAGTGGCGTGCAGATGCACGCTCTGGCCCCGGTCCACCGGCACACGGTGGTACTTCGTCGCCTCGACGCAGACCCGTTCCAGCCATTCGCTGATCGCGTCGGCGGCCAGTTCCGATGACAGTTCGTAATCGACGCCGAGGGCCAGCGCTGCGTCCGCGCGGTGCACGGTCACCTCGTGCACCCGTCGCCGGATCCACCAGCCGGCCGGTTTCGGCCCGAGAAACGTCCAGACTTTCGCGTCAGCGCCCACCCGGTCGACGGCCTTGACCACCAGCTCGGCGCCGTCGTTCAGCCATGCCATGGCACCGTCGGGATCGTCGGGCGGTTTACCATCGGGAACCTCACGGGGATCCAATTCGGTATGTCTTCGATCCTCGATTATCTGTGCAGCCCAACGGTTTCCACGACCAACATGACGGAAAAGCTGCTTGAGCGTCCAGTCCGGGCAAGAGGGCACGGGGGTGGCGGGATCGCCGGAGGCGATCAGTTCCCCGAAGGCCCGGGTCTGGTCGAGCAGCACGGCTCGGAAGTCCACATCACGAATTTACCGCTGCGCGCGCATTGCCGAGCGCGATCGGCAGAGTCGACCAACCGCGCAGCACCCGGGTGTCGCGGCGGACCTCGCCGCCGGCGAGTCGGGCGTCGGGATAGCGCTCGAAGAAAGCCCGCAGTCCGACCTCACCTTCGGCGCGGGCCAGCGCCGCACCCAGGCAGTAATGCCGCCCACCGGAGAACGAGAGGTGCCGTCCGGCGTTCTCCCGTTCGATGTCGAACCGGTGCGGGTCGGCGAACACCGCCGGATCACGGTTGGCCCCGCCCAGATGTAGGACGATCAACTCGCCGCGCTCCACCGCGGTACCGGCAACGTCGGTGTCGCGGCAGGCGGCGCGGGCGCTCAACTGCACCGGGGATTCGAGCCGCAGGATCTCCTCGACTGCGTTCGGCCACAGCTCGGGGCGGGCGGCCAGGGTGGCGAGGTGCTCGCGATGGTCCAGCAGCATCCGGATGCCGTTGCCCAGCAGATTCACGGTCGTCTCGAATCCCGCCGCCAACACCAATCCGGCGAGGGCTTTCAGTTCCGGTTCGGTCAGTGGTTCACCGGCCGCCCCGGCATCGGATGCCTGGATGAGCTGACTCATCAGGTCTTCGCCCGGGTTTCGGCGCAACTGCCGCAGGTGGGTGCCCAGCCATTCGTCAAAACCGGCAATGCCCCTGTTGACCTGCTGGTACTGGGGCCACGACAGGCCGATGTCCAGACCTGGCGCACCGAGCTCACCGAAGTGCAAGATGTTCGGCCGGTCCGGTTCGGGGACCCCGAGGATGTCTCCGATCACCGCGACGGGCAGCTTCGAGCAGTAGCGGTCGACCACATCCACGGTTTCGCTGCCCAGTTCGTCGAGCAGTTCGGTGGCGGTCTCCTCGACCCGCTCGCGCAACCGGGCCACCGCACGGGTGGTGAACACCGAGGAGACCAGCTTGCGGTAGCGGGTGTGGTCGGGGGGTTCGACCGACAGCAGCGAGGGCGGTTTCAGCGGGTGCAGCAGCCCGTTCTCGGTCTTGGCGACGACCCAGCGCAGCGACCGGGGCAGATTGCCGCCGAGTTGGGATACCCGGAAATCCTCCGAGCGCAGCAGGTCATTGACCACGCCGTAGTCGAAGGTCAGCAGCACCGCGCGACAGCGGATCACCGGGCCGCGGCCACGCATCTCATCGGCGAAGCCTGCCGGGTCAGCCCGGACCTGCGGATCGGCGATCAGTCTGGCCTGCGGGTCCCCGTTGCGCATCCCCACGGCCGACAGGCCGCGTACCACGCCGTGCAGGGCCAGCCACCGGATCCGTTCCCGCATGGGCCGAGCCTACGACCGGCCGAACTGTTGGACAAGCGTCAAACAGACTGCCTGCCCAGCGCGTGCATCCGCCACCCCGCCGCCTGCCAGCGTCCGACATCGAGACAGTTCCGGCCGTCGACAACAACTTTCGCGCGCACCGTGCCGGCAAGAGCCGCCGGATCCAACTCGACGAACTCGGCCCACTCGGTGAGCACCAGGACCGCGTCCGCACGGTCGCAGGCCTCGATCACCGACGTCGAGTAATTCAGCGTGGGAAACACCCGCTGGGAGTTCTCCATCGCCTTGGGGTCGTAGACGTTGACGGTCGCACCGTTGAGTTGCAGCATGCCCGCGACGTTGAGCGCGGGTGAGTCCCGTACATCGTCGGACTCCGGCTTGAACGCCGCGCCGAGGACGGCGATGTTCGCGCCGAGCAGTGATCCGCCGCAGGCGCGGGTGGTCAACTCGACCATCGCGGTGCGGCGGCGCATGTTGATGCTGTCGACCTCCCGCAGGAAGGTCAACGCGTGGTTGGCGCCCAGTTCGCCGGCGCGGGCCATGAATGCGCGGATGTCCTTGGGCAGGCAGCCCCCACCGAATCCCAGGCCGGCGTTGAGGAATCGGCGGCCGATGCGCGGGTCGTAGCCGAGCGCGTCGGCCAGCAGGGTGACGTCGGCGCCGGCCGCCTCGCACACCTCGGAGATCGCGTTGATGAACGAGATTTTCGTGGCCAGGAACGCGTTCGCGGAAACTTTGACCAGTTCGGCGGTCTGCAGGTCGGTGACCAGGAACGGCACTGCGTCGTCGAGCAGCGGCGCGTACAGTTCGCGTACCGCGGCTTCGGCGCGCATCGAATCATGCTGCACCCCAAGGACAATCCGGTCCGGGTGCAGGGTGTCATGCACGGCGAAACCTTCGCGCAGGAATTCCGGGTTCCAGGCCACCTCGACGTCCACCCCGGCGGGCGCCAGGCACCTGGCCCGCTCGGCCAACTCGGCAGCGGTGCCGACCGGGACCGTGGACTTGCCGACGATCACCGCGGGACGGCGCAACTGCGGAACCAGGGTGTCGATCACGGCGTGAACGTGGCGCAGGTCAGCGCCATAGTCGCCCTTCTTCTGCGGGGTGCCGACGCCGAGGAAGTGCACATCGGCGAACTCAGCGGCCTCGTCGTAGTCGGTGGTGAAGCGCAGACGCCCCGCGGAGAGGTTGTCGTTCAACACCTTCCGCAGGCCCGGTTCGTAGAACGGAATGTCGCCGGAGGCCAGTTTGGCTACCTTGCCGGGGTCGATGTCGACGCCGACGACCTCGTGGCCGAGCTCGGCCATCCCCGCCGCATGTGTCGCGCCCAGATAGCCGGTACCGAATACGGTGCATCGCATACTGCCTCTATAGGCAGCCCCGATGAGCTGGCCGCTACGCGACACTGAGCGGCAGACCAACGTCAGGTGACCGTTAGCCGCCGCAGGTCCGCCAGATCACCGGAATGGTCGTCTCACCTGGGGCGAAGCGACCATTCCGTTGATCTCGACGCAAAGAGTGAGCCGCTAGTGCCGGCCGCCACCGAAAGACGGGAACGGCCAGATGCCGCCGCCACCGCCGGATCCGCCGCGCCCGCCACCGGAACCGGAGCCTGGGTTCCAGCTGCCGGAGCCACCCGAGCCTGACCCGGGGTTCCAGCTACCGGACCCACCCGAGCCGGAGCCCGAGCCCGGGTTCCAACTGCCGGAGCCGCCACCGGAACCCGAGCCCGAACCTGAGCCGGGTCCCCAGTCGCCCGAACCACCCGAACCAGGGAACGGCCACTGCGGGCTGTCCGGTTCATCGTGCGACGGCGGCTGCCACGGCGGGGTGTCCGGCTCGTCGCGCGGCGGGCGCTGCGGCTGCCAGGGCGGACGCCACGGCGGATCGTCGTGGATCGGCGGACGGAAGAGCGGCGGCGGCAGCACCACCAACGGTGGGACGTACGGCGGGTTGTAGATCGGGGGCGGCGCAGGCAACGGCGGGGGCGCCGCCGGCGGCGGTGGTGGCGGGGCCGCGGGTGGCGGAGCCGGCGCCGGAGCCTGAGGCTGTTCGACATAGACCGTGCGCGGCGGAGCCTGCGGTGCGGGGGCCTCCTGCACGACCGGCACCGGTGCCTTGATGGTCTCCGGCGGCGGTGCGGGCGGCGGCGGCGCCTGCACCGGCTGAGCTTCCGGTACGGGTGCCGGCGGCTTGGCGGGCGCGCTCGGGATCACCGCGCTCTGCGCGGGCGACGGGCGTTGATCGACCGTGGGCCGGATGCTCACCGCAAGCGAAATGACCAGTGCCACCACGCCGAGAACGAAGATCGAGGTCAACGCACTACCGACCAGCAGGAACGGCTTGCGCCCCTCCTCGACTGGCGCGACACCGAGGGCCTCGTCAGCGACGACCGAGGAGGCCAGGTCGAACTCGGGATCGTCGACGTAGTTGCCGTTGGCCGGGGCCATCTGGGTGGCCAACCCGGCCAGCCCGGCGTAGGCACTGCCCGCGGTGGTGCCGTCACGGTCCTGCGAGTACGCCAAACCGACGGTCGACGCCTCGAAGGCGGGTGCATTGGCCGAGGCCAGTGCCGCACCGCGGGCCAACGCCAGTTCGCCTTCATCCGGTGCGTTGACCGGCAGCGACACCAGGTGCTCCAAGTGGGCCTTGACCGAGCTCACGTCCACGCCGGAGCCGACGACGAACATGCCCTGCGGCGGTGCTTCCTGCGCGTCGACGGCGGCGGCCATCTCGGTCAGCACTGCCATCGCGTCGCTGCTGTGCAGGCTGCGGGCGAGGACCTTGACGACCGATCCGTCCTCGGTCTGCACCACCGACAGCGTCGCGGTGTCGCGGTCGATGAACAGCAGCGCGGTGGTGTCGTATCCGACGGCGCGTCCGACGGCCTGTGCCAGCGCCGCGGCGGCGTGGCCCTCCGAGACGAGCATCACATCGTCGATGCCCTGAGCGGTCAGCGCGTCACGCAACGCGGACGCGTCCGAATGGTCGGTCCAGGTGACGCCGATCGATTTCAGATGGTGCCCACCGGTGGTGGCGCTCTCCTGCGTTCCGAGTATCGCGGCGACCACCTGATCGGCCGCACTCATGGTTGCCGAGCCCTCGCCGCCCGCGACGTCGAAGGCGTCGTGATCGACGGTGACGCCGTCGGCCTTCTCCCCCTCGACCAGCACCATGCGGACCGTCGTAGGTGCCATCGAAACACCCAGTACGATGTCCACCAAGCCCTCCAAAGTATTTGCTGCGCTGTATAAGTCGCCATTGCGCACACGTCCGCGCGAGCCCGACAACTAGAAACTTCATCGGCACCTACAGCTCGATCGTTACAGCGACCGCATTAGCTGATGGCTCTGAAGTTCTGGTCGGACCGCGACGGCATGGTGCTCGCCGACGCCGGTAGTTAGACCCTACTCGGCAATACGACAAACAACGCCTGCCGGTTCATCCCGGCTGCTCTTCCTCGACGGCTTCCTGGTGTGGCCGCAGGGCGTCGCCGAACGGCGTCGGGCGACGTTGTGGCAGGTGGCCGTGCACACCCTCGGCGTAAGCCGTCTCGGCGTGCTGGGTGAAGTCGACGCCGGTGGTCTCGTCCTCGGCGCTGAGCCGGAATCCCATGAACCGGTCGATCACTTTCGCCACCACGAAGGACATGGTGAACGCATAGGCGGCGACGACGACCACTGCGAGCAGCTGCTTACCCAGCTGGGCCAGCCCACCGCCGTAGAAGAGGCCTGAGGGACCCGCGGTCATCACCTCGGTGGCCAGAAATCCGATCAGCAGCACGCCGACGACACCACCGACAAAGTGCACACCGACCACGTCGAGCGAGTCGTCGTAGCCGAACCGGAACTTCAGCCCGATCGCGAACGAACAGACCACGCCCGCGGCCAGACCGACCACCACCGCGCCGAGGGTGTTGACGGTCCCGCACGACGGCGTGATCGCGACCAGACCCGCCACCACACCAGAGGCGGCACCGAACGTCGTCGGCCGCCCGTCCCTGACCTGCTCGACGGTCAGCCAGCCGAGCATGCCCAGGCATCCGGCGACGAGGGTGTTGAGGAAGATCGCGGCCGTGGTGCCGTTGGCAGCCAAAGCGGACCCGGCGTTGAAGCCGAACCAGCCGAACCACAACAGCCCGACACCGAGGAGCACGAACGGCAGGTTGTGCGGGCGCATGGCTTCCTTCTTGAAGCCGATGCGGGGCCCGAGGACCAGCGCCAGGGCAAGCGCTGACGAGCCGGAGACGATCTCGACGACCAGCCCGCCTGCATAGTCGAGGACACCCAGCTCGAACAGCCACCCGCCGGGGCCCCACACCCAGTGCGCGACGACCGCGTAGACGGCAACGGCCCATACCGGGACGAACACCATCCAGGCCGCGAAGCGCGCCCGGTCGGCGATGGCCCCGCTGACCAGCGCGGCGGTGATGATCGCGAACGTCAGCTGGAAGGTGGCGAACAGCAGCTCGGGAACCGTGCCGTGGGCGGTGGCCGGGGTGATGCCGAGCATGCCGAAGTGGTGCAGTCCGCCGATCAGGCCGCCACCGGCGTCCTCGGAGAAGGCCAGGGTGTAGCCCAGCAGCAGCCAGGCGACCGTGACGAGCGGGATCGAGATGAAGCTCATCATGATCATGTTGAGCACACCGGTGGTGCGGACCATGCCGCCGTAGAAGATGGCCAGGCCCGGGGTCATCAGCAGGACCAGGGCGGTGCTGGCCAGCAACCACGCCGTGGCCGCAGGATCGATCTCTTGCATTTGGCGAGAATGTCGCCCGCGCGTTTCAGTGGCGCGGCGATCGCGTTTCCGGCGTGTTTCCGACTCTTCACGCCCGACTGTGGGCGTCGCTCAGTGCTTGATGAAGTTCAGATGCGACCGCGACGGCGTCGGACCGCGCTGTCCTTGATACTTCGACCCGACCTTGGCGCTGCCGTAGGGATGCTCGGCCGGGCTCGTGAGCCGCAGCAGGCAGAGCTGGCCGATCTTCATGCCCGGCCACAACACGATCGGCAGGTTCGCGACGTTGGACAGCTCCAGCGTGATGTGCCCGCTGAAGCCCGGGTCGATGAACCCCGCGGTGGAATGCGTCAACAAACCGAGACGCCCCAGGGAGGACTTGCCCTCCAGCCGCCCGGCCAGATCGTCGGGCAATGTGCACAGCTCCAACGTGGAGCCGAGCACGAACTCACCGGGATGCAGCACGAACGGCTCGCCGGCCGCGGGCTCGAACAGGGTGGTCAGCTCGTCCTGCTGAATCGACGGGTCGATGTGGGTGTAGCGGGTGTTGTTGAAGACCCGGAACAAGGTGTCGAGCCGGACATCGACACTCGACGGCTGCACCAACGCATCATCGAAGGGTTCAATGGCCAGGCGTTTCGCGGTGATTTCGGCCCGGATGTCACGATCGGAGAGCAGCACCTGACGAGAGTATCGGCTGGTGATGTAACCTCACTAGCCACACACCGCCGATGTAGTTCAATGGCAGAACATCAGCTTCCCAAGCTGAATACGCGGGTTCGATTCCCGTCATCGGCTCCACAGTTTTCGCAGGTCAGTGGTCTATGCGAGACTCCGAACCGCCCGCCACAGGCAATCTTGACCGTCGTTTGACCGTGGGTCGGCTAAACGGCCCACCAGAAACCCTTTGCTGGCGCTGACCTGCGACTACGATCCTGGCGGGCAGCGCCGATCGGCCTGCCAAGCTGCGGCGTTGGGGGCGAAGCGTGCCTAGTGGCAATCTGGCGATGTTGGTTGGCAATGGATTGAGTATCGCTTTTAGCCCAAGTTTGTTTCTAAACAACATCACCACACAAGTCATCGCGAGACTAAGTAAAAAATACGAAGGACGCAGCGACGAAGTTGCTCGGGCCATGCAACAAGTGGCAATTAGGGCTCAAGCCAAGAATCCATCCGGAGACTTTGAATCACTGATCGGCGCGTTCGGTGGCCAAACCGACATCTTGGACGATCTTAGAAGTTACGCCTTGCTCACCGAAGACAATCACGACATGGCGCAGGCGATTTCCGAAGTCATGTTGTTTGTTCAGCAAGTAAGGCAGCGCGGCATCGGACACACCCTGCAAATAATTGTAGAGAATTCACATCCCGACAAAGGTTCTTACGCTAGCATTTCCAACTTTCTTAAAACCGGAATTGACGCATTCCCGAACCGCGTCACCATTGCTAACCTAAACTACGATGCTTTAGTCCTCACAGCTCTGACCGCGGAGTACAAAGATGATTTCTGCGACATGGGCGAAGGCTGGACCGCGGTAGATCTAAAACCTCTCAGCGACAGCACTTTGAAGGCGCAGACATTGCGCACGTCCAATAGTTTCCCCGCGAAGCGAATCAAACTGATCGATCTTCACGGATCGGTGACATTTTGGAAAGTCGGCAGCAGGTATCTGAAAATTCCGCTTGACATCGCGCGCGATCCGGGGGTATGGAACAAATATCGGGAAATGCAAGTTATGGCATTTCCGTTGGTTGTGCTAGCCAATCAGCATGACAAGGTGGATCACGTTAAACGCCACCCATTCCAGCTCGCCTACGATGTAGCGGATGACGATTTCCGAAACTCTGACCACTGGCTCATCGCGGGCTATTCATTCAGGGACACATGCGTGAACGATCTTCTGAAACGCGCTTGGGACATGCACCGGAAACCGCCAACGATTCTCGTCGTGACCAAGGGTGATGGCCCAACCACCAACGACGTGGAAAATGCGTTCGGTTGGGAATCCGGCAAGTTCGCCGATCACAACGCGAAGATCGAACGAACTGGGATTGACGGCTTACGAGAAACAGCCACGTGGAAATGGTTCGTCGGCGAAGAACCGCCGTTTTAGCCCCGGCGGCGCAGCGGCGTGACGTTCGGCGCTTCGACCGGGCGGCTCATCGCTTCCAGCGCGGCCATCGTTTCGGCGTGATCGTCATCGAACAGATGCGTGTAGATCGCCAGAGTCGTCGTCACCTTGGCGTGGCCCATGAACCGCGAAAGCTGCAACGGCGGGATTCCCGCCGCAACGCACAAACTCGCGCAGGTGTGGCGCAGCGCGTGAAACTTGAGCGCTGGCGGCAACACCAACGACGGTTTGGGAGATCCCGACGACTTGCGCGACTCCGGCGATTCCGACGAAACCCCGCCAAGGCGGTTGGTGCGGGCGACAGCGGGCCGGAAGACGGCTTTGTAGAACGTCTGGTGTCGGATCGGTGCCGACCAATCCAGCACCAACCGTTGCGCGGCTTCAACCGGTGAGAGCGCAGCCAACGCATCGACGGCGGTCGGCGCGATCCGCTTGCCATCGGCGTCGGTGACGCGTTTGCCGGTCGGCTTGGCTGCTTTCAGCGTCACCAAGCAGAACAGTGGTGCCGTCGGATCCTCCAGGCGCGGGTGCGCTGCCAGGTACTCGCGCAGAAGCGCCGTCGTGCTGCACATCGAGCGCACGGTGATCACAATTGACGGCGCGCTGGTCTATGACTCGCCGAAGACGAAAGTTTCACGACGCCGGGTGCCGTTGACGCAGGCGACGCGCATATCAGGGTTTGCGTCAGATTCCCGGCAACGGCCCCTACCCGCTCGTGAGTTCGTTTTCGCAGCGGTCGTTCGGTGTCGGTGTGCGCCATCGTTCCGCAGCGGTCTGTATCAAAGTTGGCATCGGCCCCTACACCGCGCACCACCGCTATCCCGGTTTGAGTATGACCAGCGGTCCACGCGGCTCCGGTCGCTCACTCGACCTCGACGCCCGGTTCAATTCCGCCAGCGAGTTCAGCCATGGCGCTGGGCTGGTCGCGCCAGGCTTCGAAGACGCCACCCCGGCGCAAGGCGGAAGGTATCGCGGCACGACGCCGCCACCCGAGCCGAACGTGCAGCTTGTTCGGGGCCGCAATGCGAAGCCACGACCGTGGTCGAGCGACTGAAGAGGTCACTAACGGCAAAACCCAAGAAGCGTCGACGCCGCACCAAAAGCGGCCGGTTCAAGAAGATCAAGAAGCGGTGAGGCATGGCCAGACGACGCATCTACAAACGCGACCGCAAAGGCAGGTTTGCGTCCGCTGGCACCTCACGCGCCAAGCGAACTGCACACAAGATCAACCGCAAGCGTCCCCGCTACGTGCGCGGCTCAGTCGGCAAGACGATGCGCGTCGGCCGTGTCGACCCTGGCGGTGAGTACGCAGGGGTCCACGTCGGTGCGTTTGCCGAATAAAGACCCACTTTGTCTGATTCGTCCCCCTCAATCTGGGACGATCGGCCAATGGCAGCAGAAATCGTGATCGCGGCGAATGACGGTGGAGATCAGCACACTGACGTGTGTCAATGCATCCACTGTGGACTAGACCATGATTTTGACCTGCCGGAAGAGTTGGTACGCGCTGCCCACGTACGGCAGGTCGTCATCTTCGCGGGTGCCGGTGTCAGCACCGAAGTGCCTACAGTTTTCCCTCAAACGATCTACCAACGCGCCGTAGAGATGCTTGCGTTAGATGAGCCTGGCTCGTTTCCCGAAGTTATTGAGGCATTTGTACAGAAATTTGAGCGGCGCGGCTTCGTGCAGATGGTGAAAGCAAAATTCGACTATATTGATAGTTTTTGGGGCCTCCGATACGACGCTAGAAAGTTTCACACAGAGCTGGCGACGATGCCGTATTTGCAAGATGTAATCACTACCAATTGGGATACATACTTCGAAGAAGAGTGCGCTGCGACTCCGTTCGTGTCCGGCGACGACATTGCACTATGGAAAATGCCAGGACGTCGAGTTTTGAAGATTCACGGCAGCATGAGCAATCTCGGAAGTCTAGTGGCGACCGAAAGCGATTATAAGGGTCGCTTGAAAGCTTTACGTAAGGGAGTAATGGGTGGGCTCCTCACGGAGTTATTAGCTACGCGTACGGTCGTTTTTATTGGATACTCGCTTACGGATTGGAATTTTCGGCGACTCTATCGCGAACTCCGTAAAGATATGGGCCCGTACTCCCCGAGGGCATATTTCGTATCGCCATTTGGCGCTGATGAGCGCCTTGAAAAGGAGTTCGACCTCATCACCCTCAAGACCAGCGGCGTAAAATTCTTAAAGGACCTCAAGAGCGCCAATCTCGGTAATTGCAATATCGAAGACTCTAGCTACGAGCGGGTGAGTCAATATCACATCGAAATCCTTAACGCCGACACATTCGCGAAGACAGTGCCTCACAAAAAATACCCGTCGATCCTGTACTGCTGGGCCTTCCATGACGGGGCCCGAGACGCGGGGCGACGCATCGAATTGCGACGGGGATCGGGGGAATATTCAAGTCGTGGCCATGTGGTGGAACTTGTCAAGATATACGAAAAGCTTCAGGAACAAGCGTGGGAAGACGGACGGTTTCACGACCACGCTTACATCGAAGGGTACCTAACCCCGCTCTTTATTATGCTCGACGACCGCGCGGACGATGACGGAGAACTTCACGGTCTCCTGGACAGTGCGCCGCGTTACTTTATCTATGGTTCGGATAGTGATATGCGTACACAGGATGAATTTCACGACGCCGTGAAGGCGAGTAACCGACGAGCTCCCAAACAACGAAAGTTCGCTCGGGAACGGTTGGCGGATCTACCCGGAGACATGATCTTGGAACACGGCCCGTTCCTGCCGGGGTTGAGCGAAGAGAACCTTTATGCCGAAAACGAGCACGCCTGACGAGAGATCTTCCTACCGACGATGGCGAGTTTGCTGTGCTCGACCGTCGTTTGACCGTGAGCAGCGGGTGAGCAAGCGAGCTACGAATGGTCTCAATAGTTCGCGATGGCCCGCGAAAACTATTTACTACCAGCGGAAATCACCGAACTGTCGCGAACCGTTGCGACCCTCGTGACCAGGGCTGATCGGGTACGAACACCTTCCCAAGCTGAATACGCGGGTTCGATTCCCGTCATCGGCTCCACAATATGTAGGTAGAAGGCCTTCCACGATTGCCGGAAAGCCCACATCGGCCAAACCTGTCAACGGCAGCTGAAAACTGATCAGCTATCGGCACGCGCTCACCCGGGTCACTGTCGTGTGCGCCGCCCGGTCACCCTGCGCTGTGGCGTGCGAGCTCGGCGAGGGCCGCAGCACGCACGTGATCCGGGCACGAGGATCGCTGGATCGAGGTCCGAGCCAGCGCGACGACTTCCGCGTCGGAGAGTCCCCACGCGAGGGTGCACCGCTCGTACTCCTCGTCCAGCGGGACACCGGTGAACAACGGGATATCGGTGTTCAGCGTGACCGGGACGCCTCGGCGCAGCAGAGCCGGCAGCGGGTGATGCTCGAGGTCCGGCACCACCTGCAGCAGCACATTCGACAACGGCGCCATGTCCAGGCAGACGTCGGCCTCGACCAGCTGGTCCACCACCGACGAGTCCTCGGGGGACCGTACCCCGTGACAGATCCGGTGTGGCCCTAGCTCGTCGATGGTCTCGCGCACGTGGCAGGCCCCGGCGCCCTCGCCGGCGTGAGGCACGGTCACCAGCCCGTGCGTGGCGGCCCGCTGAAAGAGGTCGGCGAACCGTGACGCGGGGTGGTTGGCCTCATCGCCGGCGAGGCCGAAGGCGACCACGCCGCAGCCCGCCCACCGGATCGCGAGGTCGAGCATCTGTTCCCCCTCCGCCAGTGGCCTGCCGCGGTTGACGCCGACGACCAGCCCGGCGGAATCGGCTCCTCCGCCGGCGCGCAGCCCGTCGAGAATGGCCTCGACGAGGTCATCAGCGGGACCGAGCCGCCCGGAGTAGGTGGCCGGGATGCAGTGGATCTCGGTCCACACCACCCCTGCCGCCTGCTGCCGCCTCGCCAAATCCTCGGCCAGGTCGCGCAGATCGTCGAGGCTGCCGATGACATCGCGCGCCAGCTCGTAGGCCTCGACAAACTCGGCGAGGTTCTCGAACGGCCCGGGCGCGGGCTCCGGCATCCCGTACTTGTCGGCCAGCGCAGCCGCGGAGGAACGGCTCATCGCCGCCTCGAAGTGCAGGTGCAGCTCGGCTTTGGGCAAGGCAACCGTGTCGATCATCGGCAATCAGAGGTCGTGGCCGACATACACGCTCTTGGACCAGGTGTAGAAGTCCACGGCGCGCTCGCCCTGCTCGCGGAATGTGTTTGTCGAGGAGTCGCGGACCCCGCCGAACGGCACGTTGAGGTCAAGGCCGGTCGTCGGCCGGTTGACCTTGACCACGCCGACCTGCGCCCGCGCCGCGAAGTCGTAGGCCTTGCCCAGGTCGCGGGTGCAGATCCCGGCGGTGAGACCGTACGGCGAATCGTTGACGAGCCGCAGCCCCTCCTCGTAGTCCGCCACGTCGATGACGCAGACCACCGGACCGAACACCTCCTCGGTCGCAAGCGGATTGTCGTGGGAAACTTCCGACACGACCACCGGCGCAAGGAACTGGTCCTCGTGGTCTCGGACCTCACCGACGTCGAACCCGGCCTCGACCGCGGCGTGGATCGCCGCGACGTCCTTGGCGAGCTGGGCATCGGAGACGACCGGGCCCATGGTGGTGCGGGGGTCCAGACCGTTTCCAGGCCTGACGGCGCCCGCCTTCTCGCGCAGCGCCTTGACGAAGACCTCGCGGACACCCGGGGTCACGTAGACCCGCGACGTCGCGGTGCAGGCCTGTCCGGTGAGGCTGAACGCGCCCGCGGCAACTGTGGCCGCGGCGGCATCGACGTCGGCGTCGTCGAGCACCAGATAGGCGTTCTTGCCGCCCATTTCCAGCTGCACGCGTGCGTTGCGGGCGTTGAGGGTGTCACGGATCGCCATGCCGACACTGGTGGACCCGGTGAAGGACACGGCCGCGACTTCCTGGTGGCGGACCAGCGCGTCGCCGGCGAGGGAGCCGGAGCCGTGCACCACGTTGAGCACTCCGGCGGGGAGTCCGGCATCGACCAGAGCGGTGGCCAGGTGGTTGACCGACAAGGGCGTGAGCTCGGCGGGCTTGATCACCACGGCGTTGCCGGACACCAGGGCCGGAGCCATCTTCCAGGCGGGGATCGCGATAGGGAAGTTCCACGGGGTGATCAGCCCCACCACGCCGAGCGGCTCTTGGCGGGTGTACACGCTGGTGCTCTGCATCATGCTGGGCAACGCCTCGCCACTCCGCCGCCAACCGGCGGAGCCGAAGAACCGGAGGACGTCGATGGCGCGGCGCACCTCCCCCATCGCCTCGGCGCGGGTCTTACCCTCCTCGCGGGTGAGGTCGGTCGCGATGTCCTCGTGCCGCCGGCGGAGCAGGTCGGCGGCATCCATGAGGACGGTGCCACGCTGCACGGGAGTCAGCGCGGCCCAGCCCGGCTGGGCGTCCCCGGCAGCAGCTACTGCGTCGTGCACGTCGGCGGCGCCGGCCGAGGGCGCGACGGCGACGACGTCCTCCGGGTTGGCGGGGTTGCGACGCTCGACGCTCGGGTCGCCGACCCAGGTCCCGTCGATCAGGTTCTGCGCGTTGGTCATATCGTCTCCTGGAATCTGTCGGTTGGGATTGGTCGAGGCCTGCTCAGAGGTGGGCGAGCAGGCCGCCGTCGCAGCGCACGGCGCTGCCGGTGATGTACGACGCGGCGGAGCTGCACAGGAAAGCGGCCAGTGCGCCGAACTCGTCCGGCGTGCCGTAGCGACCGGCCGGGATCCTCGCCTGCGACGCGGCACGGACCTCCTCGGGACTGCTGCCCTGACGCCGGGCTGCGGCCTCGTCGAGGGCAGCGACCCGGTCGGTCGCGATGCGGCCGGGAAGTTGCAGGTTCACGGTGACCCCGTCGGCGGCCACCTCGGAGGCCAGGGTCTTCAGGTACGCCGCGAGCGCGGCCCGGCCGACATTGGAGGCCGCCAGCATCGGGATCGGGGCCTGCACGCCGCTGGACCCGATCGCAAGGATCCGCCCCCAGCCTTGCGCGCGCATATGCGGCAGGGCCCGCTTGACCAGCGCCACGTGGGCCTTGAGCAGCAGGTCGCCGATGATGTCGACGTCCTCGGCGTCCAGATCGACAGCGGCACCGGGCTTCGGGCCCGGTCCGTTGAGCACGACGATGTCGGGGTTGCCGTACGCCTCGCGCGTCGAGGTGAGCAGCCGCTCCACCGCTCCCGGTTCGGTGAGGTCGACGGAGACCGCAATCGCCGACGGCAGCGACGAGGCGAGCCGCTCGGCGCGCTCGACGCTCCGGCCGGTGATGACCACGTGCGCGCCTTCGGCAGCGAGTGCCCGTGCGGTTGCCGCGCCGAGGCCCCCGGTGGAGGCGAGCACGAGCGCGACGCGGTCTTTGATTTGGAGATCCATTCAGCGTCCTTCCACGGTGTCGATGTGTGCGGCCAGGACCGGCGCCAGTGACTCGGGCAGGCTCCGGCCGGGCGGTCGTACCCCGGACTCGGCGATCAGTCCGCGTCGGCGCAGGCACTCCTTGCGCACCGCCAGCGCGATGCCGACCTGCTGCTCGAACGTGATCAGGGGCAGGTGGTCTAGGAGCGCAGCCCGTGCCTTCATCCGGTCCCCGTCCTGCCAGGCGCGAACCGTGGCGACCAGCGCCTCGGGGTAAGAGAAGCCGGTCATGGCGCCAGCCGATCCGCAGGCGAGCTCGTCGAGCAGGTTGATCCCGCCGAGGCCACCGAAGACGGGGACGTCGACGCGTCTGGTCAGCTCCGCCACGCCCACCGGAGTGGGAGGCGCCTCTGCCTTGACCGCGGTCACGAACGGCGACTGGGCGACCACATCACCCAGTACACCGGCGGGCACGTGGACACCGCTGATGACCGGGTAGTCCTGGACGACGACGTCGGCGCCGGTGGCCTCGTTGACCGCCCGCAGGTGTGTCGCGAGGGTGGTGCGATCGGCGCTGTTGGCCTGCACCATCACCCCGGCGAGCCGGTCGGCGACCAGGTCGACGGCCATCCGCGCCTCGTCAATGACCGGCGCCGTGGCCAGGCCGGTGCAGCCGACCACGAGTGGCAGCTCGGTGGTGTCGAGCACCGTCTCGAGGACCCGGCGGCGTTCCTCCCACGACAGCTTGGCCGCTTCGCCGAAGACACCCAGCACGGTCAGGCCGGTGGCGCCGACCGCCTCGGCGTGCTCGGCCAGCTGGGCGACGCCGTTGTCGTCGACCTCGAGGGTGGATCCGGAGAAGGGGGTGGCCAGCACGCCCCACACACCGGGTTGCATCAGCTTGTTCACCGGTCACTCCAGTTCGGCTTGCGTTTCTGTTGGAAGGCTTCGACGCCCTCGGTCGCGTTCGGGCTGACCAGGGCCTCCATCAGCGCCGGCAGTCGCGCGGCGTGCGCCTCCCTGGGGGACAGCTGGGCGGTGCGGTTGACGACCTGCTTGATCGCCCGGAGCGAGGTGGGCGCGCACGCGAGGATCTGCTCTACCCAGCGGTCGACCGCTGCGTCGAGCTCGGACGCCGGCACAACCTCGTTGACCAGGCCCATGTCGGCCATCTCCTGCGCCGAAGCCTTCCGCCCGGTGAGCAGCAGGGACATCGCCTGCGTGTGCGGGATCCGCTCGCGGAGCTTGACCATGCCGCCGTCCAGCGGTAGGCGGCCGACCCGCGGCTCGGTGAGACCGAACCTGGCGTGCTCCGCCGCGACAACCAGGTCTGCGCCGAGCACCGTCTCCATCCCACCGCCGAGTGCGTAGCCGTTGACCCGCGCAATCACCGGTACGTCGAGCGTCTCACGCAGCGACAGTCCTGCGAACCCGTTCGGGTCGAGGTCGGCCCAGTAGTCCACGCCGGTCTTGCCTACGCCACCGACCGACATGTCGGCGCCGGTGCAGAACGCCTTCTCCCCGGCCCCGGTGACCACCACGACGTGCACGCTGGGGTCGTTCTCGATCTGGTCCCAGATCTCGTTGCACCGCCGGGTGCTCGTTGCGTCGAGCGCGTTGAGCACGTGCGGGCGGTCGAAGGTGACGCGGGCGACGTGGCTCTTCAGGTCGTAGCGGATCTCGTCGGTCACCGTGCGGCCTTCCTCGTTCATCGGATCGTCCCCTCGTTGAGGACCGCGGCGATCTGCTCGTCGGAGTATCCGAACTCGCGCAGGACCTCCTGGTTGTGCTCACCGAGCATCGGCGCCGGGCGGCGGATCGTGTTCGGGGTGCCGCTGAGGCGGATCGGCGCGTTGAGCACCTCGACCTTGCCGCCGTGCGGGTGGTCCATCTCCACGACCATGCCGTTGCACACGGTCTGCGGATCGGCGAGAGCTTCCTCGAGGGTGCGTACGGGCGCGCAGAGGATGTCTTGCTCCTCCAGCCGGGACACGAAGTGCTCGGTGGTGTCCTGTGCGAACCGGTCGCGGAAGATCTTCTGCAGCTCGGGGCGGTGCTCGAACTGATCCTCCAGGGTCTCGAAGCCCGGCCGGGTGGAGAGGTCCTCGTCGAATCCGAGGGCCTTGGAGATGTCGCGCAGCGGGTTCTCCTTGAACGCACCCACCATGCACACCGCGCCGTCGGCGGTCTCGAAGACGCCGGACAGTGGCATCGCGGCCCAGTTGATCTCCTTGCCGCGGTTGAGCTGGCTGGCGGCCTCCTGCATCTGCATGTGGAGCATCGAGTCGTACATGTTGACCTGCACCTTCTGGCCCTCGCCGGTGCGGTCCCTGGCGATCAGCGCGAGCAGAATGCCCTGGGCGAGGTGCATGCCCGTGGTGTAGTCACACAGCGTGGTCGGGTAGACCGTCAGCGGCGTGGCGTCGTCGGCGCGGCGCCACATCACGCCGGAGTAGGCCTGCGCGATTACGTCCTGCCCGCCCTTGTGGGCGTAGGGCCCTGTCTCCCCGAAGCCTGTGCCGGAGGCCCAGACGATCCGCGGGTTGAGCTGCTTGCAGTCCTCGTACCCGAAGCCCATGCGTTCGATGACGCCGTGGCGGAAGTTGCTGACCACAACGTCGGCACGCCGTACCAGGTCACCAATGACGTCCTTGCCTGCGTCGGTCCGGGTGTCGACGGTGATGCTGCGCTTGTTGCGGTTGATCGAGAAGAACACCGGGTTGTCCTGGCCCGCGGGGTCCGGGAACGAGCTTCGGCTCAGGTCACCGACCTTCGGGCGCTCGACCTTGATCACCTCGGCGCCGTAGTCGGCGAGCATCTGCGTGCAGCTGGGGCCCATATAGACCTGGGTGAAGTCGAGGACGACGACTCCGTCGAGGGCGTTGCTGGTCATCGGACGGTCTCCTTGTGCTGGTCGGGGTGGTCGTCGGCGGGGGCCCGGCTGCCCTCGTCGATCGTGGCGTTGTCGGATGGCTGGTCGCCCGGGTCGGCGCCCTGGTCGCGCATCCTGGTCTGGATCTCGCTCGCGGGGACCTCACGGACCGTGAGCCCCTTCTGCACGGCGAGCGCCGCAGCGATGCCGGTGGCCTGGCCCTGCGCCATGCAGGGTGGGATCTCCCGGGACATCCGCTGTGCCTCCGGCGTCGCGGAGTAGTGGCGGCCTGCGACGAGCAGCTGGTCCACCCCGCGAGGAAGCAGGGATCGGTACGGCGTGTAGTAATCCCGACCGCGGGCGACACTGTCGCTGAAGTGGCGCCGGTTGACCACGTCGTCCTTGGTGACGACGTACTCTCCCTGGAGCAGCCGCGTCTGCCGCACCCCCATCTGCTGTGCGACGTCGACGATGTAAGCGTTGCCGAAGCCGGGCAGGTCCTCGCGGATGGCCACCAGCGCGTTCTCGATCCGCTCCCTCGCGACGAACTCGGCGTTCGTCAGCGACTCGGGATCGGCGCCGTCGAAGCCGGTCATGTGCGGGGTGTTGCACCACACCACGCCAGGCACCGGTGTCTTGAGCCACCACAGCTCCCAAGCGCCGCCGAGAAGCCGCTTGATGCGGCGGTTGATGGCGCGGGCCTCACGCGGGTTCTCCTGCTCGAACCTCTCGGCGGCATCGGTGTCGACCCCGCCGAGGCGGAACACCAGAGTCACGAGGTACTTGTCGTGCTCGTACGGCGCCCCGGTCCGCGAAGCAACATCGATGTCACCGGTCGTGTCGATCACGACGTCTCCCATGATCGCCTGCGGCCCGACCTTGGTCTCGACCACGACGCCCTTGAGTGCACCGTCGTCGATGATCGGACGGGAGAACCAGCTGTGCATCCGCAGGTGCACACCCGTCTCCCGGACCAGCTCGTTGGAGGTTATCTTCCAGCCGTCGGGGTCGAACGCGACCGCGTAGCAGATCGGCTTGGGGTTGGTGTGGGAGTGGAAGTTGAAGAGGCCGTAGCGACCCCACTTGTTCCAGAGCTCGGTCGAGGCGTACCACTCCTCGCGCGGCGGGTAGACAGCGAGATTGCGGCGGGCCATACGCTCGACGTACTCGTTGACAATGCCCTGCACGGTGATCTCGTTGCCATTCACCATGTCGTCGAGCACGAGGACCATCCCGCCCGAGGCAAGCCCCCCGAGGGCTGAGTAGCGCTCGACGAGGGTCACTTCGACGCCGCTGCGGGCCGCGGCCACCGCGGCGCTCACGCCGGCCGGACCGCCTCCGACCACGACGACGTCGGAGCGCCTGACGACCGGAGCATCCACCTGATGGCTGCTGACGGCGAGGTTGGGGGTGTTCATGTGCGCACTCACTTTCCGGCGAAGATCCCGCTCTTGCGGCGGGCGATGACATAGAGGACGACGCTGACCGCGGCGAGCGCGGCGGTGTAGGCGGGGAAGACCCAGATTTGGCTGATGCTCTGCAGCCAGACCAGTAGGTAGGAGGCGGTGCCTCCGAAGGCTGCGACTGCGACGCCGTAGCCGAGGCTGGTGCCGGTCGCGCGGCAGTACTTCGGCATCAGGCTGGTCGACACGACGTTGTAGAGGGTCATGTTCGCCACCAGGAACAGGCCCCCGACGAGCAGCACGACCGTGAATGTGGTCAAGCCCGGGCCGGCGTAGAGCAGCATCATGAAGACGGAGGGGATGGCCAACAGACGCGTGCCGATGAACGTCTTCGACAGCGTGATCCGGTCGGCGAGGCGGCCGGTGATGATGGAACCGACCAGCAAGATGACGCCGAGCGCGGTGGTGGCGGCGAAGATCTCGGTCGGATCCTCGCCGAAGGAGCTGCGGGCCAGATTGGGCAGGCCGACGTTCCATGCGTAGTTGTAGGCCTGCGCACCGCCGACCACGAAGATCATCGCGACGAGGCCGATCCAGTGCTTGCGGACGCCGCCCCAGGTGCCGGCGTTCTCCTCGGCCTTCTCCTCCTCGTGCAGCGTCTCGGGGAGGGTACGGCGCAGGTACAGGACGAAGAAGCCCATCACGGCGCCGAACAGCATCGGCACCCGCCACCCCCACTCCGACATCGTGTCGCCGCCGATGAAGTAACTGGTGAGGAAGCTGACCAGAGAGGCGAGCAGGATGCCGAAGTTGACGAAGAAGCTGATGTAGCCCGCTGCGCGACCCTCGTGCCCGGCGGGATTGAGCTCCACGGCGTAGGCGGTCGACAAGGGTGCCTCAATGCCGGTCGAGACACCCTGCAGAATCCGGGAGACCAGCAACAGGACGCCCGCCCACACGCCGATCGTGTCGTAGGTCGGCATCACGGCGATCGCCAACGTGGTGACTGCCATCAGGCTGATTGACAGCAGCATCACGCGGCGACGGCCCACCCGGTCGGCCACGTTGCCGAGGATCACGCCACCAAGCGGGCGCATCACGAACCCGACCGCGAACACGGCGAGTGTGTCGAGGGTGGCGGACACCGGGTCCTGTGGTGCGAAGAACTGGGGACCCAGGTAGGCGGCAAGCAGACCGAAGACCATCCAGTCGTACCACTCGAGGGTGTTGCCCAGGCCGAGCGCGAGCATCGTGCGCCTGCTGGCCGGTGGTCCGGCTGACGCGGGGCCGCGGTCTGGGGACGTGTCGTTCACGGCGGTCGAGGACCGTGGGGCGGGGGTGGTTGTCATGGGGTTCTCCGGTTCTCCGGTCCGATTTCGGACGCACTCGGCCAAGTCCGTGACCCTTCGGGCGCACGGAACGGCGGTTGTTGAGGTGGATGAGGTGCGCTCGACCGGGTGCCGGTCGGGCAGGGGCTACCAGGTGGGCGGTGTGCTCACCCAGATAGCGGTGCACTCCTCGGTCTCGGAGGGATTTACGTACCAATGGGGAATGTTGGACGCGTACCGGATTGAGTCACCGGCGTGGAGCCGGTGACGGATGCCGTCCAGGTAGACGTCCTTCGTGCCTGACAGGACGATGCCGAACTCTTCGCCGTTGTGGTGGTACGGCGTGGCGCTCGTGTCGTAGCCGGGTGGGGTCACCACCCAGTTGGCCTCAAGGGCGCCGTTGAGGTCGGGAGTGAGGAGCTCGTAACTCCCGCCGTCGTCGTTGGTCAGCCCATGGCCGTCCAGCCTGCGCCGCTCGTTCTTGCGAACGACGACCGCCTTGGTCTCGGAGGCCTCGAGCAACTGTCCGATCGGCATCTGCAGCCCGTGGGCGAGCTGGACCAACGTGGCGAAGGACGGGTTGCCGTTGCCGCGCTCGATCTGGCTGATGAGCCCGGAGCTGACACCCGCGGTCTCCGCGAGCCGCTCGGTGGTGAGCTGACGCTCCTTGCGTAGCATGCGGATCCGCGATCCGAGGTCACCGAGCATGGCGTCGACCAACATCTTGTTGTTGTTCGGTTGGCCCTTGCCCATGTGTCCTCCATCACCCTGTCCGATGGAGAGCATTCCTGAGTAGCTTCACTATGTCAACAGTTTCTTCAGTTAAATGAAGGATGCCCGGAGGGTGCCGCTCGGCCGGTGGTCTCGTGCCTATGGGCGCGCTTGAGGCGCTGGGTCAGGACCCGCCGGAGGATTGCGAGCCGCGCGTGTTCGAGCTGATGCTGCGCGGCCCTGACCGCGAGCCCGCCCCAGACGACAGTTCAGGGCGCCGCCGGAAGCTGCGGTGCCACCAATCGAAGATGTTTGTGCGGCACAAGCGCTTCCCGCAGCGGCGACCGGATATTCGCCAGGCTCACCAGGCCCCCATCGCTGCGCTTCGGCACCGTCCCACCCGGTCCGATCACCCCTGCTATAGCGTTGTACGGACATCCGCCGTACACTCAAGGTATTCAGACACAAGTTAGGAGGTGCCATCAATGGCTGCGAAAACGGAACGCGTGGAGTTCCGAATGGAAGAGGCGAGCTTGGTGCGCATCCAGCGGGCCGCAAGCGCGGTTCATGAGCAGACATCGGAGTTTGTGCGCAAAGCTGCACTTCAGCGGGCTGAAGATATCTTGCGGCAGGAGCTGGTGACGGTCATGGAGTCTGAACAGTTCGATGCGTTGATGTCCTCGTTGGATGTTGCAGACGCTGCGCCGCGACTGGCTGCGGCCGCACGTAAGCCCGCGGTGTTCAAGAGGCGCTGATGCACTTGGAGTCCGCGCGCCTAGAAGACAACCACATACTTGAGTGGTTCGACTGCGGTAAGGAACCGTTGAACAAGTGGTTGGTCGATGATGCTGCGCGCGCGGACAGCAGTGGCATCGCACATGTCTATGTATGGACTCCGCTCGGTGAGCCCAAGGTTTGCGCCTACTTCGCCATATGCCCGACCGAGGTAGCCCGAAAGGATGATGGGGTACCTGGCAGCCTGGCTGGCGGATACTCCAAAATCCCGGGTTATCTCATAGCGCGATTAGCGCTCGACAGTTCGCTGCACAGAAGCGGCTACGGAGAGCAGCTACTAGTCGACGCCCTCGGCAAGGCTGTAGCCGCATCTGAGATCGGCGGCGGCCGCCTAATCGTTGTGGACGCTATCGATGCCGAGGCGGAGGCGTTCTACGCACATTTCGGCTTTACCCGGGTGAAGAACCGCGAAGGCCGGCTGGTGATGAAGGTTTCCACCGCCGCGAAAGCGCTTGGGGAACGCTGGCGCGACTAGCTGTTCACTGAACGCCTTTGGCTACCACTCCGTATCTCCCCGCATAAACGCCCGTGAATCGTGGTGCCCGCATCTGCATCTAACAGTATGATGCAACCGCGAGATGG
This sequence comes from Mycobacterium appelbergii, assembly GCF_032883035.1. Classification (NCBI taxonomy): domain Bacteria; kingdom Bacillati; phylum Actinomycetota; class Actinomycetes; order Mycobacteriales; family Mycobacteriaceae; genus Mycobacterium; species Mycobacterium appelbergii. The sequence goes on from NZ_JAMQTH010000018.1 coordinate 152,589, forward strand.
TCTGCAGCACAACACTTTAACGAACGAATACGAACGCCAATAACCTCAGAATCGCCAAGCTGAATACGCGGGTTCGATTCCCGTCATCGGCTCCACTATCTGCGCCGCGGATTCGCCAGCATGCGTTCCCGGAGGCTGTCGTAGATCGGCGCCCCACCCGCAAGCTCGGCCACCAGGACGGCCGCCACCGTGGCCGCCAGCATCGGCACGGCCACCGAGGTCGTCGCTGTCATCTCGATCACGATGACAATCCCGGTGACGGGAGCTCGAACCACCGCGCCGAAGAACGCCCCCATGCCGATGATGGCCATCGACACAGCCAGCGTCGGGTGCTCACCGGGCAGCACCGCGTTGGCACCGGCCGCACACACCATCCCCCAGAGCGCGCCGACCGCGAGCAGGGGTGCGAACAGCCCGCCCGGCAGCCCGGTCGAGTACGACAGCGGGCCGGCGAGGAAGCGGACGACGAGGTAGCCGGCCATCACCGTGACGCCGAATTGCGTGCCGCCGAGCAGTGATTGGGTCAGGTCGTCGCCACCGCCGACGGTGTTGGGATCGACGAACATGACCAGCCCGATCAAGGCGCCGACGACCGCTGCCCGCACGATCGGGGGCACCCGGCGCATCGCCGCGGCCCGGTCCAGCAATGCCAACACCAGCCGGTTGTAGAGCAGGCCGAGAATCCCGGTCAGCAGCCCGAAGACTACGAACACCGGTAGCAGTGAAATCGGCTCCGCAGCAAGGTGTTCCACGGAGAAGTCGGGATGGTTTCCGTTGATGAGTCGCGAGCAGCCCACCGCCACGGCGGTGGCGGTCAGGGTCGCCAGCACGATGCGGAAGCGAACCGACTTGCTCACTTCTTCGAGCGCGAACAGGGCACCGCCGATCGGCGCGTTGAAGGCCACTGCCAGACCGGCCCCGCCGAGCGCGGTCTGCATCAGCCGGATGTCGGGGTCAACCAAACGGAACAGCTTCGCAGCGGCGGCGCCGATGGCCGCACCCATGTGCACCGTCGGCCCTTCCCGGCCCAGGACTCCGCCGGATCCGATGGCCAGCAGTCCCCCGACGAACTTCGCCGGCACCAGCCACAGGCCGGCGGGACGGGCAAGGCGCTGGTGGACGGCCTCGACGTGCTGAATGCCGCTGCCCGCGGCGAGCGGCATCCACCGCACGATCAGGGCAGCCAGCGTCGCTCCGAGGGCCCCGACGGCGATCGGTATCAGCCAGCCCGGCCCGGGCAGCCCATGCGCCCAATCGACGAGGTCAACCCGCATGCCGTCCGCCACCCGAAGGCACCAGCGGAACGCGCCGCCGATGATGCCGATCAGCACCCCGGCGATCGCGGCGGTCACGCAGATCAACACCAAGCCGTACCGGGATTCACTCGAATCGTCTTGCCCTGGAGCCTGTTCCGTCATAGGGTCAGAAGCCCTCGACCAATCGGTTCGACATCCTGAGACGGTGCACGCCCCAAGTCTGGCAGAAACCGCCGCCGATAGGACCAGCGGCGTAACGAGACGCGACAATTAAGCGATCACCCGTATGACGTGCCACCACCCTTAGGAGCAATGCATGGCCAGGAACAACCGGACCCGCACGGCGCTTGCCGCGGTCGCCGTTCTGGCCGCCACCGCGATTCCAGCCACTGGTGCCGTCGCCAACGCCACGCCCACCGAGTTTCCCAATGTGGACGCCTACCCCGCCGTCAACCTCCCCGACTACTACGTCACGGCCGCACACCCGTCCGGGGCGCGGTGGAGTTTCAGCACGCCCAGCGGCATTGAGTGTTCGGCATCGATGATCGCCGACCTGGGAATCTATTGCTGGGGCGCGCTCGGCGCGGACGATGACTCCGACCAGGTGTGGGCGTCGCTGGAGAAGGCCGGCCGCTTCAGCACCGCCGAACAGGGCGGGTCCGACTCCGGGACACTGCTACCGGTGGGTTCGAAGATCGAGACCCCCAGCGGCATGGTGTGCGCGGTGCCGACCGCCCAGGAATTGGCGTGCCGGGCCCAGAAGCCGGATTCGTGGCCGGACACTCCCAGCCCCGGGGCACGGCTACAGGAGTACGGCGTCCACGGATTCGTCCTGGAGCCCTCCGGCAGCTGGGCATTCTGAGCCTGCACACTTGGGTTCGCAGTTCCTGGCTATGTTGAGTCAGGAATCCGACCAAAGGAGCGGCCATGGACTCCGACACGATCTGGCGCACCATCGACGAACAACGCGGACTGCTCGCCGATCTCCTCGACACCCTCGATCCCCCACAGTGGGCGACACCGTCACTGTGCACGGACTGGACCGTGCGCGACGTCGCGGTCCACATCACCCACTCGCACGCCAGCCCGACGGATCTGGCCCGGGCGGCGCTCAAGTCGGGCTTCCGGATCGACTCGATGATTCACCGGATGGCGGTGGCCGACAATGCCGATCCGGCTGCCATCACCGCACGGTTGCGTGCGATGGCCGGCTCCCGGCAACATCCGCCGTTGACCAAGGAAGTGGATCCGCTGCTCGACATCCTGGTTCATACCCAGGACATCTGCGTGCCGCTCGGCATCGAGCGTCCGATGCCCACCGACGCTGCCGTCGCGGTCGCGGAACGGTTGTGGCAGATGAAGTTTCCGCTCAGCCCGCGACGCGACCTGCCGGGCTACCGCTTCGTGGCAACGGACGCCGGATTCGCGGCAGGACCTCAGTGGGGGGCACTCCGTGAGGCTCCCATTCGGGATATCGTGATGATGTTCGCGAGGCGGCTCGACGTGCCCGATTCCGAGCCTGACGCCGACAGCGACGACTGAGCGGTCACGATTCGCAGGCGATCCCATCGCCATCGCGGTCGCCCCGCGACCAGTAATCAGCATCGCCCTGCGGAATGTCCCACCGTCCGTCTTGATGCGCTTCTGTGCAGTTGGCGTAGGGCCCGGTGCCGGCGGCAATCGGCGCCAGGCCGGTACCGGCGGCGGCGATCGCGGCGAAGATAAGAAGTGTGCGAATGACCATGAGCCCCACCTGATCTTGATATTAACGTGGACGTAAATCACGCAGAGCGTAGCGGTTCCGTGACGTCGCTCACAACTTTGGTTGCATTCGCAACAACACCGCACACGACGCCGTCGGCCTGCTCAGCCGCGCCGAGGCTCAGACCGCGACTCGATGACCCGTTGCCGCACGACGGGATAACAGGCCAGGCCGACGAGGAGAGCGCAGAGGTGGCCGATGGCCGTGAAGTTCACGTGGACGACGAGGGCCGCCCCGAAACAGACCAAGGCCACGCCGAGGTACACCCATCTCCACGGCCGCGGAATCCGATAGACCAGCACGCCACCCACTCCGACAAGGAAGTAGCTGACCCCGATGTCGCGGGCGTGGACGAGCCGTTCCGGAGCGAGGTGATCGCGGATCGCCAGATACAGCAGACCTTCACTGACGTAGGTAGAAACCACATGCGCGGTCAATCCGACTATCAGCCAACGGATTTGCCCAATCCAGCGCTCAGCGGGTGCGAGGATGAGCGTGAACAGCACCAGGTACGGCGTCCAGAAACGTCCATCGATCCAGAACAGGCTGGTGAACAACACATAGAGCGGATCGGTCTCGAGGTGATGGATGTTGGTCGAGCTCTCCACCAACAGGTCATGCAGCTGTCGTCCGTGCATCTGGCGCTGGACGATCGTGGTGGCCAGCAATGCGACCAACCACAGATACGTCAACGGTGCGCTGAGGACATATCGCCACCCAGCCGTCAACCACTGCTTCAGCTGCACACAACGAGTATGTGCCGGTTATTGCAGACTGCCGATTCTTGTGCGCAACATGTCCGCAAGAAGCTCTGTCTGTCGATCATCGAACCCGATCTCCCCGCACCGATCCGGCCAGTCGGACGCGGTGTCGACAAGGTCGTCGATCATCCTCGTCGTTGCGCGAGGCCTGATGCCGAGACGTTCGCCGGCATCAACGAAGTTGGCCCGAGTCAGCCGATTGGCGCGGCCGAATATATTGAGTGCCATAGGATCCCGCCATCCCAGGTAGGGCTGCGTGCAGAGCAGGGTCGTACGCGGGGGTTGGTTGCCAGACCCCGTCAGGGTCGTAGATCGACAAATTCTTACCGTGCAGGTCGCCATTTCCGATAAGCCAGGAAAATACAACGGTTTTGAGCAATTCGACGGTCGTAGCCACCTTCGAGCCGCCGCCTCGCGCGCATGCCTCAGCAAGGGAGCGGTCACCGACGTAAACGTCCGCTTCGCCCACCTCACGTAAGTCGGGAAGCGTCATCGGGCCGTCGCACTCACGGCGCGCGCTATGCGCGCAATCTCAGGCCTAGCACCCTCGATTTGTGTTTTGGTGCCGGCCATGTCGCTCCTATGCCTGCTATTTAACGCTTAACCCTCAGTCGGCTCGTCGTCCTCGAAGAACTCCCTGATCGCGGCGAATCCCCCATGTCGTGCCGCTTGGTACGCCCAGATGGCCGCGACGATGGGCAGTGGCCCGAATGCCACCCACCACCGCGCCGACGGCGGGACCAGTTCGGCGATCACCTGTGCGCTCGGCCGGCCGTCGACCATGGCGGGCAGCCACTCGTGCAGCAGGATCGTCAGCATCCGCGTCGCCTCGAACGGTCCGGCGATCGTGGCCAGCACCCAACTCAGCGCGCTGATCAGCAGCGCCCACGGCCACGCCAGCAGCAGCGACTGGTCATCGACGATGTCGGCGGCCGAGCGAACCGACTCGGCGACGAATCCGAAGCCCAGCGCGACCAGCAGCACCCCGATCTGGGCAGCCAGCAGATCGTCGAGCACCGAGTTGGCGAGTTCATCGGCGGTGCGGGTCGGCAGCCCGAACGCCAGGGACAGCAGCCCGGCCAACAGCGCCAGCAGCGCCCACGCCGACGCCGAGTCGTCGATCCGCATGAAAGAGGCCGTCAGGATGCGCACCACGAGCCGCGACGAGGTGGCCGGGCTTGTCCGGTACAGCATCATCACCACCAGCCCGGAGATGACGATCGAGGTCAACCAGGCCACCACGGCCGCACAGATGATCACCAGCGCAAACGACCCGATCACCGCAACCAACTGCGAATTCTCGCTTTGACCGTTACGGACGACGAGCAGGGGCACGGAGCCGATCGCGACCACGGCCAGTGTGCGCACCAGGATCGGAAGCGTGAATCCGGCGATGTCGGCGGGGTCGAGGTCGGGATCGCTGCGGCGGATCGCCGCGACCTCGGCGCTCATCACCGATCGCGCCCGCCGAAACGATATTTTGCCGGCCACACCGGGAATCTAAGCTGCGCGCCGGTGCCACCTCGGCTGACACGCTCGACGACCACCGCCGGGAACGGCTCAGCGCAGGTAGGTTTCGCCGCCCGTGGGGTAGCCCCCACCTTTGGTGGTGATGTGGACGTGGTCGTAGTGCCCGTAGCCGCCGCTTCGTGCGCCGCCGTCCGGGGTGTAGTACGTGCCACGCCAGATGCAGTCCTGCAGTCCGAATCGTTTCGCGTTCTTGAATGCGTAGGCGACGATCTCGTCGCCGAGCGCGATGCCCGCCGCGCTGCTCGGGTTGGGAATCATCACGTCGAGCGCCAGGCCGTTCGGATGCCACCTCAAGGAGTCCGGACGTACCCCGCCGATGCTGTGAATTTCGGGGAAATCCGCGCTGATGCTGCGCGCCGCCAGGATGGTCTTGACCTGTAGGCCCCGTTCGGGGGCGATGCCGACGGGGAGCAACTTCGGAATGTCGATCACCCGCCATCGCGAGGCCGCAATCACGTGGGGAGTGACCACTTTCATGCCCGATTCGGGGGCAGGCCGGGGCGGCTGGGCCGGGGCGGGCGGTTTCGCGACCATCTCCATGCCCGAAGGCGCGGCGCCCTCAGGAGCGGGGGCGGCGACGTCTTTGGCCGGCGGTGAATATCCCGTTCCGCCTGCTGCAAATAACACGGCCGCCGGGGCGATCAGCCCAGCCATCACAGCCGACGATTTTCGTCTGCTGCTAGCTACGCGGTGTCGACCCACACGGAGCACCATACGAGCTGCCCCGGGCACTTGCAGCAACGGATCCGTGATCTGAGAGTTTCCACAGAGTCCTGCCAAATTTCACAATTTTACGTTTTCGCTGGTCAGCCAGCTAACTGGCGTGCATTTCCGCGGTGAACGTCATCCGGTCGCCGCGGTACAACGAGCGGCGCTGTTCGATGGGGATTCCGTCCTGGTCGTATGACACCCGATTGAGCAGAAACATCGGGGTTCGGGTGTCGACGGAGAGCAGCGCGGACTCCCGGGAATCCGGCAGGGCGGTGTCGATGGTGTCCACTGTGCGTGCGAACCGAATTCCCCTACTCCGTATCTCTGCGTACAGCGATACCCGGTGATCGAAAGTCTCCCGCAGTCCCGGGTAACGGTCCGCGGGCAGCTTCGTGGTCTCCAGGCCGACCCGGACGTCGTCGGTCGTCAGGACTCGCTCCAGCTGGACGATCGGGGCGCCCACTGCGATCGCGAGTTGAGTCGCCAGAGTCTCGTCCGCGATCAGGTCGGACCAGCCGACGAGGATTCGACCTGCCCTGAGCCCCTGCTCCTTGGCGGCCTCGGTGTAGGACCCGATCGCGAGGGGCTGCAGCACTTTGGGTTTGGACACGACGGTGGTGCGGCCACGACGTTCGACCCGTCCGGCCAGGAGCAGCTCACGCAACGACTGGCGGACCGTTTCGCGTGCGACATTGAACCTTTCGGCGATCTCACGCTCGGACGGGAAAGGGTCGCCGACGTCCATATCGTCGAGAATGCGGTCCAGTTGGGCTCGGACGACCTGGTGCTTGAGAACTCGAGGTTCTGCACTCGCAGTCACCTCGACACCTTACCAATATCTGGTACAGACCATGGTATAGACCAAGAAGTTGACGGCTGTTTACCTGCCGTTCCACCCACGTGTGCCCGCTGGTATAGACCACCGCCCAAGGTAGGTCACGCAGCAGAAAGCCGCATCCGCCGTACGACACCATGCGCCCCTCCGCCCCCGAAAGGTCCAGCGTGTCATGAAGATCCGCACCCGTATCACCACAATCGCCGCCGCAGCCGTCGGTGTCGCCCTCGTCATGTCCGGTTGTTCCGGTTCAGCCGACTCCGACGCACTCACCGCCAAGGGCTTCCCCGAGACCCTCACGCTGGCGGCCATCCCGGCCGAGAACTCGACCGACCTCAAGGCCAGCTACGACCCGCTGATCAAGCTGCTGGAGAAGGAAACCGGCGCCAAGGTCGAATTCGTCCAGGCTTCCGACTACGCCAGCGTGGTCGAGGGACTGATCGCCGACAACGTCGACCTCGCGTTCTTCGGCCCCTTCGCGTACGTGGTGGCCGGCATCAACGGCGCCGACATCACCCCGGTGGGCGCCGTCATCAAAGACGAGGGCACGCAGCCCGGCTACCAGTCGTACGGTCTGGCGCGCCCTGACGAGTCGAACATCAACGGCCTCAAGGACTTCGCGGGAAAAAAGGTCTGCTTTGTCGATCCGGGTTCGACTTCCGGATTCCTCTACCCCACCGCCGGGCTGATCGAGGCCGGCGTCATCAAGTCCGGCACCGAGGCCGACATCTCCGCGGCGATGACACCGATCTACGCCGGCGGTCACGACTCCTCGGCGTTGGCGATTGCTTCCGGTGACTGCGATGCCGGATTCGCCTTCGACACCATGGTCGACAAGACGATGATCGCCAAGGGCGATCTCAAGCCCGGGCAGCTCAAGACAGTCTGGAAATCGGACATGATCGCCGGATCGGTGTTCGCCGCCAACAACTCCCTCGGCACCGAAGCCGTCGACAAACTCAAGTCCCTGTTCACCGAGAAGGTCAACGTGAAAAACCTTCAGGCCGAGGGGTTTTGTGAGGGCGACGGCTGCCGGATCACCGATGAGCGCGCATGGGGCTTTGTGCCGGTGGATGATTCCGCCTACGGCGGTGTGCGTCACGTGTGCGAGGTGACCGGTTCCGACAAGTGCAAGGGCTGACCGCAGATGTGCTCCTCCGGGCCCGACCAGCCGGTTGCCGGTGACGATCTCGTCGTCATCGCGCGCGACGTCACCAAGCGATTCGGCGACACGGTCGCATTGGACCACGTATCCCTCGAGGTGCGGCGCAGCGAACTGGTTGTGCTGCTGGGCCTCTCCGGCTCGGGCAAATCCACGCTGCTGCGCTGCCTCAACGGACTGCAACCGGTGACCTCGGGCAGCGTCGAAGTCGGCGGCACCCGCGTCGACCAGGCCTCCGTCCGGAAGGTCCGCGCGCTGCGACGCAACGTCGGCTTCGTCTTCCAGCACTTCAACCTGGTCGGGCGGCTGAGCTGCCTGGAGAACGTCCTCATCGGCAGCCTCGGCCGAATGCGGTTGCCCCGCTACGGCACGCTGACCTATCCCAGGCAGATGCGCATCGAAGCGCTCACCCATCTGGACCGGGTCGGGCTGGCCGACTTCGCCGATCGGCGCGCCGACACCCTTTCCGGCGGTCAGCAGCAGCGCGTCGCGATCGCACGCACGTTGATGCAGAAACCCGGACTGCTGTTGGCCGATGAGCCGGTGGCGTCTCTGGACCCCGAGAATGCCGGTGTCGTCATGGATCTGCTGTTCCGCGTCTGCATCGAGGAGAAGCTGACCGTGGTGTGCACACTGCACCAGGTCGATCTCGCCCTGGGCTGGGCCCATCGCCTCGTCGGGCTGCGCAACGGCCAGAAGGTTCTCGACCGGCCGGCGGTCGGCATGACCCGGGAGGACGCGATGCGGATCTACCAGCGGGTCGATCCCGCGGTCACCGGCTCCTCCGCCACCCCGTCATGAACACAGACCTCGCCGAGCGACCGGCGACCGACCGCAGACCGGGCGTCCCCGGGCTGCTGCACCTCATCACGGTCGTCGCGCTCATCGCCGCCATCGTCTCGGCGTGGTCGATCGACTTCGCACCCTTTACCCTGCTCGACGGCGTCGACGAGGTGGTGGCCCTGCTGGAACGGATGGTCCCGCCCCGGCTTGACGACCCGGGCCGCATCGCCGGACTGGCCGTCGAGACACTGCTGATGGCCGTGCTGGGCACCGTGCTGGCGACCGTCGTCTCGGTGCCGCTGGCGTTCCTGGCCGCCGGCAACACCACGCCACACCCCGCCGTTCACGCGGCGGCCCGCGGCCTCATCACGTTCTGCCGGGCGATGCCTGACCTGCTGTTCGCGGTGCTGTTCGTCCGTGCGCTCGGAATCGGGGTATTGCCAGGGATTCTCGCTTTGGCACTGCACTCCATCGGCATGCTCGGAAAGCTGTTCGCCGACGCCATCGAGCAGTCCGACAACCGCCCCCGCGAAGCCGTCCGCAGTACCGGGGTCGGCTACTTCCGCGAGATGCTCAACGCCGTCGTCCCGCAGGTGATCCCGGCGTGGATCGGCACCTTCGTCTATCGGGTGGACATCAACCTGCGCACCTCGGTGGTGCTGGGATTCGTCGGCGCAGGCGGCATCGGCTTCGCGCTGCAGGATGCGCTGCGCGGCTTGATCTATCCTCGTGCCCTCGGCATCGTCTGTGTGATCCTGGCCATCATCGCCGCGATGGAACTGCTGTCCATCGTCATGCGCCGGATGTTGCTGACACCCGCACAGTCGAATCCCGGCCGTGACCGCGCCGTCCGCTTCGCTTTCACGGGCCTGCTCATCGGCGCCTGCGTCGCGGCGTTCGTGGTGTTGCGGATCAATCCGCTGTCGCTGTTGACGTGGGTGGGTCCGTCGATCGAGATCTTCACCCGGATGGTGCCGCCCAATTTCGACGCCCTGGGGTCCGAGTTGTTCAGCGCCGCCGCCCAGACCGTGGCGATCGGTGTGGTGTCGACGGCCATCGGCATCGTGCTCTCCGTGCCGGTCGGCATCCTCGCCGCCCGCAACGTCACACCCCACCCGGCGTTGTACTGGGCGGCCCGGACCTGGATCCTGTTGGTACGTGCGGTCCCCGAGCTGATCCTGGCCGTCGTGTTCGTCGCAGCGCTGGGCCTCGGACCGATCGCAGGCACGTGCGCGCTGGCCATCGGGTCGGTGGGCTTTCTCGCGAAACTCGTCGCCGATGCCGTCGAAGAGATCGATCCCGGCCCGATGGAAGCGGTCCTGTCGGTCGGTGGCGGTTGGTGGAAGACGTTGTTCGCCGCGGTGATTCCGCAGGCGATGCCGGCGCTGGTGGGGTCGAGCCTGTACCTGTTCGACGTCAACGTACGCACGTCGACCATCCTCGGCATCGTCGGTGCCGGCGGCGTCGGCTACCTGTTGTTCGAGTCGATCAGGACACTGAACTTCGATGTGGCGGGCGCCATCGTGATCGTCATCTTCGTCATCGTCTATGCCATCGAGCGGTTGTCGGGATGGATCCGTTCACAACTCGTATGACGGTGGCGCCACCGACAGTCGTCACGCCGCGCGCAGCCCGGTGACCGCGAACAGTTCGACATCGGCGACATGCCCGCCGGTCCACACCACGAGCGTCAGGGCACCTGGTTGTGGGGGCGTTGTCATGGTGATCGGCACCGACCACGGCCGGGCCTGCCCTCCGGCGGCAGTACAGCAGTGCTCGGCGAGCGCCCCCTCGTGGCCGAGTTGGTGGACCCGCAGCTGGAGGCTCTCGTCGACTCCGGTGATCGTGCCACCCGTCGCGATGGTCGGCCCGACGGTCGCACCGTATGCGGGTTCTTCCAGCGTCAGCACGTCATCGCGGGTACCAACGACCTCCCACGGTGCGCCCGGGTCGGCGCCGAAGCGGGCCAGGTGGATCGTGGCCGCGGTCCTCGGTTTGCCGTTGGGCAGCAGGTGCCCGACCCCGACCCATGCCTCGCCGTCTTCTTCGGTGACACCGGTGGTCCGATCGATCTCGGCGAAGCCCAGGTAGTTCTGGCTGAAGAAGAGCGCCGTTGCCGCGGCGTCGGCGTGCCAGGGCGAATGGCCCTGTTCAGCACCGCCGTGTGACCAGCGGTCGGCCTCCTCCTGGGAACCGAACGGCCACAGCGGAAGATAGCTGAAAGCGAAGGGCTGTGACGGGGCGGGAGTTGCGTTCACCGCACCGCATGCGACGAGCAGCACCGTGAGCGCCAGGCACCATCCGATGGTGACACATCGATACCTGCCCGCCATCGGTGACCGATCAGCCCTGGAAGACCCTGATCCAGTCGACCAACATCTCGGCCGGATAGTCGCCCCCACTCGGATCGCGGCCGCCGGAGCCGCCGACCGCGATATTGAACACCGGCACCATGGTGTAACCCGGATCGTTGAATGGCCAGTCCGCCAACGAGTTTGCCGGGACCTCGAAGTACGGCTCCATGCCAGGGGCATAGTCTTTCCAGAAATACATCCCCTGCGGCGTCCACGACATGCGCCAGGTGTGCCACCCACTGTCGATGTCATGCGGGTTGGTGGCGAACGACTCACCGTCCAGCCGGGCGTGCACGGTGGTGCCCGACGGCCAGTCCCGGTTGCCGTACCACTCGACGAGATCAACCTCGCCACCACGGACCGGATTATCGTTGAGCAGCCAGAATGCCGGCCAGGCACCGTCCGTCAGACAGTTGAGCTTGACGCGGGCCTCCCAGGTGGTGCCGACGCCGCCGCGCCAGTTCCCCACAACTTTGGCGCTGGCATATTTTTCCTGAACCGTGGTGCCCGGCCCGCGCGTCGCGCGGATCACGAGGTTGCCGTTGCCGTCCTGGAACGCGTGTTCCTGATCGGTCACATACCGTCCCATGTTGAACGGCTTGTCCCACTCGACCGGATTCTTGATGGTCTCGCGCTCCGGCACCAGATGCCACCAGGCCGGATCGGGCGGCGCCCCTGCCGGACCGTTGAATTCATCCTGGAAAATGAAGGTGGGAGCTGCCTCGGCAGCCGGCGGAGTGGGCGTTCCGGGTGCAGGCGCCGCCGGCCCCGGTCCGGGTGGGTTATCCCCGATAACCGGGTCAGCACTGGCGATCCCAGCAGGCAGCGCCGCCGCTGCCACCCCCAGACCCACCATGAACATCACACTGCGACGATCCATTTCAGGCACAGCCACACAATAGATGGGCTGCCGAGGATACGGCGTATTTGGGTGGCGGAACACGTTGGCGACCGCGTCGTCATTCGTTGCTGCGCGACGCCGTCAGAGTTTCGTCATAGTCACCACGAAACCCCCGTTGGCCAAGGCAGATTCGCCCTGAACTTTTGCTCATCCTGCGTTACACAGGAGAAACATCGGCCGTTCAGGTTGCGAACCGTGAATTTTCCCGAAAGATGCTCGACAACCGGCCGACATGGCGTACAGCTGTATCGGGAAATGTCCGGGTTGAAACCCAAGGGGAATAGATGATCTTGCCGCGCAGAGCGCTGACCGTTGCCACCATTGCCACCCTGGCCGTATTCGGGGCGGCCGGATGTGGCGGCGGAGGCGGGGGCGGGAGCTCCAGCGCCAAGGACGGCGGCGAGATCAACGTCACCATGACCTCGTTCCCCGACTACATCGACCCACAGTTGTCCTACACGCTGGAGGGCTGGGAAGTCCTCTACGACACCTACACCCCGCTGCTCACCTATCGGCATGCCAAGGGGGTCGACGGCGCGGAGGTGGTGCCCGGCTTGGCCAAAGCCATGCCCGAAGTCTCCCCCGACGGCAAAACCTACAAGCTGACGCTGCGGCCGGACATGAAGTATTCCGACGGAACACCCATCAAGGCCTCCGATTTCACCTACGCGATCCAGCGGTTGTTCAAGACGAACTCCGGCGGCTCGGTGTTCTACGGCGTCATCGTGGGCGCCGACGAGTACGCCGAGGGCAAGGCCGACACCATCAGCGGAATCAAGACCGACGACGCCACCGGTGACATAACCATCACTCTCAAAGATGCCAACGGCACCTTCGACAACATCCTGGGGCTGCCGTTCGCCGCACCGGTGCCGCCGAGCACCCCGCTGGACAAGGATGCGACCAACAACCCGCCGCCGAGCAGCGGGCCGTTCACCATCACGAAGGTCGACGCACCACACACCGTGACGCTGGAACGCAATCCGCAGTTCCAGACAGTCAAGGACGCAGGCGCCGACGAGGTGGCCGATGCGCATGTCGACAAGATCATCGTCACCCAGAACAAAAGCAACAGTGCGCAGGTGACCGGCGTCGAACAGAACAAGATCGATTTCATGCACGATCCGCCGGACGCCGATCGGCTGCCCGAGGTCAAGGCCCGGTTCAGCGACCGATTCCGGATGGAGGATTCGATCAACACCTACTACTTCTGGATGAACACCCAACAGGCCCCGTTCAACGATCTACGGGTCCGCCAGGCGATCAACTATGCGATCGACCCGGAGGCCCTCAACCGCGTCTTCGGTGGCCGACTGCACCCGACGCAGCAGATCCTGCCGCCCGGGATGCCCGGATACGACGAGTACAAGCTCTATCCGACTGATCTGAACAAGGCCAAACAGCTTATCGCCGAGGCCAATCCGGCCGACCGTGATATCACCGTGTGGACCGACGATGAGCCCGACCGCAAGCGGATCGGCGAGTACTACCACGATGTGCTGACCCAGCTCGGCTTCAACGCAACGCTCAAAGTCATTGCCGGCGATGTCTATTGGACGACGATCGGCAACCAGACCACCCCGGATCTCGATACCGGGTTCGCCGACTGGTTCCAGGACTTTCCGCACCCCGACGACTTCTTCCGTCCGTTGATCAACGGCAAGAGCATCCTGCCGACCAACAGCAACAACTTTTCGCGAATCAACATCCCCGATCTCGACGCCAAGATGGATCAACTGCGAAATCAACAGATGTCGGATGACGTCAAGAAGGGTTACGCGGATCTGGACCGTGCCTACATGGAGCAGGCAGTGTGGGCACCGTACGGCAACGAAGAGTTCACCACCTTCCTGTCGGATCGGATGGACTTCGACACCAGCTACCACCATGTGCTGTTCAACCAGGACTTCACCTCGTTTGCCCTGAAATGACGGTGGTTGCGGTCGAGGGGCGCAGTCCCTGGTACCTGGCATGGGTCCGGCTGCGCCGCAACAAGTTGGCACTCGCGTGCGGTGTTCTGTTCGTACTGATCGTGCTGCTCTGCCTGGCCGCCCCGCTATGGGCCGACCACGTGGCGCACACGTCCCCCAACGAGAATCACATCACCGACAAGGTCCTGATCGACGGGGCTCAGACCAACGTCGTATCGCCCGACGGCACCCCGATCGGGCCGGGTCTGCACGGCCGGTACCTGCTCGGTGCCGACCAGAATGGCCGTGACGTCATGGTGCGGTTGCTCTATGGCGGTCGCACCTCGATCTACATCGGCCTGGCCGCGGCCGTCACCACGACGGTGCTGGCAGTGGTCATCGGACTGCTTGCCGGGTATTACCGAGGCTGGGTGGACGCGGTGTTGTCCCGGATCATGGACGTGGTGTGGGCGTTTCCGGTACTGCTGCTGGGGATTGCGCTGGGTACGGCACTGGCACTCGGCGGGCTGAAACTCGGCCCGATCCAGGTGGCAGGCGACTCGATCTGGATCCCGATCCTCATCATCGGCTGCGTCTACGTGCCGTATATGGCACGGCCGATCCGCGGTGAGGTGCTGGCCCTGCGACAAAAGGAGTTCGTCGAGGCGGCAGTCGCCATGGGCAAGGGGCCGCTACGCATCATGGTTTCGGAATTACTGCCCAACATCATCTCGACAATCATCGTCTTCTTCACCCTCAACATCGCCAACAACATGCTGCTGGAATCGGCGCTGTCGTTCCTCGGCGCCGGGGTGCGCCCGCCCAACGCGTCGTGGGGCACGATGATCGCCGACGGCTATCAGACCATCTACACCGCGCCACATCTGACGATCGTGCCTGGTTTGATGATCGTGGTAACGGTGCTGGCGCTCAACGTCTTCGGGGACGGGCTGCGCGATGCGCTCGATCCGAAGGCCAAAATCCGGCTGGAGCACTGAACAATGATCCGGTTTGTCGTCCGACGCGTGCTGGGCATGATCGCGGTCCTGTTCGCGATCTCCCTGCTGGTGTTCGTCATCTTCAACGTGATCCCCAACTCCGATCCCGCGGCCCGCATCGCCGGCAAGAACGCGAACCCGGAGCTCATTGCCCGAGTCAGCCACGACCTCGGCCTCGACCGGTCGATACCGGTGCAGTACCTGACCATGATGAAGCAGATCCTCACCGGTCAGCTCACCTCGTACGCCAGCGACCGCAATGTGGCCCAACAGATCTGGGAGGGTCTGCCCGCCACGATGTCGTTGTGCATCGGTGCGGCGGTGTTGTGGATGGCTCTGGCCATCTGGTTCGGATATCTCAGCGCGGTGCATGCGGGCAAGTTCACCGACCGGGCGCTGACCATTCTGTCGCTCGTCGGCATCTCGATGCCGGTGTTCTGGCTGGCCGCGATTCTGCTGTACTTCCTGACCTACAAGGTGGAGTTGTTTCCCGCCAGCAGCTACGTGCCGCTCACCGAAGATCCGGTGCAGTGGATGTATCATCTGATCCTGCCGTGGATTACGCTGGCGGTGCTCTTCGTCGGGTTCTACAGTCGGGTCCTGCGGACCAATATGCTCGATGTCGCCAACGAGGACTACGTGCGCACTGCCCGCGCCAAGGGCATCAAAGAGCGGCAGGTGCGGTTACGTCACATCCTGCGCAACTCGCTGATCCCGATCGTCACCTTGTTCGGACTCGATTTCGGCGCGGTGGTGGGCGGGGGCGCCATCCTCACCGAAACCGTGTTCAACATCAACGGAGTCGGCCTGTATGCCGGCGAGGCGATCCGCACGCTGGACCTGCCACCGCTGATCGGGGTGACGATGTACGGCGCATTCTTCATCGTGCTGTTCAACACGATCGTCGATCTGCTCTACGCCTATCTCGATCCACGCATCCGGCTCGGAGAGGCAGCCGCAATATGAGTGCAGTTCTTCAGGTCACCGATCTGCAGGTCAGCTTCACCACCGAAGGTGGTGTCGTGCGGGCGGTCGACGGTGTCTCTTTCACGCTGAACCCCGGCGAGATCCTCGCTGTGGTCGGCGAATCCGGATCCGGCAAGAGCGTCACCGCGCAGACGCTGATCGGCCTGACCCGGGGCCACAACGCGGTCATCGAAGGCTCGGTCGATTTCGGCGGCCGCGAGATCAACGGTCTCGACGGCGACGCACTGCGCGACATCCGTGGTGAGCACATCGCCATGGTGTTCCAGGACCCGATGACCTCGTTGAATCCGGTGTACCGGGTCGGTGATCAGATCATCGAGATGATCCGGGCGCACCGCGATGTGTCGAAGGTCCAAGCCCGCGCACAGGCGGTGGAACTGCTACGGGCGGTGGGTATCCCGCACCCCGAGCACCGGGTGTCGGATTACCCGCACGAGTTCTCCGGCGGCATGCGCCAGCGCGTGATGATCGCGATGGCGCTGGCGCTGGAGCCCGAGGTGCTCATCGCCGACGAACCGACCACGGCTCTCGATGTGACCGTGCAGGCCCAGATCCTCCGTCTGGTAGAACAACTCAACCGCGACCGGGAACTCGCGGTGCTCCTCATCACCCACGATCTCGGTGTCGTCGCGGAGGTCGCCGACCGCGTTGTGGTGATGTACGCCGGCCAGATCGTCGAGAACGGCACACTCGATGAGATCTTCTACGATCCGCAGCACCCCTACACCTGGGGCCTGCTTGGCTCGCTACCCCGGGTGGAGGATTCCCGTCCGGTGCGGCTGCCGCAGATCCCCGGGCAGCCGCCGTCGCTGCTCAACCCACCGGCCGGCTGCCGGTTCGCGCCCAGGTGCGCGCACCGGTTCGACAAGTGCGCCGAACCCCCGCCGCTGCAGAACCCCGATGGCGGAACCCATCTGAACCGCTGCTGGCTGAACCCCGCCGACAAGAGGAACCTCCGGTGACCGCGCTGCTGGAAATGACCGATCTGGTCAAGCATTTCCCGATCAAGTCCGGTGTCGTCATCGACCGTGAGGTGGCGCGGGTGCGGGCGGTCGACGGCGTCAGTCTGACCCTGAACCGGGGCGAGACGCTGGGACTGGTCGGCGAGTCGGGTTGTGGCAAGTCGACCCTGTGCCGCGTCATCCTGCAGCTGACCAAGCCCACCTCGGGTTCGGTCCGCTTCGATGGCGAGGAGCTCGTCGGCCGGTCACAGCGCGACCTGCGCCCGATCCGCCGCCAGATGCAGATGATTTTCCAGGACCCGTACGCCTCGCTGAATCCACGCAAACGGATAGGCCAAATCGTCGGTGACCCAATGGAACTGCACGGTCTCGCCAGTGGTGGGCAACTGCGGCGGCAGGTGCACGAACTGCTGGAGCGGGTGGGCCTGCAGGCTGAGCACTACAACCGCTATCCGCACGAGTTCTCCGGGGGGCAGCGCCAGCGGATCGGGATCGCCAGAGCCTTGGCGCTGAGACCCAAGCTCATCATCGCCGACGAGCCCGTCTCGGCGCTCGACGTATCGGTGCAGGCCCAGATCATCAACCTGCTCAAGGACCTTCAGTCCGACTTCGGGTTGTCATACCTGTTCGTCGCGCACGATCTGGGGGTGGTCCGCCACGTCTCGAACCGCGTCGCGGTGATGTACCTGGGAAAGATCGTCGAGAACGCCGATGCGGACGGCCTGTACGGCAAGCCGTTGCACCCGTACTCGGGCGCCCTGCTGTCGGCGGTGCCCATTCCCGATCCACGTCGTAATGCGGCGCGCGAGCGGTTGGTGCTCGACGGCGACGTACCCAGCCCGATCAATCCGCCTGCGGGCTGCAGTTTCCACACCCGCTGCCCGTGGTGCTCCGAGGTGTGCCGCAGCGAGGCGCCGGCCCTGATCGACCACTCCCCTGGACACGCGGCCGCGTGTCATCATCCCCGCGGATAACCGTCAAGGGTACGGCTGGAACGGATTCTGCGGCTGCTGCGGGTACTGGGGGTATTGCGGGTATTGCGGGTATTGCGGCTGCGGCGGTCCCGTGTTCGGCACCTGAATAGGGATGGGCACCGGTACGAACGGCACCGTGACGTAGCTCGTGGTCATCGGATTCGTCGTGGTGGTCGTTGTTGTCGGCGTCGTCGTCGTGGTGGTCGGCGTCGTCGTCGTGGTTGTTGTGGTGGTTGTCGTCGTTGTTGTGGTCGTCGTCGGAGGCGTTGTCGTGGTGGGGGCCACGTGGGTGGTGGTCACCGGTGGCGGCGGAGGCGGCGGGGCCTCCTCGGTCACCGTGACGGGCGGGGGTGGTGGGGCCTCGGTGACCGTCACCGGGGGCGGTGGCGGTGGCTCGACCACACTGGGCACGGGTTCCTGGGTCAGCGGCTTCGGTTCGGCTGTGCGGACTTCCGATGTGGGCGCGCTGCCCGACGAGCCCGTCAGCGCATAGGCGACGCCGCCGATGGCGATGAGCACCAGCACCGCGGCGATGCCGAACGCCGCCAACGGCAGCCGCTGCCAGATACCGGGAGGCGTTTCGATCGGCCCGGTGGGCGGCACGTACTGCACCGCCGGTCGTGCGGAAGTCTCACTGCCGTAGGACTCCATCGAGTCCGGGCCGGTGTAGGGCACCACATCGTCGCCGTGGTCGTCCTGCGACCAGGCCAGCGCCCGGAAGGTGGATGAATCCGCCGCTGCCGCAGGTATTTCGAGAGCCGGCTCAGTGACCGGCGCAGCAGCGACGCCCAACGTCGGCGCCGCACCGGTCATCGCGTCGGAGTCGGCCGCATAGGCGGCGTAGAGCGCGGCGCCGATCGCGCCATCCAGCGCGGGCTGCGGTGTCGTCACCACCACCGCGCGGGAATGCTCCGAGATCCGTTGGGTGATCAGGGGAATGTTGGCACCGCCACCGATGGTCACCACCGCCGACACTGCCGCCCAGTTGATCCTGTTGCGCTCCAACGCATTTTCCAGCGCATCCAACGCACCGGTGAGCGGCTGCTGCATCAGCGCATCGAGTTCGTTGCGGGTGACGCGCACGGTCTCGGAATAGCCGGGCAGTTCGGCCACCAGGTCGGTCGCGGTCACCGCCGACAACCGCTCCTTGGCCTGACGGCATTCTTCACGCAGCCGCGCGAGTGATCCGACGGCCGCAGTACCGGCGGGGTCGATGCCCCCGGCCTGGGCGATGCCGTCGAGCACATGGGTCAGCAGGGCCTGGTCGATCTGATCACCGGAGAAATCCGGGTAGCGGGTCGTCTCGTCCATCGGCTCGAACGAGACGGCGGCATCGGCGAGCGTGATACTGGTGCCCCCGCCGCCGAAATCCATCAGCGCCACCACCCCGTCGGGCGGCAAGCCGGGGTTTGCCCGCAAGGCCGTCAGTGAGGCGACCGCGTCGGAGACCAGCCGCGCCCGCGCCAGGCTCGGATTGGTGCGCAGCGCATTGCGCAACGCACGCAGCGTGGGTGCGCCCCAGTGCGCCGGGACCGCGACGGACAACTGCGACGATGGCCCGCCCGCGGTCTCGACCATGGCGTCCAACGCCTCGACCAGCAGGGTGTCCGCCGGGTAGGACGATCCGTCGGGCGCCACGAGCGGCACCGGATCGCCGACGCGTTCGACGAACCCGCCCAGGGTGATGCCGTGTCCGGGTTCGGGCACGCCGACCTGCGGCGTCCGGTCTGTCGACAGCGTCAACACCGATCGCCGGCTTATAGGTTGATTGCCGACCCGCGCCGCAACCAAGTTGGTGGTCCCGATCGACAACCCCAACGGGGTAATCTGCTCAACCATGGTCAACATCCCCGAACGAGCTGGTCAGCTCCGGATTCTCGGAGCTGTAAGGCTCTCCAAGCTGACAGATGAATCGACCTCTCCTGTTCGTCAGCGTGAGCGTATCCAGTGGTGGGCATCCGGCAACGATGCCACGGTTACCTATGTGTCCGAAGACATGGACACGTCCGGGGCGGTTGATCCATTCAAACGCGAGTCGCTCGGTAAGTGGCTGACCGACACTCCTCCAGAGCCTTGGGATGTGCTGGTCGCTTGGAAGCTCGACAGGATCTCACGGTCGTCTATGGACACCGAGACTTTGCTCAGGTGGTGCCTAGATCGAGGCAAGCGCATCGTTTGCGTAGACGACGGTATCGACACCGATACACAGATGGGTCAGGTGTGGGTAAAGCTCGCGTCTATCTTCGCCGAGGTCGAACGCAACTCGATCAAAGAGCGCGTTGTTCAAGCCCGTAAGAAACTTCGGTCTGAGAGCCGTTGGGGCGGCGAAACGGTCCACTACGGACTCAAACCACAACCGCTACCTACAGGCGGCTGGGAGCTGGTTCACGACGCCGAGGCGGTCAAGGTAATCAGGCGCATAGTCGCTGACGTATCACGGGGTGACTCCGTCCAGTCCATCGCCGAACGGCTCACAGCTGAAGGCGTGCCGTCGTCTCGGGACCGGCAACGCCAGCTGCAAGGCAAAGAGACGACCGGCGCAGCTTGGAGTACCACGACGCTCCACCGGCTGCTGGAGTCCAAGACTCTGCTGGGGTACACCGTCCACCAGGGCGATGCAGACCCCGAAGTGATGAAGTCCGAACCGATCCTCACCGCCTCTGAGTTCCGACAGCTACAGGCGGTCCTAGACCTTCGCAAGCGTCCGAAGACGACCAACCGCACCGGCAACGCAAGTCCGCTGCTCGGTGTTGCGTTCTGTTTGGAGTGCGGCAGCTCGATCCACCAAAAGTCACAGGTAGCCAAAGGGAAGCGTTACCGCTATTACTACTGCTCATCGAAACCACAGCACGGTGGGAAGATACCCGCCGAGTGGCTGGAAGAGGTTCTAGAGGAAACGTTCCTAGACAAATTGGGAGACACCGAGGTTCACGAGCCGGTCATCGTGCCGGCGTCAGATCACACCGACGAACTCGACTCAGCGCGAATGCAGCTAGAGGTGGTCACCGGGGTGATGCGTAAGTCGTCATCGCTCGCGGTACTGGAGACGCTCGCAGAGCAGATAGCAGAGCTGGACACTCGCATCGTTGAGCTTGAGGCCCTACCGGTCCAACCGACCCGTACCGAGCACGTCCCCACAGGACGGACGTACTCGCAGGATTGGGAGGACTCAGACACGGACGCTAAACGGCGACTGTTGCTGGACTCTGGTATTCGCTACGAAGTCCTACTAGAGGGCAGGACTAGAGCCGCCAACCAAGGCGGTACATTCAAGAGCAATCTTCATGTGCCGGAAGATATTCGGGACAGGATGACGAAGCGCTAACGGGCTCACCACGTAGAGCTGTCTCACTTGTGCCATGGCCATCTCAGAGGCATACGAAGCGGAAACCACCGGCCTGTTGCGCGGATGATTTTTTCGGCTTCTTTGGGGTTTAGATGCGTGATCAACGCCGAGAACCCTAGCCATGCACAAAACGTAAAAGCCGAAGTCGCAGAGATAGCAATTGCAAAGCCCGTAGCGGTCATGCAGCAGACGTTAAACAACAAACGCGACACGACGGTCAATTGCTTCAGCGATGCAGGCAAATATGTGGATAGCCGGGCACCTGGGAATAAACTACGTTTCCAAAATATCGGCTGGTCAGACGGGTGCCAGGGTGTTGACTGCCACCAATGCGGCAGTCACCGCAGGTCTGGTCGAACTCGGTGAGCACCCCGTAGTGGTTCGTATCTCCGATCCGTTATCGGAGTTGCGAGCTGATTCAGTTCCCCGACGGACGGGCGGATAGGCAGGGAGAATCTCTTGATGCCCGAAGAAGCACCCCGCAGGTGGCGCGGCGTTCGCGTTGTCACCGGCGGAGACCTCCAGATAAGCGGCCTTTCGATCACGGTCGATGACGAAGGCCAGGTCTCGATGGGCCAACCCCGTGTCAAGATCCGGACCGACATGTGGCCGTACTGGCTCGAAGATGCGATTGACGCGGCAGGGGTGGCGTGCCAGGTGGCAGACCAAATTCCAGGGAGAATGTCCCTCTTCGATGCCGCCGAAGCTGACGAGGACAAACATCGGATCGACCGCGAGATAGATCGGCTGATGATCCGCGAATTACGAGCAACCATGCGGGCGATCACGGCATCCGCCTTTGCCATCGACGCCTTCTACGCAACCGTCAAAGAACGGTGCGGCCCCCATCCGCACGACAGTTTGTGGCGTACCAAGGGAACGTCTCGAAAGAAGCGGATTACGGAGACCCTGAGGTACCATATGAACATCGAGCCGGCCAACGTGCTCGGGCTTAAATCCTGTGTAGCGCAGGTATTTACGTTCCGAGATCAGGCTGTCCACATGGCTGCGAAGTTTCGCGAACCTGCTGGGCGGTTAGATATCCGGTCGAGTGTAGATTGGCACTTCCACATCTTCCGGCGTGAAAACGGCGTCAATGCAGTTCATTTCACCGTGATGGTAATGGATTATCTTGTGCACATAATGGAGCAAAGCGGCGAGGACCTTGCTAAGTGCAAACCACTAGCGGTGGAGAGGATGGGTTGGATACTCCACGCTTACCAGCAGGTTGACGGTCTGCCGGCATTTCAGAACATCAATCATCCGATCGCACCTTAACGCCGCCGTACGATGTCAAGCTTCGGACAGCGCAGCTTCGTTCAGCGTCGCAGCTTTAGGAGTAACCCGACCACCCGCACGCCCAGGAGAACGTTCCAGAAGGCCCTTGCGTGTTGCCTGCCAGAGGTGGTTCTTTATCGCCGCTGCGCTTTTACCGGCGACTTCCGCCAAGTGCTGTAGTGGCTTGTCCTGTCCTTGGTTTACCGCTGAGACATACGCTCTCGCCAGAAGCGCCAGATAAGTCTCAGACGACGGACCATCCGCCGCGTGCTCAATGAGCAAGGCATCCATCTTCTCATCGCCACGCTTCCGCGATTTGTCCCAGCGTTTGGAGCTCTCGATCTGTCGACGCAGCTTCTCGGCTGCGTACTTGAAATCAACCTCACGCAGCACGGTCTGAGACAGCCCGCCAGGCGGGCAACTATCGGGATCTGACGGATAGATGACCAGGACCGCCGGCCCGCCCTGCGTCACGCCTTCCGGCCATTGCATCGCCAGGACCCATTCCATGTTCGGCCCAACGTCCGTCGTGACGGTGTAGTCGTCCTCGTTCACCTGCCATTTAGCCATATAGACACACTAGCATGGTTAACCTGTTTGACATACCAGTCAGACATGCCGTACATTCATATTTGTCAGCGACGACGACGAAGTTTGAAAACTGAACAGAGACCGAGCGGGTAGGTGAAGTCCCGCACAGACCAACGGGTCCAGATGTCCCGTTGGGAGGGACGAGCGAACCGCGCTCGCAGACCGGGCCGGCGACTGCCACGGGCGACAACAGGAGAACGCCCCGACCTGGATAAGGCAGATCAACCGAACCATTAGGAGACACAACACATGACCACAATCGAACTACCCGACAAACCGTGCTGGTTGCACGCTGTAGCGATCAACACGCCAGAAGGCGGGCGGCTAGCTGTACGCCGCAGCATCCACGTCAAAGACGATTCTCCGCAGTACCAACCAGTGCTGGTCTACATCGAGCAGAACGGGCTGACGCTTCGAGAGCGTGCGGTACACCGTGATACGACGATGGTCGGTTACCGGGCCGAGCACCTTGTGTACGAGGTCGCAGCGTGAGCCAGACCCCCGCTGTAGCGGCATTCTGGTCGCCAAACCACCTCAAGACGCTCTATCGAGTCTCGACACCGACGAACTCGAAGCGGCTCATCTTCAATGCCGAGGAACTAGCTTCGCTCGGTGCTCAGATCAACCATGTGCTCGGAGGCACCAGCGTTGACCGCGCAGGGTAGCCAGAAGTTCTCGAAGTTGAACTGGCTGAAACGGACCAACGGTCACAAGTTCAAGCCTGCTGAGTTCCGTGTGCTGATAGCCATCTACAGCCACACCGACGGGGAGGGCCGGAACTCGTTCCCAGGCCTTGACCGAATCGCCGAGGAAGCGTGCATAACCAAGACCACGGCATCCGCAGCGGTAACGGCACTCAAAGCCAGGGGATGGATTGAGGAGGTTTCACGCGGTAGCGGGCGGTCGAAGTTGAACTCTGTTTTCGAGTTGATCCGTGACGCTCCGGACTCCAAAGGTTCGGCGTACCGGGAACTTAATAGTTCGGCATACGCGGAACCACATAGTTCGGCGTACGACGAACCCAATCAGGTCCTGGTATCAGATCATCTAACAGGTCATAGAGAGCTTCGGGTCACCGAAGACCCGAAACATGACGGTATCCAGTCGCTGAGCTTGGTGGCTCAGCTCCCGATGGAGGAAAGAAGACATACAGAGCCTGCGGCTCTAGGTGAGGCTGCCGAACCTACGGCAGCCGAACTAGAAGGCGCTGGTCTTATCTCTTCCCCGTCTTGGGCAAGCGGCCAACAGGTTCCTTGGCCGCGAGCCAAGCCGCTCCCAGTCGATCCTTGGATCTTGGACCCCAGTGGTCATCCAACCGTGCGCTACGTGGATGACGAGACCGGAGAACCGTTCGAGTTCACACCCGGCGAACTGCCAACCCTTGCTGAACACTTACTCATGGAAAGCAACAACTGAAGATGACACCCAAAGGCCGGAAACGGCATCGAGAACCGTGGCAGGACGTTCTAGACGAGCTCGTGGAACATCCCGGTAAGTCGAACGGCAAGCCCGAAGCTGTAGCCCAAAGCGTCAGCGTGGACGACACCCTGGAGTCCGAGCGGGCAACGCAGGACCACCACGGTGGGCTGTCCAAGGTGGTTGACCTAGACGACCGTGGACGACGGTTCGAAGTCGAGCAGGCCCCTTGGATACCAGGGGACGATGGAGACGACAACCCCGATTACGCGCAGCTCAAGTCCAAGCGTGTTGGATCGTCGGACACCGACCAACGTTTCGACGCCGACAAGGTTGATCCGAAGACGTTCAACACAGATGACCCTGTCCAGCTGAAGCCCAGCGTCATCGGTAATACCGCAGCGCAGATGATCGACGCTGGTCACGGATTCATGGTGGACGACCAACAGTCACGACCGTGGAAGACGGCCAAACGCACACACTGCGCCTACTGCGGTGGGGAGATGTCACCGCCCGATGTGGACAAGTACAAGTGTGAGTTTGAACCGATAACCGCGCCCGGTGCCGCGTGCAAGTGTTCCGGGTGCACCCTGCGGGAGCTGGTATCACGTGGAGATGCACGCAACGTGGGCAATCCTCGTAAGTATTGCGGAAAGCCCTGCGCCAAACTCGCAGACAGCGAGCGGGGCCGGTGGAGAACTGCTGTCAAAAGAGCACAGAAGCGCGGGGAGGAACCGCCCCCCGAGCCGGAGGACAAAGGTCTCAAGTTCGTTCAGTGGTTTGGGCTGAGGTCCAGCATCGAAGGCGCAGGGCATCGGTACACAGCGAGCACGGCCAGCGGCCTAGCTCCGGGAATACCGCGAGTATGACCGAACCCGACGAAGTATTCCGTAACAGGTAGAGGGAGATATACCACTCCCCCTCTCGGTTTGGTCGAGACGACAGTCTGCGAGTCCCCTCCTGGGCGCGCGGGCTGTTGGCTCCCCCGAGCGATTCGGCGAAGCCGTCTCCCCCAGAGGGAGAATGTTCCGCTTCTCCCGCCGACCAAACACCGAAGATCGCCCCTGGCCTAGAGCCGGGGGCATTTTCATTTGTCCAGATTCATCCGCGCGTATGAGAGGGGAGACGCATCAATGGAAATCGCTACATGCCCGTGGCGTGTTCCCGGTGAATGAGTCCCACCAGTTTTAGAGTCCTGTAGCCCGATGTCGGGCGAGAAGGGACGATGAAA
>NZ_JAMQTH010000019.1:0-170927 GCF_032883035.1 Mycobacterium appelbergii
CCAGCACAAAGCCAGCCATCAGGATGTCCACGCAACGGGTCAAACCTAGGGGATGTACTAACGACTTGTAAGCAAGCCCAGCGAGGTGACGCCGCTGTCGACGATCGCGTTCGTCCACCTGCTCCAGGAGGCTTTGCGAGAGTTCTCAGCGCCGCCCGGCGTTGTCAATCTGGTGCAGGGTAGCGGCGCGGTGCTCGGTGAGGCGCTGACCGCGGATTCCCGCGTCGACTTCATCTCGTTCACCGGGGGGCTGGCGACCGGCACCGTCATCTCGAAGATGGCGGCAGCCAACGTCACCAAGGTCGCGGTCGAACTCGGCGGTAAGAACCCGCACATCGTGTTCGCCGACGTTCGCGAGGCTGGCGACGGAAACGGCTGGGCCGCGGCCGTCGATCACGTGCTGACCGGCGTGTTCCTGCACTCCGGGCAGGTGTGCTCGGCAGGCACCCGGCTGATCGTCGAGGAGTCCATCGCCGACGACTTCGTCGCCGCGCTCGCCGGGCGCGCCGAACGGATCCGCATCGGGCCCGGCACGGACCCGGACAGCGAGACCGGGCCGCTGGTTTCCGAGCAGCACCGGGCCAAGGTGGAAGCGTATGTCGCCCAGGGCATCTCCGAAGGAGCACGGCTGGTCACCGGCGGGGCCAGGCCGAGCGATCCGGCACTGGCCGACGGCAGCTTCTACCTGCCGACCATATTTGACGGCTGCGACCGGACGATGCGGATCGTCCAGGAGGAAACCTTCGGACCGATCCTCACGGTCGAGCGATTCACCGATGAGGCCGAGGCGATACGACTGGGCAACGACACGGAATACGGTCTGGCGGCCGGTGTTCGAACATCCGATCCGGCGCGCGGTGAACGAGTCGTGCGGGCATTGCGGCACGGAACAGTCTGGCTCAACGACTTCGGCTACTACACCGCTGCGGCGGAGTGGGGCGGCTTCGGAAAGTCCGGCAATGGACGCGAACTCGGGCCGACCGGGCTTGCGGAGTACCAGGAGATCAAGCACATCTGGCACAACACCGCACCGGCACCCGCCGGCTGGTTCAAGGGCTGAGGGGCTGGACATGGTGGTCGAGAAAGGCGTTCCGCAGGCCGACAGCGGCATGGAGGACTTCGGTTACCGGGAGTCGTTGGACCGCAGCATCGGCAAGTTCGCCAGCTTCGCGGCGGGCGTCAGCTACATCTCCATCCTGACCGGCACGTTCCAGCTTTTCTACTTCGGGTTCGGTACCGCGGGGCCGGCCTATCTGTGGTCGTGGCCGATCGTGTTCGTCGGGCAGATGGCCGTGGCGCTGTGCTTCATGGAACTCGCGGCGAAGTATCCGGTGGCGGGCTCGGTCTACAACTGGAGCAAGAAGTTGGCCAGCCGGCTGGTCGGATGGATCTCCGGGTGGTTGATGCTCACCGCGTCGATCGTGACGATCTCGGCGGTGGCGCTGGCCTACCAGCTCAACCTGCCCCGGGTGTGGAGCGGATTCCAGATCGTCGGGGACGGGACCGGTGAGTACGACTATGCCGCCAACGCCGTCCTCCTCGGTACGGTGCTCATCGCGTTCACCACACTGGTCAACGCCCTCGGGGTGAAGCTGATGTCCCGGATCAACAGCACCGGAGTGTTCATCGAACTCATCGCTGCCGTGTTGATCGCGTTCCTGCTCGCCATCAACATCAACCGCGGTCCTGACGTGTTCTTCTCCAGCAACGGTTATGGGGTCGGGGAGAGCATGGGGTATCTCGGTGCCTTCCTGGTGGCGTCGCTGGCGTCGGGCTATGTGATGTACGGCTTCGACACCGCCAGCTCGCTGGGGGAGGAGACCGTCGAACCGCGGCGCACCGCACCCAAGGCGATCGCGAGGGCGATCCTGGCCTCGTTCGTGATCGGCGGCGCCATCCTGGTCTTCGCGGTCATGGCCGCACCGGATCTGCAGGATCCGCAACTCGGTGAGAGCTCGGGAGGTCTTCAGTACATCGTCGAGCAGGTCATGTGGGGTCCGCTCGGCACGATCTTCCTCATCTGCATCGTCATCGCCGTCACCGTGTGCACGCTGGCCGTGCACACCGCGGCCATCCGGCTGACGTTCGCGATGGCCCGTGACAACGCGTTGCCGTTCGGGGAGAGGCTTGCCACCGTCAATCCCAGGACGCAGACCCCGATCGTCCCTGCGGTCACCATCGGTGTGATCGCCGTCGTGATCCTGGTGATCAACATCGGCCAACCCAAGATTTTCACGGTGCTCACGTCGATCGCGATCATCATGATCTACCTGGCGTACCTGATGGTGACCGGGCCGATGCTCAAGAAGCGGCTCAAGGGCGAGTGGCCGCCTGCCGATCTCGCCGAGGGCGGCTACTTCACCATGGGACGGTGGGGGCTGCTGGTCAACATTGTCGCGGTGGTGTGGGGTATCGGGATGGCGCTGAACCTGGCCTGGCCGCGCCCGGCCGTCTACGGCGAACCCTGGTACAACACCTGGGGAGCATTCGTCTACATCGGCGTGATCCTCGGCGCCGGCCTGTTGTGGTATTTCCTCAAGGGCCGCAACCACATCGGCTGTCTGGAATCTCACGCTGCGAGGACCGATGCCTGAATCTCAACATCCTCCTCGCGTCCGGGGCACATTCGACTATGTCATCGCAGGCGGCGGCAGCGCAGGTTGCGCGCTGGCCGCACGGCTGTCAGAAGACCCGGACGTGACGGTGTGTCTGGTCGAGGCCGGACCGTCCGACGTCGGCGACGACAACATCCTGGTGCTCTCGGAGTGGATGCATCTGCTCGATTCCGGCTACGACTGGGACTATCCCGTCGAACCACAGGAGCGCGGTAACTCGTTCATGCGGCACGCCCGTGCCAAGGTGCTCGGTGGCTGTTCCTCACACAACTCCTGCATCGCGTTCCTGCCGCCCGCCGAGTGTCTCGACGAGTGGGTCGAGATGGGTGCGGCGGGGTGGAGCGCTGCCGAGATCCTGCCGCTGACGGCACGATTGAAAGACACGGTGCATCTGCGCGACGTCCCGCCCGAGGATCCGTGCGGAGCCGCGGTCCTGGAAGCTGCCGCGATGGTCGGCCTGCCGACCGTCGCGTTCAACCGCGGCCAGACCGTCCGCAACGGGGCCGGATGGTTCCAGATCAACGCTGCGCAGGACGGCACCCGGATGTCGAGTTCGCACGCTTACCTGCACCCGATCCTCGACACCCGGCACAACCTCGAGGTGCGCACCGACTGCTGGATCGCCGAGATCCTGTTCGACGGGGCATTGGGCGCCACGGGCATCCGCTACCAGCGTCCCGACCTGACCGGATACGACGTGGTCTCGGCGCGGCGGGAGGTGATCGTGTGCGCCGGTGCCATCGATACCCCGAAGCTGTTGATGCTCTCGGGAATCGGGCCGACCGCGCATCTGCGGGAGCTGGGAATCCCGGTGCGCGTCGACTCGCCCGGTGTCGGCGCGAACCTCGATGACCACGTCGAGGGCCTGGTGTTCTGGGAGGCGTCGCGGCCGATGGTCACGACATCGACGCAATGGTGGGAGATCGGGCTGTTCACCAGGATCGACGACTTCCCCAAGGACTCCCCGGCCCCACCCGATCTCATGATGCATTACGGCAGCGTGCCGTTCGATATGAACACGCTGCGCCGCGGCTACCCGACCACCGACAACGGGTTCTGCCTGACGCCCAACGTGACTCAGGGCCGCTCACGGGGCACCATCCGGCTGCGGAGCCGCGATTTCCGTGACCGGGCCAGGGTCGACCCGCGCTACTTCACCGATCCCGAGGGATACGACGAGCGCATCATGCTCGCCGGTGTGCGACTGGCCCGCAAGATCGCCGAACAGGCGGCGCTGAAGCCCTGGGTGGCGCGTGAGCTGGCACCGGGACCCGACGCAGTCACCGACGACGAGCTGCTGGACTACATCCACCAGTGTCACAACACCGTCTATCACCCTGCGGCGACCGCCCGGATGGGTGCGGCCACCGACCCGATGGCTGTGCTGGATCCGGAGTTGCGGGTCAAGGGAGTGTCACGGTTACGGGTCGTCGACGCGTCGGCGATGCCGAAGCTGCCCGCCGTCAACCCCAACATCACCGTGATGACGATGGCGGAGAAGTGTGTTGACCTGATCCGAAAACGCTGATCCCGGCTGTATAGGCTGGGAGCCCATGGCGAAAGGTGACGAGAGACCGGCAGCGGCGGTGCAGTCCGTGGACCGTGCGTTACTCGTCCTCGAGATCCTGGCGAGCCTGGGCCAGGCCGGTGTCACCGAAATCGCCGCCGAACTGGACGTCCACAAGTCGACCGTGTCCCGGCTGATCGCCGTACTGGAGTCCCGTGGCTACGTTGAACAGGTATCCGGCCGGGGCAAATACCGATTGGGCTTCTCGATCGCACGGCTGGCCAAGGCCAGCAGCGGGCAGTTGGATCTGGCCAAACTCAGCCAGGACTTCTGCGACGGCCTCACCGACGATGTGGGGGAGACCGCCAATGTGGCGATCCTCGACGGGGACCGGGTGATCAACATCGTGGAGTCGATCGGGCCCGCGGAGATCACACTGCGCACCTGGGTCGGCCAGACCTGCCCGCCGCACGCCACGTCGAGCGGCAAGGTGCTGCTCGCGGGCCTGGACGTCGATGACGTCCGCGACCGGCTGCCCACCACGCTGGAGTCGTTCACCCCCAACACCATCGTCACGATCGCCGAGCTGTCCGCCGAGCTCGCGACCGTGCGCGAACGCGGCTGGGCCAGCGTCACTGAGGAACTCGAAGTCGGCCTGAACGCCGTGGGCGCGCCGGTTTACGATGCGGACCTGCAAGTCGTTGCGGCACTGAGTGTTTCGGGACCGTCGTACCGTCTGGGCGCGGACCGTTTCGAGGAGGTGGCAAAACTCACTCAGGCCGCCGCCGACGGGATCAGCAGGCGACTCGGCTGGGTGGAGCCCGCCGACGGCTAACTGTCGGCGGGGCGCCGGCCCCAGCCGACGTAGGTGAACCAGAGCCCCATCGCGGTGAGCAGCAGGAAGAAGATCCGCGCCGCGATCAGCAATCCCGGGCTGGTGACGGCCGCGCTCGCACCGGAATCGATCGCCGAGGGGATCGCCATCATGGCCACCCCGCGTAGCGCCACGAACCAGCCGAAAACCGAGATCAGGGCGGCGGTCACGCTGTACCAGTACTGGTGGAACGCGATCACGATCAGGCCCATCATCAGCATCGCCGCGCCGAGAATCCACGGTAGGACGGCATTGTCGAACAGGCCACCGAGCAGGCCCGTCAGGTCGGGCAGGCGGATCGCGATGATGAGCGTCGCGGTCGCGACGAACGGGCCGAGCACGCGGGCGAAGGCACGGGTGCGTTGCAGGGCTTCGGGTGTTGCCTTCGGCATGAGACTCCAATCAATAAACCGACGGACGGTCTATTTTTACGCTAGGCTCTGACCGGAGCAATCGTCAATGGGAGGGATGTGCCGTGGCCCGCCGGGTGAAGCCCGAGGAGTACGCCGCCCGCCGGCGCGAGATCCTCGATGCCGCACTGCAGCTCATGCACGACAAGGGCTACGAAAAGATGACCATCGAGGACGTCCTCGCGAAGGTGCGAATGTCCAAAGGCGCGCTCTATCACTATTTCGGGTCGAAACAGGCCCTCTTGGAAGGGGCCGCCGACGCGATTGCGGAGAGCGCGTCGCGCCCACTGCGGGCAGTGGTCGACGATGCGGGCCTTGCTGCGATCGACAAGCTGCACGCATATTTCGACGCAACCGCCGCGTGGAAAGCCGGCAACCCGGCCGCCGTGACGACCCTCATGCATTTGTGGCGCGACGAGAACGCGCTGTTTCGGCAGAAACTCGCCCAGGAGTCGATGCGCACCACGGTGCCCATGCTCGAGGCGATCATCCGGCAAGGCTGTGACGAAGGTGTCTTCGATACCGGGTTCCCGCACGAGACGGCGATGTTCATCGCAGGTATGGACGGCGTCCTCGCGGACGCCTTCGCAGTCGCGATAGAAGAGGACGGGCTGAGCGGGATCGACATCAGCGGTCCACGCGCTCAGCGCGTGCTCGGCGGTTATCTACAGGTGCTCGAACGCATTCTCGGTGTGGCACCGGGCTCGCTGACTCCGCCGCGTTGACCGGATTCGGACGGCGCGCAAACCGCGCCTTGCCCACCGTTACTGTGAACCACCCCGTAAGCTCGATAGCGTGCAGCGACGAATCATGGGCATCGAGACGGAATTCGGTGTGACCTGCACGTTCCATGGCCATCGGCGGCTCAGTCCGGACGAGGTCGCCCGGTATCTGTTCCGGCGGGTGGTGTCGTGGGGCCGCAGTTCCAATGTCTTCCTCCGCAATGGCGCACGGTTGTATCTGGACGTGGGCAGCCACCCCGAATACGCCACCGCCGAATGCGACAACCTGATCCAGTTGGTCACCCACGACCGCGCCGGTGAGCGCGTCCTGGAGGACCTGCTGATCGACGCCGAGCAGCGGCTGGCCGACGAGGGCATCGGCGGCGACATCTACCTGTTCAAGAACAACACCGACTCCGCGGGCAACTCCTACGGCTGCCACGAGAACTACCTGATCGTGCGGGCCGGCGAGTTCTCCCGGATCTCCGACGTGTTGTTGCCTTTCCTGGTCACCCGTCAGCTGATCTGCGGCGCAGGCAAGGTGTTGCAGACGCCGAAGGCGGCGACCTTCTGCCTGAGCCAGCGCGCAGAACACATCTGGGAGGGCGTGTCCAGCGCGACCACCAGGTCCCGACCGATCATCAACACCCGCGACGAGCCCCACGCCGACGCCGAGAAGTACCGGCGG
Organism: Mycobacterium appelbergii; assembly: GCF_032883035.1. Classification (NCBI taxonomy): domain Bacteria; kingdom Bacillati; phylum Actinomycetota; class Actinomycetes; order Mycobacteriales; family Mycobacteriaceae; genus Mycobacterium; species Mycobacterium appelbergii. Next base: position 6,817 of record NZ_JAMQTH010000019.1, read on the forward strand.
CTGCATGTCATCGTCGGTGACTCCAACATGTGCGAAGCCACCACCATGCTCAAGGTGGGCAGCGCGTCGCTGGTGCTGGAGATGATCGAGGCAGGCGTGCCGTTCCGCGACTTCTCGCTGGACAACCCCATCCGGGCCATCCGGGAGGTCAGTCACGACTTGACCGGCCGACGCTCGGTGCGGCTGGCCGGCGGCAGGCAGGCCAGTGCGCTCGACATCCAGCGGGAGTACTACAGCCGGGCTGTGGAATACCTGCAGACCCGCGAACCCAACACCCAGATCGAACAGGTGGTGGACCTGTGGGGGCGCCAGCTCGACGCGGTTGAGAGCCAGGACTTCGCGAAGGTCGACACCGAGATCGACTGGGTGATCAAGCGCAAGCTGTTCCAGCGCTACCAGGACCGCTACAACATGGAATTGTCAGATCCCAAGATCAGCCAGCTCGACCTGGCCTATCACGACATCAAACGCGGCCGCGGGGTGTTCGATCTGCTGCAGCGCAAAGGTCTGGCGACCCGCATCACCACCGACGAAGAGATCGATGCCGCGGTCAACACCCCGCCGCAGACCACCCGGGCCAAGCTGCGCGGTGAGTTCATCACCGCCGCGCAGGAGGCCGGTCGGGATTTCACCGTCGACTGGGTGCACCTCAAGCTCAACGACCAGGCGCAGCGCACCGTGTTGTGCAAGGACCCGTTCCGCTCGGTCGACGAGCGAGTCAAGCGGTTGATCGCCAGTATGTGAGCCTTAAGCTCTCCTGGTGGCGGTTTCCAAAGTCGAGCGGTTGATGAACCTGGTTATCGCGCTTCTTTCCACCAGAACGTTCCTGCCTGCCGAGAAGATTCGCACCAGTGTCGCCGGATACACCGACAGTCCCAGCGACGAGGCGTTCTCCCGCATGTTCGAACGGGACAAGAACGAACTGCGCGACCTCGGCATTCCCCTGGAAACGGGTCGGCTGTCCAAATTCGACCCGACCGAGGGCTACCGGATCAATCGCGATTCCTACGCCCTTCCGCCCGTGCAGTTGACCGCCGACGAAGCCGCGGCCGTCGCGGTGGCCACCCAGCTGTGGCAGTCGCCGGAACTGGTCACCGCGACCCAGGGCGCGTTGTTGAAACTGCGTGCCGCAGGCGTTGACGTGGACGCCGACGCGGCCGGTGTCGCGATCGCCTCCACCGCCGTGCTGCCCGGCCTGCGGGGCTCCGAGGAGGTACTGCGAATACTGATGTCGGCCATCGACTCCGGAACGGCCGTGCGGTTCGACCACCGGCCGTCGCGCAGCGCCGAGTACACCACCCGCATTGTGGAGCCGTGGGGCGTCGTCACCCACCGCGGCCGGTGGTATCTCGTCGGACACGACCGCGACCGCGATGACACCCGCACATTCCGGCTGTCCCGCATCAACGACGGCGTCACCGCCGTCGGTCCGCCCGGTGCGGTGAGCAAGCCCGACGGCGTGAACCTGAGGGAGATCGTGCAGCGCGTGGTCGCCGACGTGCCCACCGGTGAGCAGGCGCGGGTGTGGGTCGCCGACGGGCGCGCTACCGCACTGCGCCGTGAGGCCGTCGCCAGTACGCCCCGCACGCTCGGCGGCCGCGCGGGCGAGGAGATCACCGTCGACATCGGGATGTCGGACCGGCTGGCACGGGAGATCGCCAGTTACGGCGGTGACGCGCTGGCGCTGGAACCACCGGCGCTGCGTGATGACGTGCTGGCGCGGCTGCGTGCGCAGGCGGGGGAGCTCACCTCATGAGCCAGGTGTCGAACCGCCTGGTCCGGCTGCTTAACATGGTCCCGTATTTCCAGGCCAATCCGAAGGTCACCCGCGCCGATGCTGCGGCCGCCCTCGGGGTCTCGGACAAACAGCTCGACGCCGATCTCGACCAGCTGTGGATGTGTGGCCTGCCCGGCTACAGCCCGGGCGACCTCATCGACTTCGACTTCGTCGGGGACACGATCGAGGTGACGTTCTCCGCCGGTGTCGACCATCCGCTGCGGTTGACCTCGACCGAAGCCACGGGTGTCCTGGTGGCGTTGCGGGCGCTGGTCGACGTGCCGGGCATGGTGGATCCGGAGGCCGCGCGCAGCGCCATCGCCAAGATCGAATCCGCGGCGGGCAGCCAGCGCGCAGTGGTCGAAGAATCCGTCCCGGCCGAGGCAGGCGCTGCCGCGGCGGTCCGCGCAGCCGTGCGGGACGGCCGCGCGGTGACCCTGGAGTACTACTCGGCGTCACGGGATTCACTGACCACCAGGATCGTGGATCCCATCCGGATCGCCCTGGTCGGGGACAACAGCTATCTCGAGGCGTGGTGTCGCAGTGCCGAAGCGGTGCGACTGTTCCGGTTCGACCGCATCGTCGAGGCGAAGCTGCTCGACGAGCCGTCGGTGCCGCCGCCGCCTGCGGTGCAGGCCGGGCCGGACACCTCGCTGTTCGACGCGGACCCCTCGCTGCCGTCGGCGACGTTGCTGATCGAACCGACCGCGGCGTGGATGTTCGACTACTACCCGCTGCAGGTGACCAACGAATTGCCCGACGGCGCCTGCGAAGCGGTGATGACCTACGCCTCCGCCGATTGGATGGCCAGGTTCGTCCTCGGATTCGGCTCAGCGGTGCGGGTGTTGGCCCCCGACGCGTTGGCGCAGCGGGTGCGGGTCGCGGCGACCGAGGCGCTCCACGCCTACGACGCGATCGCCGATGGCGGGTAGACTCGGCCCAGACGTCTGGAGGTAACCAAATTGGGCGGTTTACAACCGTGGCACTGGGTCATCGTCATCGCTGTGTTCGTGCTGCTCTTCGGTGCCAAGAAGCTGCCGGATGCGGCGCGGTCGCTCGGTAAGTCGATGCGGATATTCAAGTCCGAGATCAAAGAGATGCAGTCGGAGTCCAAGTCTGGCGAGGCAACGCCCGATGCGGAGCGGGTGGCCCCGCCGGCCACGCCGATCGCCTCGGAGCGGGTCGACACTGCCGCTCCTGCTCCCGAGCAGTCGCCGGACCGACACACGGCCTGAAACGGTTCGACCTGACCGCGGTCCACACCGCGTCATCAGGTCGCGCCTTCAACAAGGCCCCTAAAGAACAAGGCCCTGAAGCAAGCCCGTGCAGACCCCCGGTCTTTTCCAGAAATTCGATCCTCGCCGCCGCCGTTCGCGGGTCAACCCGGACGGCACCATGTCGTTGGTCGATCACCTCCACGAACTACGCAACCGCCTGCTGATCTCGGTGGGGGCGATCCTGCTCACCACGATCGCCGGGTTCTTCTGGTACAGCCACGGCATCTTCGGTCTGCCCAGCCTCGGGGACTGGCTGCGCGGCCCATACTGCGCCCTGCCGAGCTACGCCCGCGCCGACATCACCGCGGACGGGGGCTGTCGCCTGCTGGCCACCGCTCCGTTCGACCAGTTCATGCTGCGCCTCAAGGTCGGCCTGGCGGCCGGGCTCGTGATGGCCTGCCCGGTTTGGCTGTATCAGTTGTGGGCGTTCATCACGCCCGGCCTGTACAAGAAAGAACGCCGTTTCGCGATGGCGTTCGTCAGTTTCGGGGCGCTGCTGTTCATCGGCGGCGCGATCCTGGCCTACGTGGTGCTGGCCAAAGCCTTGAGTTTCCTGCTGACCGTCGGCAGCGACGTCCAGGTCACGGCCCTTTCCGGTGACCAGTACTTCGGGTTCCTGATCAACCTGCTGCTGGTGTTCGGCATCAGCTTCGAGTTCCCACTGCTGATCATCATGCTCAACCTGATCGGCATGCTGCCCTACGAGCGGCTCAAATCCTGGCGCCGCGGAATGATTTTCGGGCTGTTCGTCTTCGCCGCGTTCGCCACCCCGGGCTCCGACCCGTTCTCGATGCTGGCGTTGGCGTGCGCTCTGACCGTGCTGCTGGAGATGGCCATCCAGATTGCCCGGCTCAATGACGCACGCAAAGCAAGGCGGGCGGCCCTGGCCGAGGTCGCCGACGACGCGGCCGCCCCGATCGGGGACGTCCAACCGGTAGACGCGCCCACGGCCGTACCCACACCCTCACGGTTCACCATCGACGACGATGCCACCTGAGACGGGTGACGGACCGGGCCGTGAACTCGTCGGATTCACTGCGCAATTGCCCTTCACCCTCGACGATTTCCAGCTGCGCGCCTGCCGGGCGCTGGAAAACGGCCACGGCGTGCTGGTCTGCGCACCGACCGGTGCAGGCAAGACCGTCGTCGGCGAGTTCGCCGTACACCTCGCGCTGGCGGCCGGCGGAAAATGCTTCTACACCACACCGATCAAGGCGCTGAGCAACCAGAAACACAACGACCTGGTGGCCCGCTACGGCGCGGACAAGATCGGGTTACTCACCGGTGACCAGTCGATCAACGGCAACGCCGATGTGGTGGTGATGACCACCGAAGTGCTGCGCAACATGCTGTACGCCAATTCGTCGTCGCTGCATGGGCTTTCCTATGTGGTGATGGACGAGGTGCACTTCCTGGCCGACCGGATGCGCGGGGCGGTGTGGGAAGAGGTCATCCTGCATCTGCCGGAGGACGTGCTGCTGGTCAGCCTGTCGGCCACGGTCAGCAACGCCGAGGAGTTCGGTGGCTGGATCAAGACGGTCCGCGGTGACACCACCGTCGTCGTCGACGAGCACAGGCCGGTGCCGCTGTCCCAGCACATGCTGGTCGGCAAGCGACTCTTCGACCTGTTCGAGGGTGCCGACAGCAGCCTGGTCGCCCCGGACCTGTTGCGTCACATCGTCCATCGCGCCGAAGCCGACCGCTTGGCCGACTGGCAGCCGCGCGGGCGTGGCAGGGCACGGCCGCATCTGTACCGGCCGCCGAGCCGTCCCGACGTGATCGCCGCGCTGGACGGTGCGGGCCTGCTGCCCGCGATCACGTTCGTGTTCTCCCGCGCCGGCTGCGATGCTGCGGTCAAGCAGTGTCTGCGTGCCCCGCTGCGGCTCACCACCAACGAAGAACGGGCTCGCATCGCGGAGGTGGTCGACCGGCGCTGCGCGGATCTGGCCGAATCGGACCTGATCGTGCTCGACTATCACGAATGGCGTGAGGGCCTGCTCCGCGGGTTGGCCGCACATCACGCCGGAATGCTGCCGATCTTCCGCCACACCGTGGAGGAGCTGTTCACCGCGGGCCTGGTGAAGGCGGTGTTCGCCACGGAGACACTGGCTTTGGGGATCAACATGCCTGCCCGCACGGTGGTGTTGGAGCGGCTGGTGAAGTTCAACGGTGAGCAACACATGCCGCTGACGCCGGGGGAGTACACGCAGCTCACCGGCCGGGCCGGGCGCCGCGGCATCGATGTCGAGGGCCACGCCGTGGTGCTGTGGCGTCCCGATGACAGCACCGCCGAGCCGGCCGAGGTCGCGGGCCTGGCATCCACCCGCACCTTCCCGCTGCGCAGTTCGTTCGCCCCGAGCTACAACATGACCATCAACCTGGTGCAGCAGATGGGTCCCGAGCAGGCGCACAAGCTGCTCGAGCGATCGTTCGCGCAGTACCAGGCCGACCGGTCAGTGGTCGGGCTGGTGCGGGGGATCACGCGCGGTGAACGGATGCTCGACGAGTTGGCCGCCGAACTGGGAGGCAAGGACTCGCCGATCCTCGACTACACGCGGCTGCGGGCGAAAATCGCTGAGCGCGAACGCGCCCAATCGCGCGCATCGCGGTTGCACCGGCGCAGAGCCGCCACCGACGCCTTGGCCGGCCTGCGCCGTGGCGACATCATCAGCATCACCCATGGACGCCGTGGCGGGCTGGCCGTGGTGCTCGAAGCCGACCGGGACAGCGACGATCCCCGACCGCTGGTGCTGACCGAACACCGCTGGGCAGGACGGATCTCCTCGGCCGACTACTCGGGTGCATCCGCGGCATTGGGGTCGATGACTCTGCCCAAGCGGGTCGAGCATCGGCAGCCGAGGGTGCGTCGCGACCTGGCGTCGGCGCTGAGGTCCGCGGCAGCCGGGCTCACCGTGCCCTCCGGTAGGCCGAAACGAGGTGCTGCCGCACCCGAGCGCGACGTCGACCCTGAGCTCGCCGGGCTGCGGGCGCGGCTGCGCGAACACCCCGCTCACGAGCTGCCCGACCGTGACGTCAAAGCCCGGATCGCTGAGCGTTATCTGCGGATCGAACGCGACAACGCCCAGATCCAGCAGAAAGTGGCCGCGGCGACGAACTCGCTGGCGCGCACGTTCGACCGGATCGTGGCGCTGCTGAGCGAACGGGGATTCATCGAGCGGGACGACGCCGAACCGGCCGCGCCCCCGGCCGTCACCGATGCCGGCAGACTGCTGGCCCGCATCTACAGCGAAAGTGACCTACTGGTCGCCGAATGTCTGCGCGGCGGTCACTGGGAAGGTCTGCAGCCGGCCGAACTTGCCGGTGTGCTGTCGGCGGTACTCTTCGAATCCCGTGGCGACGCCGCCGGTGTGGCACCGGGTGTGGACGCGCCGACCCCGGGCCTGCGTCGCGCCCTGGCGCGGACACGGCGGCTGTCGGTCGACCTGCGCGCCGATGAACAGCGGCACCGCATCACGCCGAGCCGGGAACCCGACGACGGCTTCGTCGCGGCGGTGTACCGATGGTCCACCACCGGCGATCTGGCCTCGGCACTGGCCGCGTCCGACGCGGCGGGATCGGGTTCCTCGTTGTCGGCCGGCGATTTCGTGCGATGGTGCCGCCAGGTGCTGGATCTGCTCGATCAGGTGCGCAATGCCGCGCCCACATCAGCATTGCGCAATACCGCAAAACGTGCGATCGGCGACGTTCGACGCGGCGTCGTGGCAGTTGATGCGGGGTAGTGCTCATCCGGATACACATGTTGGTGAAGGGGTTGTGAGCAAAAGGGCCGCTTGATAGTCGTTGTCAGACCTATGTGCCACTGTGACTGTCGTGGAGCATCGGGCTCGTTTGGTGGGCACCTTCGAACGCTGGTGGCAGTGATGGCGCGATATGAGATTTCCGATGAATGGACCGCGCAGGCGTACCGGTTCGTTCTCGATCCGACTCCAATGCAGGTCGAGGCATTTAGATCGCATGCCGGTGGAGCGCGGTTCGCCTACAACGTAATGCTGGCGGCAGTGAAGGCCAACTTGGACCAGCGAGCCGCAGAGCGTTCTTACGGGGTCAGGGAGGATGACCTGACGCCCCTGATGGAATGGTCGTTTCAGTCGCTGCGCAACGACTTCAACCGCCGAAAACACAAAGTCGCGGTACGAGCCGATGGCACTCCCTGGTGGACTGAGAACTCTAAAGAGGTATACGCAAATGCGTGTCGTGGGTTGGCTGACGCACTGTCGAACTGGTCTGCTTCGCGTCGGGGTATACGCGGTGGTCAGCGGATGCGGTTCCCCCGATTTAAAACGAAAGCCGCTGCAGCTAATAAGTTTTCGTTTACCACGGGTGCTATACGGGTTGAACCCGACCGCAGGCATGTGACCTTGCCGCGATTGGGCACGATCAGGACACACGAGAGCACACGCAAGCTGGCACGCCGCATGGACGCGGGCGTAGCCCGCGTTCTCAAAGCGACGGTACGGTTCGAGCGAGGCCGCTGGCAGGTCTCGTTTACCTGCCTGGTGCGACGAGGCTCGGGCCGCCCGGCGCATGTGAAATCCGGTGCAGCCGTGGTGGGGATCGACGCCGGTGTGAAGGATCTGATCGTCGTGGCTGACCCCGATGGCAATGAGTTGGCGCGTCATCGGGCGCCGCGGGAGCTCAGGCGAGCGCACCAAAAGTTGCGAGCGATGCAGCGTAAAGCAGCACGCCAGGTTGGCCCTTGGGACACGTCAACGTTTACGAAGCGCCGGCCTTCACGAGGTTGGGAGCGCACGCAACGCGATATCGCTCGGGTGCATGCACGCGTGGCCCAATTGCGAGCGGACCGTCTTCACAAACTCACCACCCAGCTCAGTCAGAAACACGGGGTGATCGGTGGCGAGACGCTGACGGTGAGGAACATGATGGCTCGCGGTGGGTCGCGTAAACGTGGACTCAACCGTGCCTTCGGCGACGCGGGCCTGGGGGAGCTGTTCCGCCAACTTGCGTACAAGACCGGCTGGTATGGATCACAGATGGTGAAGGCAGATCGGTGGTTTCCCAGTTCGAAAATGTGCTCCGGCTGTGGTGTGGTGAAAGCCAAGCTGCACCTTGCCGAGCGGACATATAAATGCGACTGCTGCGGTTTGGTCATCGACCGGGACCTCAATGCAGCAGTCAACCTGGCACGTTACGCTCAACAACAAACGGACCCGAGTACCGGGTTCATCACGGGCGGAGCCGATCGTAAGTCTTCACCTCGCAGTGAAGCCGGTGGCAGTGAAACCCGAACCCGTACCGAAGTAGGCGACCATGCTGATGACGGTGGGAGTGCCTCCCCCAAAGGAGAGGCTGCCTGAAACGCCTAGTCATACAGACGCTGGTGTAGTCAGGTAACGGTAGGGTGTTTTGACGGTGATAGCGAACAAAATCAAGGAGAAGCATGAGCGGACCGCAGGGATCTGATCCGGCGCAGCCGTGGCCCGGTCAGCAGCCCGAGCCCGGTAGCGATCAGCCGCAAGGCACCGAGGCGTGGCAGCCGTCTGCATCCGCCTCCGATGACGCGACCACTCATACTCCGGCATGGCAGCCTCCGGCGTACACGCAGCAACCGCAACAGCCGCAGCAGCAGTATCCGCAGTATCAGCAGCCGCAACAGCCGGGGTATCCCCAGCAACCGCAGCAGCAGTACCCGCCGACCGAGCAATTCGGTCAGCAGCAGGGCTACGGCCAGCCGGGCCAGTACCCGCAGCAGCCGGGTCAGCCGGGCCAGTACGGTCAACCCGGCCAATACGGTCAGCCCCAATACGGCCAACAGCCGGGTTACGGCGCGCCGCCGCAGTTCGGCCAGCAACCAGGTCAGTTCGGTCAGTACGGGCAGTACACGCCGCCCGGCGGCGAGGACGGTTCCAAGCGGTCGATGGCGGCCATCGGCGGCATCGTCGGCGGTCTGGTGGCCCTACTGCTCATCGTGCTCGCTGTCACAGCCTTCTGGCTGCCCGGCTGGGCCATGACGACGAAGCTCGACATCGACAAGGCGCAGACGGGTGTGCAGCAGATCCTGTCGGATGAGACCAACGGCTACGGCGCCAAGAACGTCAAAGACGTCAAGTGCAACGACGGTCAGAACCCCACGGTGAAGAAGGGCGACACCTTCGACTGCGAGGTCAGTATCGACGGCACCAAGCGCAAGGTCACCGTGACGTTCCAGAACGACGACGGCACCTACGAGGTCGGCAGGCCCAAGTAACCTCAGCCCGGCAGTTGGTCCAGCGCCGCCTGTAACCGACTGATCGAGGAGCTCACCCCATACGACCCGGCCAGTTTCGCGACTCTGGCCGGGTCGCCGGCACTCAGGGGCAGCACATCCGACGGTGTCGAGAAGGTGACCGGCGCATCGGTGGCCACCCGCACCACCGGCTCAGCTGCCGCGAGATAGTCGGCGGCGCCCAGCAACTTGGTCCGCTGGGCCTTGGGCATCGTGGACTTGGGGTCTGCGGCCGCGGCCTGGATCCCTGCGAGCGAGCCGTGCTGCGCCAGCAATGTGGCGGCCGTCTTCTCGCCGATACCGGCGACCCCGGGCAGCCCGTCGGACGGGTCGCCGCGCAGCAGCGCCAACTCGGCATACGCCGCGCCCGCCCGGTCGAGCGGCACCGCGTACTGCTCGGCGACCTCGGCAGGCCCGAATTTCGTGGCCTTGGCCAGGCCCCGCCCGAGATAGAGCACCCGGACTTCCACCGGCTCGTCGCGTACCAGTTGCAGCAGGTCGCGATCGCCGCTGACCACCACCACCGGGTCTCGCTGCTCGCGGGTGGCCAGCGTGCCGAGCACGTCGTCGGCCTCGAATCCGGGTGCGCCCGCGGTCGCGATGCCGAAGGCGTCGAGCAACTCCAAGATCATGTCGACCTGCGGGGTGAGGTCGTCGGGAACTTCCTCGATGTCCGGGACGCCGTCGGGTTCGGGTTGGGCGACGCGGTGCGCCTTGTACGACGGGATGAGATCGACGCGCCACTGCGGCCGCCAGTCGTCGTCGCGGCATACCACCAGCCGGGTCGGCCGCTCCCGGGCGACGAGGGTGGCCACCGCGTCGAGGAATCCGCGCACCGCGTTGACCGGCCTGCCGTCGGGCGCCTTGATCGACGACGGGACGCCGAAGAACGATCGGAACCACATGCTGGCGCCGTCGAGCAGCAGTATCGGAGGATTCATCGGTGCCCATCCATCTGTCGGAATTGGTAGGAGGCCGCGGTGACGGCCTTGCCGTCCGCGCCCTCATCGTGCAGCGTGGCTCTGACCACGACGGTCCCGTCGGCTCCCGCGAACGCCTCGGTATCCACCCGGAAGGGGCCCGTCTTGCCCCGTGCCAGAAACATCACGTGCGACGAGACGCCTTGCAGCGCCGCAGCATCGGCGACGGTTTCGGCGTTCTCGGCTGCGGCGGTCTCCAGGATCACGAACTGCGGTCCGATGTGCAGGGCGGCATCCGGCGAGGCTACTTCGACGGTCAACTCCGGCAGTGACCAGTGTCCGTCGGGACGGCGCAGGCCGCCGAACACCTGCCACAGCGGCGGCAGATCGGGCCCGTCGACGATCTCGATGGTCTCGACCGGCATCTTCGCCAGACCGGCAGGGGGAGTGCCGATCGCGATGCCCTGCCCCTCGGTTACCGCGAGTACGCGGTCGGGCCGGTCGGCGTCCACGATGACCGAGCGGCTGTAACCCATCTGCCTGCCGCGCTTGAGGACGTCGGTGTCGATCCGGATGCGGTCCACGTCGCGGCCGGGATCGAGGAGCTGACACGAGTGGATGACCGGATTGGGCACCGCTTCCAGATCCGACATGCCGCCACCTTCGGGCGAGGAGATGCCGAGCACCGCGAGTAGAAGCCCACCAGTCGAATTGCGCATGTCGCGGCGCAGTGTGACCGTGTCGTCGGCCGTGCCCAGATCCATCGACGAGTAGGTGCGGCCGAGGTACCGGTAGCTCAGCAGGCCGCCCCAGCGGCGCCGCAATTCGGCGGCATACGCTTCGGGTTCGTCGGTGAGATCCCGGATGTCGCGCAGCATGGCAGTGACAGTATCGTGCCGCACCGCCCCCGGCACCGACGCCGAGACACTGCAGCGATTAGCCTTCGAACCATGACCGTCAGTCGATTCAGCACCGATGTCTACGCCCACCGGATTGCCGCGGCAGCGGCCGCGGCCGCGGATGCCGGGCTTGCCGGACTGGTCATCACGCCCGGCTACGACCTGCGTTATCTGGTCGGATCCCGCGCGCAGACCTTCGAACGGCTGACAGCGCTGGTTCTGCCCGCGAAAGGCGACCCCGTCATGGTGGTGCCGCGCCTGGAGCTGGCCGCGCTCAAAGAGTCGGCGGTGACCGAACTCGGTGTGACGGTGACCGATTGGGTGGACGGCGAGGATCCCTACCGGCTGGTCGCGGATGCGCTGGATGGGCGGCTCGCCGCCGGGCTGGATGGGCGGCTCGCCGCCGTCACCGACTCCATGCCCGCCCTCCACCTGCTACCCCTGACCAAGCTGCTTGGCACGGTGCCGGTGCTCGCGACCGATGTGCTGCGGCGGCTGCGGATGATCAAGGACGCCGCCGAGATCGATGCACTTCGCAAGGCCGGCGCGGCGATCGACCGCGTGCATGCGCGGGTGCCGGAGTTCCTCGCGCCCGGCCGCACCGAGGCCGACGTCGCGGCTGACATTGCCGAAGCGATTGTCGCCGAGGGGCATTCGGAGGTCGCGTTCATCATCGTCGGCTCCGGCCCGCACGGTGCCGATCCGCACCATGAGTGCTCCGACCGGGAATTGCAGGCCGGCGACATCGTTGTCGTCGACATCGGCGGGCCCTACCAGCCCGGCTACAACTCCGATTCCACCCGCACCTACAGCCTGGGAGAGCCCGATCCCGAGGTGGCGCGTCGTTACGCCGTCCTGCAGCGTGCCCAGCGGGCCGCCGTCGCGGCGGTGCGGCCCGGGATCACCGCCGAACAGGTCGATGCCGCCGCCCGCGACGTCATCGCGGCCGAGGGGCTGGCGGAGGCCTTCGTACATCGCACCGGCCACGGAATCGGGCTGTCAGTGCACGAGGAGCCCTACATCGTGGCGGGCAACGAGCTACCGCTTGAGGCAGGCATGGCGTTCAGTGTGGAGCCCGGGGTGTACTTCCCGGGGCAGTGGGGTGCCCGCATCGAGGACATCGTGATCGTGACCGAGGACGGTGCCGAGTCGGTCAACAACCAGCCGCACGAGCTGGTCGTGGTGCCGGTCGATTAGACCTCGCCGCGGTCCAGCAGTTCCGAGGAGCCCAGCACGCGTTCGATGCGGACCTCGATCACCACGCGCCGCGGATTGATCCGCGGGGTGCGGTACCGCTGGGCGTAGCGCAGTTCCGCGTCGCGGACGGCGTCGGCCTCGGTGCTCACCGTGGATTTGCCCTCCAACGACAACCAGCGTGCGCCGTCGACCTGGCTCAGCACCGCGACGCCCCGCTCGTGGGCATTGACCGCCTTCTGCGACCCGCCGGTGGTGATGACCCGCGCGATGTGCGTCTTGGGATCGAACGTGAAACCGACCGCCACGACATGCGGTGAATTGTCCGACCGCAGGGTGGTCAGCATCGCCAGGTGGCGTTCGGTGAGAAACGCCAACGCGTCATTGGTGAGCCTGGTGGTCGCCTTGCCACGAGATGTAGCCATCGGGGTCCACGCTAGCGCAGGACATAATCGCTGCCATGGATGACACGGCTGACACGACCCGCCGCCTCGTGGTTATTTTCGGCGGGCGCAGCGAGATCGGGACCGAACTGGCGGTCCGACTGGCCCCGGGCGCCACCGTGGTGCTCGCCGCCCGCGGCGCCGAGGGGCTCGCCGAGCAGGTCACAGCCGTGGAGGCGGCGGGCGCGCAGGCCGTTCACACCCGCGAATTCGACGCCGACGATCTCCCGGGGCACGCCGGCGTGGTCGCGTCGATCGAATCCGAACACGGCCCGATCGATACGGCGGTGCTGGCGTTCGGTGTGCTCGGCGATCAGGTGCGCGCCGAGTCCGACGTTGCCCACGCCGTCGCCGTCGTGCACACCGACTATGTCGCCCAGGTAAGCCTGCTGACGGTGCTGGCGCAGCGCATGCGGGCCTCGGGCCGTGGCCGGCTGGTGGTGTTCTCCTCGATCGCCGGGGCCAGGGCCCGCCGCGCCAACTATGTGTACGGGTCGGCCAAGGCGGGCCTGGACAGCTTCGCCAGCGGCCTGGCCGACGCACTGCACGGCTCGGGCGTGCAACTGCTGATCGTGCGTCCGGGTTTCGTCATCGGCCGGATGACCGAGGGCATGGATCCCGCGCCGTTTTCGAGCACACCACCGCAGGTGGCCGCCGCGGTCGCCGGCGCACTTGCCCGCGGCAAACGCGCGGTGTGGGTGCCGTGGGCGATCCGTCCGATGATCTTCGTGACGCGGTTCGTGCCGCAGTTCGTCTGGCGCAGGATCAGGCGCTGATCAGATCCATCGTGCCGAGTTCCCGGATCGCCACCGCACCGCGCTCTGCCATCACCACCATCATGTCGTCACCTCGTTCGGTGGAGGTGGCGAACGCGCAGCCGAGCACTGTGATCAACGGAGCCTGCAGCATGCCCAATCGGTAGTCCCGCCAGCAGGTTTCGCGGTCATAGCCGCTGACACCGTGGCACACCAATGCGCGGTGGTACTCCGCGACGAGGTCCTCTTCGACCGCCGCTCTGGTCTCCGGACGGAGGCTGGTCGCGGTGAAATAGGACAGGTCACGCGCGGGAAGCCCGGAGCCCAGGGTCTGCCAGTCCACCACGGTGATGCGGGTCCGGTCGGGATCGAACAGCATGTTGTCCAGTCGGTAGTCACCGTGCAGCACCGCGAACCGGTCCGGTTCGGTCAGCAGCCACGGCGTCACCACCGACATTGCGGTGCGCAGCGTTTCACGATTCTCGGCCGACATGCGGTCGCCGAGTTTATCGAGCGTGATGTCGGTGGCCATCCGCGCGATATCGCCGAATCCCTTCGCCGAGTCCGGCTCCGGTTTGGGCATCGCGATGCCGGGAAAATCGGCCCACTGCGGGTCCCGCCACGTCGGGCCGTGCAGCGCGGCCAGTGCGCGCACCGCCAGCATGGCTTCCTCAGCTGTGCAGCCGGCGATCTGATCGCCCTGTACCGCAGGGGCCATGTCCGCCAGCAGCAGCACGAAATCAGCGCCGTCACCGTCGATTTCGCAGTGATGGCAAACTGGCACCGGAATCTGCACGTGCGCAGCGACATTGGTGTAGAAGGCGTGCTCGGAGCGGTATCCGATGCTGACCCGGTCCCGCACGGTGTCATCCTGGGACGGCAATTTGATCGCGAACGTGGCGGGAAAGCCGGTGACGCCGTCGCCGTAGCCGACCGACACGCGGTAGGTGGCGCCCGTCTGCCCGGTGCCGATCGGTGTCGTCTCCACGGTGCGCACCTCGACGCCCAGCACCGTAGACAGCCACGCGGCGGTCACCTCGGCAGGCTTGCCCGGTATTGATACTGCCGCGGTCACGGTGCCGTGCCGATGTCGTTCGTCGTGCCGTAGATCGCGCCCATCCACATGGCCTCCGCACCTTCTGAGAGTTGTTGGCGGGTCAGTCGCCCACCGATGATGTACCGCTCCAGCAGGCGGTCGTTGAACTCCATCAGCAGGCTCGCCAGCACACGCGCATCCACGCCCGCAGGCGCGCGGCCGCTCGCCCGCTCGGCGCTGATCACCGCGGCGACCATCGGTACGAAGGACTCTCGCGCGTCATCCCACATGTCGCGGACTGCGCCGCTCACGCCGCGGGCCTCCAACATGGCCTGGAACAGGTAGCGGTGGTCCTCGGCGGTACGCAGTATCGCGTCGATCGTCCGGTGGATGCGGGTACGCGGCCGCTCGGCGGTATTGGCCAGAAAGTTGTTGGCGGCGAACAGGGCGTCGTGCATCGGTTCGAGCAGTGCGGCGACAGCCGCGGCCTTGTTCTCGAAATAGAAATAGAAGGCCGATCGGCCGACACCTGCCTGCCGGGCGACCTCGGCGATGTTGAGCGAGTCGAATCCGGTGTCCATCAAGTGCTGGTTGAGGGCCTCCAGGATCGCGGAGCGCCGCTGATCACTGCGCTGCGGCTGACGACGATCGACCGGCGACCGTACCGGTGCAACTTGTTGCGCCACGCGCCTCCCATCGAACAGGTGTGACGCCGGACACTAATCGGGATTCTGACAGCAGTCAATAAACTTCGACGTTTGTCAGATTGCGGTCACAGCCGCTCGGGATAGTTGCGCGGGGTGAACACCCGATCCGCGGTGTGCGGCCCGACGGAGTCGGTGTACCACTGCGTCTGGGTGGATCCGATGATCAGCAGGCAGCGCATGTCCACCTCGGCCGGATCCAGATCACCCAACCGCACCACCCTGACGCTCTCGTCTGGGCCCGGTTCGGCACCCGACACGCTGCGGCCGATGATCACCGGGGTGTTCGGATCGCGATGTTCCAGGAGCAATTCGCGCATCGCGCCCACCTGCCAGGTTCGGGATCTCGAGGCCGGGTTGTAGATCGCGAGCACCAGATCGGCCTCGGCGGCCGCGGTGAGCCGGTCGGCGATCACATCCCACGGTTTGAGCCGGTCGGACAGTGAGATCACTGCGTAGTCGTGGCCGAGAGGAGCACCGGCCCGGCTGGCGACCGCCTGCGCCGCAGTCATCGCGGGCACCACCCGCACCTTGACGCCGGGCCACTGCTTGGCTTCCTCGAGCACCGCGGTGGCCATGGCGAACACCCCGGGATCCCCGGAGGAGACGACCGCGACCACGCGGCCCTGCTGGGCCAGCGTGCAGGCCAGCCGGGCCCGTTCGGGCTCGTCGGTGTTGTCGCTGGGGTGATGGTCCTGACCGGCCCGGGTGCCGACCCGGTCGAGGTACGGGCCGTAGCCGATGAGATCGGTCGCGGCGGCGAGTTCACGACGACTCTGCGGGGTCATCCAGTCGGAATCACCGGGCCCGAGTCCCACGACCACCACGCTGCCGCCCGCCTCGGCGCGTCGCATGCCATTGCCGGGCACCATCGCCAGCGAGAAATAGGGCACCTTCGTCGCGTCGACGTCCCCGGCAGGTGACACGCGTTGTCGCTGGGTGCTGGCCCGCTCCACGTAGTAGGCCTCGTCGAGTCGACCGGTCGACGAGAGTGCTTCGCGCACACGGTCATACGAGCGGCCCAACTTGATCACGACCGCGGCGTCGGTGTCGGCGAGGCGACGTTTGAGTTCGTCGGCAGGCAGGGTGCCGGGCAGGATGGTCAGCACCTCGTCGCCCTGCACCAGTGGCGTGCCCGTGGCGGCGGAGGCCGCGCTGACCGAGGTCACACCGGGAACGATGACGGCGTCGAACCGAGAAGTGAGCCGGGTGTGCATGTGCATATAGGAGCTGTAGAACAGTGGATCGCCCTCGGCCAGCAGCGCGACGCTGCGTCCGGCCTCGAGGTGCCCGGCGATGCGTTCGGCGGACTCGGCGTAGAAGTCCTCCATCGCCCCGGCATACCCGCCGGGATGGTCGACGGTCTCGGTGGTCACCGGGTAAACCAGGTGTTCCTCGAGTTGGCCTGGGCGCAGATACGGTTCGGCGATGCTTCTGGCGATGCTGTGACCGTGCCTGGCGCTGTGGTAGGCGACGACATCGGCCTCGCCGATCAACCGTGCGGCCTTGACCGTCACCAACTCCGGATCGCCAGGCCCGAGCCCGACGCCGTACAGGGTTCCCCTCATTCGCGCTCACTCGCAATCGCATTGACGGCCGCGGCGGCCATCGCGCTGCCGCCGCGCCTGCCGGTCACCACCAGATAGGACATCTCCCGCGGACGCTCGATCAACTCCTGCTTGGACTGTGCCGACCCGACGAAGCCCACCGGCCCGCCCAATACGGCTACAGGAGTCGGCGCACCCTCGTCGACCAGCTCCAGCAGCCGGAACAGCGCGGTCGGTGCGTTGCCGATCGCCACCACCGCGCCCTCGAGCCGGTCGGCCCACAACTCGACCGCGGCCGCGGAACGCGTGCAGCCCAGCCGGGCGGCCAACTCGGAAGCCCGCTCGTCGGCGACCAGTGAAACCACCTCGTTGTCCGCGGGCAACCGCGATCTGGTGATGCCTGCCGCCACCATCGACGAATCACAGAGAATCGGCGCACCCGCGACGAGCGCGGCGTGCGCCCTGCTGACGACGTCAGCACTGAACGCGACGTGGTCACCGACGTCGACCTGTCCGCAGGTATGGATCAGCCGCACCACCACATGCGCCACGTCGCCGGGGAAGCGTGCCAGGTCCGCCTCCGCACGAATCGTTGCAAAAGACTGCCGGTAGATCTCGGCGGCGTCGCGGATGTAGTCGAGCACCCGATCACCTTACGGGGGTGACGCGGAGCTGATATCCGTCGTCGGTCGCCACCAGCACCTCACCGACAGCCGGGCTGCCGCAGGCCCGTTCGCAGCCGACGAAATGCCGGTGCGTGGCCGACGGTCGGCCCGGGCCGTCGGCCACCGCGCGTGCCGCGTCGGCCCGGACGTCCGCGGTGGACTGGGCGCAGCCGGGGCTGCCGGTGCAGGCGCTGACGTCGAGCCATGGCGAGTTCTCGTCGAACACCAAACCCAGTGGCGCCAGCACCCGTAGCGCCGCATCGGCGACGCCCTCGTCGAGGTCGCACAGCAGCACCGAGCGCCACGGGGTGATCACCAGCGGCGCTTCGACCGCCGCGAGGTACTGCGCGACTTCGGCCCCCAGCACACCCAGCGGTAGCGCCGCGCCCAGCGCGACGCGGCCGTCCCGCTGATCGATCCAGCCGACCGGAGGCTTCACGGTCGGCGGCCACTGCCTGCCCGCGGGGGCGCTGACGGGCAGGTGAGCGATGAGCGGTGTCACATCATCGAGTTCGGTTACCCGCCAGGATTTTTCCCGGATGTCGAGGAATCGGGAGGCCACCGTCACCAGCGTTTCGACGGCGTCGGCGATCGGCAGCCGCACCCCGGTATCGCGGCCGGCCAGCAGCACCGCCGCGGTGTCGGCGTCGAGCATATGGATACCGGCATCGGCACCGGATCCGGAGACGTCACCGCGGCCGTCGTCCAGGCTGAACCAGAACCGGCCGGGCAGGGCGGCCAGCGCCGGGTCGGCCTGGATCGCCAGGTCGAGGTCGCCGATAAGGGCACCGACATCGGCGATGCCGTCGGCGCGGCCGGTGAGTGGTGAGGCCACGATGTTGCGGACCCGTTCGTGTGTCGGTGACGGCACCAGCCCGGCGGCGGTCACCGCTTCGCCCACCGCGACGGTATCGGTGAGGGCCCGCAACTGGATATTGCCGCGGGACGTCAACTCCATTGCCGAAGAGCCGAATTGGGCCACAACCTCGGCAAGCGCGGCGAGTTGTGCCGCGGTGATCCTGCCTCCGGCCAACCGGATCCGCACCAGCGCACCGTCAGCGGCCCGGTGCACAGTCAGCGCACCGGGACACGCGTCGTGGTCACGGGTCCTGGCCATATCTGCGTTCATTGTAGGAACGCGCTGGCTGTGGCACGAATCCGTGCGACGATTGTCCAGGCGATGCCCGGTATCGATAAGGCGGCAGGGCGCGTGGCCATAGTGCTCGTGCTCCTGGTGGTGGCTGCCATCGCGTTGCGCGGATACCTGCCCGGTGGCGCACCCGCGCCGGCCAGAGCACCCACCGATTCGCCGGCCAGCGTGATCGCGGTCATCGCGCTGCTCACCGTGGCGCTGGCCGGTTTCGCTTTCGCGGTGATCACCGCACCGCGAAAGGCCG
Organism: Mycobacterium appelbergii; assembly: GCF_032883035.1. NCBI lineage: Bacteria > Bacillati > Actinomycetota > Actinomycetes > Mycobacteriales > Mycobacteriaceae > Mycobacterium > Mycobacterium appelbergii. The sequence continues at coordinate 25,675 of NZ_JAMQTH010000019.1, forward strand.
CCGCCCCCGGCGGGGACGACAACGGAATCCTCGAGCGGCGCGGACTGCAGGTACACCTTCGCTGGCGATGGGTGGTGGGGGCACTGGCCGTACTGCTCTGCTGGCTGTTCGCCCTCGTGCTGATCGCCCGTCTGACCGCGCCACCGGATCCGGGGGTTCCGGCGTCCGGCGCACCGGCGTCGACGCCGGTTCCGCCCCCGCCGGGTTCGACCGAACCGCGGCCCCCGGAGCCCACGGGTTCATCACACAGCGCATTCGGGTATCTGGCCGCGGCGACAGTGGTCACGCTTCTGATCCTGGCGTTGGGCACCGTGGTTCACGCCAGAAGGACGCGCGCGGCGGCTCAGCCTGACGACGCTGTGCCCGCTGGGCGACCCGCTGCGCCGAGTCGCTCCGAAACGCTGGTGCACGCAACCGAACTCGGGCTGGCGGAGATCGGTGACTCCAGCCGTGAGCCGCGGGCGGCGATCATCGCGTGCTATGCCGCGATGGAGCTTGGCCTGGCGCAGGCTCCCGGTGCGGTGCCGCAGGATTCCGACACGCCATCGGAAGTGCTCGCTCGTGCCGTGCGTCACCACGCGTTGTCTCCAGGCAGCGCAACCGAACTGGTCGAGCTGTTCACCGAGGCGCGCTTCAGCCCGCATGTGATGAGCGAGCAGCACCGCGACACCGCGGTGGCGGCGTTGCACCGGGTCCTCGCCGACCTGCGGGGGGTGTCGTGAAACGCACCGTGGCGGCGGTTTTCCTGTTGATGGTGCTGGTCGAGGCCTACGCCGTCACCCTTGCCGACCGCCGCGTGGTGGCGTGGGCAGCCGGCGCGATGGTGGCGGTACTGCTGGCCGCGGTGCGCTGGTCACTGCATCACGAAGGCCGTCCGGACACCGCGCTGACCGAACAGGACGACGCGGCAGAACTGCTGGCACAGTGGATGTCTCAGACTGAGACCCTGGTCGGTCGGGCCGATTCCACCCGTGCTCAGTGGGACAGGCACCTGCGTCCGAGGCTGGCCAGGGAGTTCGCCGCGGCAACCGGACACCGCCAGACCGGCGATTCCGTGGCGTTCAAGGCCACCGGTCGCATGCTCTTCGGGCCGGATCTGTGGCAATGGGTGGACCCTGACAACGTCACCTATGCGGGGGTCGAGACCGCGGGCGGGGACACCCCGGGACCGGGCCGGGAGGTTCTCGGCGAGATCCTGCAACGATTGGAGCGGTTATGACGCCAGGGCTGCCCGTGTCCGATCCGTCGCAGACGGCCGGTACCGCACACGCCGTGCTCGATGAGATCGAGCAGGTGGTGGTCGGGAAGCGCGCGGCGCTTACGCTGATTCTCACCACTCTGCTGGCGCGGGGACACGTGTTGATCGAAGACCTTCCGGGCCTTGGCAAGACGTTGATCGCACGGTCCTTCGCCGCCGCACTCGGTTTGAAGTTCACCAGGGTGCAGTTCACCCCGGACCTGCTGCCCGCGGACCTGCTCGGTTCCACCGTGTACGACATGCAGTCGGGCCGTTTCGAATTCCGGCCGGGGCCGATCTTCACCAACCTGCTCCTGGCCGACGAGATCAACCGCACCCCGCCCAAGACCCAGGCCGCGCTGCTGGAGGCGATGGCGGAGGGGCAGGTGAGCATCGACGGCCAAACTCACCGTCTGCCTGTGCCGTTCGTCGTGTTGGCCACCGACAACCCCATCGAGTACGAGGGCACCTATCCGTTGCCGGAGGCGCAGCTGGATCGGTTCGCGGTACGGCTTGAGCTCAAATATCTTTCCGAGCAGGACGAGACAGCCATGTTGCGGCGGCGGCTGGATCGGGGATCGGTCGAGGGCGTCGTGAACCGGGTGATCGACGGACCGCAGTTCGTCGCGATGCGCGAGGCGGTCGAGCGGGTGACCGTGCATGACGATGTGCTGCACTATGTGGTGGCCCTGGCCGCGGCGACGCGCCATCACCCGCAGGTTGCCGTCGGGGCGAGCCCGCGCGCCGAACTGGACCTGGTGCAACTCGCCCGGGCACAGGCGATGCTGCTCGGCCGGGACTTCGTCATCCCGGAGGACATCAAATCGCTTGCGGTGACCGCGATGGCGCACCGCATCACGCTGCGGCCCGAGATGTGGGTCCGCAGCATCCATGGCTCGGACGTGATGGCAGAATTGCTGCGCCGGCTGCCCGTACCGCGGACCAACCATGGTTGATGCCCAACCGCACTGGCGGGCGTCGCCGCTGACCGGGGCGCTGGCCACCGCGGCGGCCGTCGCGCTGGCGGTCGCGGTGATCGGGACCCGTTGGCAGTTACTGGTTTTCGTGGCACCGGTCTTCGGGGTGCTGTGCTCGCTGTACTGGCAGCGCGCCCCGGCGAAAATCCAGGTCCACGGCGAACCCGCCACCACCCGCTGCTTCGAGGGCGAGACCGCGCACGTGTCCGTGTGGGTCACGGTGCCGACATCCGGTGGCGGCGGGACTGATTGCGCGCTGACGGTCACCGCGGCCGAGGGCATGCAGTTGACGATGCATGAGCGCGCCTCGCGGCACCGGCTGACGGTCACCGGCACCGCCGCGCGCTGGGGCCGCTATCCACTGCGGGCCCGGGTCGAGGTGACGGCTCCTGGCGGGCTGATGATTGCCGACGCCACCGCCGAGGTGGCCGAGTTGTACGTCTTCCCGCTGGCCGCTCCGCAGGTGACGGCGATCCCGCGCACCGAGCTGCCGGACCGGCTCGGGGCACATCTGACCCGGCACACCGGGCCGGGTGTCGAGTACGCCGACGTCCGCCCTTACGTGCCCGGCGATCATCTGCGGACCGTCAACTGGCCGGTCAGCGCCCGGCGCGGGCGTCTGCACGTCACGGAACGGTTGACCGACCGCGGCGCGGATGTGGTGGTACTGATCGACACCCACGACCAGGCTCCCGGGCCTGCCACCGCCGCCACCGAGTACACCGCCCGTGGAGCGGCCCAGGTGGTGCAGAGTGCCCTGCGCAACGGCGATCGCGCGGGGATCGTCGCCCTCGGGGGTCGGCGGCCGCGCTGGCTCGGTGTGGACATCGGGCGGCGGCAGTTCTACCGGGTGCTCGACGCCGTGCTGGGAGTCGGCGGAGGTTTCGAGGCCACCACGGGAACACTGGCGCCGCGCGCGGCGGTGCCCCCGGGCGCCATCGTGGTGGCATTCTCGACGCTGCTCAACACCGAGTTCGCCCTTGCCCTGATCGAACTGTGCAAGCGTGGCCACACCGTGGTCGCAGTCGACGTCCTGCAAGACGCGCCGTTCGAGGGGGAGCTGGATCCGCTGATCCGGAGGATGTGGGAACTGCAGCGTTCGGCCATGTACCGCGACATGAGCACCATCGGCATCGACGTGGTGCACTGGCGAGAAGGGCTGGGGTTGCAGGACGCGATGCGGTCGGCCCCCGGCCGCCACCGTCACCTACACCGGCGGTTGTGAACCATGCCACGGCAGCCGGCACCGAGGACCTTCTCGACCATGTTCGGGCTGCTGATGGCCGCCGCGACCGCGGCACCGGCGGACGGACCTGCTCTGGCGGCCGCCGCGACAGCGGGGGTGTGCGTGCTGGCCGGCCTGGCTGCCCGGCCTTTTGCCACGGCCGCGGTGCTGGCCGCGGTCGCAGCATTGGCGCTGGCCGAACCGGCCCCGTTGTTCTCCGCACTGTCAGGGTTGTCCGCAACCGCCTACCTGGTGATCCGGCATGCGGTCGGCACACCCGACGTCGTCACGACTACCCGGCCCACGATCCTGTGTGCGGTCGGCTTCACCGCGGTCGGGTTGGCTGCGGTCGCCGTGCCTGCCACGCTGCCGTGGCTGCCGTTGCTGGCCCCCGTGGCAGCGGCGGCTGCCCTTGTGCTCGCCGTGCGACCGTACGTCGACGTCCGGCGTTGGGAAGTCGGCAGTTCCCGGCAATTGTGACGTGCGTCACTGAATGGTAAAGCTGTTTCGTCCCTTACAGATTGATCACTTCTGCCGCGATCGGACGTACGGTCTCGGTTATACCCGGGACCACCGGTACCGGTATTCGAACGGATCTGAGGGAGGACCACCATGATTGCATTCGGGGCGTTTGCCGCCTTCGTATTGGTGCTCGTTGCGGCGGCCGGCCGGCCGTACCGCCAGTCATGGCATGACCGCTTCGGCGAGACCCAGCCCTGATCTCGGCTGACGCTAGGTTTGACGCCATGGCCCCCACTTTCGCCGATGTCGCCAAAGCCAGATATGTGCTGCTGACCACATTCACCAAGGACGGCAGGCCCAAGCCGACCGCGATCTGGGCGGCGCCCGACGGCGAGCGGTTGTTGGTGATCACCGTGGGCGACGCGTGGAAGGTCAAGCGCATCCGTAACACCCCGCGCGTCACCATCGCGGCGTGTGATGTGCGGGGTAACCCGAAGAGCGAGCCGGTGGAGGCGACCGCGGCCATCCTCGATAAGTCCCACAATGGCGCGATCTACGACGCGATCGGCAAGCGCTACGGGCTGGTGGGTAAGGCGTTCAACTTCTTCAGCAAGCTGCGCGGTGGCATGCAGAACAACGTGGGCCTGGAACTGCGGGCCGCCCGCCAGCGTTGAACAGACATGGCTATCCGGCTGTTCCTCGTCTACGCCGTCATCGAGCTGGCAGTGATCGTGGCGCTCGCGTCCACGATCGGCTTCGGCTGGACGGTCCTGCTGTTACTGGCAACGTTCGTGGTGGGCGTTGCGCTGGCAGGCTCGCAGCTCAAGCGGCATCTGCACCGGTTGCAGACTGGGCTCACCGGGGCCACCGCCCGCGGGGCGGTCACCGACAGCGTGCTCGTGGCGTTGGGCGCGGTACTGGTCGTGATCCCCGGCATCGCCAGCTCGGTGCTCGGGGCACTGCTACTGCTGCCACCGACCCGGGCAGCGGCACGGCCGGTCTTCACCGCGATGGCAGCCAGGCGGGCCCCGCTCCTCACCTCGGCCGCACCCGGTTTCGGCTGGCCGACGGGGACCCCTGCCGATCGCGCACCGCGCGGCGACTACATTGACGGCGAAGTCATCGACGTCACCGACTTTGACGACGTCGATCCGCATCGCCTGCCACCCCAGGCCTAGCCGGCACACCTGAACAGCTTGACAACACTACTGATCAACGGGCGGATACACAGTCCCGCCAATCCCGACGCCACCGCGTTCGCGGTCCGCGACGGCGTGATTGCGTGGCTGGGCAGTGATGATGTCGGCAGGCTGCAGTTCCCCGACGCCCGCCTCGTCGACCTCGACGGCGGGTTTGTGGCACCGGCATTCGTCGACAGTCACGTCCATCTCACTGCCACGGGGCTTAACCTCGGCGGGTTGGACCTGCGCGGTGCCACGTCGCTGCAGCACTGCCTTCAGTTGATCGCAGACCATGTGCAGCGCCACCGCACCGGACCCGTCTGGGGACATGGTTGGGACGAGTCGGGCTGGCCCGAGCGCACTCCGCCGAGCACCGAGAATCTGGACGCGGTGCTGGGGGACCGGCCCGGCTATCTGGCCCGGGTGGACGTGCACTCGGCCGCGGCCACCAGCGCACTGCGTCGGCTGGTCCCCGGACTCATCGATGCCGCCGGATACGCACCGCAGCTGCCGCTGCGCGCCCATGCGCACCACCTGGTGCGCGCGGCGGCCCGGGATCGTCTGACGGCGCAACAACGCCGCGACGCCCGTGTCGCGGCGCTGGATCACGCGGCCGGACTCGGCATTGCCGCGGTCCACGAATGCGCGGGTCCGGACATCGGCGGGCTCGAGGACTTCCACGATCTGCGCCGTCTCGAACACGGCGTCGAGGTCATCGGTTACTGGGGCGAAGCCGCGCGCGACGCCGACCATGCCCGAACACTGATCGCCGAGACCGGCGCGCGTGGTCTGGCCGGCGATCTGTTCGTCGATGGCGCCCTCGGATCCCGCACCGCGTGGCTGCAGGCTCCATACAGCGATGCGCCCCACACCTGCGGCAACAGCTATCTGGATGCGGGGTCGATCACCGCCCATCTGCAGGCCTGCACCGAGGCCGGGATCACCGCCGGATTCCACGTGATCGGCGATGCCGCCGTCACCGCCGTCGTCGGCGCCCTGGCAACCGTCGTCGACAGACTGGGCGCACCCGCCGTGGCGCGTTGCGGCCACCGGCTGGAGCACCTGGAGATGGTGAGTGCCGCCCAGGCCGCCCAGCTCGGATCGTGGGGCGTGATGGCCAGCATGCAGCCGAACTTCGACGCGTTGTGGGGAGGTGCCGACCGAATGTATGCCCAGCGTCTCGGGCCTGATCGAGTCCACCGGCTGAACCCGCTCGCGCTGTTAGCATCCGAAGGCGTGCCCCTAGCGTTCGGCTCCGACAGTCCGGTCACCGGCATGAATCCATGGGAGACGGTGCGCGCCGCCGTCGGTCACCGGACGGCGGGATCGGCATTGTCGGCGCGGGCGGCGTTCGCTGCCGCCACCCGCGGTGGCTGGCGGGCAGGCGGAGTTCGTGACGGCGTCACCGGCACCCTGATTCCCGGGGCCGCGGCCAGCTATGCGGTGTGGGATGCCGAGGAGCTCGAAGTCAGCGCACCGGCAAACGCCGTGCAGCGCTGGTCCACCGATCCGCGGTCCCGGGTGCCTGCCCTGCCGCGCCTCGGGACAGGCGAACTGCCGCGCTGCCGCCAAACCGTGCACCGGGGCGTCGTGATCCATGGGTGACGACCGGTCCAGATTCGAGCGCAGGTTCGACGGCCCGCGGGCACGCCCCCATGACATCACCGAGGTCATCCCGGCGATCGTCGACGGGGACGACATGGATGTCGACGAGGAACCCGACGACGATTTTGCCGACGCGGACCTAGACCTTGACCCGGATCCCGACCCCGACCCGGACTCGGAGGACCCGGCGCGAGCAGGAACCGACCGGCTGGCCTCGGTGACGGCGTGGGCCGGTCGATTCGGACGCGCGATCCAGGTCAGGTGGGCACAGCTGAGCGCGGCGATCGGCGGTGGATTGCTCCTGTGGACGAGTTTCCCGCCGATCGGTTGGTGGTTCAGCGCCTTCGGCGCGTTTGCGTTGCTCGCGTGGGTGCTCACCCGCAGCTCCACCACCCTTGCCGGCGGGGCCGGATACGGTTTCCTGTTCGGGCTGGCGTTCTACGTGCCGCTGCTGCCGTGGATCAGCGGACTGGTCGGACCGTTCCCCTGGCTGGCGCTGGCTGCATTGCAGGCGGTGTTCTGCGGCCTGTTCGGTCTTGGTGCGGTCGGAGTCCGGCGGCTGCCGGGGTGGCCGTTGTGGTTCGCGGCGGTGTGGGCCGCTGCGGAATGGCTCAAATCAACGGTCCCGTTCGGCGGATTCCCTTGGGGTGTCGTTGGTTTCAGTCAGGCGAACGGACCCCTGCTGCCGATCGCGCGGCTCGGCGGGGCGCCTTTGCTCTCGTTCGCGGTGGTGCTGGCCGGGTTCAGCATGACGTTGGTGGCGATCGAGATCGCCCACTGGTGGCGGCACGGACACAAGCCGGGGATACCCGCACCCGCGGTGGTGTTGCCGGGGGTGAGTATCGCCGTTGTCCTCTTGGGCGCCGCGCTGGTGTGGCCCCAGGTACGGCATTCCGGTGTCGGGGCAGGCGATGAACAGTCCGTCACCGTGGCGGCGATCCAGGGCAACGTGCCCCGGCTGGGGCTGGAGTTCAATGCGCAGCGGCGCGCGGTGCTGGACAACCACGTCCGGGAAACGCAGCGCCTGGCCGACGACGTCCGCGCGGGCCGGGCCGCACAACCGATGTTCGTCATCTGGCCCGAGAATTCCTCCGACATCGACCCGCTGGCCAATCCGGATGCGGCCGCGCAGATCAGCGCGGCCGCCGAGGCGATCGATGCGCCGATCCTGGTCGGTGGCGTGGTCAAGGCCGACGACTACACCCCGGAGCACCCCGTGGCGACCAACTCGGTGATCGTGTGGGGGCCGGCAGACGGACCCGGTGACCGACACGACAAGAAGATCGTGCAGCCGTTCGGGGAGTACCTGCCCTGGCGTGGCTTCTTCCGGCATCTGTCGTCCTATGCCGACCGGGCCGGCTATTTCGTGCCAGGCACCGGCGACGGCGTGGTGCACGCCGCAGGCGTGCCCATCGGCGTCACCACCTGCTGGGAAGTGATCTTCGACCGGGCCGCCAGGGAATCAGTCCTCAGCGGCGCGCAGTTGCTGGCAGTGCCGTCGAACAACGCGACCTTCGACGAGGCGATGAGTGTGCAGCAACTGGCATTCGCCAAGCTTCGGGCCGTCGAACACGACCGCTACGTCGTCGTCGCCGGCACCACCGGAATCAGCGCGGTGATCGCACCCGACGGGCGTGAACTGGCCCGCACCGAGTGGTTCCAGCCCGCCTATCTCGACACCCAGATTCGGCTGAAGTCGGACCTCACTCCGGCCACCCGCTGGGGTCCCATCGTGCAAGGCGTGCTGGTCCTGGCGGGTTTCCTGGCCGCCGCTGCGGTGCTGATCGCCGCGATACTGCAGAATAGAGCGCTGGTGCCAGCCAGACTTAGAAGCCGCCCGGCGCCCGCCGGCGACGATAAAGGAGCAACATGAGCGTCCCTGGAGAACCACAGCGAGAAGGGGAGAGCTCAGCCAGCCCACGCCCGAGTCGGCGCACCCTGGTCATCATCCCGACATACAACGAGCGCGAGAATCTGCCCTTGATCGTCGGCCGCGTGCACGATGCGCGCCCGGACGTCCACATCCTGATCGTCGATGACGGCAGCCCCGACGGAACCGGGGACCTCGCCGACGAGTTGGCTCTGGCCGACACCGACCGTGTCCATGTCATGCACCGCACCAGCAAGGCCGGGCTGGGCGCGGCGTATCTGGCCGGCTTCGACTGGGGGCTGGGCCGTGGCTACTCGGTGCTGGTGGAAATGGACGCCGACGGCAGCCATGCGCCCGAGGAACTGAAGCGGCTGCTCGATGCGGTCGACACGGGGGCCGATCTGGCCATCGGGTCGCGGTACGTCCCGGGCGGCACGGTTCGCAACTGGCCGTGGCGGCGGCTCGCGCTGTCCAAGACCGCGAACACGTATTCGCGGTTCCTGCTGGGTGTCAACATCCACGACATCACCGCCGGTTACCGCGCCTACCGGCGCGAGGTGTTGGAGAAGATCGACCTGTCGGCGGTGGACTCCAAGGGGTACTGCTTCCAGATCGATCTGACCTGGCGGGCGATCAACAACGGGTTCAGCGTGGTGGAGGTCCCGATCACGTTCACCGAACGCGAGCTCGGAGTGTCCAAGATGAGCGGGTCGAACATCCGCGAGGCGATGTTCAAGGTCGCCGAATGGGGAATCCGCGGGCGCCTGGATCGCGCCCGCGGCGTCGTGCGCTAGCTAACCCGGGCGTCAGCTGCTGCTACCGCGTCGCTTGGTCTTGATCAGGTCGAGGCGCTCCTTGAGCAATTCCTCGAGTTCCTCGACCGAGCGGCGCTCCAGCAGCATGTCCCAGTGGGTGCGCGGCGGCTTGACCTTCTTGGGCTCGGGCGCGTCACCATCGATCAGGGTGCCTTCCATGCCGTTTTTGCACGGCCAGGTACCGGGGATCTCGGCGTCGTCAGCGAACGGAACGTCAAACTCTTCACCGTTGTCGGTGCGGTACCGGGCGACCTGACGCGGGGCCAGGTCATGGTTGCGGTCGGTCTCGTAGCTCACAGCTCCGAGGCGACTGCCTCTCAGGACACGATCAGCCATCGTCAACACTCCTCATTCGCGCGATTTTGTCCGGATGCGTCAACGCTTCGCGGCGCTGTCAAGTTCCCGACTCGACCCTTCATGATACGCGGATCACCGGGCGGGGCCGTCTACAGTCGGGATCCATGGCCACCGCAACTGCCAGACGGAGCCGTTCGCAACCGTGTCGGTGGTGCGGACGCGAGGTTCCCGACGCGCAAATGGGACGCAAACGTCAGTATTGCAGGCAGTCCTGCCGGCAACGAGCCTATGAGCAGCGCGCGATCGTCAAGGGCACATCGCTGGCGCCGGACTCGGTGGTGCTCACCGCCGAGGAGGCGTCCCAACTGTCCGACCGGGTGTACCAGGTCCGGTGCGCCGCCGAAGACCTCGCCACCGCTGTCGACGAGGGCGCCACACCCGACGAGTTGCGGCAACTGTGTGACGCATTGATGCAAGCCGCCAAAGCGGCCGACGGCTGGCGGTAGGCCACACTTTCGTTTTCGTTTAGCTCAGCTCGATTCCAACCCTTACCGGCAAAATGGGCCGACCGTAACGTCGACTCACCGTGACCAGTCCCACCGCGCCGACGGCACCTGCCGAGCCTGCCCCACGGGTTCGCGCTGCCAAATACCTTTCCGGTCAACGCAAGTGGGGCATTGTCCGATTGCTCTCGCCGGTGGTGCTGCTGGCCCTGTGGCAGGCGGGCAGTGCCTTGGGCCTGATTTCGCAGGATGTGCTGCCCGCCCCGTCGCTGATCCTGGAAGCAGGCATCGAGCTCATCGGCAACGGCCAGCTGGCCGACGCGCTGCAGGTATCGGGGGCCCGGGTGATCGCCGGGCTGCTGCTGGGCGGTGTCATCGGGGTCGCGCTGGGCACGGCCGTCGGGCTGTCCCACTGGCTGGAGGCCACCCTCGACCCGCCGATGCAGATGATCCGGGCGTTGCCGCACCTGGGCCTGATCCCGTTGTTCATCCTGTGGTTCGGCATCGGTGAACTGCCCAAGGTGCTGCTGGTGGCGCTGGGCGTGAGTTTTCCGCTCTACCTGAACACATTCTCGGCCATCCGTCAGGTCGACCCCAAACTGTTCGAAACCGCCCAGGTGCTCGGGTTTTCGTTCTGGCAGCGGTTTCGCACCATCATCGTGCCCAGCGCGGCGCCGCAGGTGCTGGTCGGCTTCCGGCAGTCGCTGGCGATCGCCTGGCTGACCCTGATCGTCGCCGAGCAGATCAACGCGGACAAGGGGATCGGGTTCCTGATCAACAACGCCCGTGACTTTCTTCGCGTCGACATCATCATCTTCGGGCTGGTTGTCTACGCGCTACTGGGCATCGGCACCGACGCAGCAGTCCGCATGTTGGAACGTCGAGCCCTGAGGTACCGCTCATGACCGTGATTTCGGAGCGCGCGACCACCACCGCAGGCGAATTGCGCGGGGTGGACAAGTGGTACGGCAGTCATCACGTGCTCAACGATGTGTCGATTCGGATCGGCAGCGGTGAGATCGTCGCGCTGATCGGGCGTAGCGGTTCCGGAAAGTCCACGGTGCTGCGGGTGCTGTCGGGATTGTCGACCGATCACACGGGGGACTGTGTGGTATCCGGGGCGCCGGCGCTGGCTTTCCAGGAGCCGCGGCTCTTTCCGTGGCGTGACGTCCGCACCAACGTGGCCTACGGGCTGACCCGCAGCCGGCTGTCCCGTGGTCAGGCACTGGCCCGTGCCGAGCAGGCACTCGCCGACGTCGGGTTGGCAGATCGCGGTGACGTGTGGCCGTTGACATTGTCCGGCGGTCAGGCGCAACGGGTTTCGCTGGCCCGCGCGTTGGTCGCCGAGCCGCAGCTGTTGTTGCTCGATGAGCCGTTCGGCGCGCTCGACGCCCTGACCCGGCTCACCATGCGCACACTGCTGCTCGATCTCTGGCGCGAGCACGGATTCGGCGTGCTGCTGGTCACCCACGACGTGGACGAAGCGGTCGCGCTCGCCGACCGGGTGCTGGTCCTCGACGCCGGCAGGGTGGTGCACACCCTGGAGATCGAGGAGGCCCGGCGCCCGCCGGGCGAAAATGCGGCGAACACCGAACGGCACCGCGCCGAGTTGCTCGAGCACCTCGGTGTCCAACTCTGAGCGGGGATGCACGCGAAATGAGGGTCATGACAGGAATGTTCACATCGGGGCGGCGACTGGCGGCGCTACTCCTCGTTGCCGGGCTGCTCTCGGGTTGCGTTACACGCCAGGATAATTCGGTACCCCAGGCGGCCCCGGAGACGGTCGCACTGTCCGAGCTGTCCGGCGTGACACTGCAGATCGGCGACCAGAAGGGCGGCACCCAGGCGTTGTTGCGAGCGGCAGGCGCGCTCGAGAACCTGCCGTATCAGGTGGCGTTCTCCACCTTCACATCAGGACCGCCGCAGATCGAGGCCGCCACCGCAGGCAAGATCGACTTCGCGATCACCGGCAATACCCCGCCCATCTTCGGCGCGGCCTCCAATGCCAGGGTGAAAGTGGTTTCCGCCTATGACGGCGGCGGTTTCGGCGACCAGGTCCTGGTGCCTGCCGACTCGCCGATCCGGTCCATCACCGATTTGCGTGGCAAGAGCATCGCCATCGCGAAAGGCAGTTCGGCGCATGGTCATATCCTGGTTCAGCTGAACCGCGCGGATCTCAGCCCGACCGACGTCACGTTGGTGTTCCTGCAACCCGCCGACGCCCTGACGGCGTTCACCCAGCACCGCGTCGATGCCTGGGCGGTCTGGGATCCCTACACAGCTCAGGCCGAGCAGGAACTCCCGGTGCGCAGTATTGCCCGGGCGACGGGCATCACGAATGGTGCGGGGTTCGGGGTGGCCTCCGACGCGACTCTGGCCGATCCGTTGCGCAACACCGCACTGGCCGACCTGTTGCAGCGTTATGCCAAGGCGGTGAAGTGGGCCAACGACCATCGTGCGGACTGGGTGAAGCGCTACGCGGCCGAGGTCGGGCTGGACCCGGCGGTGGCCACCGTTGCGCAGGGTCGCAGCCTGCGACTACCCACGGAGCTGTCCGATCAACTGGTCGCCTCCGAGCAGGAGATGGCCGACTTGTTCGCGGCGTCGGGGCAGATCGCTTCGGCACCCGACTTCGCCGGATGGGTGGACCGCCGTTACCGCGACGAGCTGGCGCCTCTTTACCTCAACCGCAACTAGGAAGGTGTGTCTTGACAACCCAACCGCAGGCCAAGTTCTTCTGGTTTCTCCCGACCGCCGGTGACGGCCGGTCGATCGTCGGTTCCTCGCACGCGTCTTCGCAGCGATCGGTCCCGGACAACTACCGGGCGCCCACGCGTCGGTATCTGGCAGAGGTGGCTCGCGCGGCGGACCGGTTGGGGTACGAGGGGGTGCTCACCCCGACCGGAACCTGGTGTGAGGACGCCTGGTTGACCACGTCGGCGTTGCTGGCCGAAACCGAGCGGCTCAAGTTCCTGGTGGCGTTCCGGCCCGGTCTGGTGCCGCCGACGCTGGCGGCGCAGCAGGCCGCCACATTGCAGCGATTCTCCGAGGGTCGGGTTCTGCTCAACGTGGTCAGTGGCGGCGATGACCTGGAGCAGCGCCGGTTCGGCGATTGGCTCAGCCACGACGAACGGTATTCGCGCACCGGTGAGTTCCTGCACATCGTCAACACCCTGTGGCGTCAGGGCGGCGACGAGTCGCTGGACTTCACCGGCGAGCACTATCAGGTGGCCGACGCCAGGGTGTCGGCGCCGCCGGATCCGTTGCCGCAGGTCTACTTCGGCGGTTCCTCGGCCGCCGCGTTACCGATCGCGGCCGAGCATGTCGACGTGTACCTCACCTGGGGCGAGCCACCGCAGGCCGCCGCGGCCAAGATCGATCGGGTCCGCAAGCTTGCCGAGGAACGCGGCCGGACCATGCGATTCGGGATCCGCCTGCATACGATCTCGCGGGACACCTCGGCCGCCGCCTGGGCGGTGGCCGAGGAACTGCTGGCCGGGCTGGATCCGGAGCAGATCGCGAAAGCGACTGCACTGCACGCCAAGTCCGAGTCGGAAGGCCAGCGCCGGATGACGGCGCTGCACGGCGGAGCGCTCGACCAACTGGAGATCTATCCCAACCTGTGGGCCGGCGTCGGATTGGTGCGTGGCGGGGCGGGCACCGCGTTGGTCGGTAGTCATGAGGAAGTCGCCAACCTCATTTACGAATACCATTCGGTGGGCTTCGACGAGTTCATCCTGTCGGGTTATCCGCACCTGGAAGAGGCGTACTGGTTTGCCGAGGGAGTACTGCCGATCTTGAAGCGCAAGGGCCTCGCCTAAGTCGGTTCGCAGCTGAGCTGCTTGCCCACCCCTACCGGCGGAGTGACCGGCTGCAGACAGCCGAGTGGTTCGACTGCGGCCTGGCTGATCCGGATGCCCGACTGATGGGCGTAGTTGATGCAGATCAGTGCGGTCGCGTCGGCACGGCAGCGATAGTCGCCGAACGCCAGCGACTGTCCCTCGGGCAGCGCAGCGCCGTCGCCGTAGGTGAAGCGGCCCGGATCGCCGTGAAGTGAGCCGATATCCACCGTCTGGCCCTCGAAGTCCACCCATCCGGCGATCCAGTTTCCCTCGACGTCCGACGGTTTGTCGGGTAGGTCCGCCGACTTGACCAGGCAGGACAACTGGCCGTTGGCCAGTTTGTCGGTTGCGCAGCGGGTATCGGCCGAGGAGGCGACGAAGGCGATGTCCTCACCCAGGTCGGTGGGCTTGCCGTCGCGCGTCGCGGTGTGGAAATTGGCCGCGTCAGCAGCGGTCCCGGCCTCGACCCACCTGATCACCTGTGCCATCGGCGTTCCGGCCGCAGGCGCCTTGGTGGGTACCGGGGTGGTCGTCGGCGTGGGCTTGGCGCTCGTCTTGTGCGGTGTACTGGCAGGTGCAGACAATCGGGGCGGTGAAGACGGCTCGGCCTCCTGGCCACCGGTTGTGCACCCTGCCAACAGCACAGACGCCGCGATCATCACAGCAATCCGCATACCCGCCAGGCTAGCTGCCCGCGCCACGCCGCCGCCCAGGCGTGGCCGGTGCGGCGATGTTCGATACGGTCAGCGAATGCACGAACGGACCGTCCGCGCAACCATCGGCACCGGAATCATCGAGGGCTTCACGCGCGACGGCGTACATCGCTGGCGTTCCATTCCGTATGCCCGACCGCCGGTAGGGCCGCTGCGACTACGGGCCCCGCAGCCGGCCGAACCATGGCCCGGCGTGCGCTACTGCCACGGATTCGGATACTGCGCGCCCCAACAGCGCCGGTACACGCTCGTCGGCGTCGGCAAATACCAGCCGATGAGCGAGGACTGCCTGACACTGAATGTGGTGGCTCCCGAGAAGCCCGTCACCGACGGTCCGCTGCCGGTGATGTTCTTCGTGCACGGTGGCGGCTACATCATGGGCAGTTCGGCGACACCGATTTACGACGGTGCCGCGCTGGCCCGCCGGGGCTGCGTCTACATCTCGGTCAACTACCGGCTCGGCGCGCTGGGCTGCATGGAGCTCTCGTCGCTGTCGACGCCGGAACATCCGATCGAGGACAACCTGTTCCTGCGCGACCTGGTACTGGCGCTGCAATGGGTGCGCGACAACGCTGCGGTGTTCGGTGGCGACCCCGACAACGTGACCATCTTCGGTGAGAGCGCGGGAGCCCAGGCCGTCGCCACGCTGCTCGCGGTCCCGCAGGCCGAGGGCTTGTTCGCCAGGGTGATTTCGGAGAGCCCGGCCAGTGGGATGGTCAGCTCGAGGGCGACGGCGGCCCGACTCGCCACCCAGTTCGCCGAACTGCTCGGCCCGGGCGACCCCGCCGCGGCGGTCACCTCCAGCCGGCCCGCCGAACTGGGCCGGGCACTGAGCCGACTCATCGCGGGCGGCATGACCGACATGCCAGGGGCCTTTCCGGTGGGCCCGACGTACGGCACCGAGTTCCTGCCTGCCGACCCGGTGGCCGCGATGGCGGACGGGACGGCGCACCGGCTGCCGCTGATCATCGGGAACAACGCCGACGAGGGGCGGTTGTTCACGCGCTTCATGCCGCTGTTGCCGACCAATGAGCCGATGATCGAGAAGTTGTTCGCCGACGGCGCCCCGCAGCACCGGGAGCGGATCATCGCCGCCTACCCGGGGTACCCGGGCAGTGCGGCCTGCGTGCGCCTGGGCGGTGACTTCGCGTTCGGCTCGGCGACCTGGCAGATCTCCGAGGCACACAGCAGGCATGCGCCCACCTATGTGTACCGCTACGACTACGCGCCGCGCGCCTTGCGCTGGGCGGGGCTGGGCGCCACGCACGCGATGGAATTGCTGGCCGTATTCGACACGTACCGAACCAGATACGGCGCGATGCTGACCGCGGTCGCGGACCGGGGATCGGCCCGCGCCGTCAGCCGCGACGTGCAATCGCGGTGGCGCGGCTTCAGCCGTACCGGCGTGCCCGGCCGGGGGTGGCCGGCCTACACCGCCGACGATCGTGCGGTGTTGGTGTTCGACCGCAGATCGCGGGTCGAGTATGACCCGGCCGCGGCGCGCCGACAGGCCTGGGAAGGGTTCTCGCTCGCCGAGCGCTGACTTGGGCGATCCGCTGCGCGGTGCTGCCGGATGTGATTGCGTGATCTCGTGGGCTACCCTCTGGATCCGCTGTCGGCCGACGAGTTCACCGCGGTGGCAGCGATATTGCGGCGTGAACAGGGTGTCGGCGAGGGCTGGCGGATTGCCTCGGTGGAGCTTGTCGAACCAACGAAAACTGAGTTGTCCGCGTTCGACAGCGGTGGTCCGAGTCCGGCCCGCCGAGCTGCTGTGATCTGCCTCAACCGGTCGGAGAATGCCATCTACAAGGGCGTGGTGTCGCTCTCGGACGACGGCGTGGAGACGTTCGGTCACGTGCCCGGGGTGCAGGCCAACTTCACCGTCGATGAGTTCGTCGAGTGCGATGAGGTGCTGCGCAACCACCCCGAGGTGATCGCCGCGCTGGCCCGGCGGGGCATCACCGACATGGACAACGTCTTCATGGACACCTGGACGTACGGTGGCGCGGTCGCCCCGCCCGAATACCGCGACCGGCGCCTCGGCTGGTCGGACACCTGGTACAAGCGGGCGCCCGGCGCCAACCCGTATGCGCACCCGGTCAGCGGGCTGCACTGCGTCATCGACCTCAACAGCATGGAGGTGCTGCGCGTCGAGGACGACGGGACCGCCGAGAAGCCCGATGTGATGGGTGAGTATGTGCCTCACCATATTCCGGATCGCATCCGGTCGGCCTCGCGACGGGAACCACTCAAGCCGTTACACGTCACGCAACCCGATGGACCGTCGTTCACCCTCGACGGCAATCTGGTGACGTGGCAGAACTGGTCGCTGCGGGTCGGGTTCAATCACCGTGAGGGGATGACGCTACACACCGTGCGATACCGCGACGGTGACACGGACAGGTCTGTGGCGCACCGGATGTCGTTCGCCGAGATGGTGGTGCCCTATCGCGATCCCTCGGTCGATCACTATCGCCGCACCGCGTTCGACATCGGTGAGTGGGGGCTGGGTTTCATGACCACCTCGCTGGAACTGGGTTGTGACTGTCTGGGCGAGATCCGTTACCTGGACGCCGTGCTGCACGACAGCACGGGCGAGCCGTACACGATCACCAATGCCGTCTGCATCCACGAAGAAGACAATGCGGTGTTGTGGAAGCACGTCGATCACGACGCCGGCGCCGAGGTACGCCGGATGCGTCGGTTGACCCTGTCTTTCCATGTCACCGTGGCCAATTACGAGTACCTGGCGTACTGGCGGTTCTACCAGGACGGCAACATCGAATGTGAGGTGCGCGCTACCGGAATCATGGTGACGACGCCGCTGGCGCCGGGGCAGCCGCACCCGAACGGCACTCTTGTCGACGAGCGCACGTATGCGCCGTTCCACCAACACTTTCTGATCGCCCGGCTCGATCTGGATGTCGACGGCAGCGACAACACCGTGTACATGACCGAGTCCTACGCCGAGCCGATCGGGCCCGACAACCCGTACGGACTCTCGCTCGTGGTGCGCAACCAGGCGCTGACCACCGAGGCCGAGGGCAGACAAGACGTCAATTTCGCGACCCAGCGGGCCTGGAAAGTGGTCAACACCAACGTCGTCAACGGGCTCGGCACCCATCCGTCGTACAAGTTGGTGCCGACCGGGGCGATACCGCCGATGTTGGATCCGGCGTCGCCGGTCCTGCAGCGCGCCAACGTCATCGCCCATACCCTGTGGGTGACGCCCAACCATGCCGACGAGCGCTGGCCGGCAGGGGAATTCGTCAACCAATCGACAGTGGACACCGGGTTGGGGGAATGGACCAAGGCCAACCGGTCCATCGAGAACACCGATGTGGTGCTGTGGTACGTCTTCGGGATCCACCACATCACCCGGCCGGAGGACTGGCCGGTGATGCCTGTCGACGTGGTGTCGTTCTGGCTGAAGCCGTACGGGTTCTTCGACCGCAACCCGGCACTGGATGTGACTGCGACGCCGCCCGAGGGATGCGCGCACACCGGGGCCAAGGCCGCGCACCATTAGTTGACACCCGTCAGGTGTGATCGGGGCCACTGCTAAGTTGCCTGTGTGCATCCGACTCAGAACGCCGTTCTCGACCGACCCGACGATCTGACCTGCGACTGGCTCACCGCCGCGATCGGCGCGGGCCCCGTCACCGGGTTCAGCTTCGAACGGATCGGTACCGGGCAGATGAGTGAGTGCTACCGGGTGACGCTCGACTATGCCGACGGCGCGTCGGGCCCTGCGTCGGTTGTGCTCAAGGTTGCGGCCACCGATCCCAGCAGCCGCCAGACCGGATTGGCGCTGGGTCTCTACGAACGCGAGGTGCTGTTCTACACCGAGGTGGCACCGGGCCTGCACGGCCCCGTCGCTGCCTGCCATCACGCCGCCTACGACGCCGACAGCGGGGCGTTCGATCTGCTGCTCGGGGATGCCGAGCCCGCGGTGGTCGGTGACGAGATCCGCGGTGCGACAGTCGAGCAGGCCACACTCGCGCTGGCCGAGCTCGGGCGGCTGCACGGCCCGGTCCTCGGTGACGCGGCGCTGGCGCAGGCGCAGTGGCTCAACCGCGACGCCCCGGTGAACCAGGCGCTGATAGCCGGCCTCTATGCGGGGTTCGCCGATCGGTATGACGCACTGATCACCCCGGAACACCGTCGGGTGTGTGAGCGGCTGGTCGAGAGCTTCGATGCGTATCTCGCCGCGGAAGCAGAACCCGGCCGCCCGATGGGCCTGGTGCACGGCGACTACCGGCTGGACAACATGCTCTTCGGTGAGCCGGGCGCCGACCGGCCGCTGACCGTGGTGGACTGGCAGACCGTCACCTGGGGTCCGGCGCTGACCGATCTCGCGTATTTCCTGGGTTGTGCCCTGCCGGTTTCGCAGCGCCGTGACCATTACGACACGCTGCTGCGCGCCTATCACGACGCACTCGGCCCGGACGCGCCGCTGAGCCTGGACCAGGTCCGTGACGGCGTGCGGCGGCAGAGCTTCTTCGGCGTGATGATGGCGATCATCTCCTCGATGCTGGTCGAACGCACCGAGCGCGGCGATCAGATGTTCATGACCATGCTGGACCGGCACTGCACCCATGTCCTGGACACGGGTGCCCTGGATGTCCTTGCGCCACCAGCTGTCCCGGTACCGCTGGTCCCGGCGCGCGAGGACGATGGCGCACATGCCCCCACCGACGAGGCGCTGTGGAACGAAAGCTGGTACTTCGATTTCGTCGACGCCGCCGCAGGTTTCGGCGGATGGGTGCGGCTGGGTCTGGTGCCCAACCAGGACACCGCCTGGATCAATGTCATGTTCTGCGGACCCGACATGCCGACGATCGCACTGAACGACTTCCACGCCGCCCTACCGGTCGGCGTGGCCGAGGTGCGAGGCAGTTCAATGGAACTCGGCTTGCATGCGATCGAGCCGCTGCACACCTACCGGGTGACCGCCTCGGGTTCCGGGCAGTCCTATGACGATCCGGCGGCGCTCCTGCGCGGGGAATCGGGCCGGCCCGTCGAGGTGTCGATGGACTTGACGTGGACCACCTGCGGTACGCCGTACCAATACCGCATCACGCCACGCTACGAATTGCCGTGCACGGTATCGGGCACCGTGACGGTCGGGGAGCGGCAGTTCAACATCGCCGCGGTGCCGGGGCAGCGGGACCATTCCTGGGATGTGCGGGACTGGTGGTCGATGAACTGGGTCTGGAGTGCACTGCATCTCGACGACGGCACCCATCTGCACGGCGTGGACATCCGTATCCCGGGGATGCCGCCGATCGGCATCGGCTACGCGCAGCGCGAGGGTGAGTCGCTCGTAGAATTGCAATCGGTCACCGCGCAGCAGCGACTCGGCGAGGACGATCTACCGGTCACGACCACGCTGTCACTACAACCAGGCGACATCGAGGTGACGGTCGACATCAAAGCCCACGCGCCGGTGTTGCTCACGGCGCCGGATGGCCGGGTCAGCCAGTTTCCCCGCGCCTGGGCTGCAGTGCGCACCGTCGACGGTCGTTCCGGAGTCGGCTGGCTGGAATGGAACCGCAATCTGGGGTAGTCCCGCTCAGGGCACCCGAAACCGCTTGAGCCGCGCCGTCGCACCGGCGATCAATTCCACCCTGCTGCGCGGCACGCCGAGATGTGCGGCAAGCAGTTTCGTGACGGCTTCGTTCGCCTTGCCGTCGACGGCACGCTCGGGCACGTAGATGGTCAGCGCACCGTCGTCGCCTACTTCGACCAGGGGCCCTTTGCGGCTGCCGGGTTTGACGCGGACGACGACGGTTTCGCTCACGCAATCGAACTACCGCGCGACGATCACCGACGAGCCGTGACCGAACAAGCCCTGGTTCGCGGTGACGCCGACGCGGGCGCCCTCGACCTGTCGGCCGGTGGCCTGTCCCTTGAGCTGCCAGGTCAACTCGCACACCTGCGCGATCGCCTGCGCGGGAATGGCTTCGCCGAAGCACGCCAGGCCGCCTGAGGGGTTGACCGGAACGCGGCCGCCGATCGTCGTCGCGCCGCTGCGCAACAACTGTTCGGCCTCGCCTTTGGCGCACAGGCCCAGGTGCTCATACCAGTCCAGCTCGAGCGCGGTGGACAGGTCATAGACCTCGGCCAGGCTGACGTCCTCGGGACTGATACCGGCTTCGGCATAGGCCGCATCAAGGATCTGATCCTTGAACACCCGCTCCGGCGCCTCGGCGACCGCGGTGGAATCGGTTGCGATATCGGGCAATTCGGGCAGATGCTGCGGGTAACGCGGGGTGACCGTCGAGATCGCGCGAACCGACGGCACCCCCTCCAGCGATCCGAGGTGCTTCTCGGCGAAGGACTTGCTGGCCACGATCAACGCGGCGGCGCCGTCGGAGGTCGCGCAGATGTCCAGCTGCCGCAACGGGTCGGAGACCACCGGGCTGGCCAGCACGTCGTCGACCGCCGTTTCCTTGCGGTAGCGCGCATTCGGGTTCTGCAGTCCGTGGCGAGAGTTCTTGACCTTGACCTGGGCGAAATCCTCGGCGGTTGCGCCGTAGAGGTCCATCCGGCGGCGGGCCAACAATGCGAAGTAGACGGGGTTCATCGCACCGATCAGGTGGAACCGCTGCCAGTCCGGGTCGTTCTTGCGCTCACCGCCGACGGGTGCGAATGCGCCCTTGGGTGTGGTGTCGGCGCCGATCACCAGCGCCACATCGCAGAATCCGGCCAGGATCTGGGCCCGCGCACTCTGCAGGGCCTGTGAGCCGCTGGCGCAGGCCGCGTAACTCGACGACACCGGGACGCCGTTCCAGCCCAGCTTCTGGGCGAACGTCGAGCCGGCGATGAAACCCGGATACCCGTTGCGGATCGTGTCCGCGCCCGAGACCAGCTGGATCTGCCGCCAGTCCAGACCGGCCTCGGCCAGCGCGGCCCGGGCCGCGACGACGCCGTACTCGGTGAAGTCACGCCCCCATTTACCCCAGGGGTGCATGCCTGCGCCGAGGATGTAGAGCGGTTCCGGAGTGCTCATCGGGGGATCCTCCAGGCATAGGTGCTGCGTTGCACGCCGTCATCGTCGGTGTACAGCGGCATCGTGGTCAGCTCCATCTCCATGCCGACTTTCAGATCGGCGGCCAGGGTGCCATCGACGACCTTGCCGAGCACGATCAGGCCCTCGTCGGCCAACTGCACCGCGGCGATGGCGAACGGCTCGAACGGATCAGGCGCCGGATACGGTGCAGGCGGGGGATAGCGGTTCTCGGTGTAACTCCAGACCTTGCCTCGTCGCGACAACGGCACCAGATCGAGGACGTCGCTGTCGCAGGCCGGGTTCGGGCAGTTGTTGGCCCGCGGCGGGAAGACGTACGTCGCGCACTGGGTGCACTTTCCGCCGATGAGGTGGGTGTCGCCGGACTCGTCGGTGGCGAACCACCCTTCGATCGCGGGCTGTGTGGATGCTGCTGGCACGCGGCCCAGCGTACCGAGTCTGACGCCAAAACTGAAACGTGTTCCAGTTACGTCACGGGCTGGTCGGCCATGTCGAGCAGGATGCGGAGCAGATCGTCGTAGCACCAGCCGCCGTGGCATGCACCGGGAATCAGCACGAATGTGGTCATCAGACGCTCCTGTCTGCGAAGGTGTTTCTGCGGTATTCAGTGGTGACACGGGCCAATTCGTCGGGCTGTGCGGCGTCGTGGGCGTGCATCTCCCGGTTGGCGCGCACCACCGCGGTGGTCTCGGGGATCCGGCGGGCCTCATAGCCTGCGGGTCCGCGTCCGGCGGCGAGTTCCTCTGCAAGCACGCGGGCATCGAGGACGGCCTGCGAACCACCGTTGGCGCCAACGGGATACATCGGATGCGCCGCGTCGCCGAGCAGTGTCACCGGCCCGCGTCCCCACCACGGCAGCGGGTCACGGTCGACCATCGGGTACTCGAGCACGGTCTCGGTGCGGCGCACCAGGTCGGCGGCATCCAGCCAGCCCAGCCTCCAGTTGCGCAACCGGTGCGCGACCTCGAACCGATCGCCCGGCTGATTCCACCGGGCGTCACCGGGCAAGGGGCCGGGATCGGATTCGGGTAGCAACACCACCCAGTTGATCAGTCCGCCGCCGATCCGGTACACGACCAACTCGACGCCGTCGGCGCCTTTGACGATGGCCATGGTGCGGCCGTCGAGGAACGGCTCGCCGGGGGTGGCGCCGCGGAACATGCGCACCCCCGACCACAGCAGTGGGTCGGGGCCGGGGTGCAGTGTCGTCCGCACCAGCGAGTGAATGCCGTCAGCCCCCACCAGCACATCGGCCACCAGGTCACCGGCCGACGTCTGCACCGCCACTGCGTCCCTGTCCTCGGCGAAGCCGAGCAGTGAGGTGCCGGTCCGCACCGAGCCCGCGCCGAGCCGGTCGCGGACGGCGGCGGCCAGCAGCATCTGCAACCGCCCGCGGTGCACCGAGTACTGGGGATATCCGTATCCGCCGTCGATGCCGCGGGGTTCGCAGAACAGCAGTTCGCCCGCGGTGTCGTAGTACGTGATGGCCGCAGGTGCCACGGCGATCTGTGTCAGGGCGTCACCGAGGCCGAGCTCGTGCAGCTCGCGGACCGCATGCGGGAGCAGGTTGATTCCGACGCCGAGGGCGCGGAGCTGATCGGCACGCTCGATCACCGTCGATTCGATGCCGCGGTCATGCAGCGTGAGCGCGGCCGCCAGTCCGCCGATCCCGCCGCCCGCAATCAGTACGTGTGTCATGACTCCAGGTTCGGCGCGCACAAATGATAAGTCCAATACATATTCGGACGAGAAACTATAGTGATTGCTTATGGAGTTGCGGCAGTTGGAGTACTTCGTCGCGGTGGCCGACGAGGCGAATTTCACCCGTGCCGCACAGCGCGTCCACGTCGCGCAGCCCGCGGTCAGCGCACAGATTCAGCGCCTCGAGCGGGAGCTCGGCCAGCCGCTGCTCGACCGTTCCCGGCGGGCGGTTCGGTTGACCGCGGCCGGTGAGGCGGTGCTGCCGTACGCGCGGGCCGCGCTGACGGCCATCGCCGACGCCCGCACCGCCGTGGACGAACTCGCCAACCTGGTGCGCGGCAGTGTGGCGATCGGCACGGTGACGGCGCACAGCGTCGACATCCCGGGTCTGCTGCAGGAGTTCCACACCACCCACCCGGCGGTGGAGATCACTCTGGGCGCCGACAACTCCGATGTCCTGCTCGAACAGTTACAGACCGGGCGGCTCGATCTCGCACTGGTGTCGATGGGACCCGGTGAGCACCGCGAGGGCATAGGCACCGTCGTCGTCACCGATCAGGCGATCGAGGCCGCGGTGTGTCACAGCGATGAACTCGCCACCCGGTCTGCGGTCGGATTGGCGCAACTGCGCGACCGGCCGATCATCGCGCTCCCGCCCGGGGCGGGCATCCGACAGCAGTTCGACGTGGCGTGCGCACGTGCCGGGTTCACCCCGCGGGTCGCCTTTGAGGCCAGCACCCCGGTGGCGCTGGCTGATTTGGCCGAGCGCGGCCTGGGCATCGCGATCCTGCCAAGTTCCGTCGCCCGCGGCCGCGAGAGCCTCCGGGCTCTGACCATCGACCCGCCGATGCGGGCCCGGTTGGTACTGGCGTGGCGGTCGCGCGGTCCGATGAGTCCGGCGGCGCGGGTGCTGGTGAAGATGGCGCGGCGGTTACTGGCTGTCGGAGCGGATGCCTAGAGTTAGGAGCCGTGACGCCCGCTGCGACTGACACCAAATCCGGAACGCTGTCGACCGACAAGCCCACATTGATGCTGCTGGACGGCAATTCGCTGGCGTTCCGGGCGTTCTATGCGCTGCCCGCGGAGAACTTCAAGACCCAGGGTGGTCTCACCACCAATGCGGTGTACGGATTCACCGCGATGCTGATCAACCTGCTTCGCGATGAGCAGCCCAGCCATATCGCCGCGGCGTTCGACGTGTCCCGGCAGACCTTCCGCAAGGAGAAGTACCCCGAGTACAAGGAGGGGCGGTCGGCCACGCCGGACGAGTTCCGCGGCCAGATCGACATCACCAAGGAAGTGCTCGGGGCGTTGGGTATCACCGTGCTCGCCGAGCCGGGCTTCGAGGCCGACGACATCATCGCCACT
The DNA here is from genome assembly GCF_032883035.1 of Mycobacterium appelbergii. NCBI lineage: Bacteria > Bacillati > Actinomycetota > Actinomycetes > Mycobacteriales > Mycobacteriaceae > Mycobacterium > Mycobacterium appelbergii. Next base: position 50,504 of record NZ_JAMQTH010000019.1, read on the forward strand.
CTGGCCACCCAGGCCGAGCAGGCCGGCTACCGGGTGCTGGCGGTCACCGGCGACCGGGACGCACTGCAGCTGGTGAGCGACGACGTCACCGTCCTGTACCCGGTCAAGGGGGTGAGTGAGCTGACCAGGTTCACCCCGGAGGCTGTGGCCGCCAAGTACGGGCTGACGCCCGCCCAGTACCCCGACTTCGCCGCGCTGCGCGGTGATCCGAGTGACAACCTGCCGGGCATTCCCGGGGTGGGGGAGAAGACCGCGACCAAGTGGATCGTCGAGCACGGGTCGTTGCAGGGCCTGGTCGACAATGTCGACGCGGTCAAGGGCAAGGTGGGTGACTCGCTGCGGGCGAACCTGTCCAGCGTGGTCCTCAACCGTGAGCTCACCGAGCTGGTCAAGACGGTGCCGCTGGCCCAGACCCCGGACACCCTGCGGATGCTGCCCTGGGACCGGGACCAGATCCACCGGCTGTTCGACGACCTGGAGTTCCGGGTGCTGCGGGACCGGCTGTTCGACACGCTGGCCTCGGCCGATCCCGAGGTGGATCAGGGCTTTGACGTACGCGGCGGGATGCTGGAGCAGGGTGAGTTGGCGGCCTGGTTGTCCGAGCACAGCTTGGGCAACCGCTTCGGTCTGGCGGTGGTGGGTACGCACCTGGCTTTCGACTCCGATGCGACCGCCCTGGCGATCGTGGCCGCCGACGGCGACGGTCGCTATATCGACACCGCCACCCTGCATCCCGATGACGAGGCCGCGCTGGCGTCGTGGCTGGCCGATCCCGGCCCGCCCAAGGCGCTGCACGAGGCCAAGCTCGCCATGCACGATCTGGAGGGCCGGGGCTGGAAACTTGCCGGGGTCACCTCCGACACCGCGCTGGCCGCCTACCTGGTGCGGCCAGGCCAGCGCAGCTTCGCTCTCGATGATCTGTCGGTGCGGTATCTGCGTCGCGAACTTCGGGCGGAAGCACCTGAACAGCAACAACTCTCGTTGCTGGATGACTCGGACGGCGTCGACGAGCAGGCCGTGCAGACGGTCATCCTGCGGGCCGGTGCGGTACTCGATCTCGCCGACGCGCTGGACGAGGAGCTGGCCCGTATCGACTCCTCATCGCTGCTGGGCCGGATGGAATTGCCGGTTCAGCGGGTGCTGGCCGAGTTGGAGACCACCGGCATCGCCGTCGACCTGGACCGGCTGCAGGAGCTGCAGAGTGAGTTCGCCGATCAGATCCGCGACGCCGCCGAGGCGGCCTACGCGGTGATCGGTAAGCAGATCAATCTGGGATCTCCCAAGCAGCTGCAGGTGGTGCTGTTCGACGAGTTGGAGATGCCCAAGACCAAGCGCACCAAGACCGGCTACACCACCGATGCCGATGCGCTCCAAACACTGCTGGACAAGACCGGGCATCCGTTCCTGCAACACATGCTGGCCCACCGGGACGCGACCCGGCTCAAGGTCACCGTGGACGGGCTGCTCAACGCGGTGGCCTCCGACGGCCGGATTCACACCACGTTCAATCAGACGATCGCCGCGACCGGGCGGTTGTCGTCGACCGAGCCGAACCTGCAGAACATCCCCATCCGCACCGAAGCGGGCCGCCGGATCCGCGACGCCTTCGTGGTCGGGGCGGGCCCGGACGGTCCGTTCGCCGAGCTGATGACGGCGGATTACAGCCAGATCGAGATGCGGATCATGGCGCATCTCTCCCGCGACGAGGGTCTGATCGAAGCGTTCAACACGGGGGAGGATCTGCACTCCTTCGTGGCATCCCGCGCGTTCAGCGTCCCCATCGACGAGGTGACCCCCGAACTGCGCCGTCGGGTGAAGGCGATGTCCTACGGGTTGGCCTACGGGCTCAGTGCCTACGGTCTGGCCTCGCAGCTGAAGATCTCTACCGAAGAAGCCAAGGTCCAGATGGAGCAGTACTTCGACCGGTTCGGCGGGGTGCGCGACTATCTGCGCGACGTCGTCGACCAGGCACGCAAGGACGGCTACACCTCGACCGTGCTGGGCAGGCGTCGGTACCTGCCCGAGTTGGACAGCAGTAACCGCAACGTGCGCGAGGCCGCCGAACGGGCCGCGCTCAACGCGCCCATCCAGGGCAGCGCCGCTGACATCATCAAGGTCGCGATGATCAACGTCGATCAGGCGATCAAGGACGCCGGTCTGCGCTCACGGATGCTGTTGCAGGTGCACGACGAGTTGCTGTTCGAAGTGGCCGAGGGGGAGCGCGACGCGCTGGAGACCCTGGTGCGCGAGCACATGGGCAACGCCTACCCCCTCGACGTGCCGCTTGAGGTGTCGGTGGGGTACGGCCGCAGCTGGGATGCCGCCGCGCACTAGCGGCGCATCAGGGGAGCGGCCGCGCGGGCTGCGTACAGGGATTGCACTTCCTCGTTGAGCAGGGCATACACGCGCTCGTCACCGAAGCCGCGGTCGATGCGGTCCCGGACGAAGGCCAATTCGACGACGGCGGCGGCGAAGCCCGCAACGGCTTTGCCTGCGGGGCGGCCGCCGGTGCGGGCCGCCTCCGCGATCGCCGCGCGACGGGTTTTCAGCGATCCCAGCCAGGTCGCCTCGTTCGGGGTGATCAGGCCGGCGGCGATCATGCCGGGCAGTTTGGTGGCCACGATGTGCTGTTCCCGACGCCGGCTGGCGACGGCGACGCCGATCATCAGGGCGAAGATCGGCACCATCCACACCGCGTAGACGGTGAAGTAGGCGTGCAGGCCGAGCAGCGACGAGCCGTTCCACAGTCCGTGCATCAGCACCGCCGCGGCGTAGCCGAGCAGAATGCAGAACGCTTTGGCGGCTGGGCCGCGTTTCTGCAAGGCGAAATAGACGCCGATCGCGGTCATCGTGGTGAACAGCGGATGGGCGAACGGCGCCATGATCAGGCGCATGGCTGCGGTCACCAACGAGCCTGCGAGCGATTCCGCACTGGCGATGTACATGATGTCTTCCAACCAGGCGAAGCCGACGCCGACCATTCCGGCGTACACCAGGCAGTCGGTCAACGAGTTGAGTTCGTTGCGGCGTCGGCCCGTCATCATGATCAGCAGAAACAGCCCTTTGGCGGCCTCCTCGATCAGCGGCGCCCGGATCGCGGTCGAATCGAAGCCGGCGGGCAGCCCGGTGCTGGGCACGAAGACCGCGTCGCCCAGCAGGCTCACCAGGATGGACAGCAGCACCGCGATCGACGCACCCCAGCCGAAGGCAAGCAGCAGCAGCCGGGGTGGCTCGGGCTCCCAACGGTCCAGCCACAGGTAGGCGCCCACCACGCCCGTCATCGCGATGCTCGACAGCACGAAGCCGACGATGGCGCCGACCGGGTTGAGCGCGGTGAACAGCAGGACCAGCAGACCTGTGAGAATGCCCAAGGTGATGATCGCGCCGAGGGGAGCGCCGACCTTGCGCACCGGTCTCGGCAGCGCTGTTGAGGGGTACGCCACCATCGAAGGTTAGCGGGACCACCATGCTCGGGGCCGAGCGTCAGTCGATGTCGAGCGTCGCAGATATCAACTGCATCAGCCGCAGGCCACCAATGCTGTTGGCGGACTTGTCCAGGGCTGGGCCGTAGATCCCGATTCCCTGATGGTGGCGCACCACACCGATCATCGCGCCGGAGATCCCACATTTAGCCGGGATGCCCACATCGCAGGCATAGTGGCCGGACGCTTCATACATGCCGGTGTACAACATCAGACGGCGCACCAGTCGGAGTTGTGATGCGCGCAGCACCTGTCCCATGACGTGAACGTCCGAACCGCCGGCGAGGACGCGGCTCGCGTGCGCCAGGTCCACGACGTCGACTTCGATTGCACACATCTGGCAATACGCCCACAGCAGTTCTTCGACCCCTGTCGAGATCAGGCCGCGGCTGCGCAGACAGTAGCCGAGTGCCCGATTCTGGTCGGCGAGCAGCAATTCCGATCGCGCAGTATCGATATTCATGCTGATCTCGGCATTTCCGGTCAGCGCTCGGATGAATTCGAGGACATGGGCTGCCCGGCTGTCAGGGTCGTGTCCGGGTAGCATATCGACAATGACCAACGCACCGGCGTTGACGAAAGGGTTGACCGGCACACCCGAGTCTCTGATGAATGTTTCGAGGGAATTGTAGGAACCCACCGCCTGATCTCGGCCTACGCGTTCGAACACGTATTCTTTGCCGCGATAATTCAGTGCCAACAAGAGGGTGAAAACTTTCACCACGCTTTGCATGGTGAAAGTGGCACCATTGTCGCCGGCAGTTATCACGCCGTTCGCGCCGAGGTCAACAGCGACAGCCAGTTCGTCGCTACGGGCCTGGCTCAATTCAGGCAGATAATTCGATACCTCGCCCCGGCTGAGGAATGGTCTCACCTGGTCTATCAGCGCATCTAGCGATTCCGTTGCAATCACTGTCGAGTTCCACCATTTCGTGCTGAAATCTTCCGTGGTGCACACCGGCCAGGCTTGGCGACCCACCAGCCATTTGTGTCGCGTCGCCAAGCCCGGCCAGAATCACCTTTTATGTGCTGCCGGCGGATACCCGCCGCATTATTCAGAGTGCGATCTAGAAGTACACCAGATGCCGTGCGCGCTCATCGTCATTCACCGGTAGATGATCTTGCTCCCACTCTTCGCGCTTCGTTTCGGTGTAGTCCTTGATGAAATCTGCACCGAATACCTCGTGGCTCAGTTCGTCGTCTTCGAAGGCCTCGATCGCCTCGAGAAGCGTCCGCGGCAACCGGGAGATCTCCTCGCGTTCGGACGCGAGGCCGGTCATCGCAGGGCCGGGATCGATCTCGTTGGCAATTCCGTCGAGGCCGGCCGCCAGCAGAAACGCGCCGGACAGGTAAACGTTGGCCGATGCGTCCGGGTTGCGCACCTCGATTGCCGGGCGGTTCTCCGGCATGCGGATCATGCACGAGCGGTTGTTGGGCCCGTAGGCGATCTTGATCGGCGCCCACGACACCGATCCGTCAACCAGCCTCGGCGTCAACCGCTTGTAGGAGTTCACGAGCGGGTTGGTGATGGCGGTGAGTGCGCGTGCGTGCTTGAGTAGCCCGCCGACGAAGTACAAGGATTCTTTGGACCACTCGTCCTCACCCTGAACATTGGAACCACCGAGTCGAAGCACGCTGTCGTCACTTCCGTCCAGGGCGTACAGCCCCAGGTTGAAGTGCGCACCAGAACCCCACAGGTTGGCAAAAGGTTTTGGCATGAAGCTGACAGCCAGTCCGTGCCGCTTGGCCACCTGATGGACCATGAGTCGGAACAGCGTGACCCGGTCAGCCATCTCCAGCAGATCCTTGTAGTAGAAGTCGATCTCGAACTGCCCGACACCGCCTTCTGCTCCCATGGCGAAAGCCTCGAGGCCGATGTCCTTCATCGTCACGACGACTTCGTCGAGAAACTCCGACACGTCGTACATCGTCTCGACGTCGTACGCGGGGCTGGGGTCGATGCCCCCAGTGGCGGTCAGGTCGCCGAACCCGTCCGAGGTCAGGTCTTCGGGACGATAGAGATAGAACTCTGGTTCGATCCCCAGCGTGCAGCGATAACCCTGCTCTGTTGCCCGCTCGATCTGCCTTTTCAGGATTGATCTTGGGCACAGGGAGAACGGTTCGCCCTTGTCGGACCACATATCCGAAGCCATCCAGGCGAAGCGCTTGTCCCACGGCAGGACCGTAAGCGTGTCGAGGTCAGGGAGCGCGGTGACCTCTTCCTCCACCGGATCCATTTGTCCAATGCCGTTGATTCCCCGGGGCGTGTAGCGGGCGAATCCCGCCATCAACTCCGGGAGGCGATCGACGGGATGACTTTTCCCCCTGGCCCGGCCGAAGATATCCACCCACGACGCCGTGACGTAACGTACGCCGGCATCGGCCAACTGCTTTGCGTTTTCGGAGTGCGCGGGGTTGAGTGCGCGGAGCGTATCCATTTGTTGTGGCTGCTTCCTTCTGTGTAGGTTGGTCGATTTCTCAGCTGTAGGGATAGGGCGTGGCGATCACCACCTCTGAAATTTTGTGATTCCCCGAAGGGAAAATCATCCGACTCGCCATCGGACTTTGGTCATGTCCATCTCCTGGATGGGCATGAATTCGCCATATCGTGACGGCGGGGCGCTGGCAATGCGTGCACCCGCAGGGCCGAAGGTGTACGCCGGTTCCGGATTCCATTTGAGGAACGCCAGGTAGACGGTGGCGCCGACGATCGTGGACACGATGAAGCCGAGGTCGGCACCATTGAACAGTGCCGTTCCCGGGCCGGCATACCACCCCGTGTTGACGAACAGCATTCCGATGACAACGGCTGCAATCCAGGCGATCACCGCACGGTGATTGAGACCGATCGACGACCAATACAGACCGCCCATCTGTCCACGGTTGTACACCTGGAGGGAATCGGGATCATAGAATCCCCGGTTGTTGAAATAGCCGATGAGGTTGATGATGCTCCACGGCGCACCGAGCACAATAAGGATTGCCAGATAAGAACTCACAATTGCTGACAGCTGTTGGTAGAACGCCCCGACGAATACGAGCAGAGTCGACACGATCGACAGATATATGGTGGCCTTGACCCGGCTCAATCCTGGCACGATCGACGAGAAATCGAGGCCCATATTGTAGATGTTGATGACCGCTTGGGCGGTGCCCGGGATAAATGCCAGATACAGTGCGAAGAACAAGAACCAGTACGGCACATTGTTGGCGAATTCAGTGGCATATGCATTGATCGGGTCTTTGAATGTCACCGCGGTGTACGCGCCGAACATGAAGGCGCCGCCCATGCCGAAGAACCCGCCGAACCACGCCGCCGCAACGGAGTGGCGAGGAGCGAACTTCTTGGTGGATATGTGACGTGTCCAGTCACCGACATAGGGTCCGTACGAGTTGATCGTGCCCGCACAGGCGAGCATTCCCAGGATCCACGTCGGCCAGAAGCTTCCCAACACGTAATCTCCGCCGGCATATCCGGGATCGAAGTTCGGAGCAGCAACGAACACGTACAGGATCATGATGCTGCCCGCAGTGGGCACCATCCACTTCGTGAACGTCACCATGTTGGCGTGACCCAGCACCGCGATCACCGTCATGACCACGGCTACGACCGTGTAGGCAAGGATCAGCAGTGCAACGGTCGTCGTCTGGCTCTCGATGCCGAAGATCCGAACTACGCTGCGCGCCAGAACTTCGCCGGCCGCCCAGATGCACAGTGCGGCAAAAACGATGTCCGCGGTTATGCCGAGGGCCGAGCCGATCATCCGTCCGAGCGCGCCGAAGTGCGCGCCACTGGCGACCGGGTTGTTGCTGCCGCTTCTCAAGCCCAGCAACGACATCGGGGCCATCAATGTCGCGCCGATTGCCGAGCCTACGACGATGGCACTCGCGGACGCCCACCAGCCGAGACCCAGCGATACCGGGACCCACCCGATCACGATGATCCCGAACGTCATACTCCCGCCGAACAGAATCCACAACAGATTCCGGGGGCGGGAATGTCTGTCGGCGTCCGGGATGTACTCGATCCCGTAGCTCTCCACTTTTCCGACGGCGTCGACTCTGGTTGGGGGCCGATCGACTTCGTTCTGCTCTGCCAAATTCTTCATACTGTAAATCCTTGGATTGAACCGAAATTCCGAAAGGTGTGTCGACTCTTGGTGATCGCGCGGCAACGCGGCGTCACCGTAGGCCGTACCGAAGGATGGCTGGACTGCCGAAACCGGATCCAGGCACAGTCCGATGCAAGACTCGATTTACGTCGAGTTCAACGCGTCGCATGCTTTTCTGAAGGGTGCCAGGGGTGCTCGGGCGACTCCACCTCCGATCTGTCGTCCTGATCGACCGGCAATGCCGATGTCGAGAAACGGTGTGTGATCGGGTCGTTCAACGATCTTTTCGACGTCCAGACCCAGTGGTGTGCCCCGGTAGTTCAAGACCGGGATCAGGAAATCGGGGCTCTCGGTCACCGTGACCTCGTACATCGCGGTGGTACGCGCGATCATCAGAGAGACGTCCCGGCCGCTCGAGCGATGCAGCGGTAAGCCCGCGGCCTGCGCGAGGCCACCGAGTCCGACCACCTCGGTGATGATGCTTTCGCCGCCCATGAACTCGATGTCGTCGGCGTCGTATCCCGGCTCTAACCGGTAGTCGTCGAAGGTGGGCAGAGGCCCGGTGAACCATGCGTCGCCGGTACCGGATGTCTGGATGCCGAATTCGGCGCAGGAGAACGCCATGGCGGTGACCACACTGGAGTCGTCGTAGCCGCGCATCGCATTCGACATCACTTTGCTGGCCGCCATGGACAGCCGGAGGAAGAAGTAGTCGTCGCACAAAGACTCCAGTGCGGTAACCAGTTCGGGACCAACTTGTTTGGCGCCCGTCAGAAGTCGCCTGAGGAACAGCAGGGTTGCGGCGGCATTTCGGCTGTGGAGTTCGTCGCCCATCGTCAATGACCTGGACATGATCGGTTTCAGCCGTAGCGGCTCTGTCTGTGCATCGATCAGCGAGTTCAGTGCGGGAGCGATGCGGAGGCGTAAATCCTCCAGGTTGTTCCTGGTGGCCTCGGTGTAGGTGCCGTAGTTCAGTCGGTCGACGCTGTCGCCTTCATAGAGGGTGCAGTAAGCCTGTTCGCCGGTACGGCTGTCTGCCACCACCAGGACCGGCATGGATGCCGTGGTCACGCCGGCGAGCGAGCCGACACAGCCGAACTCCTGGCAACCACGAACGGCGATATCCCCGCGGTCGAATGCGGCGGCAGCCGCAATCTCGTCGGATGCCAATCCCTCATACAGCGCACCGCCGATGATCGCTGCCCGCTGACCTCCGGTATAGGAACGGAACGGCATTGTCGGGCCGGACGTGAGCACCGTAGATCGTGGTAGGCCCATCGCTTGCTCAGCGCTCTCGATCCCTGTCAGCACCGGGTCTGAAACGAGGAGGCCCTCGATCGCCGCTAGGTTGGCTCGTTCGCGCAGACGGGTCATATTCAAGCTCCTGACAAAACGTTTTGGCATCCAAAATTGCTGGTTGGCAGCTTTTCGATAACCAAGGATTACGCTGACTTGCGGTGGCATACGTGGGCAGCCAAATGGTTTTGGCGTCCGTTGCGGAGTGAGACTAATCACAACTCGGCTGGGGTGTCAAGGGCATCACGCCATGCCGCCACGCCTGCTTCGGCGAGCGAGAGCGGGTTGGTCACACCGAGGTGGCGCTGGAGGCCCGAGGGATGAATTGTGTGGGAATGAGGCGCGTATCGGCTGCCAGAGATACGTTCTCAAGTCGTTCGATCAGCAGATGCGCTGCCGTCCCGCCGGTACTGAATGGGAAAAGGTTTGTCGCGGAAATCTGCGGCGAGGTCAAGGTGAGTGAACTGCTGTCCACCGCGGCCGCGATGGCCAGGTCGTGCGGCACGCGTATGCCGGCCCGTAATGCTGCGTCGAGCATGGCAAGCGCCAGGTCATCCGAGCTGGCATACACCGCATCGGCGCGTCCGTCGCGCAATCTCCTGATGACATGGTCCATGGCATTCTGGTCCGGTGAAGCCATGACGATCATCTCCTGAGCGCTTCGCTCGCGCACCCAGCTGCGGTAGCCGGACAACACGTCGTCCACGTACGAGCGGCGGGTGTCATCGGCAACCATCGCCGGGCGCGAATAACCATTCTCGGCAAAGTGGTCGAGGACGATTCGGGCTGCTGTCGCGTGATCGTTGTCGACCGCCAGGACGTCATGTGTCTCGCATAGGGCGACGCCCACCGTGACGATGGGTGCGCCCGCGCTGAAGATGGGTTCATTGCCCTGTGGGTCAACGATTATGGCTCCATCAATGGCAAAACTGCCGAAGATGTCGGCTTTGCCGCCCGACGGCGTGACCACCAGTGCGTATCTGGCGCTGTCTGCCGCAGCGGCGGCGCCATTGATCAGATCCAGGAAATATGCCGAGTGGGGTAACGCGGGTCCTTGGGAAACTTCGAGGGCCGGCATCTGGATGGCGATGATCCGGCTTCGTCGGGTCACGAGCTGTTGTGCATGAACGTTTGCCTGGTAGCCCAGTTCGCGCGCGGCCGTCAGAACCCTGACACGGGTTTCCTCGGCAATACGTCCCCGGTTGTTCAACGCATGAGAGACGGTCGTCGGAGACACCCCGGCCGCTGCGGCCACGTCTCTGATGCTTACCACCGCCACCTCCCTGTGGGACCGTCTCACGATAGCGACCAGGGGTTAAGGCATTGGGCTGCGATTCCGCAAATAGGTGAATGCGTGAGTACCGGGTTTGTCCAGCGTGTGGTCAGTCGAGTAACCTCTACACGTACCTGTCTGTGGTTTTTGGATTCTACTGCTGCAGGCAACGACACAACCCAAGTTTTCCTGTCCCTACGAGCAAACCTGTCCGGAGCAACCCACCACATGCCAAGTCCCTCCGTCACCTCGCCGCAAGTAGCCGTCAACGACATCGGCTCGGCTGAGGACTTTCTCGCCGCCATCGACAAAACCATCAAATACTTCAACGATGGCGACATCGTCGAAGGGACGATCGTCAAGGTTGACCGTGACGAAGTCCTGCTCGATATCGGTTACAAGACCGAAGGCGTCATCCCCTCCCGCGAACTCTCCATCAAGCACGATGTCGACCCCAACGAGGTCGTTTCCGTCGGCGATGAGGTCGAGGCCCTTGTCCTCACCAAGGAGGACAAGGAAGGTCGCCTGATCCTGTCCAAGAAGCGTGCGCAGTACGAGCGCGCCTGGGGCACGATCGAGGAGCTCAAAGAGAAGGACGAGGCCGTCAAGGGCACCGTCATCGAGGTCGTCAAGGGCGGCCTGATCCTCGACATCGGCCTGCGCGGCTTCCTGCCCGCGTCTCTGGTCGAGATGCGTCGTGTCCGCGATCTGCAGCCGTACATCGGCAAGGAGATCGAGGCCAAGATCATCGAGCTCGACAAGAACCGCAACAACGTGGTGCTGAGCCGCCGCGCCTGGCTGGAGCAGACCCAGTCCGAGGTGCGCAGCGAGTTCCTCAACCAGCTTCAGAAGGGCGCCATCCGCAAGGGTGTCGTGTCCTCGATCGTCAACTTCGGCGCGTTCGTCGATCTCGGCGGCGTGGACGGCCTGGTGCACGTCTCCGAGCTGTCGTGGAAGCACATCGATCACCCGTCCGAGGTGGTCCAGGTGGGCGACGAGGTCACCGTCGAGGTGCTGGACGTCGACATGGACCGCGAGCGGGTGTCGTTGTCGCTCAAGGCCACCCAGGAAGACCCGTGGCGTCACTTCGCCCGTACCCACGCGATCGGTCAGATCGTGCCGGGCAAGGTCACCAAGCTGGTGCCGTTCGGTGCGTTCGTCCGCGTCGAGGAGGGCATCGAAGGTCTGGTGCACATCTCCGAGCTGTCGGAGCGCCATGTCGAGGTCCCCGATCAGGTGGTCCAGGTCGGCGACGACGCGATGGTCAAGGTCATCGACATCGATCTGGAGCGTCGCCGAATCTCGCTGAGCCTCAAGCAGGCCAACGAGGACTACACCGAGGAGTTCGACCCGTCGAAGTACGGCATGGCCGACAGCTACGACGAAGCGGGCAACTACATCTTCCCCGAGGGCTTCGACGCCGAGACCAACGAATGGCTCGAGGGCTTCGAGAAGCAGCGTGACGAGTGGGAGGCCCGGTACGCCGAGGCCGAGCGCCGCCACAAGATGCACACCGCGCAGATCGAGAAGTTCGCCGCAGCCGAGGCCGAGGCGGCCAACGCTCCGGTGTCCAACGGCTCGTCGTCGTCATCGTCGCGCTCCGAGGAGTCCTCCTCGGGTGGCACGCTGGCCAGCGATGCGCAGCTCGCGGCCTTGCGGGAGAAGCTCGCCGGCAACGCCTGACAACAGATCGCACTCCGAATGCCCCGGCACACAGAGCCGGGGCATTCGGCGTTTCAGGACGGGCCCTGCTCCTCGTGTCTGCGGCTCCTGAGAGACTGGGCGGGTGTTGCGTATCGGACTGACCGGCGGTATCGGCGCCGGTAAATCAACGGTGTCGGCGACGTTCGCGGAATGCGGCGGCATCATCGTTGACGGTGACGTCATCGCCCGTGAGGTGGTCGAACCCGGCACCGACGGGCTGGCGGGTCTGGTGGAGGCCTTCGGCCCCGAGATCCTGCTGCCGGACGGCGCTCTGAACCGGCCCGCGCTGGCGGCCGTCGCGTTCAGTGACGAGGAGAAACGGGCCACGCTGAACGGGATCGTGCATCCGCTGGTCGGGCAGCGTCGTGCGGAGCTGATCGAGGCGGCCGCGCCGGATGCGGTGATCGTCGAGGACATCCCGTTGCTCGTGGAATCCCAGATGGCGCCGCTGTTTCCGTTGGTGGTGATCGTCCATGCCGCTGAGAACCTGCGGGTGGCGCGGCTGATCGAACACCGCGGTTTCACCGAGTCCGACGCGCGGGCCAGGATCTCCGCCCAAGCCACCGATGAGCAGCGCCGCGCGGTGGCCGACGTGTGGTTGGACAACTCGGGCAGTCAGGCCGACCTCGTGGAGCGGGCTCAGCAGTTGTGGTTCAACCGCATCCTGCCGTTCGCGCGCAATCTCCAGAGCGGCGAGGCGGTGGCCGCACCGCTGCAACCGGTGGCGTATGACGCCGGTTGGGCCGACGAGGCGCACCGGATCGTGGCGCGGTTGCAGACCGCCTGCGGTCATCGCGTCGTGCGGGTCGACCATGTCGGGCTCACCGCCGTGCCCGGCACCGATGCACCCGACGTCATCGATGTCCAGGTCACGGTCGAATCCCTCGATGTTGCCGACGAACTCGCCGACGCGTTACAGTCCGTCGGCTACCTGCCGCTTGCCGACGGCATCGATGCGGTCGAGCCGGATGCCCGTAGCACGGTCGGACAGTTCGACCATTCCGACGATGCGGCGCTGTGGCGCAGCCGATTGCACGCATCGGCGGATCCGGGCCGGCCCACCAATGTTCATCTGCGGGTGGCCGGTTGGCCGAATCAGCAGTACGCGCTGTTGTTCACCGACTGGCTGCGGGCCAACCCGGGCGCCGACACTGCAGGCGCCTACCGCCTGGCCTGGGAATGGGCGGACGCGACGGGCTGGCGACCCTAGCTCAGCCGCACCGCGATCCGGCGGAGCAGCTTGGTGGCCAGAATGTACGGTGTCGCGCCGAACGGCCACTGCGATACGATCCGCCCGCTGCCGGCCTGGAAGTAGCTGTTGACTTGTGCCCACACTGTTCTCGACAGCTGAGTCTGCACCCATTCGTTGTAGATGGCGAAGGCCGAGCGTCGGACCTCGATGGTGCGGGCACCGGTGTCGGCGGCCCGCGCGATGAGCCCGGCGGCGAAGCTCGCCTGCGCTTCGTAGAAGGACACCAAGGGACTCGCGTTGGTGTTGGGACCGTACATGATGAAGAAGTTGGGGAACTTCGGGACCATCATGCCGAGGAAGGCCTCGGGCTCGCCCTGCCACTGCTCGTGCAGTTCTGCGCCACCGCGACCGTGCACACGGTAGTTACCGAGATAGTTGGCGGCGTCGAAACCCGTTGCCAGCACGATGACGTCGAGTTCGTGCTCGTCACCGTTGGCGTCGAGCGCCCCGGTGCGGGACAGTCCCTTCACCGCGTGCGGCACCAGGGTCACCTTCGGGCTGCACAGCGAGGCGTAGTAGGTGTCGCTGACGACCGTGCGGCGGCCTTCGAACGGGAATGACGGGGTTGCCAGCTCGAGCAGATCAGGACGGTCGCCGAGTTCACGGTTGAGGTATTCGACGGCGGCTGCGCGTTTTCTGCGGTTCGTCCAGCCGGTGACCTTGGCATGGCTGGAGCGGTACTGGCGCAGATCGTAATTCACGTACAGCTTGAGGCGACGCCAGGCGTACACCGGTGCGAACCGGTTGAGCCGACGTTGGACCGGAGTGAAATCGTGGCTTTTCTTCGGCAGTATCCAGTTCGGCTCGATCTGGAAGACCTTGACGTCCTTGCCGACCCGTTCGGCTTCGGTGACGATCTGCACCGCAGACGAGCCGGTGCCCACAACGCCGATTGACTTGCCGGTCAGGTCCAGTCCGTCGATCCACCGCGAGGTGTGGCAGATGGCGCCGGCAAAGTCGGTCTGCTCCCGGGCGAACGGCGGTATCAGCGGGACGTTCAGAAAGCCCACGGCACTGATCACCGCGGTGAACGGGTCGTAGTCGACGCCGGATTCGGTGCTGACGGTGTAGGTGTGGTCGGTGTCCGACCAGGTGACATCGTCGACCTTTTCGTTGAACCTGATCCGGCGGGGCAGATCCCACTTTGCCGCGACGTGGTTCAGGTAGTTCTGGAGTTCCTGCCACCCGGCGTGCGTGCGGGTCCAGTCGTACCGCTCATAGGAGAACGAGTAGATGTGGGATTCCAGATCGACCTCGGCACCCGGGTAGCGGTTGTGCCACCAGGTGCCGCCGAGCGCCGGCGCCTGCTCGAAGATGACGAAGTCCTCGATGCCCCTCCTGCGCAACGCGATTGCTGCGGCAATACCGCTGAATCCGGAACCGATGATGGCGATTCGCGGCTTCGATGGCCCGCTCATCCTGTCTCCCATCTAAAGAACTATAGGTCAATTATTTAGACCAAAAATGAGGTTGTCAACACCCCCGGTGAGCCGAAGCTGGGGGAGCGCTACTTGATCTGTGCGGTCCAGCCGCCATCCACCACCAAGTCGGTGGCGGTGACGAAGGATGCGTCATCGGAGAGTAAAAACGCTATGGCATTGGCGATTTCATCCGGCATGCCCAGGCGGCGCAGCGGTGTCCGATTCTCCATGTCTGCCCGCCGCGCCGGATTGTCGACATAGAGGTGGTCGATCATCGGGGTGAGGATCGCACCGGGGCACACGGTGTTGGCCCGGATGCCCTCCGGCGCCAGTTGCAGGGCCAGGGTCCGCGTCAGCGAGACCACCGCCGCCTTGCTCACCTGGTACGCGTCCAGCGGGGAGTCCATGCCCCGGATGCCCGCCGTGCTGGCGACATTGACAATGCTCTTACCGTCGCCGCGGCGCAGGTGATCCACCGCGGCCGTGATGAGCCTCCGAAGGCCGTGCAGGTTCACCCCCAGGGTGAGATCCCAGACCGATTCCTCGGTGTCGAACATCGACCCGTCGCGGTCGAACAGGGCCACCCCGGCAGCGTTGACCAGGTAGTCGAGCCCCCGCCCGCCCAGCAGGCCGAACAGGTCGGCCGGGTCACCGTCGCACAGATCGAACGCGACGTACTCGGCCTCCGACGGCAGGGTTTCGGCCCGCGCGCCGACATCGGTGGCGATGACGTGCACACCGTCTTTCACCAGGCGCTGCACCGTGGCCGATCCGATGCCGCCGCCGGCGCCGGTCACCAACGCGGTGCGGGTCATCGGACCGGCTGCCCGCTCGGGGCCAGTGCCGCAGCGAGGCGCGCACCGGCGAATGTCATTGCTGCGGTGGCGGTGGGGAACACCTCGTCCAGCCCGAAGAACCCGTGCACCATCCCCGGTGTCCGATGGATGGCCACCTCGACGCCGGCCGCCTGCAACGCCTCGGCGTACAGCTCACCCTGGGGGCGGACCGGATCGCATTCGGCGAGGATCACCGTGGTCTGGGGCAGCCCGGCGAGTTCGGCGTCGAGGACGTTGACACGAGGATCGGTGGCGGCTTCGGGACCCGGCAGATAGTTGTCCTGGTGCCATTGCAGCTCATCACGTTCCAGCATCACGCCGTCATACTCGGGATCCATCCCGCGACTGAGATCGGTGGTGGTGACCGGGTAAACGAGCAGCTGATGGCACAGCACCCGGTCGTTGGAGTCGCGCAGGTGCAGCGCCACCGCGGCGGCGAGATTTCCGCCGGCGCTGTCGCCGGCCACCGCGATACGGCTGACGTCTACACCAAGCCCCGAGGCGGGATTTCGTGCCCAGTCGAGCGCGTCGAGCGCATCGTTGACCGCAGTGGGGAAGCGTGCCTCGGGCCCGCGGCGGTAGCCGACCGACAGCACCGCGCCACCGGAGGCGTTGGCGAGCAACCGGGTGGTGACATCGTGGGAATCGATGCTGCCAAGAAGCCAGCCGCCGCCGTGGTAGTACACCGTCAACGGCAGATCCTCACGGTCGCCAGGCAGGTACAGCCGCCCGGGAAGGCCTGCGCCGTCACGGGTTCCGATGGTGACGTCGACGACCCGGTGCATCGCCGGTTTGGCCAGCGCGGCGAGGGTGTCCTCGAAGTTCTGCCGTGCGGTGGGCACCGGCAGCAGATGTGCGTTCGGGCGGCCCGACGCCTTCGCGTCATCCAGCATCTTCTGAGCTGTGGGGTCGATGGGCATACGACTTCTCCTTCGTGGATCGGGTTGGCGCTCAGACGCGCTCGTAGTAACGGCGGGACTCCCAGTCGGTGACGGTGTGGGAGTCGAAGGCCTCCAGTTCGCTGCGCGCGGAGGCAAGTAGATGCTCGAATACGTCGTCGCCGAATGCGGTGCGAGCCATCTTGGATTCGGCGAACAGGTCCAGTGACCGATGTAACGAGGTGGGCACGATCGAGATGTCGTCTCCGGTCCAGGCGTTGCCTTCGAAGACGTCCGGCACGCTCAACTCGTGCTCGATGCCATCGAGTCCGGCGGCAATTGTGGCGGCATAGGCGTAGTAGGGGTTCACATCGGCCCCGGGGATGCGGTTCTCCACCCGGAACGACGGGCCGGTGCCCACCAGGCGGAACGCGCAGGACCGATTGTCGTTGCCGAGGGCGATCGCCGTTCCGGCGAACTGGTCGGGCTGGAACCGTTTGTAGGAGTTGATCGTCGGCGCGAACAGCAGGCTGATATCGGTGGCGTGGCGCAGCTGTCCCGCGACAAACGACCCGAACTGCTCCGACATCCCTTGTGTTTCGGGTGACCAGCACAGGGGTTCGGAGGCAGCGCCGGCCGACCACATGCTGACATGCAGGTGACAGGACGACCCGACCTCGTCGATCTTCGGTTTCGCCATGAAGGTGACCGTGAGATCGGCGTTGTGGGCCAGTTGCTTGACGCCGTACTTGAACAGCACGTGGCGGTCGGCCATCTCCAAGGTGTCGCAGTAGTCCAACGTCACCTCCTGCTGCCCCAAACCCCATTCGGGCTTGGAGGATTCGACGGGCACTCCGAACTCCGGCATCTGGTTCCGGATCTGCTCGATGAACCAGTCGTCGCGGGCGGATTGGACCATCTGATAGTCCGAGCGGTAATCCGACAGCATCTTGAGGTTCTGGTATCCCAGCTCCCAGGCTTCGCGTGGCGGGGTGGCGGCCAGATAGAACTCCAGCTCCGAGGCGAACTTGAAGCTCAGTCCACGCTGCGCGGCCCGGTCGAGCTGGGTCCGCAGGATGGTGCGGGGCGCCACGGCCAGCGGTTCGTCGGAGTCCATGTGGTAGGCGTCGCAGATGACCAGGGCCGCGGTCGGCTCCCACGGGACCCGGCGCATGGTCGACAGGTCCGGCACGAGGCGGATGTCCACCCACCCGTTGGCCGCGTTGGAGACCGGTAGATCAAGAGGATTCATCTCGAGGTCCACGGCGAAGATGAAGCTGCTGGCATTGACGCCGCTGCCCTGCAGCGCCAGCGTGCGGAACCCGCCGATGGTCAGCCGCTTGCCGACCAGCCGCCCGTACGGATCGGGGGCGGCGCAGATCACCGTGGTGATCTCACCCGCACGGGCCAGTTCCTCGAATCGGTCGAGATCAAGCAGAGTGGATGTGGTGCTCATTGGTGCTCCAGGTGTCGATGCAGTTCCCAGTCGGTGATGGTGTTTCGCAACCACTGCTCATAGCGTTGCAGCTCGCCTCTGCGGGTGGCCGCGAAGGAGGTGCAGAACGGCTTGCCGAGCAGGTCGGCCAGCCAGATCGAGCTCTCGAACTGGGCGAGCGCGGTGCTCAGGTCGCCGGGCAGCTCGCTCGCGTCGGCATCGGCGTCGGGCAGTGGCAGCTTCTCGAGGAGCCCGTGCAGGCCGCCTGCCAGCAGCGCCGCCGCGACGATGTACGGATTGGCGTCGGCTCCAGGTCTGCGGTGTTCGACGCGCGCCGATCGGCGGTCGGTGAGAATCACGCGGGCCGCGGCGCCCCGGTCGTCGTAACCCCAGGTGGCGGTTCCGGGAGTGAACATCGCCGGGTCGATGCGCTTGTAGGAGTTGACGTTCGGGTTGAGCATCAGCACGGTGTCGGCCATGGCCTCCAGCAGGCCGGCCAGGTAGTGGCTGCCGTCGGCGGAGAGGGCACCGGTGTGATCGGCGAACACGTTGGCCCCGTCCCGGTTGAGGCTGGAGTGCACGTGCCCGCCGGCCCCGGACTTGGCGGCGAAGGGTTTGGCCATGAAACTTGCGTGCAGACCGCGTTCGGCACACAGGTCGCGCAGGTACTGCCGAGCCCGGACCGCGTTGTCGGCGGCCTGCACCGCCGGTGCCGGTGCCAGGGTGAACTCGAAGAAGCCGGGTCCCAGTTCGGCATGGAACATCTCGACCTCGATGCCGATCTGGTCCATCCGGTTGACGAACTCGGTTGCCAGGCCGTTGATCTCGGCACATCGGGTCAGGCTGTAGGCGTTCTCGGTCCGGCCGTGCGGGGCGTGGCCGGAAAGCACTCCGGCCGGCGCGGCACCGTCAGCGGCAAAGATCCACATCTCATACTCGTACCCCAATACGGGGGCCAGCCCCAGGGCGTCGTAGCGGTCGGTCAGGGTGTGCAGCACGGCGCGCGGTGACAGATCCAGCGGTCGCCGGTCTGCGTCGACGAGTTCGGCGATGACGGCGTCGGTTCCTGGGCGCCAGGGCAGCGGGATGCGAGTGCTCTCGTCGGGGATCAGCAGCGCGTCGGGGTAGCCGTTTGCGGCGCTGCTGAACGGGGTGTCGGTGACGTCGTCGGTCAGTGACAGGCCGTAGACGATCGTGCAGAATGCCAGGCTGGTGTCCCCGTGGGTCTTCTCGGACCGGACGAGCTTGCCGCGCAAACCGAGGTCGTAATCGGCCACTTCGAGCTGGGTCATCGCCACAGTGTCTGCCATGCTCAGTTCTCCTGGTTCTTGCGCGGGCGGCGGGCGGGGTCGCGCCCGACCCGGCGGTAGACGCGGTCGGGCACATCGGCGGGGTCGTCGTAGACCCACCACGTGCAGGCTGTGGTGGGGTCCTCCGCGGTCCAGGTGGGCGGGTCGATCACGCGGGTCGGATAGCCCAGCCGATCGATCGGCATGACCTCGTTGAGCTGACAGCAGTGCACGCAGTAGGAGCAGATGCCGACGGTGTTCCACGCCCAGTCGTGAGGCTCGGTGGTGACGGCGAATCCGAATGGTGCACCGGCGCGCGGTGCCCCACCGGTGATACGGGCGTCCAACGACCTGCCGCCGGACCCGCACGGTGCGAAACGGAATCCGGTGCGGCCGGGTTCGTGGATCAGTTCGATGTCGCCTTGACGGCCGGTTCCGGTCAGGTGCGCGTGGAACCCGTCGACGATGGCGATCATCAGTTGATGTGCCGATTCGGTCCACGGTTGGTTGTCCAATGAGTAACGGCGGGCGTGGATCTCGTACCAGTCGCCCATCAGGAAATCCCAGAGTTCACCGAGCGCCGACTCGCCGACGAGGGTGACCGCCACGTCGATGAGTCCGGCCACCCGGTCGACTGCCCGGTCGTGGATGTGCTGCCACACCAGCCGTGCCGACTCGATCAGCTCGGGAGCGGCGGGGTTCTGATCCCGGCAGGCGCGCGCGGCGCGGCCGACGGAGGCGGTGTAGTCCGGCCATTCGGCGCCGATGCCTGCCATCGCCTGGGTACCGACGAGATCGGTGAGACGCTGCACCGCGGCGTCCAGATCGGCCCGGCTGACGTCATGTGCGCTGATCCACTCCAGCGTCGACTCCGGCCAGTGGTCGTAGATCTCCCGGAGTTCATCGGCCTCCAGCACCGACACCTCGACCAGCTGTGCGGCCGCCTCCCATTCGTGACTGCGCGCCCGCTCAGCGGCGGTACGGAATGTTCCACACGCCAGCTGGAGCCAATCGCCGGTGCGGGCGTTGCGTCCCAGGGAGGGTTCGAACGCCACCACGGCCGGACTGGGGTTGACGGTCATGTCAGCGCGAACCCCCCGTCGACGCGCAATTCGGCGCCGGTGATGTAGGCGGCCTGATCACTGAGTAGAAATGCTGCCGCAGAAGCGATTTCACTTGGCTGGGCGAATCGCCGCGCGGGTACGCGCGCGGCAAGCGCCGGTGGCAGGCTGCTGGTGTCACCGTGTGTGGCCGCCATCGGGGTGGCGACGAATCCCGGCGCGATGCTGTTCACCCGCACCCCGTGGACCGCGAGGGCACGCGCGGCGCTCTGGGTGAGCATCTGCAGACCGGCCTTGGACGCTGCGTACTGCGGGGTGGGGTCGGGGTTGGTGAGTGCGATGACCCGGCTGGCCTCGATGGAGGTGATGTTCACGACGGCGGCGGTCTCGGCCTTCCGCAACGCCGGTGTCAGGGCGTCGAGCACGTGGTAGGCGCCGACCAGGTTGATCTCCAGGCATCGCAACCACTGCTCCCGGCTGACGTCGCTGAATCCGGTGTGCTCGATGACGCCCGCGCAGTTGACCAGATAGCTGATCTCCTCGGTGCCGACGCCATGGTCACGCAGCACGGCCGGTAAGGCCGGATCGCGAACGTCGGCGGCGCAGCACACCTGCAGGTCGGCCCCGTACCGCGCGTCGGGCTCGGGTTCGCGGATGTCCAGCCGGATGGTGCGGATCCCGGCGGACATCAAGGCGGCCGCGGTGGCGGCGCCGATGCCGGATGCGGCGCCGGTGATGAGGGCGTGGGTGCCGGTGTAGGTCAGTGGTGTGGTTCGGGTGGTCATGAGGGCCGGTATTGGTGGGTGTGTTCGGTGATGGCGTGGTGGAAGCATTCTCGGGGTGCGCGGATGATGCCTGCGCCGATCTGGCCGCCGTCGCGGCCGGCCAGGCCGACGTCCATGACGGGCAGGATGCCGGTGTCCAGGACTTTGCGGGCGTCGATGGCGGTGGGGGTGCCGGCGAAGGAGAACAGTGGGATGCGGTAGGTGTTGTTTTCTGCGTGGGTGATGGCATACATCTCTTGGTTGCGTGCGATCATCACCTCGGGGGAGCCGCCCTGGTATTCCTGCAGTGACAGGGCGCAGGCTTGGGCGAAGCCGCCCAGGCCGATGGTTTCGGTGATCGGGGATTCTCCGCCCATCCAGGTGATTTCGTCGTCGGTGTGCCCGGCGAACAGTTTGCCCTCGTGGATCGGGGGTGGGCCGTGGAACCATTGGTCGCCGAGGCCGGCGAGTTTGATGGCGAACCCGCGGCAGGAAAACGCCATGGCCGAGACCAGGGTGGAGCCGGGCACGGTCATGGCGTCGGCGGAGGCCTTGGCTGCGGCCATGGACAGGCGCAGGAAAAAATAGTCGTTGTCGGCCAGATGCAGCATGGTCTCGCGCACCCCGGCCACCTTCTCCTCGGTCATGTCCAGGATGGCGGGCAGGATGGCCCGGTTGAACAGCATCGAGGCGGCCGTGTTGCGGCTGTGCACTTCATCGCCCATGCGCAGGGCGCGTGCGATCAGGGGTTTGAGGGCGATGCCGCCCTGGCGGCGGATGGCCTCACCGATGACCGGGGCCAGCACGGTGTTGACGTGGTGCAGGCGGTCGCGGACGCCGTCGTCGTAGCAGCCGTAGTTGAGTCGGCGGGGTTCTTTGCCTTCGTAGAAGTTGCAGAATCCGAGGTTGCCGTGGGTGCGGTTGGCCACCACGAACACCGGCATGGAGGCGGTGTAGATGCCGGCCAGCGAGCCCACCGCGCCGTAGTCGTGACAGGCCCCGATCTCGATGAGTCCGGTGGCGAATTTGGTGATGGCGTCCTCGCGGCTGGTGGCCAGGCCTTCGAACAGGGCCCCGCCGATCAGGGCGTCGCGTTGTCCGCCGGTGTAGTCCGCCCAGCCCATCGGTGCTCCCGAGGTCAGTACCAGGTTGTCGCGGTAGCCGGGCAGGACCTCACCGGCCGGGGCCACGTCGATCACCCACGGGTCGGCCTGATCGAGGCGGGTGAACGCGGCGGTGTTGGCGGCCTCCACATCGATGGTGGTGGGGGTGCCGGCGGGGGTATGAAGTTTGGTGTTCACCAGGCCACCACGCCGCCGTCGACGAGCAGGGTTTGTGCGGTGATGAACGATGCCCGCGGCGACAGCATGAATTCCACGGCTTCGGCGACTTCTTCGGGTTCACCGATCCGGTTGAGCATCGCGTAGCCGGCGCTGCGTTCTTCGCCGCCGGAGACCCGGGCCATCGAGGGGCTCATCGGGGCCCGGATGACCCCGGGGGCGATGTTGTTGACCCGGATCCCGCGTGGGGCCAGTTCCTCGGCCAGATACCGGGTGTAGGCGGCGATCCCGGCCTTGGTGGCACCGTAGACCGACGCACCGCGGAACCGGCCGAAATGCCCGGTCAGACTGCCGATATTGACAATCGCCGCCCCCTCGGCGAGCCGGGGTGCCACAGTGTCGGTGACCCGGGCCATCCCGGCGATATTGACCTGAAACATCAACTCCACCTTCGCCTCATCAAGCTCACCGAGAAACGAATCCCGCAACACACCAGCACAGTTGACCAACCCCGCCAACAACTCACCCTCACCAACCACCGAACCCACCGCACCCCGCACACTCTCCAGATCCGACACATCCATCGCCACCGCGAGCGCGCCCGTCAGGCCGGCCTGCTCCAGGTCCAGCGCATCGACTGCGGGTTTCAGATCCGCCGCCACCGGGGTGTAGTCACTGGCCAGTAGGCGTCGGCAGATCGCCTGGCCGATGACCCCGGCGCCGCCCGTCACGATCACCTTGTTACTCAATCCACGATCCCTTCGCGTGCTCAGCTGCCCTGGACTCCACCAAGTTTCGTCTCGAAAGGGCTATAGGTCAAGTTTTTAGGACTTTAATTTCTGTATGGTCTATTGGGCAAGGCAAATCCAAATTGCAGGGGGTGTGCGGTAGCCTGTGGGCACTTTGGAAGGGGGGGTTGGCATGTCAGCGAAACCGGCATTGGTTCCGGTCCGGCAGATCCCGGCGCATGAATTGGTTGTCGACCAGATGCGACGCGCCCTGGATCTGGGCCGGTTCCGCCCGGGTGATCGGCTTCCCACCGAGCGTGAGCTCTCCGACATGCTTGACGTGTCCCGGACGACGGTACGCACCGCGGTGGCGGTGCTGGAACGCGAAGGGCTGATCGCGGTGCGCCGGGGTCGCGGCGGTGGGTTCACGGTTCAGGCCCCGGTGTACGACGCGGCCGAGATGCGACGCGAGATGCGGCGCAACAAGCGCGACATCCGCGATGCCTTCGACTACCGGATCATCGTCGAGACCGGCGCCACCCGACTGGCCGCCGAGCGGCGTCGCGCGGCCGAACTGGCGGAGCTGCACAAGCTGCTGACCGGAATGGACGCCGCGCTGCACACCGCGTTGGATGATCAGTCGCCCCAGCACACCACGGACTTCCAGACGCTGGATTCGGCGTTCCATCTCGGTATCGCCCAAGCCGCGCAGAACGATCGCCTGTTGGACGCGGTGGCTGACGCACGCCGACGGATGTGGCTGCCGGTCGGCGCGATTTTCGGTCGCCTCGAGCCCAACGCGAACGACTATCACGAGGCGATCCTGGAGGCGATCGAGAACCGCGAACCGGAGCTTGCCGCGGCCCGGATGGAAGAGCACATCAACGACACCCGGCAGACGATCGAATCCTGGCTCAAGCGCTGATCCGTTTCTCTGGACTTCAACATCGGGATGCGTCCGGTGCGACCCTTGGGGGGTTGGGGATCGCACCGGACGCGTGCCCGGCGGTGCCGGGTCAGTTGACCGGCTCGCGGGCAGGCTCGTGGTCATCGAAGATCGTGCTGCCGATGCGCTGGTACAGATCCGGCCTGGAACTGCGCCAGTACAGCGCGACCGCGATCGAGCCGACGGACAGCCCGACCACCAGGTACGGAATTGCCTTGAAGAACAACGTGTCCGAGGCGGCGCCCGCTGCCGCCTGCATATTGGACGCCATCAGGTAGATGACGTAGACCATGCCTGCACCGCCGACGATGGGGGCCAGCAGGGTGCGCCACCAGGATGCGGTCTCGGGATGCTCCTTCTTGACGTGGAAGTAGATCACGGTGGCCATCGAGCACATGGTCTGCACGATCAACAGCAGCAGTGTCGCCAGGATCGCGACCAGTACGAACAGATCGGCGTAGGGATCCGAACGCGTCAGCGAACAGACAGCCACCAGGATGGCGGCGATCACGGTCTGGGTCAACGATGCGATCCAGGGGGACGCGTGCTTGCGGTGTGCTTCGCCGAGGCGGCGCCAGAGCAGGCCGTCACGGCCGAACGCGAACAGGTAACGGGCCGCGGAATTGTGGATCGCCAACGCGCAGGCGAACGAACCTCCGACCACCAGCCACTCGAAAACCGTTACCGCCCACGGGCCTACGTATTGAGCCGTGGGGGCGTACAGCAGGTCGAACGGTGTCGGACCCGATGCGAGTTCGACGGCCCTGGTGGGCCCGTTGCCGACCACCACGCCCCAGGAGACGAAGGTGTAGAACACCCCGATGCCGATCACCGCTATCAGCGTGGCCCTCGGCACGATGCGCTTGGGATCCTTCGACTCCTCGCCGTAGATCGCCGTCGACTCGAAGCCCACCCACGACCAGAACGCCATCAGCAGGCCCAGCCCGACCACGCCGCCGGCGACACCGTTGGTGTTTAGTGCGGTCAGCGGATTCAGTGACGTGAAGCTCATCCCGTCCGGATGGTTGAGCAGGCCGGCGACCGCGGTGACCGAGAGCATGGCGATCTCGCTGACCAGAACGACGCCGAGGACCTTCGCGGCCACCGAGATGTCGAAGTGTGACAGTGCGGCGATGACAACCAGGCCGATGGCGGCATAGATCTCCCACGGCAGATCGAGTCCGAACTGTGCGGTGAAGGCCTGGTCGGCGAACGCCGAGAAGATGCCGATGAGGCCGGCTTCCATCGTCATGTAGGTGATCATCGGTAGGACACCGGCGGCCAGGCCGGGGACTCTCGACCAGGCCCGGGAGACGAAGGTGTAGAACGCACCAGCCGCGGTGATGTGGCGGGCCAGCGCCACGAAGCCGATGCTGAAGATGGTGAGCACGATGGTGGCGATGACGAAGCCACCGGGGGCGCCGAGGCCGTTGCCGAAGCCCACTGCGACAGGAAGGTTGCCGGTCATCGCGGTGATCGGTGCCGAGAATGCGACCACCATGAACACCACGCCGGCCAAGCCGATCGCACCGCGTTTCAGGGTGGCTTGCCGTTCACCCTGCGCGGGTCTTTCCGCGCCGGTCCCCGGGACGTAGTCGATTGCCATCGCCACCTGCCTTCCATTTGGGTTTCCGCGAGCCTAAGTGGGTAAAGGTCTAAAGACAAGACCCTTAGTCCTAACGGATTGACGCGTGACATAACGTTTACACGAACAGGTTTGAATGCGGGTCGATTTGGTCTATTGGCTAGTGGTTTTAGATGAATTTGGATTCGGGCCGGGCCCGACAGGAGTCGTGCGGGAGGGTTCACATGCAGGGTCACCTGCGGTCCGCTGAGATTGCCGGGCGCTGCGCCGCCCGCAGCGGGCAGGTGAGTCGGCAGGTGCCCGCGCTGGCGGGGGTGCCCGCCACCAGGTTTGCGATGGCGGTGGCCACCGTTGACGGCGGGCTGGCCGACATCGGTGACGCCACGCTGGGGTTCTCCATCCAGAGCCTGTCCAAACTCTTCGCGCTGTGCGCGTTGCTGCAGCACGATCCGGACGCGTGGGCTCATGTGGGCTGGGACCCCACCGATGCCGGATACGGATCTGTTGCCGATCTGGAGCGCAACCATGGGCGGCCTCGCAACCCGTTTGTCAACTCGGGAGCGCTCGTCGTCACCGACCGGTTGTTGCAGCACACCGGTGATGCGGTGCAGGCGAACGTCCAGTTGCTCCGGGCGTGCGACGCCGGATCCGGCGAGGCGGGGTCCGTGTACTCCGATCCGCAGGTGGCCCGGTCCGAAACGCTGACCGACCACCGCAACCGCGCGATCGCGCATGTCCTCGCCGAGCACGGCAGGCTGATGAACCCCATCGACCAGGTGCTTGGCCAGTACTTCGCACAGTGCGCGATCACCGCGTCGGTGCGGACCATCGCGAGGGCCGCGCTGTTCCTGGCCGACCGCCACGGCAACCGCAGCGCGCTGGAGGCCGCGACCGTCCGTCGGGTCAACGCGGTCCTGCTCACCTCGGGCATGTACGGAGCCGCGGGTGACATCGCCTACCGCATCGGGCTACCGGCCAAAAGCGGTATCGGGGGCGGGGTGCTGGCCGTCATGCCGGGCCGGGGCACCGTATGCGTATGGAGCCCGCCGCTGGACGCCGACGGCAATTCCGCGGGCGGTGTCGCTGCCATCGAGGAGTTCGCCCGGCTGGCGGGCTGGTCGGTCTTCTAAGCCGCAGGTGCCTCGGGTCCGGCAGGGAGCGCCGGATCGGCGGGCAACACAGCGGCCGGTGCCGCGCCGTCGGCCGGTGCCGCACCACAGGGCAGGCTGCCGTAACCGGGGTCGTTGTCCTGCCGGGTAAGGCGCGGGGCGACGAACGTGTCCGCCTGGGCGGTGATCTGATCGTCGACGAGGATCTCGCAGTGCAGGTTCGCCGAGTACGGCCAGTCGATGCTCACGGTCATGCCGGCCATCTGGGGATCGGTCACCACGCCGGTGGCCTCGAACGTGCGGCCCGGCAGCATGGTGGGATCGGCGGTGTTGAGCTGGCTGTCGTCGATCTTGTAGGTGATCCTCGCGTTGCGGGAAACCCCGTCGATGCGTGCCCGGTAGATGACGTTGTGCAGTTGCTGGATCGGTTGGGCCTCGACCTGGGGCTCGGGCGGAGTCTCGGGCTCGGCCAGCGCAGTGGCGGGCATGAGCTGGGCGCTGGAGAGCAGACCAGCCAGCACGGCAGCCGCCATCGCCATGTGCTTAGTAGGGCTCATGATTGGTGACCATACGCCCCTCTCCACGCGAGGGCCATGCCGTTGCCAGCCAGCCAGCGGTGGAGGTCGTAGTCGTGCCGGGCGAGCCCGTCGATCGCATCGACGGCGGTGTGCACGGCCTGCTCGCCGGTCTCCGGGGGCAACAGG
The DNA here is from genome assembly GCF_032883035.1 of Mycobacterium appelbergii. Classification (NCBI taxonomy): domain Bacteria; kingdom Bacillati; phylum Actinomycetota; class Actinomycetes; order Mycobacteriales; family Mycobacteriaceae; genus Mycobacterium; species Mycobacterium appelbergii. Next base: position 77,659 of record NZ_JAMQTH010000019.1, read on the forward strand.
CCGTGGCGCACCGCGGTGAGCAGCTCGTCCACATCGCACAACTCCACCCCGGCCCCGGTCCGCACCACCAGATCCAGATAGTGATCCTCGGAATGCCAGGCCGTCGTTCCCGCGGTGAACCGCCCGATGTCCAGGTAGTAGTCCTGGTCGCGCTCGTGGCCGGGGTTGAAATGGAACACGCTCACGCGCAGATTGAGCGACGGCAGCAACCAGGACTCCAGGTAGTGGAACTGGGCTCGGCCCGGTGTCGGTCGCGCCATGTACAGGCCCCAAGGCTCGACCGTGTAGACGTCAACTTCCCGCACGATCCCTTTCGGATCGGTATTCGTGCAGGTGAGCAGGTCAAACGTTTCGTGTTTGGGTGCGTGGATGGGGTCAGCCTAACGCGCGGGAAGAGAACTTGTCGGGATGCAGTTCTACCCTGGTGACCATGGCCTTCGCGACCGAACACCCGGTTCTTGCGCATTCGGAGTATCGGGCTGTCGACGACATCGTTCGTGTCGGCGGCCGCTTCGAGGTGGTCAGTGAGTACGAGCCTGCCGGTGATCAGCCCACGGCGATCGCCGAGCTGGAGCAGCGGATCAACGCCGGCGAGCGCGATGTGGTGCTGCTGGGCGCCACGGGCACCGGCAAGTCGGCGAGCACCGCATGGTTGATCGAGCGGCTGCAGCGGCCGACGCTGGTGATGGCCCCGAACAAGACCCTTGCCGCCCAGCTGGCCAATGAGTTGCGGGAAATGTTGCCGCACAACGCTGTCGAGTACTTCGTGTCGTACTACGACTATTACCAGCCCGAGGCTTACATCGCCCAGACCGACACCTACATCGAGAAGGACAGCTCGATCAACGACGATGTCGAGCGGCTGCGGCACTCCGCCACGTCGAGTCTGCTGTCACGCCGCGATGTGGTGGTGGTGGCCTCGGTGTCGTGCATCTACGGTCTCGGCACACCGCAGTCCTACCTGGACCGCTCGGTCGAGCTGAACGTGGGCGACGAGGTGCCGCGCGACAGCCTGCTGCGGCTGTTGGTCGATGTCCAGTACAACCGCAACGACATGGCGTTCACCCGCGGATCGTTCCGGGTGCGCGGCGACACCGTCGAGATCATCCCGTCCTACGAGGAACTCGCGGTGCGCATCGAGTACTTCGGCGATGAGATCGAGGCGTTGTACTACATGCACCCCCTGACCGGGGACGTGGTCCGCAAGGTCGACTCGCTGCGGGTCTTCCCGGCCACCCACTATGTCGCGGGCCCCGAGCGGATGGCACAGGCGATCTCGAGCATCGAGGCCGAGCTTGAGGAGCGGCTGGCCGAACTCGAGGGTCAGGGCAAGCTGCTGGAGGCGCAGCGGCTGCGGATGCGCACCAACTACGACCTCGAGATGATGAAGCAGGTCGGCTTCTGCTCGGGTATCGAGAATTACTCCCGGCACATCGACGGACGGGGCCCGGGCACTGCCCCGGCCACCCTGATCGACTACTTCCCGGAGGACTTCCTCCTGGTGATCGACGAGTCCCACGTCACCGTTCCACAGATCGGCGGGATGTACGAGGGCGACATGTCCCGCAAGCGCAACCTCGTGGACTTCGGGTTCCGGTTGCCATCGGCGGTCGACAACCGGCCGCTGACCTGGGAGGAGTTCGCCGACCGGATCGGCCAGACGGTGTACCTGTCGGCCACGCCGGGGGCATTCGAGCTGAGCCAGGCCGGCGGTGAGTTCGTCGAGCAGGTGATCCGGCCGACGGGCCTGGTGGACCCGCAGGTGGTGGTCAAGCCGACGAAGGGCCAGATCGACGATCTGATCGGCGAGATCCGCAAGCGCACTGAGCGGGACGAGCGGGTCCTGGTCACCACGCTGACCAAGAAGATGGCCGAAGACCTCACCGACTATCTGCTCGAACTCGGGATCCGGGTGCGCTACCTGCACTCCGAGGTGGACACGCTGCGCCGCGTCGAACTGCTCCGGCAGCTGCGGCTCGGAGAGTACGACGTGCTGGTCGGCATCAACCTGCTGCGCGAGGGTCTGGACCTGCCCGAGGTCTCACTGGTCTCGATCCTCGATGCCGACAAGGAAGGCTTCCTGCGCTCGACCCGAAGCCTGATCCAGACCATCGGCCGCGCCGCCCGGAACGTCTCGGGTGAGGTGCACATGTACGCCGACAAAATCACCGATTCGATGCGTCAGGCCATCGACGAGACCGAGCGGCGGCGCGCCAAGCAGATCGCCTACAACGAGGCCAACGGTATCGACCCGACGCCGTTGCGCAAGAAGATCGCCGACATCCTCGACCAGGTGTACCGGGAGGCCGACGATACCGAGACCGTCGACATCGGCGGGTCGGGTCGCAACGCGTCGCGGGGGCGTCGCGCGCAGGGCGAGCCGGGCCGCGCGGTCAGTGCGGGCATCGTCGAGGGCCGTGACACCGCGAACATGCCCAGGGCCGAGTTGGCCGACCTCATCAAGGATTTGACCGAGCAGATGATGACCGCAGCCCGAGATCTGCAGTTCGAACTGGCGGCAAGGATCCGCGACGAGGTCGCCGATCTGAAGAAGGAACTACGTGGCATGGATGCCGCCGGGCTCAAGTGAGCCGGCCTTGACCTCAACTGCTGTTGAGGACTTAGCGTCACCGTCGTGACCGACACCGCGACGTCCGATGCCACGGGAACCTGGCGCCAGCTACTTGGTCCGGCACACCTCGGTGCGTCGACCGTGTTGGCCGGCGGAATCCTGCTGTATGCCACCAACGAATTCCTGACAATCAGCCTGCTGCCCACCGCTGTTGCCGACATCGGCGGTCAGCGGTTCTACGCCTGGGTCACCGCGGTCTACCTGGTTGCCTCGGTGGTCGCCGCCACCACCGTGCACTCCGTGCTGATGCGTCTGGGTCCGCGGCTGGCTTATCTGTGTGGGCTCACGGTTTTCGGTGCCGGAAGCCTCGGCTGTGCCCTGGCGCCGAGCATGGAGGTTCTGCTGGTCGGGCGCCTCGTGCAGGGTTTCGCGGGCGGATTGTTGGCCGGGCTGGGTTACGCCGTGATCAACACTGCGCTTCCGAACACCTTGTGGACCAAGGCATCTGCTCTGGTGTCGGCGATGTGGGGGGTTGGCACGCTGGTGGGTCCGGCGGCGGGTGGACTGTTCGCGCAGTTCGGGCAATGGCGTTGGGCCTTCGGAGTGCTGGTGGTGCTGACCGTGGCGATGGCCGTGCTGGTGCCGATCGCGCTGCCGGGCCGTGACGGCGCCGCGCACCGGGGGTCGCCGCCTGCCATACCGGTGTGGTCCCTGATGCTGCTGGGAGCGGCAGCGATGACCGTCAGTGTCGCGGGCATACCGCACGATCCGCGGGCCACGGCCGCACTACTGGCCCTCGGCGTCGTGCTGGTGGCCGTGTTCGTCATGGTCGACCGTCGCGTACCCGCATCGGTGTTGCCGCCCAGCACATTCGGTCCCGGCCCCCTCAAATGGATCTACCTGACGCTCGGTGTGCTGATGGCCGCCACCATGGTCGACATGTACGTGCCGCTGTTCGGGCAGCGGCTCGCGCACATGACGCCGGTGGCGGCCGGCTTCTTCGGGGCGGTGCTGTCGGTCGGCTGGACCGTCGGGGAGATCGTCAGCGCATCGGTGCAGAGCCGTCGGGTGATCGTGCGAACCGTGGCGGTGGCACCGCTGGTGATGGCGATCGGGCTGGCGGCGGGCGCGGTGTTGGTGCGCGACGGCATGCCGCTGTGGTTGGTGGCGCTGTGGGCGCTGGCCCTGTTGATCACCGGCGCAGGGATCGGCATCGCGTGGCCTCACCTGTCCGCGTGGGCGATGACCAATGTGAACGATCCGGCGGAGGGCCCGGCAGCGGCCGCGGCGATCAACACCGTGCAGCTGATCTGCGGGGCCTTCGGCGCGGGCCTGGCCGGTGTCGTCGTCAACCTGAGCGACACCGGTGGCGCCGCCGCGACGCCCTGGCTCTTCGGGGTCTTCGCGGGGCTGGCGGTGGTCGGTGCGGTCGCGTCGTTCCGTTCGGGCCGCCCCTAGCGTTGCGCGCCACGCCCGTGCGGCACCGGCATCATGCGCCCGCTGGTGCCGGTGCCGCCGTCGCGTCGAAGGGGACCGTTTCGTGGCTGTGCCGTCGATGCGACGCCAACACCCAGAAGGTGGCCATCGCGACGAAGAACGCCACCACCCAGTTGTAGTCGTACAGCGGCCGCAGTAGCGGGACGACGCCGTCGGCGGGGAAGGGGCCGCTCTTGACTCCGTCGGCTCCGACCGCCGAATAGGCTCCGCCCACCCCGACGAACGCTCCGACGGCCGTGGCGATCACCGCCCGGACATTCCACCCCTTGGTGAAGTAGTAATGGCCGCCGAACGTGAACAGCTCAGGGACCCGCAGTTCGGTTCTGCGGGCCAGCCAATAGTCGGCCACGATGACACCGCCCACGGCGCCCATCACGCCGCCATAGAATCCCAGCCACACGAACACATAGGTCTCGGGGCTGGCCAGCAGCTTCCACGGCAGTACCAGCGTGCCGAGCGCCACCGAAACCAGCACGCCTCGACGGAAGTTGATGAACTTGGGCAACGCGTTGGCGAAATCCAACGCGGGGCTGACGAGGTTGGCCGCCATGTTGGTCTGCACGCTGGAGATCACGATGGCCAGGGCGCCGACGAAAACCGCGACCCGACTACCGAAATGGGACACCAGGACATCGGGATTCCACAGCTCGCCGGGCGGCACGCCGTAATGTTGTGCGGCAAGCGATGTGGCGAGGATCGCCATCAGGGACACGACAAGCATGGTCACCGGCAGACCCCACGCCTGGCCCCGGCGCTGCGCCTGCTGGTTCTCGGCGAACCTGGTGAAGTCGGGCATGTTGAGCGACAGGGTCGACCAGAACGCGATATTGGCCATGAGGCTGATCGGGAACACCGCCAGCCAGAAGTGCGATCCCCACCCCAGCGCCGAGGGCTGCGACACCACCGGTCCGAGATCCCCGCCGGTCTTGAACAGGAGTACGACGATGAGAATCACCACGGCGCCCACCATGGTCGGCGCAGCGATGGTCTGAAAGCGGCGCAGGGATTCGAAGCCCTTGTAGATGACCGCCACCTGAATGGCGAGCACGACGGCGTAGCAGGCCAAGGTGGTTATCGGCACCATCCCGATCAGGCCGAGATCGACCGGCTGAACCTGCGACCAGGACGGTCCGATCGCCGCGCCCAGTGCGAGGTTGAGGCCCAGACCGCCGAACCACGTTTGAATGCCGAACCAGCCGCAGGCGACGAGTCCGCGCATCACCGCGGGCAGATTCGCGCCGCGCACACCGTAGGCTGCCCTGGCAAACACGGGGAAACTGATCCCGTGCTTGGCGCCGGCGTGGCTGTTGAGCAGCATCGGGATGAGCACGATCAGGTTGGCCAGCACGATCGTGAAGAGCGCCTGAATCCAGTTCATGCCCAACGCAATGAGGGACGCGGCCAGCGTCCACGTGGCGGGGTTCATGCACATCGCCACCCACAGCGTCAGATAGACGCGGCTCTTCCAGGTACGCATGCGGGGATGAATGGGCCGCAGGTCCTCGTTGTAGAGCGCGGCTTCGAGGGTGTGTCCGTGCGCATCCAGCGGAATCGACGGCGACTCGGCCGCAGTCGGGATTTCAGGTGCCTTCGAGCGCATTGGCGACTCCATCTGTGAGCGGGATCGTGATCGAGGTGGCGTATTGGGTCGGGTGCCGGCCGGATCGGTTCGTGGAGCGTGGTCGGTGGCACAGGTAACGATTGCCCGCGAGATGTGACGTCGCCCACTGTGTGCTGGTTGCCCATATTAGGCCGCTGACGTTCCGGCGGCGATGGCAGGATGCAACCATATTTCCGCGACATATAGTGCACCTGCACACTCGCGCCGTGCGGCGGGGACGCCACGTGCGATCTATCGGGCGGGGATGGCCTCGTAGGACTCGGGGCGGCGGTCGCGGTAGAACTGCCAGTCGTTGCGGGCGGCGCGTACCAGGGACAGATCGAGGTCGCGTAGGACGATTTCCTCGCCGTCTTCGGATGCCACGTCGCCGACGTAGTTGCCGCGTGGATCGACAAAGTAGGAGCTTCCGTAGAAGGTGACGGCCTGCTCGCCGAATTCGCCGGTCTCGGTGCCGATTCGGTTGTTTGCCGCCACGAAGTACTGATTGTTGGCGGCGGCCGCCGGCTGTTCGATCTCCCAGAGTCGATTGGACAGGCCGGGTTTGGTGGCCGACGGGTTGAAGACCAGTTCGGCGCCGGCGAGGCCGAATTCGCGCCAACCTTCAGGGAAGTGGCGGTCGTAGCAGATGTACACGCCCACTCTGCCCACTGCGGTGTCGAAGACCGGGTAACCGAGATTGCCGGGCCGGAAGTAGAACTTTTCCCAGAATCGATCGAGGTTGGGGATGTGGTTCTTGCGGTACTTGCCGAGATAGCTTCCGTCGGAATCGATCACAGCCGCGGTGTTGTAGTAGACGCCTGCCATCTCCTCTTCATAGATCGGCAGGATGAGTACGACACCGAGTTCCTTGGCGAGTACTGAGAACCGTTCGGTGAGGGGACCGGGAACCGCTTGTGCGTACTCGTAGTACTTCTGGTCCTGCACGATGCCGAAGTAGGGTCCGTGGAAGAGCTCCTGAAAGCAGATGATCTGCGCGCCGGCGCCGGCGGCGCGTCTGGCAAGGTCCTCGTGCTTGGCGACCATCGACTCTTCGTCTCCGGTCCATGCCACCTGGGTGATGGCTGCCTTGATGGTGGTCATTGGGTGGTGCCTTTCTCGTTGAATGATGTTGTCAGGCCAGCACGGCGTCGCCGGCGCGGTTGATCGCCGGGATGATCCGGTTGCCGTATTCGGCCAGTGTGTGGTCCTGGTCGTCGTGCTGGAGGTAGATCGCGAACTGGTCGACGCCGAGCTTCTGCAGTTCCTGCAGTTTGGCGATGTGAGCTTCGGCGGGCCCGAGGATGCAGAAGCGGTCGACGATCTCGTCGGGCACGAAGTCCGAGTGTGAGTTGCCTGCGCGTCCGTGTTCGTTGTAGTCGTAACCTTCGCGGCCCAGGATGTAGTCGGTGAGCGCCTGGGGTACCGCGCCGCTGTTTCCGTACCTCGCGACGATGTCGGCGACGTGGTTGCCGACCATTCCGCCGAACCAGCGGCATTGATCGCGTTGGTGGTCGAGGTTGTCGCCGATGTACGCCGGTGCTCCGAGACAGACCTTGATGTCGTCGGGGTTACGTCCGGCGTCGGCCGCCGCGTTCTTGACCCGTTCGATCATCCATTTGGTGATGTCGGGATCAGCCAGCTGCAGCAGGAATCCATCGGCGACCTGACCGCACAGGTCGAGAGCTTTCGGGCCGTAGGCGCCGACGTAGACGTCGAGTGTGGACTTCGACGCCCACGGCAGGCGCACGGTGGTTCCATTGACCTCGGTGGAGCGTCCGTTGGCCAGATCGGAGATCACCTTGACCGCCGACCGCAGAGTGGCCAGCGTCGCGGGCTTTCCGGACAGCGTCCGCACGGCGCTGTCACCGCGGCCGATCGAGCACACCGTCCGGTTGCCGAACATCGAGTTCAACGTCGCGTACGACGACGCGGTCAGCGTCGCATCGCGGCTGACGGGGTTGGTGACCATGGGGCCGACGATGACCTTGCGGGTGGCCGCCAGAATCTGGCTGTAGATGACGTAGGGCTCCTGCCACAGCACGTGCGAGTCGAACGTCCAGACGTAGTCGAACCCTCTGTTCTCTGCGGCGACCGCCAACTCCACCACGCGCGAAGCTGGCGGATTGGGCTGCAGCACGATGCCGAAATCCATTGATAGACCTTTCGTTTGCGGCGGGACTAGATGAGGTACTGGCTGAGACTGCGCTTGATGTACTGGCCGTGGCCCGTCCTGCCGTGGAAGGAACCTCGGTCGATGACCACCTGCCCCCGGGACATCACCGTGTCGACGTGGCCGTCGATCTCGAAGCCCTCCCATGCCGAGTAATCGAGGTTCATGTGGTGGGTCTCGGCGCTGATGCTTGTTTTGCCGTTCGGGTCGTACACGACGATGTCGGCGTCGGCGCCGGGCTGGATCACGCCCTTCTTGCCGTACATTCCGAACATTCGTGCCGGTGTCGTCGAGCAGATCTCCACCCACCGGGGCAGTGAGATCTCGCCCAGTACGACGCCTTGATAGAGCAGGTCCATCCGATGCTCGACCGAACCGATTCCGTTGGGAATCTTGGAGAAATCGTCGAGCCCCAACTCTTTCTGGCCCTTCATGCAGAACGGGCAGTGATCGGTCGAGACGACCTGCAGGTCGTTGGTTCGCAGCCCTTGCCACATGTGCTGCTGGTGGCCTTCGGCGCGTGCGCGCAGGGGCGTCGAACACACCCACTTGGCGCCCTCGAAACCGGGCGCCCCGAGATGCTCCTCCAGGGACAGGTACAGGTACTGCGGGCACGTCTCGGCAAAGACGTTGCGCCCGTTGTCACGCGCGGCGGCGATCTGGTCGACGGTCTGTTTGGCGCTGACGTGCACGATGTAGAGCGGCGCGCCGGTGAGGTCGGCGAGCATGATGGCGCGGTGGGTGGCCTCGGCTTCGGCCTGCCACGGACGGGTCAGCCCGTGGTGGTAGGGCGTGGTGTCGCCGCGGGCGATGGATTGCTGGACCAGCACATCGATGACGCTGCCGTTCTCGGCGTGCATCATGATCAACGCGCCGTTGTCGCTCGCCCTCTGCATTCCTTGCAAGATCTGACCATCGTCGGACAAGAAGACGCCTTTGTAGGCCATAAAGAACTTGAAACTTGTCACGCCCTCGTGGATGAGTTCGTCCATGGCGTCGAGCGAGGCGTCGTTGACGTCGCTGAGGATCTGGTGGAATCCGTAATCGATGGCGCAGTTGCCGCCGGCCTTCTCATGCCACAGTTCGTACTGCGTGAGCGGATTCTCGCCGGACTTCTGCACGACGAAGTCGACGATCGTCGTGGTGCCACCCCATGCGGCGGCCCGCGTTCCCGTTTCGAACGTGTCCGACGCGCTGGTCCCGCCGAACGGCATCTCCATGTGGGTGTGGGCGTCGACGCCGCCCGGGATGACGTACTTGCCGGTCGCGTCGATCGTGCGGTCCGCGGTCATGCCGTCACCCAGCGACGTGTGGGGGTCGAGGACGGCCACGATCCGCTCATCGTCGACCAGGACGTCTGCGGTACACGTGCCCGTGGCGTTGACGATCGTGCCGCCGGTGATCAGGGTTCTGCTCATTGGCAATTCATTCACTCTCGTTGTGGCGTGATGCCTGTGATTCTCACAGGGCCATGTTGCGCCTGAACGCTCCTGTTGTGGCCCGGGTCACAATCAAAATGTAGGTGACGAAGTGGCACGGAACCAGCACGTGACGCACCGAAAAACCCCGATATCGGTGTGCATGTGCACACCCTCGATGTGTGTGCGGCGCCACAGGTGACTACCGTGACGGTCATGCGCAAGGCGTCGGAGCCGGGCCAGTGGTCGCACGTCCGCTGGATGGAGTTGATCGATGACGTCACCGGTCAGCGGGAACGTCTTGTCGATGCGTACATGGCCCAGATCGACGGCGGACGCCGCTTCTACGAATCGCGCGTGGAGACCGCCGATCTGCGGGCCAGTGCGCACACGGCATTCACGATGCTGCTCAGGCAGCTGGGTGGTTCACGTCTCAGCGAAGAGGACCTCCGCATCACCCGCGAGCTCGGGGTGCGACGTGCCCGTCAGGGCGTGAAGTCGGAGAAGCTCACGGCCGCCATACATCGAGATTTCTCGGTCCTGTGGGCTGCGTTCCTGGAGTCGTCCGAAGACGACGATGCCGCGGTGTTGGCAGTGCACGCGGAAGACGTGTGGCGGGTCGTCGACCGTTTTGCGGGAAGTATCCACGCCGCCTACGTCGACGAAATGATTGCGATCGCCCAGGAGCGGTCGCTGGGCGTGCAATCGTTGCTGGCGCAGTTGATCACCGACGAATACCCGTCGGTGACCTTCATCGCCCGCGCCGGGCAGGCGCTTTCGATCCGCGAGACCGACGGCATCTGGGTGGCCGCGGCGTTGATTCCCGAGGGGATACCTCTGCAGCAGTTCGCCGAGAGTCTGCGTCGTCGCGGCCGCTCGGCCTACACCTTTGCGATGGGGGAGTGCATCGTGGTGGTGTGGGTGTCCGGCGTTGACGATGCCGGGCTCGATGGCGTCACGTCGAGTCCGGAGTATGCCGATCTGCAATCGGTGCGGTGCGGCGTTTCGCCGCTGTACCGGGGTGTCTCGCAGTTGCGCTCGGCCGCCGAAGTCGCCTGCGAGATCGCGTTGTCGATGCATCCCGAACACGTGGGACCGGCGACGATCGCTGACGTCTGGCCGCTGGTCGCCGGAGCCGCCCTCCAAACGCGGATGCCCGCATTGGAGGAGTCGGTACGCGGCCCGTTGCGCGGGTGTCGGCCGGCCGAGTTGGCCGCGTTGATCGAGACCATCAAGGTTTTCGCCGACAATGGCGATGCGAGTGCGACTGCGGCCCAGCTGTTCTGCCACCGCAACACGGTGATGAAGCGGATCCGCAGGCTGAAGGAGCTCACCGGGCTGGACATGACTGTGCCCAGGGACTCCGCCCGCGTCCTGGTGGTGCTGGCGTCGGAGTTGGCGGCCGTCGAGGCCGACCGGGGGCGGGTGCGATGAATTCCGGGGAGTGAACGAGTCGGAATGTGTGAGACCCATTTCCGACGAGGAGGGAACACATGTCCGCCCATCCCACCGCTTATCCCGACATCGCCACCCGCGACGAGTGGCTCGCCGCCCGCAAGAAGCTGCTGGCCCGCGAACGGGAGGTCACCCACCTGCGCGACGCAGTCAACGCAGAGCGGCGTCGGCTGCCGATGGTGAAAGTCGAGAAGGACTATGTTTTCGACGGCCCCGCCGGCGAAACCCGGCTGCTCGACATGTTCGAAGGTCGAAGCCAGCTCTACATCCACCACTTCATGTGGATCGACGCCATCGATGCAGGCTGCCCGAGCTGCACCGCCGCGGCGGATCTCACGTTCACTCAACAAGATCGGGCACTGCTGGAAGGCAAAGATGTCACCTTCGCCTGCGTATCGCGGGCACCGTATGCCAGCATCGCGCGCTACCGCGACGAGCACGGTTGGACGTTTCCCTGGTACTCCTCGCGTGACGGCGACTTCACGTACGACTACCACGTGACACTGAATCCTGACCGGGCCCCGATCGAGTACAACTACCAGTCCGTCGACGAGCTGCGCGCTGCGGGTTTCACCGATGACGATCTGCGAGGTGACTGGCCCGGCGCCAGCGTGTTCCTGCGGCGCGGCGACGAGGTGTTCCACACCTACTCGGCCTACGCGCGCGGTTTGGACCACTCCGCTGTCGGATATCCGTTCCTGGACCTGACCCCGTACGGACGCCAGGAGCCCTGGGAGGATTCGCCCGCGGGGTGGCCCCAGGGCGGGGCGGCCGCCGGGATGCCCGTCGAGCAGTAGCGATCACCGCGATCGAAATACTGGGCGGGGGTCCGCGCTGCTGGCAAGGTCTACACCTGACGCGGGTGTGGCTGAGTGGCTAGGCACCGGCCTGCAAAGCCGTTTACACGGGTTCGAATCCCGTCACTCGCTCGGGTGAACGCCCACGGCGCGCAGTCGATTTTGCGCGCCGTGGCTGACCCCGAATAATGCGGCGGTGCCCCTGCCGCAAATCGCTGACATCCTGACCACCCTCGACATCGAGCAGACCGGCGACAACACGTTCGTCGCCACCCAAATCGACAATGCCGCGCACCACATCATCGGTGGGCACATCGCCGCGCAGGCGTTGATGGCGGCGAGTCGGACGGCGGCGGGCCGGTTGCCGCACAGTGTGCACGTCTATCTGCTACGGGCCGGTGATGCCCGGCATCCCGTGGACATGGAAGTGACGAACCTGCGGGACGGTGGCGCACTGTCCACCCGGCGCGTGATCGCCCGTCAAGGTGACGAGGTGTTGTTGGAGGCGCTGGTCTCGCTCAGCGCGCCGTTGGATGCCGTTGATTACCACCAGCCGATTCCCGATGTGCCTGCCCCGGATACGCTGCCGACGGTTGGCGAGTTGCTGCGGCCGTACGCCGATGAGCACCAAGGGTTCTGGGTACGCCCGCAGTGGATCGAGCGGCGGTATGTCGATGCTCCACCGCGGCTGGCCCAGGACCTGCCGGCGCCCCCGGAACGCACCCGGATGTGGTGGCGCCCAATCGAACCGGTGGTCGCCGACCTGATCGTGAACAGTTGTCTTCTCACGTATGTCTCGGGCACCACCATGCTGGAGACCGCGGTGACGATGCGGCGGGCCACCCAGATCAGTGCATTCTCGGCGTTGATCGACCATGCGCTCTGGTTCCACCGGCCGGCGGACCTGTCCGACTGGGTGCTGACCGATCAGGTGTCGCCCAGTGGGATTCACGGTCGCGGTCTGGCCAGTGCCACCATGTACAACCGATCCGGGGAGCTGGCCTGTACGGCCACACAGGAGATTTACTTCGGTCGTGACCGCCGCTCCGATCGGTGACCGCGAAAGGTTCCGTTCCGGACGGTTTTTGAGCGGGTGCCGCCGGGCGTGATGAGCTGGATCACGCCGCCGGCGTCACGTCCATCACGGATGCGACCGATTTGAATGCTGTGGCGGTTACCATCAGTCGCGGTAGACGCCGTCCGGGAATGTGGACTCTTTTGCCGGCTGAATGTGCGGGTGTCGTCAATCACCCCACTGGTCAGTTGGCGAGGGGTTACTGTCTCGGTGGCGTTGCAACTGACAGTGGGAGGGTATGGATGAGCGCCTATCGAACCGTGGTGGTCGGCACGGACGGATCTGATTCGTCATTGCGTGCAGTAGACCGCGCCGGTCAGATTGCCGCCGGGTCGAACGCGAAGCTGATCGTGGCGACCGCGTACTTCCCTCAAAGTGAAGACCAACGTGCCGCTGACGTCCTCAAGGACGAGGGCTACAAGATGGCGGGCAATGCCCCGATCTACGCCATCTTGCGGGAGGCCAGCGACCGCGCGCGGGAGGCAGGCGCAACAGACATCGAGGAGCGCCCGATCGTCGGCGCCCCGGTCGACGCGCTCGTCGAGCTGGCCGGCGACGTCAATGCCGACCTGCTGGTCGTCGGCAACGTGGGCCTGAGCACGATTGCGGGTCGGTTGCTCGGATCGGTCCCCGCCAACGTGGCTCGTCGGTCCAAGACCGACGTGCTCATCGTCCACACCAGCTAGCGCCTACCAGCCGCGTTCGCGCCACTCGGGCAGGTTGGGCCGCTCCGCGCCGAGCGTGGTGTCGTCGCCGTGGCCCGGGTACACGATCGTGGTGTCCGCGTAGACGTCGAACACCTTGCTGCTCACATCGCCGAGCAGTCGTTCGAAGTCGCCGGGCTGCCAGGTTTTGCCGACACCCCCCGGGAACAGGCAGTCGCCGGTGAACAGGTGCGTGGTGGTGCTGTCCCCGTCGGGCACGGCCAGCGCCAGCGCCACCGATCCGGGGGTGTGCCCACGCAGGTGGATGACGTCGAATGACAGCTCGCCGACCCTGATGGTGTCGCCGTCGGCCAGGATGCGGTTCGGGGTGACCGGCAGCGGCTCCGCGTCGAGCGCGTGCGCCGCGGTCGGGGCGCCTGTGGTCTCTGCCACAGCGGACAGCGCCTGCCAGTGGTCGAAGTGCTGATGGCTGGTGACGATCAAGGACAGCTTCGGCGCCTGTTGGGCGATGAGCTCGAGCAGGATCTCGGCGTCGTTGGCAGCATCGATGAGCAGAGTCTCGCCGGTTGACGTGCAGGTCACCAGATAGCAATTGTTGTCCATCGGGCCCACCGACGTTTTGATGATCGATGCTCCGGCGACAGTGCGCCTGGCTGCGGTCCCCGGCTCGACGTGGCCGGTGTAGGTGTCTGCGACGGTTGTCATATCGCCACGGTAACGGGCTTGTCGGTACCGGCGCATAGCATGGGGACGATGGGCCGACCTGGAAGGAAAATGTTGGCTGACCGGCTGATTGTCAAGGGTGCTCGCGAGCACAACCTGCGAGGTGTTGACCTCGACCTGCCGCGCGATGCGTTGATCGTGTTCACCGGATTGTCCGGCTCGGGCAAGTCCTCGCTGGCGTTCGACACCATATTCGCCGAGGGACAGCGTCGCTATGTCGAGTCGCTGTCGGCGTATGCGCGCCAGTTCCTGGGGCAGATGGACAAACCTGACGTCGACTTCATCGAAGGCCTGTCGCCTGCGGTGTCGATCGACCAGAAGTCCACGAACCGCAACCCGCGGTCAACGGTCGGCACCATCACCGAGGTGTACGACTACCTGCGCCTGCTGTATGCCCGGGCCGGCACCCCGCACTGCCCGGTGTGTGGTGAGCGGATCGCCCGCCAGACACCGCAGCAGATCGTCGACCAGGTGCTGGCGATGGACGAGGGGCTGCGGTTCCAGGTCCTCGCGCCGGTGGTGCGGACCCGCAAGGGGGAGTTCGTCGACCTGTTCGACAAGCTCAACACCCAGGGCTACAGCCGCGTCCGGGTGGACGGGGTGGTGCATCCGCTGACCGATCCGCCGAAGCTCAAGAAGCAGGAGAAGCACGACATCGAGGTGGTGGTGGACCGGTTGACGGTCAAGGCCACCGCGAAACAGCGGCTCACCGACTCGGTGGAAACCGCGTTGAACCTCGCCGACGGCATCGTGGTGCTCGAGTTCGTCGACCGGGAGGATGATCATCCGCACCGTGAGCAGCGCTTCTCCGAGAAGCTGGCCTGCCCGAACGGTCATCCACTGGCGGTCGATGACCTGGAGCCACGGTCGTTCTCCTTCAACTCGCCGTACGGGGCCTGCCCGGAGTGCACCGGCCTGGGTATCCGCAAAGAGGTCGACCCCGATCTGGTCATTCCCGACCCGGACCTGACCCTGGCCGAGGGCGCGATCGCGCCGTGGTCGATGGGCCAGACCGCGGAGTACTTCACCCGGATGCTGTCCGGGTTGGGCGATGCCCTCGGCTTCGATGTCGACACCCCGTGGAAGAAGCTGCCGGTCAAGGCCCGCCGGGCGATTCTGGAGGGGTGCGACGAGCAGGTGCACGTCCGCTACAAGAACCGGTACGGGCGTACGAGGTCCTACTACGCGGAGTTCGAAGGCGTGATGGCCTTCCTGCAGCGTCGTATGGAGCAGACCGACTCGGAGCAGATGAAGGAACGCTACGAGGGGTTCATGCGTGACATTCCGTGCCCGGAATGCAACGGCACCCGGCTCAAGCCGGAAATCCTGGCGGTCACCATGGCCGCCGGACAGTCCGGCTCCAAGTCGATCGCGCAAGTGGCCGAGTTGTCCATCGCCGACTGTGCCGATTTCCTCAACGCGCTCACGTTGGGTCCGCGCGAGAAGGCCATTGCCGGCCAGGTGCTCAAGGAGATCCAGTCACGGCTCGGATTTCTGCTCGATGTCGGGCTGGACTACCTGTCGCTGTCACGTGCGGCGGCGACGCTTTCGGGTGGCGAGGCGCAACGTATCCGGTTGGCGACGCAGATCGGCTCCGGGCTGGTCGGCGTGCTGTACGTTCTCGACGAGCCGTCGATCGGCCTGCACCAGCGCGACAATCGCCGGCTCATCGACACGCTGGTGCGGTTGCGCGATCTGGGCAACACGCTGATCGTCGTCGAACATGATCTGGACACCATCGCGCACGCCGACTGGATCGTCGACATCGGTCCGGCGGCCGGCGAACACGGCGGCCGCATCGTGCACAGCGGTTCGTACGACGATTTGTTGCTCAACCCCGAATCACTCACCGGTGCTTACGTTTCCGGTAAAGAGAGTATCGAGATTCCGGCGATCCGGCGGCCCACGGACCGGCGTCGTCAGGTCACGATCGTCGGGGCCAGGGAGAACAACCTGCGCGAGATCGACGTCGCTTTTCCGCTCGGCGTGCTCACCTCGGTGACCGGGGTGTCCGGGTCAGGGAAGTCGACCCTGGTCAACGACATCCTCGCGTCGGTCATGGCCAACAAGCTCAACAAGGCCCGGCAGGTGCCCGGCCGGCACACCCGGGTCAACGGCCTGGATCAGCTCGACAAATTGGTGCGGGTCGACCAGTCGCCGATCGGGCGTACTCCGCGGTCCAATGCGGCCACCTACACCGGGGTGTTCGACAAGATCCGCTCGCTGTTCGCAGCCACCACCGAGGCCAAGGTGCGCGGCTACCAGCCCGGCCGCTTCTCGTTCAACGTCAAAGGCGGTCGGTGCGAAGCCTGTTCGGGTGACGGCACCATCAAGATCGAGATGAACTTCCTGCCCGACGTGTATGTGCCGTGCGAGGTGTGCCATGGGGCCCGGTACAACCGGGAGACGCTCGAGGTGCATTACAAGGGTAAAACCATCGCCGAGGTGCTCGACATGTCCATCGAGGACGCGACCGAGTTCTTCGAACCGATCAGCTCGATTCACCGGTATCTGAAGACTTTGGTGGATGTCGGCCTGGGCTACGTGCGGCTGGGGCAACCCGCGCCGACGCTGTCCGGCGGTGAGGCGCAGCGCGTCAAGCTCGCTGCCGAACTGCAGAAGCGTTCCACCGGGCGCACGGTATACATCCTCGACGAGCCCACCACAGGCCTGCATTTCGAGGACATCCGCAAGCTGCTCAAGGTCATCAACGGCCTTGTCGACAAAGGCAATACGGTGATCGTCATCGAGCACAACCTCGACGTGATCAAGACCTCGGACTGGATCGTCGACATGGGACCTGAGGGCGGGGCCGGTGGCGGCACGGTGGTGGCCGAAGGCACCCCCGAAGATGTGGCGGCCAACCCGGACAGCTACACCGGGCAGTTCCTCGCTGAACTGCTGGAGGTGGTGCCGAAACCGCGGCGCAAACGGCGCAAGGTCAGCGCCTAACCCTTCGACAGCGGCGACGGGAATCTGGGGTTGGCGCGCACACCGGCCAGCCATTCGGTGAGTTCGTCGGCCCGACGCTGCAGTGCCCGGGTGGCATCGCGGCCGACCTCTTCGAGGAGGTGCAGCACCACGCGGCCGTCCTGGTCCTGACGCCACCCACCCACGATGCGGCCGTTCCACCATGCGGTCGGGCCGCCGTTGCCGTTGGTGTCGAACACCCGGCCGCGATGCGGGGCGAGGTACCAGTCCCGGTCATACCAGCCCATCGTGGTGACATCGAGGCCGGGCAACAGCGCGGCCCAGGGCTCGACATCGGATTCCGGTTCGAGATCGTCGGGCAGGACATAGCCGACGGCGGCGGCTCCCGTCGATCCGGACAACTCGACCTCGACCGCGCCGATGTCACGCACCGCATGCCGCGCCCAGGTGAGGGTATTGCCGAACCACCACTTGATGTCGGTGATCGTGGCGGGCCCGAAGGTGCGCAGCCAGGTCCCGACGAGTTCGGCGCGCGCAACCTCGGGCGCCACGGTGTCCGGCGCCGCGGGCAGCCAGTCCGCCATGCTCGCCCAGCGGGGCCGCGAGGTGGTCCAGGCACCCTCGTTGGTGCCGCGGACGATGTCACCGCGCACCGCGAGTACCGTCAAAACCCTTGGTGCCAAAGGTGTTTCGCCACCCCAGCGCTTACCCGGGGCGGGGTCGTGGCGACCCGCCAACTCCGGCAGCGCGGCGCGCAGATCCTTGGCGCTGGTGGGGCCGTTCGCCTTGAGGTGGCCCAGCACCGCTGCGCACGCTGCCTCCAACCATTTCTCGGCATCGGCGGCGACCGCCGACTTCTGCGCGTCGCTGATCAGCTTGCGGCGTTCGTTGTCCGCTACCCGTTCGCTGGCTGCGGACTGGACCAGTGGAAGATCCGCGGTGCGCACCAGCCACAGCGTGCGGCGCATGGCGAGGTGCTTGATCACGGTGCGCCGGTCGTACAGCTGTGTGTCGAGATCGGCGACGGTGAACCCCGGGATCCGGGCCTGCAGCGACAGATACGGCGTGGACGGGTCGGTGGCGTGCAGGCCGACGAAGGCGGCTGTGGTTTCGGCGACCGAGGAGGCCGGCCGGCTCAGAAAATGCCGTCGCGCCAGCCGGGCCCGTCGCTGCTCGACAGTAAAACTCCGCACCGGTCAGGAGTTGTCATTCTTCTCGTCGCGCATGGCTTCACGGATTTCCTTGAGTCGGTCCGCCGCCGACTGCTGGCGCTGCTCGTACTGCTCCTCGGCGGCTCGCCCCTCGGGCGTCTCACCGGCGAGCTCGGAAGCCCCGACCGCGGTGCCGAACCGCGTCTCGATCTTCTCGCGCACCGAATCGAACGTCGGCACGCCCTCGGATGTATAGCCGGACTCTTCGGGCTGATCGGACTGCTCCGTCATGCACCCACCGTACCTGCGACGACCGACAGTTCTTGGGATCGGTAGCGGCCAGGACGCCTTTGACTGTGGACACGACGGAGCCATCGGGGCGACGCGGACAAAGGGGAAGATGATGAATCGAGTTATCGCAGGCGCCGTGGGACTGCTCGCGGTCGGCACGGTGCTGGTGGGCTGCTCGGAAGACAAGCCCGCCGCTTCCGACGACAAACCCGCTGCTTCGGCCGAGCAGCCGGCCGCAGCGGCCGATGCCGAGGTCAGCACCGGCGGCAACACCACGGTCAAGGTGGACGGCAAGGATCTGGCCGGGCTGGACCTGAACTCGGTGACCTGCGTCAAGCAGGCCGGCAAGATCAACGTCGGCAGCGCCGCGATCGGCGGCCAGCAGGGCCTCGGCGTGGTGATGACCGATGAGGCCACGCCGAAGGTCGAGTCGCTGGGCCTGGTGGTCGACGGCAGTGCCCTGGCGGTCAGCGAGAGCATGGGCATGAAAGTCGGATCTGCCGAGGTCACGGTCGACGGCGACACCTACACGATCACCGGCGAGGCCTCCGGCGCCGATATGGCCAACCCGGCGGCCGGGATGATCAACAAGCCGTTCACGATCACGGTGACCTGCAGTTGAGAATCCCCGAACGGCGGCGGGCGTCACGATGACGCCCGCCGCTTTCCTATGATGCTGGGGTGACGATCGTGGAGGAGCTCGACCGCGCCCGTCACCTGGCGTTGGCCGCCGACGAGGAGGCCGCGCACCAACTGCTGGTTGCGCTGATGCCCCGTATCGAGCAGGCCGACCGCGACGATTACGCCCTTGAGGTGTTCGCCCAGCTGGGCGAGATGTATCTGGTCCGCAGTGCCTACGAGGGCACCGTGGAAGGCATTCAGCGCATCGATGACTGCCTGGCGATCTACACCGCGATCCGCGCCGGCAACAAGCCCGAGGCCGCAACCCAGGTCACCATGTCCGACGACGACATCGACCGGATGATCTGCCGTTACGGCAGGCGCGCGGAATTTCTCAGGGCCGGACTGGCGGCGGCACGAGGCGACCACGACGAGGCCGCGGCGCATCTGCAGACGCTCACCGAACTCGAGCACGGCCCAGCCGATCTCGACTTGGAGCATGCCCGCCTGATCACCCACGCACGCATTCTGGTCGCCACAGGCCTCTGTGACGACGACCTGTATGCCCGGTCGGCCTCGCTGTGGGACACGGTCGTCGAAGCCCTGACCGAGGCCGGGCCGGCCGGTGCCGACGCCGAGGATGATCACCTGTTTGTCGCGGGTGCGCTGGGCTACGGCCGGTTCTGCGTGGAGTCCGGACGGCTGGACGAGGCGCAACCGTGGTTGCGCCGGGCCGGAGCCCGCGCCGAGGCCCGCGGGTGGCCCCTGCCCCGTGCCCGTACCCAGCTGGAACGGGCCGCGGCCTGTTGGACGGCCGGCGAATACGCCGAGACCCAGGATCTGGTCACCGAGGCGTACCCGGTGATCGCCGAGCACGCCCGCGCCCACGACGTGTCCAGGAGCTGGTTGTACTTCGGCCTGATCCGGTTGGGCCTCGGTCGGTTACAAGAGGCCGACCAGTGCTGGGAGCATGCCGAACGGCACTGGCGCGAGCTGGGCAAGCCGCTGCACATCCATCGGATCCTGTTGCAGCGCAGCTGGCTTTCGGTGTTCCGCGGGGCGTTCGACGACGCCGCGCAGCGGGTCGCCGAGGCGCGGGAACTGCTGGACTCCTCGCCCCGGCACAGCTGGCTGCAGTACGCGCGGCTCGACGCTCACCTGGGCAGCATCCGGCGGGCCGAGGGATTGGCCGAGATGGGGTTTGACGGCTTCGGCCGGCCCGAGCAGAGCTGGGAGGAGGTCGAGGCCGCGCACGCCTCGGGCCAAGGGGTCTTCAACTGCCGCCCCGGGAGTCCGGAGTACCTGCGCGGAATGGCGAAGCTGGAGCAGGCTGCCGATCTCAAGGTGCCTGCAGCGCTTGCCGTGGACTCGGTCCGCTACACGATCGACGACGCCGGTGCCCGGACCCGTTGGGCCAACTGTGTCTCCGCGCCGATGCTGGCCGGTGCCTTCGCCGTGGCGTGGGAGTGGGACAACACCGAGCTGATCTGTGAACTGGTCGAGTATCACAGCGCCAGAGGAACGTTCAGCGCCGAGCCGGTTACTCAGGGGGCAGGCGACTGGACCGACACGGCCACCGCGCCGGTCCCGGTGGAGGCCGAACTTGCCCCCGAATTGGCCGTGGCCGCCGCCGGGCCACCGGTCGGTGCGGGTGGATTGACCCGGCTGGGCCCGCTGCCGCCGCTGCGGATGGATCCGCAGACCACGCCGATCCTGAGCCGATACCGCGAACTGGCCCTGCAACGCTACGGCCGCGAGGTCACCTCGGCGGAGCCGGAATGGACGACCTGGCCATGACCGAAACGTTGGTGCTGCGCTTCGCCGACGTCGGCATCGTGACCTACGCCAGCCTGCGGGTGGTGGGTCAGCCGACCCGCTCGGTCAGCTGGGTGATCGAAGAACCCTTCCTGCAGCAGATCTACGATGCACTGGACAACGCCCTGCCGGACCCGCGGGCAGCCGAAACCCCCGCCGACGCCATCGAAAGGGCCTTGACCGCAGGGCCTTTCGCCACGCCGAAACGTGAGCTGGAGCTGGCACGGGAACTCGGCGTCCGGCTGATCGGGCCGGATGGCTGGGATCTGCTGGCCGATTGTGTGGCATCACCGCGGGCCACATTGTTCATCACGCCGAGTCCGAAGCTGGGCCGGGTGCCGTGGGGTCAGCTGGCCATGCCGGGCCTGCACAAGTTCCGGTTGATGGAGATGGTCGACGTGCTGATGGCCGTGCCACCCAACATCGTGCACTCGCCGCGGCCCGCGAGGAGCTGGTCGGACCATCCGCACGCCGCCTCGGTGGCCGTACTCGATCCGCGCATCCCCGGCCAGCGCCCGGACTCGGCCCTGGGCTCGGTGCTGGGCCGCCCGTCACCGCAGACCCCGCTGGCGCGCCATTTCGCGGAGCCACTGGCAGCCGGGCAGGTGCTGCCCGCGGCCGCCGCGCCCGAGGAGCTGTTCCGGCGCACCGACACCGACCGGCACTGGCTGGCCGAGGCGTGTGCCGGCGGCCCGGCCCGGTTGCTCTACGTCGGGCACGCCAGCGCCGCCGAAGACGGTGTCGGACATGCCGACCGGGCCGCGCTGCACCTGGCCGAGGACCGGCCCTTGACCGCGGCCGACATCATGGCCGCCGGGCTGGCGGTCCCGCCGCGGGTGGCGCTGCTGGCCTGTGCCTCCGGCGGCGACTATCGATTCGACGAGGCCACGGGGCTGGTCGCCGCCATGGTGCTCGGTGGGGCCCAATTGGTCACCGCGACGCTGTGGCCGTTGCCGACGACCGCGGGCTACCGTCGATTCACCCCCGGGCCAACGGATCTGGCTCACGACCCGATGGCCGACACCGTCATCGGCGTGGACCTCGCGCACCGAGAAGCCGACGCGGGATGCGCGGTGAACCGTTGGCAGCGCGTCCAGATGCGTCGCTGGCGCGACGGTGACACCACGGCCAGCCCGGTGTACTGGGCCGCGCTGGCTACCTTCGCGGTCGACGGCGCCCGCTGAATCAGGCCGGCGCACGCTCCAATTATCGCTGCAACCAAGGGATCTGCCTTCTGCAGGGGGTAGATCCTTCTGATCCCTTGTGCACAACTACGTAATCGATTACGTTGGGTGTCGATCGTCACACCGCACTCCGATATGCGTTCCGTCGGGACTACGAGGAGGTAGCAACATGGAACAGCGCGTCACCGGCGACGAGACAGGGAAGGGGAGCTGTGGCTGACACCGCGAACTCCGCGCAGGGCCTGGACCCGAATCTGCTCCGCAAGATCACCTGGCGGCTGATCCCGTTCCTGGTGGTGATCTACCTGGTCGCCTACATCGATCGCAGCAACGTCGGCGTGGCCAAGCTGACCATGCAACCCGATCTGGATCTGTCGAATGCCGCGTACGGATTCGGCGCAGGCGTCTTCTTCATCGGCTACTTCCTGTTCGAGGTGCCGTCGAACCTGATGGTCGTCAAGTTCGGTGCTCGTAAATGGTTCGCCCGCATCATGATCACCTGGGGAGTGGTGCTGATCCTCACCTTCCTCACGACCAACGAGTGGATGTTCTACACCTTCCGCTTTCTGCTCGGTGTCGCCGAGGCAGGCCTGATGCCCGGCTTGATCTTCTACCTGGCTTCGTGGTTCCCGTTCCAGCACCGGTCCCGCATGATCGGTCTGCTGATGTTCGGCAACCCGATGGCGGTGATCATCGGTGCACCCGTCTCCGGTTGGATCATCGATGCCACGGACGGCGCCTTCGGCCTCGCTGGCTGGCAGTGGATGTTCATCCTCACCGGACTGCCCGCGGTAGTGCTCGCACTCGTTGTGCTCAAGGTCCTGCCCGACGGGCCTGCCGACGCACGCTGGCTCACACCGCAGGAGCGGGACCAGGTGCTGGCCGCAGTGGCGGGGAGTCAGGCCGAAACCACCGAGCACAGGAATCCCCTTTCGGCCCTGCGGGACAAGCGCGTTCTCTTCCTGGCCGCCTTCTGGCTGGCCTTCCCCGTTGCGACCCTGGGCCTGCAATTGTGGCTGCCCACCATCGTCAGCAACTTCGGCACCGGTAACACCATGACCGGCGTGATCACCGCGATCCCGTACGTCTTCGTTGTGCTGGCGCTGTGGTACTGGCCGCGGCGCTCCCAGCGCAAGCAGGAACTGTACTGGCACATGGCGATTCCGCCGCTGCTCGGCGCGGTCGCCTTCCTGCTGATCGGTACCACCAGCAACCCGGTCATTCAGATGGCTCTGATCTCGCTCGCCGCGGTCGGCCTGATGGCCGGTCAGCCGATCCTGCTCTCGATGCCGACCAAGGTGCTCGCCGCCTCGTCCATGGCGGTCGGGATCGCCTGCGTGAACTCGGTCGGCAACCTGGGCGGCTTCATCGGACCGTATGCCGTCGGCGCCATCACTGACGCGACCGGTTCGATCACCCCGGCAATGTGGTTCCTGGCCGCTTGGCTGGTGTTCGCCGCCGTGATGGCCCTGCTCGCCCGGCGCGTCCTGGGCGACAGGTCCGGCCGCGACCGGAAGGGGGCGTCCGCCGAACTCACCGAGACCTGCTGACTGGCGGCCATCCGCGAATCACGTGTAGCCCATCGTTTTCGAATGTAGAAGGAGAATCCCATGGTCACCCACAACCCGGCCGACTTCCACGGCCTGTTCCCTGCCTGCCCGACCTTGATCACCGACGGCGAGAAGTTGGACGAGCCCGCCCAGCGGGCGCTCTACCGGGCCAACGCGGACGCCGGGGCTTCCGGCTTCTGGATGTTCGGCTCCGGGGGAGAGGGCCTCACCCTCACCGATGACGTACGGCGCCGGGCGCTGGAGGTGCTGTTCGACGAACTCGGCGCCGACTTCCCGGTGCTGGCCGGGATCAGCGCCGAGGGCACGGCCCGCGCGATGGAGCGGTTCCGCCCGATCGCGGACCTGCCGATCAAGGGCACCTTCGCTGTTCCGCCCACGTACTACGGATACTCCCAGGACGAGTTGATCGACTACTTCGTCTCGATGGTCGACCTCACCCAGAAGCCGGTGTTCCCGTACCACAACCCCTTTTTCACCAAGAACCGCTTGTCGATCGACACGATGATCACCTTGGCGAACACCGAAGGGATCGCCGGCACCAAGGACTCCACCACCTCGATCGCCGAGACCCAGCGGCTGGTGTGGGACACCCCGGACGACTTCATCGTCTTCCAGGGCCAGGAGGAGTTGATCGCCGCCAGCATCCTGGTGGGGGTCACCTCCATCGTGTCCGTGGTCAGCGCGTCCAACCCCGCCCTGTTCGTCGATCTCATCAACACCGCCAAGGCGGGCGACGTACCTGCGGCGTGGAAGAAGCAGGCCGCGGTGAACGACTACCTGGTCGAGGTCGGCACCGCGGCCGCAACCAACGAAGGTGAGTTCATCGGGGCGGTGAAGCGCCGCCTCGCCGCTGACGGGTTCGGCAACGGGAAACTCACCGCTCCGTGGCGGAGCCCCAAGTGAGGCCGAACCCGGTCCGGACCGGCCTGAAAGACGGCACTGCAGTATTCGGGACTTTCCTGATGGAGTTCGCCACCCCCGGGGTGGCCCGACTCGCCGACAGTGCTGGTTCGCAATTCGTGTTCTGGGACCTCCAGCACACCGGTTGGTCCACGGCCGAGGTCGCTCCGGGGATCGCAGCCGTCCACGGCCGCGCCATCGCAGCAGGGGTTCGGGTGCCCCAGGCGGTGCCGTGGCTGATCGGCCAGGCACTGGACGCCGGAGCCAGTTTGATCATGGTCCCGGCGGTCGAGTCGCCCGAGACCGCGGCCGAGATCGTCCGTGCGACCCGGTATCCCACCGCGACGACCCCGGACGGCATCCGTCCGGTGACCTTCAACTTCGGTTGGGATGACTTCCGACCGCCCACGGACGCGGCCGCCGAACTCGAGGCGGCCAACGACGATGTGGTGGTGTTCGTCCAGATCGAGACGGCCCGCGGGCTCGACCGGGTCGAGCAGATCGCCGCAGTCGACGGGATCGACGTGCTGTGGGTGGGGGACAACGACCTGGCGGCCTCCCTCGGTGTGGCCGGCGACTTTGCACACCCCGTCTATCTCGCCGCCCTCGACCGGGTCGCCGCGGCAGCGGCCACGGCAGGCAAGGCCGCCGGGTTCACCACGGCGGATCCCGCCGTGGCCGAGGACATGCTCAACCGGGGCTACCGGGTCCTCGCCTTCGGCAACGACGTGAAGGTCTTCCAGGCAGCCCTGCGCGGTGGCATCGACGCCTTCCGGGCGCTCGCGCGGAAGTGAACGCGGAAGTGAGCTACGAAACCGAATGATCGACAACCTGATCGACAACCAAGAGGAGAACTGACTACATGCCTGCACAAGTCCTGTCCGGCAAGGTGGCCCTGATCACCGGCGCATCGTCCGGAATCGGTCGGGCCATCGCCACCCGGCTGGCCGATCACGGCGTCAAGCTGGCCCTGGGGTCGCGCAACGCGACCGACCTGGGGATCGAGGGGTCCCACGTCCAGAAGGTAGATGTCCGAGACCTTGCGCAGACCAAGAGCTTCGCGGATACGACCGTGGAGAGGTTCGGCACCATCGACATCGTGATCGCGAACGCCGGAGTGGGCCACTACGGCAACTTCCTGGACGTCCCGGAGGATCGGGTCCAGGAGATGATCGACACGAACTTCACCGGCACCGTGAACACCGTGCGCGCCACCCTGCCGCACGTCCGGGCAGCAGGCAACGGTGGTGACCTGGTGGCGATCGCGTCCGAGGCCGGGCGTCGCGGACTCCCCGGCGAAGCCGCCTACAGCGGCTCGAAGTTCGGCCAGGTCGGCCTCTTCAAGGGACTGGACAACGAACTCCGCGAGGAGGGGATCCGAGTCACCAACCTGTGCCCCGGTGGCGTGGCCACCGCGTTCGCGGTCGGCGACGGACGGGGACGCGAGGAGGGGTCGGAGGCCCTGCAGCAGATGATGCAGGCCGAGGACATCGCCGACCTCACCGAGTTCGTGCTCACCCGTCCGAAGCATTACCGCATTCTCGAGGTGGCGCTGCGCCCGATGAGTGAGGCCAGCTGGGGCTGATCGCCCCGATCAGTGACGTACTGCCCTCACGCTGATGCCCTCCGCACCAGCGTGCAGGGCAGTTCGTCGTGGTGGCGTACGTCGTCGGGGTCGTGGACCAACTGGGTGACGAGCCTGGCCATCTCGGGCAGCGGTTGCTGGATGCTGGTCAGGCCCGCCACGGCGGCCAACCGGGTGTTGTCGAAAGACACGATCGCGACGTCGTCGGGGACGAGGAGTCCCCGTTCGGTGAGGGCCAGTTGCAAGGACACGGCGAGCAGGTCGCTGGTGGTGACCACCGCGTCCACGTCTCGGATGTGCGCATCGAGCCACTCCGACGACACTTCGGCTGCGGCCAACTGGGTCTCGTGCAACGTGCGACCGGCCGCCCCAGGATCGACGTCCTTTGTCACGGCCTCGAACGCCTTGAGTCGTTCGGCCGAAGTGGACACCCCGTCGTCGTAGCCGAGGAAGGCGAAACGACGGCAGTCGCGTTGCCGCAGAAGCTCATACACCGCCACCATCGCACCGTGATGGTCGGCACCCACGTAGGGCAGTCTGGTGCTGGCGCGTCGGTCCACCTGCACCACTTTGGTGTCGATGGCCGCGTCCTGCACTGTCCTGCGGGACTTTCGGGTGTGCACCGGGCTGATCACGAGCGCGTCCACGCGACGCTCCAACAGGGCCTGCACCCGCAACCGCTCGACCTCCGCGGACCCTTGCGCGTCCCCGATCAGGATCCCGGTGCCGGCGCCTTGCAGGGAATCCTCGAGTTCGCGCAACAGCGCTGGGAAGAAAGGGTTCACGATGTCGGGCACCACCAGGCCCACCATGCCCGAGCGCTGGCTGCGCAGCGATCGGGCGATCGGGTCGACCCGGTAGCCCAGGGAGTCAGCGGTGCGGATCACCCGGTCGCGTACCTCGGCGCCGGCACCCGGGAGCCCGGCGAGGGTACGGGACACGGTGGCGGTCGACACCCCAGCCGCATCGGCGACCTGTTGGATCGTCACACGTGCCGGGCGGACCATTGAGCGTCATCGTCTCCTGGGTCGTGACCGGTTGCGGTTGCGGAGACTTGATCATACCGGCCCAACGGATCTGGTCCACGACCCGCGACACCGTCGTCGGGATCGAATCAGGCCGGCGAGACGCACACCGCGATGGTGGTCTCGTCGCCCGGCCGGTAGTAGGCGTCGATGACGCTGCCCGGTGTCACCTTCGCCAGCGAGGACGCCGGGATCAACGCGGTTTCGCGGGCAGGGAACTGCCCGCCGCCTCGCCTGCTGACCATCAGATCGAGCTCGACTTCACGAAAGTCCTCACGTTGCCCACCGGTGGTGCGCATGCCGGTGACCACCCCGCGCGACCGGGTGCCGTGGCGGATCAGCGCCAGCTGTGCACCAGTCATCAGCCCCTTGCGGATCAGCATGTGGTCGAACTCGGCCACCAGTTCCTCGATCGTGACCAGGCGTTCGCTGGCTTCATCGTGGTCCGGGCCCAGCCGCCTGGGACGGCGGTACGTCAGCACTGCCCCGAGGGCGCCACCGCAGATGAAGCCGACGACGGTGAGGGTCAGGGCAGCGGTCATTGGACAAGGGTCCGCGCGGCCGATCGCTACCGAACCCAACTTTGTGTTGCGCGGCTCTCTATCCTGGTGCCGGTGAGCATCGGGTCTGAGACAGCGACGGCGGGCGCCGGCGTCGAATCGGCTCAGCCACGCCGTGCGGTCATCGACCGCGCGTGGCGGGCGATCGGGCCCGGCGTCGAGGTGTTCAGCGGGGAGGACGGTGGGCCGCTGCGCCGCACGGTGAAGCGGATCATCGATCCTCTGGTACTGCGGCTGCGCAACAACACCCAGTTCTCTGCCGTGGTCCTGACCGCCGAGGTGGCCGGGGCGGCGCACGACGCGATCCTCGCGCAGGCGCCGCAATTGCGTGCCGCGGCAGCCTGGTTCGTGCTGCTCAAAGCCGAGCGGCGACGAGCACGCATCACCACCGGCAACGCCCAGGAACTCTACTTCCCGGTCTGTTTCGAGCTGGCGGTGACCAAGGGTGCACCGCGACCCGATGACCACCAGGCGGCGGCGACCGTGTTGCACGACATTCACCATGGTCGTGACCGCACGGCGATCGAGGTGCTCAACCGGTACGTCGACGACACCGCGGTGGTGGTCAAGCTGACCCGGCAGCTCGAGCACAGCTGGCATGACGTGCGCCCGGCCGACACCATCACCGGCCCGTTCTTCGCCGGACTGGCCACCGTGCTCGGCCCTGCGGACAGCCATGGTGCGCAGATGGCCCGCCAGCGGGTGTGGTCGGCGCTGATCGCCGATGCCACCCCCTACAACCTCGGCGCCAAAGCCCGTACGCCGTCCGCCGAGCTACCGTGGTCCATCGTCGACCTCGGGCTGAGTTCCGTTGCGCCCCAGCAGCCACCCACCGTCAACGAGGCGGCCGGCGGTGACCGGCCGTTGGACCGCAGCGTGGTGGACCGCGTGCGGGCGACGTTGCGGCGGGCGCTGGACCGCGACGAACTGCCCGACGTCCCGCTGCTCTGTGCAGAGGAGGTCGACCGGGCCTGTGCGCCATGGGGGCTCCTCGCCGAGGACAAGCAGGCCGGCCTGCTGGCCGGCATCGAGGTGGCCACCGATCTGTGCCCGCTGGCCGATTCGGCGCAGGCGCGTTATGAACTGACCGCCCGCATGCAGGCCCGTCTGGCCAAAGAGGCCTACGTGCTGCACGCCAGGAGGTATCTGGCCGACGGCGGGCCGATCCATCCCAGGCAAGAACAGGTCGTCGCCGATCTCGCTGCCTTCTCCCGGCCCTACCTCAGCCGACTGTGGGCTCGGCTGCACGGACGCGACGTCTGGCAGGAACCGTGTGTCGACGTCGAAGATGTGCGCGCTCTGCTCGAGGGCGTGGCGCGGTCGGTGAGCCTTGATCACCGGCAGCGGATCAAGGCGATGTTGGAAGTGCAGGCCGCCGGATGACCGGGATGAAACTGACCGCCGAATCCGGCTTGTGGAGCACCGGTTCCCTCACCGCGCCGCCCCCGCTGGTGGCGGTGCTCGAGGTCAGCGGCGCGGTGTTGGCGTGGCCCGTCGGCGACCCCGGAACCGGGGATCCGGTCATCACGTTCACCGATCACCGGCGCGCCGACTGGCTGTGGCGGGTTGTCGGGGAGGCCGGGCACGTGGCCGTCGTCGAGGCGCTGGCCCAGCGCGATTCGAAGCAGCCGGTCGAAATGGCCGGGGTGGCAACGCTGCCGGTGCCGGTGGCCGCGTTGCGGCGGCTGGCGATGGGACACTGGTTGCGCCGATGGTGGCCGGCCAGTGAACGTGACGGGATCCTCGCCCTCGACCGCGCGGTGCTCGACGCCGAAATCGCCCTGCTGACCGTGGGCGCCGAGGACTACTTCTCCGACGACACCATCGACTCCGATGTTCACGGCCTGCTGCTTCCCCATGTCGCGACGCTGAATACGCTTGCCGCCGAAGGCGACCCACGTATCACCGAGCTGGTGGAGCGCTGCCGGGAGCTGGCCGACGAGATAGGGTTGGCCTGGACGGAATCGGCGCGGGCACCCCGGCGGGCAGACTATGCACTCGCGGCCGGTGCGGCTGACGCATCGGTCGCAGATGCCGTCATCGGTCGGGGAGTGGCGACCGTCAACTGGTCGGCGGTGCCGCCGGGGGTCTTCGACGCGGCCGAGGACACCGTCGGCTGGACTGTCGTCCCGGCCGGGTCGGCGGTCAATGCCCACGTGCAGGTCGCCCTGGCAGGCCCCGGTCAGCCCGATGGCATCGCAGTGAACCTGCGCTGCGGCGAATATCACGGCGCCGCCGTTCTCGATGCCGCGGGTCGCGCGGTGTTTCAGGTCCTCGATGCCGGCGGGCAGCCACTCGATGAGACCCCGGCGTGGAACCAGGATTGGTCGGCGGCAGTGGTTTCCGTCGGGGTTTCCGGGGCAGGCGAGTCAGAGCACACGCGGACCCGGGTGAGGGAATTGGCCCGTGCCCGCCTGGCCACCCCCGGCGAGGATGCCTACCTCGCCGAAGTGCTGGCTGCAGAATCGGATTACTGATTCATTTCGCCGCGGTCTGGATGTAGGCAGCCGACGTCGGCGCCGTCGGGAGACCGGTGACCGGCGCCGAAGGTGTCCCGATCTGTCCGGCCAGCCACGGTAGGGCCGCACTGAATGCCTGGGTGGCGAACGGCCAGTCATGCTTGCCGGGTTGGCTCACCACCGCGCACGAGATGCCCTTGGCCGAGCCGAGCGCACACAACGAGTTCGCCGCGGCCGCCTGTTCATTGGGCGCGGTGCCCGTCCCGTTGACGTCGAACCACCCCGCCACGCCACGGTACGGGCCGTGCCGGTTGATCACCGTGGTCGGGTCGAACGAGTCCCACGCCGCAGTACTGCCGCCGAACAAGCGGCTGATGGTCTGGGCCTTGTTACCCGAATTGGGGGTGAGATCGCCTGCGATGTCCTCGAAGGCACTGAACAGTTCCGGGTGCATGACAGTGAGATCCACCGCGCAGGTGCCGCCCATCGACCAGCCGACGATGCCCCAGTTCGCCGCCGCCGGGCTGACCCCGAAGTGCGACTCCATGTAGGGCACCACATCTTTGGTGAGGTGGTCGGCCGAATTTCCACGGCTGCCGTTGACGCATTCGGTGTCGTTGTTGAAGGTCCCGCCCGGGTCGACGAACACGAGCACCGGAGCGTTCCCGTGGTGCGCTGCAGCGAAGTCGTCGACGATCTTGATCGCATTTCCGGTGCGCGCCCAGTCCGCCGGGGTGTTGAACTCGCCGCCGACCATCATCACCGTCGGCAGGTGCGGTGGGGGATTGGTCGCGTACCAGGCGGGCGGCAGATAGACGAGTTCCTCGCGGTGGCGGAACCCGGACGCCGAGTTCGCGATCTGGACGGGAACCACCGTGCCCTTGACCGGTATCCGGCCCTGCTTCTGCATGGCGGTGATGGTCACCGCGTCAACCTGATCGGGCAGCGGGCCGGCGGTCAGTTGATTCCAGGCGGTCAGCACGGTGGGGAAATAGCCCACCCACAGATTCAGCGCCAACGCGGCGCACAACAGACACATCGGCACCGCAAGCAGTGACGCGCCACGCCGCCACCACGGGTTGCGCCGCCAGCCGGCCACCAACACCGCCGCCGAGGCGCCGAAGAGCGCGACCCACACCCACAGTGAGTTGGGAGCAGGGTTTCCGGCGAGTCCCTGTGCGTCGACGTACCAGTAGACGCACGCCGCCAACGCCGCACCGACGAGCGCTGCCCACGGCAGCCACAGCAACCGCCAGCGCCGGGTGCGCCAGCCGACCGCCGCGATCACCACCGCCGCGGTGAGCAGCTGTACGGTGATCGGAATCCAGCCGTGCATCAACGACAGGTGGTGGCGAAGGGCCTCGGCGAAGCTCACCGCTTCATCGTGGCCGCCGATCCTTGTGATCCGCTGTGAAAGCGCTGCTAACGCGGTTTGGCCAACGGAAACGGCAGGGTCTCGCGAATGCTGCGTCCGGTGATCAACATGACCACGCGGTCCACGCCCATGCCGAGGCCGCCCGTCGGCGGCATGGCGTACTCCATGGCCTGCAGGAAATCCTCGTCGAGCTCCATCGCCTCCGGATCGCCGCCTGCGGCCAGCAACGACTGTTCCTGCAAACGCCTGCGCTGCTCGACGGGGTCGGTGAGCTCGCTGTACGCAGTGCCGAGTTCGACGCCCCAGGCGACCAGGTCCCAACGCTCGGCCACCCCGGCGATGCTGCGGTGCGGGCGGGTCAGCGGTGACACCGAGGTCGGGAAATCCTTGTAGAAGGTGGGTGCGGTGGTGCGGTCTTCGACCAGGTGTTCATACATCTCCAGCACCACCGCGCCGGCGTCCCAGTGCGTCAGATACGGGATCTCGGCCGAATCACACAGCCGGCGCAGGGTTTTCATGTCGGTGTCGGCGGTGATGTGTTCGCCGAGTGCCTCCGACACCGCGTCGTGCACGGTTTTGACCGCCCACTGCCCGGAGATGTCGACCGGCTCCAGCACACCGTCCGCGCGGGGCCGCATGAAGACGTGTGCGCCATTGGCGGCTTGGGCGGCGTTCTGGATGAGTTCGCGGCAGCCGTCGATCCAGACGTTGTAGTCGGCGTGCGCCTGATACGCCTCCAACAGCGTGAACTCCGGGTTGTGGCTGAAATCCACACCCTCGTTGCGGAACGCGCGTCCCAGCTCGAACACGCGCTCCACCCCGCCGACGCACAACCGTTTGAGATAGAGCTCGGGAGCGATCCGAAGATACAGATCCAGATCGTAGGCATTGATGTGGGTCAGAAACGGCCTGGCATTGGCGCCGCCGTGGATCTGCTGCAGGATCGGGGTTTCGACTTCGAGAAAGCCCTTGCCGTACAGGGTTTCCCGGATGGCGTGCAGGGCGGCGCTGCGGGCCCGGATCAGGTCACGGGCCTCGGTGTTGACGGCGAGGTCCACGTAACGGGCCCGCACCCGGGCTTCCTGGTCGGTCAGCCCTTTCCACTTGTCCGGCAGCGGCCGCAGGCATTTCCCGATCAGGCGCCATTGGCCGACCAGCAGCGAGTGCGTGCCATTGCGGCTGAGCCCCATGGCGCCCGTCACCTCGACCAGGTCGCCCAGATCGATGGTCGCGGTGAAATCCACGGTGCTGCCTGCGGCGAGTGTCGACTCGTCGAGCAGCAGCTGGACTTCGCCGGACCAGTCCCGCAGTTGGGCGAACAGCACGCCGCCGTAGTCGCGGATCCGCATCACCCGGCCCGCGACGGTCACCGGTTGGGCGCCTTCGGTTTCCAGGGCAGCCGCGACGGTGTGGCTGGGTGCCTGGCCGACCGGGTAGGCGTCAACCCCGTTGTCCTGCAGCGCCTTGAGCTTCGCCATCCGCACCCTGACCTGCTCAGGCAGTCGCGGTTGATCATCGGCGGCCAGCTGCGTCGACATCCCGGTCAGGTCCGGGGCGCTGCCGTCGCGGTGTAACCGCCCACTGTCGAGAAGGCTGGCCGGAGCGGCCACCCGCGCGCCGGTGTGCTGCTTGTTGCGTCGCGAGAACGGCAGTACCAGGAAGCCTTCGGCGATGACCGAGGCCACCCCGACCCGTGGCACCAGCCGGGCGTCCTCGTAGCACGCATACCGGGGCACCCACTCGGGCTGGTACTTCATGTTCGACCGGTACAGGGTCTCCAGCTGCCACCAGCGTGAGAAGAACACCAGCAGGGCACGCCAGAGCCGGGCCACCGGTCCCGCGCCCAGTTGCGAACCCTGCTCGAACGCCGAGCGGAACATTGCGAAGTTGAGCGAAATGCGGCTGACCCCAATGCCTTCGGCCTGCATGCACAGTTCGCTGACCATCAGCTCGATGGTGCCGTTGGGCGATTGTGGGGAACGCCGCATCACATCCAGCGACACACCGTTGGTGCCCCACGGCACCAGCGAGAGCATCGCGACAACGGTTTCGTCCTGGACCGCTTCGACCAGGAGACAGTCGCTGTCGGCGGGGTCGCCGAGCCTGCCCAACGCCATGGAGAATCCGCGTTCGGTGTCCGTGTCCCGCCAGGCGTCGGCGTGCCGGACCACCTCGGTCATCTCGGATTCGGACAGTTCGCGGTGGCGCCGGATACGGACCGTGGCGCCGGCCCGCCGCGCCCGGGTGACGGCCTGGCGCACCGCGCGCATATCGGGACCGGACAGCCGGAAGCGGTCCGGGTGCAGGATCGCCTCATCACCGAGTTGCAGTGCGTTGAGCCCCGCGGCGCGGAACGCCTCGGCGCCGCCCGAACTGGCACCCATCACCCCCGGCGCCCACCCGTACCGTTGGCACAGCTGCAGCCACGCCTCGATGGCCTGCGGCCACGCCTTGGGATCGCCGAGCGGGTCGCCGCTGGCCAGGCAGACGCCGATCTCCACGCGGTAGGTGATCGCCGCGCGACCGTTCGGCGCGAACACCACGGACTTGTCGCGACGGGTGGCGAAGTAGCCCAGCGAATCGTTCTTGCCGTACAGCTCCAGCAGTCCCCGGATCGCGGATTCATCTTCACCGGTCAGCGCGTTGGTGGCGCGCTGGGACTGGAAGAGCACGATCGCCGCGATGATCAGGGCCAGGGCGCCGAACAAGCCGAAGATGGCGTTGAGGAATGGGTGTGAGTAGCCCTCGAAGACCTCGGTGGGCACCGTTGCGAACCCGCTCACCCGGTTGATCGCATAGGGCAGCCGCCAGTCGGGCTCCAGGGTGCCGGGAAACAGGGTCAGCAGGCCCCAGGCGGCCAGGATGCCGACCGCCATGCCGGCCACCAGGACCAGTGCGGACTTGAGCAGGGCGCCACGTCGGACCTTGGCCCAGAACTGCTTGCGGGCCAGCACCAGGCATGCGATCCCGGCGAGGTGGAACGCCATGCCGATGGTTTCGCCGATGTCCTCGGCCACCGGCTCGCCGCCGGTGACCAGGTCGCCCAGGTTCCAGCCGACGGCGCCCACCAGGTAGAGCACCAGGATCCACCAGGCGATGCGCTTGCGGGCCGCGAGCGCGGCCGCGAGCAACGCCAGCACGAACGCCCACGCGAAGCTGGTATCGGGGAAATTGAAGATGTAGTCGTTGACGAATTCGCGGGGCACCCTGATGATCCAGCGCACCAGCGGCGACACACTGGCGATGAGGGACAGGGTCGCGATGATGCCGACGGTCCAGCCCGCCGCCGCAGGGACCCAGGAGAAGCCGGTCTGCCGCGCGACGGTGCGGCTCACAACGGTCATAGGGCCGGAGAATAGGCCCTCAACCCGCCAATGTGGTGGATGAATTACCAGACCGGGCCGGTGTACTTCTCGCCTGGCCCTTTACCCGGCTCGTCCGGTGCCGCACTCGCTTCGCGGAATGCCAGCTGCAGGCTCTTGAGCCCGTCACGCACCGGCCCGGCGTGCGGGCCCAGATATTCCGCCGATGCGTTCACCAGACCGGCCAGTGCGGTGATCAACCGTCGGGCCTCGTCGAGGTCACGGTGCGGGCTGTCCTCGGGGTCCGGGGCCGACAACCCGATCTTCTCGGCCGCGGCGCTCATCAACATGACCGCGGCCCGGGTGATCACCTCGACCGCAGGAACCTCGGCGAGATCGCGTACCGGCGGCTGACCTGCATCTGGCGTTACAGTCGGATCGGACATGCCTGCTAGACTGTCATGCGCGACCGTCCCGGCGTATGCCAGGGACAGTAAGTGGAGTCCCGCTCCCACCGTTGACCACACCGGATCAACGGTCCGGTCACCGGCATCCTACGGATGCCGGTTCTGCGCCCGACACCGGGCTGCAGGCGGCTGAAAGCCGTGATCGGTCGGCATCGGGCCCTGCTTTGAGCAGGGCTTTTCTGCTCTTCAGGGCAGAGCGCTGATGGCGTGGGTCTCCGTAAATGGACAACATAGGAGGCCCCATCAGCACTGAGACCCGTGTCAACGAGCGCATCCGCGTACCCGAAGTCCGCCTGATTGGACCAGGTGGTGAGCAGGTAGGCATTGTGCGTATCGAAGACGCACTCCGCGTCGCCGCAGACGCCGATCTCGACCTCGTTGAAGTAGCCCCTGACGCCAAACCCCCGGTTTGCAAGATCATGGACTACGGCAAGTTCAAGTACGAGACGGCTCTCAAGGAGCGCGAGTCTCGCAAGAACCAGCAGCAGACCGTCGTCAAGGAACAGAAGCTGCGACCAAAGATCGATCCGCACGACTATGAGACCAAGAAGGGTCACGTCGTCCGCTTCCTCGAAGCCGGATCGAAGGTCAAGGTGACGATCATGTTCCGCGGACGCGAGCAGTCGCGGCCCGAACTGGGCTACCGGCTGTTGCAGCGGCTGGGCGCCGACGTGGCCGAGTACGGCTTCGTCGAGACGTCCGCCAAGCAGGACGGCCGCAACATGACGATGGTGTTGGCACCGCACCGCGGCGCGAAGACCCGCGCCAAGGCGGCAGAGCAGGCCGAGCGCCCCGGCGGGCCGCCAGCCGCCCCCGAAGAACCCAATACGTAGTACCAGATCAAGACAGAACTGAGGACTCATGCCCAAGGCGAAGACCCACAGCGGTGCCTCCAAGCGGTTCCGCCGCACCGGTACCGGAAAGATCGTGCGGCAGAAGGCGAACCGCCGCCACCTTATGGAGCACAAGCCCACCAAGCGCACCCGCAGGCTCGACGGCCGCACCGTGGTGGCGGCGAACGACACCGCCCGCGTGAAGAAGCTGCTCAACGGCTAGTACAGCCCGCTCCCCGAACCCGATCGAGAATAGGAACATCCCATGGCACGCGTGAAGCGCGCAGTCAACGCCCAGAAGAAGCGGCGCACCGTACTCAAGGCCTCCAAGGGCTACCGCGGTCAGCGGTCCAGGCTGTACCGCAAAGCCAAAGAGCAGCAGCTGCATTCGCTGACCTATGCCTACCGGGACCGTCGCGCCCGCAAGGGCGAGTTCCGCAAGCTGTGGATCTCGCGTATCAATGCCGCGGCCCGCGCCAATGACATCACCTACAACCGCCTGATCCAGGGTCTGAAGGCCGCCGGTGTCGAGGTGGACCGTAAGAACCTCGCGGAGATCGCCGTGAGTGACCCGGCCGCGTTCACCGCGCTGGCCGAGGTGGCCAAGGCCGCTCTGCCTGCCGACGTGAATGCGCCTGCCGGCGAGGCTGCCTGACGGAAAGCCGGAGCGAAGCGACCACTGAAGAAATGTCGCCGCTCACCGAGCGCTCTGCCCGGGTGACCGCAGCGGTCAAGCTGCACCGTCATGTCGGGCGTCGCCGCGCCGCGCGCTTCCTCGCCGAGGGGCACAACCTTGTCGAGGCAGCGCTGCGGCGCGGTGTTGTCTCCGAGGTGTTCGCGACCGAAGCCGCGCTGGAGCGGTTCCGGTCGCTACTGGCCGACGTCCCCGTGCAGCTGGTCACCGAGCGCGCGGCAAAAGCCCTGTCGGACACCGTGACCCCGGTCGGCCTGGTGGCGGTGTGCAGCCTGCCGGAGACCACCCTGGATGACGTACTGGCGGATACGCCCACCCCGCCGGGGCTGATCGCCGTCGCGGTGGCGATGTCCGAGCCAGGCAACGCCGGCACGTTGATCCGCGCTGCCGACGCGATGGGCGCCGTGGCCGTGGTGCTGGCCGGGCACAGCGTCGACCCGTACAACAGCAAGTGCCTACGGGCCTCGGCAGGCAGCATCTTCGCCATCCCGGTGGTCAGCGAGCCCGATTCCGCCGGCGTGGTCGACAGACTGCAGGCCGCCGGGTTGCAGGTGCTGGCGGCCACCGTGGACGGCGAAGTCAGTCTCGACGCCGCTGACCTGGCCGCGCCGACCGCATGGCTGTTCGGGCCGGAAGCCCACGGTCTGCCTGTGGAGCTGGCCGCCAAGGCCGATCATCGGGTCCACATCCCGATGCGGGGGAACGCCGAAAGCCTCAACATCGCCGCGGCCGCCTCGATCTGCCTGTATCAGAGCGCCACGGCCCACCGCAGTCCTGCCAACTAATCACCGCGAGCAGACGCGCCGGTACCCGATAACGCCCATTTTCGGGTGCATAAGTGTCTGCTCGCGGGTCAAACGGCCAGCCAGATCAGCCCGGCCATCGCGAACCCGACGACCGACAGGATGGTCTCCAGCACGGTCCAGGTTTTCAGGGTGTCCTTGACCGACATGTTGAAGTAGCGCGAGACGATCCAGAATCCGCCGTCGTTGACATGGCTGGCGATGATGGAACCGGCCGACACCGCCACCACGATCAGGGCGACCTGGGCGGGTGAGTAGTTTCCTTCGGCCACCGAGGCCTGGATGATGCCGGCCGTGGTCACGATGGCCACCGTCGCCGAGCCCTGGGCGACCCGCAACGCGCAGCTGATCAGATATGCCGACACGATCACCGGCAGCCCGATCGCGGCCATCGAATCGGCCAGCGCATCCCCGATCCCGGTGGCGCGCAACACCGCTCCGAAGAACGCGCCCGCACCCACGACCAACAGAATCATCCCCACCGGGCGCAGCGACACCCCGGAGATCTTGGCGAGCTCCTGAGCCGAAATGCCGCGCCGGATACCGAGTAGATACAGGGCCAGCATCACCGCGATGGTCAGGGCGATGGCCGGATTGCCGACGAGGGTCAGCACGGACAGCAGCGCACCCCCGTCGAGCACCACGTCGGCGATGGTGGCGGCCAGAATCAGCAGCATCGGCGCCAGGATGATGAACGCGATCAGGCTGAGTGCGGGCGGATTGGCGGTGTCGGCCTCGTCCTCCTCGGGGACGAACTCCTCGGGTACCTCGACCTGGATACGCTTGCCGATCCACGATCCCCACACCACGCCGCTGACCAACCACGCCGGGATGCCACATGCCAGCCCCATGATGATGATCCAGCCGAGGCTGACGCTCAGCAGTCCGGCCGCGGCGACCGGCCCGGGGTGCGGGGGCAGGAAGGCATGCGTCATCGACAGGCCGGCGAGCATCGGCATCGCATACAGCACCAGGGATTTCCCGCCGCGTTTGGCTGCCACGTAGACCAGCGGTGCCAGGATGAAGATGCCGATGTCGAAGAAGACGGGGATACCCAGCACCAGACCGGTCACGCCCATCGCCAGCGGTGCGCCCCTGGGCCCGAACAGGTTCAACAACCGGGTGGTGAGAACATCGGCCCCACCCGAGCGCTCCAGCATCGCGCCCAGCACCGTGCCGAGGCCGATGATCACGGTGATGTGGCCGAGGATTCCGCCGAATCCCTTTTCCAAGAGCGATTCTGAGGCTTTGGTGGGCGTGCCCACCAGTTCGGCGACCGGGATCCCGGCGACGAGCGCGACGGCCACGCTCACCACGATCAACGCGATGAACGGCTCCACCTTGAGTTTGATGATCAGCAACAACAGGATTGCGATAGACACCGCGGCCAGGGCCAACAGTCCGGCTGTGTCGTGTTGCAGCCAGGCGACAAACGAGGTCATAGCAGCTCCAGGGGGAGGCGGGGAATCAGGACGTCAGAGCGGTGACGAAAGTTCGTGCACGAGCGGTGATTTCCTCCCAGTTCCCCGCGGCTACCGCGGCGGGTGGGACGACTCCGGTGCCTGCGCAGACCGCGAGCGCGCCGGCGTCGAGGTAGGCACGGGCGTTGTCGGGGTTGATGCCGCCCGAGGGTAGGAGCTCCACTTCGGGATATGGCCCGTGCAGATCGGACAGATACTTCGGGCCCATGCTGTGGGCCGGGAAGATCTTCACCGCCGCGGATCCGAGATCGACCGCTGTTGCCACCTCGGTCGGGGTGAGGGCGCCGAGGAAGACCGGCACCCCATTGGCCACCGCGACAGCGGCCACCTCGGGCCGTAGCCCCGGTGTGACCAGGAACTGCGCACCGGCATCGATCGCCGCAGTGGCCTGGTCCGCGGTCTGCACCGTGCCGACGCCGAGCACCACGCCCGACCGCGAGACCGCGTCAGCACACGATCGAACGTGGTCGAGAACATTGGGCGTGGTGAACGTCAGTTCCACAGTGCGGATTCCGCCAGCTGCCAGCGCGTGACACAGATCGGTGGCGTCGGGGATGTCGTCGGCGCGGACGACACTGAGCACCCGGTCGGACCGCAACACGGCGAGGCCGCTCATCGCACCGCTCCGTCCGCGTCGCGCCGTAGCGACCGGCCGGCGGTCACCCCGGTGAGTTCGCCGTCGTCGAGTGCCAATTGGCCGCGGACGAACACGTGGGTGAACCCTGTCGCGGCCCGGCGGGGGTGATCGTAGGTGGCGGTGTCGGCCACGGTGTCGGGGTCGAACAACACGAGATCGGCGGCGAACCCGGGCCGGATGAAGCCGCGGTCGGCCAGTCGCAGACGGTGAGCTGCCCGCCCGCTGAGGTGGCCGACACATTCCTCGAGCGACATCAAGCCGAGCTTGCGGGTGTAATGACCGAGATAGCGGGCGAACGTACCCCAGCCGCGGGGATGGGGTTTCGCCCCGATCAGGAGCCCGTCGCTGCCGCCGGTGTGTTTGGGGTGTCGCATGATGGCCTGCACGTTCTCCTCGTGTCCGACGTGTTGGAGGATTCCGCTGCCCAGTTGGTCCCGCAGCAGGATGTCGATGCACACCTCGAACGGGTCGCGATTCTCGGCGGTCGCGATCTCGGCGATGGTCCGTCCCACGTACTGGTCGAGCCCGTGGTTCTGTACACCGCTGATCTCGATGGTGTGCCATTCGGCGGTGACGCCGTGACAGCCGTCGGAGCCGGTGACGTCCAGCTGCTCACGGATCCGCGAGAGTGCCACGGGATCGACGAGGCGGGCCAGTGTCTCCTCGGTACTTCCTGCCGAGGACCAGCTCGGCAGGATCGCCGACAGGGTGGTGGCCCCGGGCAGGTAGGGGTAGGTGTCGAGGCTGATGTCGGCGCCCGCTTCGATCGCAGAATCCAACA
This sequence comes from Mycobacterium appelbergii, assembly GCF_032883035.1. Lineage (NCBI taxonomy): Bacteria > Bacillati > Actinomycetota > Actinomycetes > Mycobacteriales > Mycobacteriaceae > Mycobacterium > Mycobacterium appelbergii. The sequence continues at coordinate 118,097 of NZ_JAMQTH010000019.1, forward strand.
GCGCCAACAGTTCCGGCGCCCGCCCTTTGTTCGGGCCGAAGTTGAGCGTGGCATGGGCCAGGTGCAGCGCACAGCCCGAGCGGACTGCGAGATCGACCATCTCCGCATACGCCTGCAGCGCTCCCGCACCGTAGGAGCGGTGGTGCGGGGAGAAGTAGCCGCCGTGCCCGGCGACGGTGCGGCACAGTGCGAGCAGCTCCTCGTTGTCGGCATACATCCCGGGCGTGTACGTCAATCCGGCGGAGAGGCCGACCGCTCCCTCGGCCATGCCCCGGCCCACGATGCGCTGCATCTCGGCGATCTGCGCGGGGTTCGCCGCCACCTCGTCCCATCCGACAACCAGTGCGCGGACCACCCCGTGTGGCACCAGATAGGCTGCATTGGTGGCGATTCCGCGGTCGAGTCGGTCCAGGTATTCGCCGACCGAGCGCCAGTCGAAATCGAAATCCTCCGGATCGGAATTCCAGCCGGCGATCTTGCGTCGCACGTGCGACAGCACGTCATCGGTGACCGGCGCGTAGGACAACCCGTCCTGCCCGAGCACCTCGGTGGTGACACCTTGGGTGAGCCGGGACGGATGCGTCGGATTGAGCAGGATCTGGAGGTCCGAATGCGCGTGCATGTCGATGAATCCGGGTGCGAGCACGAGACCGTCGGCGTCGATCACCCGGTCAGCTGAGGGCGAATCCGCCGCATCGGTGTGGATTTCGGTGATGCGGTCACCGTCGACCAGTACATCGGCACGGTAGCGCGGGGTCTCGGTACCGTCGACGACGGTGGCGGAGCGGATCAGGGTGCGCATGCCGGTACCGATCAGAAGTAGGTGCGGATCACATCGACGACGAGCGGATCATCCCCGTCGCCGTCGACCAGCGGGATGGCGCGCCACTTGTCGAAAGCCGTGCACGGGTGGGAAAGGCCAAGCCTCACCACGTCGCCCACCCGCAGATCGCTGTCGGGCGGAATGGTCATGAAAGCGTGCTGGTCGTTGACCGCGGTGATCTGCGCGTCGGCCAGCGGACGCGCAGGCGAGCCGAGTTGCGCGGCGGCACGTTGCGGCGTCGGCAGTCCCTCGTCGTACGGCACATCGCGCTTACCGGCGTCCAGCAGGGCCAGGCCCGGCTCCGGCCGCGAAACCACCCGCGCCCAGGTGTGCATGGCCGAGCGAAGCCCGCCGGTCTGTTGACCGGACTCGTCACGGCCGAACGGCGTGATACCGGTGTAGAACCCGTCGTCGTGGATGAGGTAGGCGCCTGCGCGGATGACGACGCGGGTGCGCTGGTCGGACAGCGGGGCCAGGACGTCGGCCACCACGTCGAAATACGCACTGCCACCGGCAGTTACCACTACATCGCCGTCGGTGGGGTAGAGGTCCTCCGACCGGATCCGGTGGTGCAGCTCGGCCAGCTGTTCGAGGTATGTCCGGACCCGCGACAACGACTGCCCGGTCGCGTCGTGCGCCAAGGCGCCTTCATAGCCGGACACGCCCGTCAGGCGCAGCTTCTCGCTCGCAGCAATCCGTGCGGCCACGGTCATCGCCTCGGATATCGACCGAGCGCCGGTCCGTCCGCCGGGTGCGCCGAGTTCGACCAGCACCGGGATCGGCCGCGCCATCGGTGTGTGGGCGAGCGCCGCCACCATGGCGTCCACCGTGTCGGTTGAGTCGGCCCAGGTGAGTACCTCCAGGTCGGGGTGCTCAGTGATCTTCTGGCCCAGCCAGCGCAGCGCGGCAGGGTCGACCAGCGCGTTGGCCAGATGGATCTTGTCGATACCGAACCGCACCGCGACGCGTACCTGGCTGAAGGTGGCCAGCGTGATCGCCGTCGCCCCGCTGTGGAGCTGACGCTCCCACAAAGTCGGTGACATGGTCGTCTTGCCGTGTGGTGCCAGTTCCACGCCGTGCGCCGTACACCACGACGCCATCGCTGCGAGGTTGTGGTCGATGGCCGAGTTGTCCAACGTCATGACGGGCGTGCTGAACGACGACAGGCGGGGCTTGGTGGCGAGGAACTCCGCCGTCGTCAGACCGTCAGCCCCGGCCGGCAGGGCCTTGTCCAGTTCGGACAGGCGCTCGGCGCGAAGGATTTCCGTTGTCGTCGTCACGCTCTTCTCCACGTTCTATCTGCTATGTTGCGTCTAGTGCAATCTAGGTTGCAAAATATGTTGTGATCTGTTTAACATGACACCGGCACCACGTCAATACCCGCACCTGAAGGAGGGCAGTGCAGGAAACACCTATGTGCACCCGCTCTGTCGCGTGTCTCGGGGAGGCGCTGGTGCTCGAAAGCGCCGCTGAATTGCACCTGGCCGGTGCTCCGGCTGAATTGCACCTGGCCGGTGCTCCGGCTGAATTGCACCTGGCCGGTGCGGAAGCCAACGTCGCTGCCGGCCTCACCGCCCTCGGAGTGCCCGCGGCATGGATCGGCAGGCTCGGAGATGACGAGTACGGAGCCCTCGTCGCTTCGGAACTTCGGGCGCGGGGTGTGGATGTCTCCGCTGTCGAGATCGACGCAACACGGCCCACCGGGCATTACTCGAAGCACACCGCGACCGATCACGCAGGGGAGCCCAGGACGACGAGCCGCTACCGGCGCTCAGGATCGGCCGCCTCGGCGATGGGGCCGGAATTCCTCGAAACCCCCTCGGTCGCAGCCGCACTCGGGAGGGCAGCGGTGGTGCACTGCAGCGGAATCACCGCGGCGCTGTCGGACTCCTGCCGGGCGTTGATGCGCCGCCTGCTGACCGATCGGCCCGGAATCGCCGGGGTGATGAGCTTCGATGTGAACTGGCGGGAGCAGTTATGGCCGGACGGTGATCCCAGCGTCGTGGTCGAGTTGGCGAACCAGGCCGACCTGGTCCTCGTGGGCGCCGACGAAGCACTCCGCGTCATGGGCACCGACGATCCGGTCGAGCTGCGACGGATCCTGCCGCTCCCCGCGACGGTCGTGGTCAAGGACGGAGCCCGGCGCGCCACGGCCATCGACGCCGACGGCCGGACAACCGTGGTACCCGCACTACGCGTCGAGGTGGTCGAACCGGTTGGTGCAGGCGACGCCTTCGCCGCGGGATATCTCAGTGGCCTGGTGCGGGGCGACGATGTCGCGACCTGCCTGCGGCGTGGCCACATCGGTGCGGCCGCAACGCTCACCGTAGCCTCGGACTGGGCGCCGCCACCGCCGGACGCCGTGCTGGATGGATTGCTGCGCTGCTCAGAACGCAGCTGGTCGGCGACGGTCGTGACTGCCGCGGGTTTCGCGCCGCCAGAAGGGAACTGAGCGATGAGTCAGAGTGTCGCACGTGCGCTGCAGCTGTTGATTCACCTCGGGAAGGGGCCGGCGAGCCTGGACGAACTCGCGGAATCGGCCGGCGTGCACAAGACCACCGTGCTGCGGCTCTTACGCACACTGTCCGACGAGCGCTTCACATTTCGGGACCACAGCAACCGCTACCACCTGGGCTCGCGGATCTTCGAACTGGCGGCACAGGGTACCGATCAACGAGAAATCCGCCGGATCGCCTCGCCTCATCTCGTTGAGTTCAATCGCACCTATGGCCGTACCACTCACCTCGCGGCGATGGAGGGCGGCGAGGTGGTCTATATCGACAAGCTGGAATCACATGACCAGATCCGGATGTTCTCGCGGATCGGATTGAGTGCGAACCTGAACTCGACCGCGGTGGCCAAGGTCATCCTGGCCGACCTGCCGGATTCCGAGTTGCACACCATCGTCGCCGCAATGGATTTCACCCGGCGCACCCCCAATACCATCACGACCCGCGACGCTTATCTCCGCGAGATCGAGACGGTACGGGCCCAGGGCTGGGCCCGGGACCGCGAGGAGAACGAGCCGTCGATCAACTGCCTCGGCGTGCCTATCCGGGGCGCCTCCGGACGCGTCGTCGCCGCCGTGTCGGTGTCGGTGCCCGACGTGGTGCTGCCGTTCGACCAAGTTGTCGCCCTGCTCGAACCACTGCTCGCCGTCGGCGAGAACATTTCGCGCGACTGCGGCTACCGGCCGCAGGCCTGATCCACCGAGAAACCCACCACACAAAAGGAGTCCAACGTGTCGAAGTCCCAGGTGATCCGTACCGACGCCGCACCCGCACCCGCGCACACCTTCAGCCAGGGCATCCGGAAGGGCGGTCTGCTGCAGGTGTCCGGACAGGGCCCGATGGACCCCTCGACGAACACCTATATCGGCGAGGGGGATGTCGGGGCCCAAACCCGGCGGACGCTGGAGAATGTGAAGGCAATCCTGACCGCCGGTGGCGCCGGTGTGGATGACGTGCTGATGTTCCGCGTCTACCTCACCAAGCGCGAGGATTTCGCCGCCATGAACGAGGTGTACGGCCAGTTCATCGCCGAAAACGTGCCATCGGGCGAACTACCGTGCCGGACAACGGTGTTCGTAGACCTGCCACATGAGGTCATGCTGGTCGAGATCGATGCGCTAGCCGCCGTTGAGTAGCCCGCGCGCCACGTGGGTGATCTGAACCTCGTTGCTGCCGGCATAGATCATCAGTGACTTGGCATCGCGGGCCAACTGCTCCACCCGGTACTCGGTCATGTAGCCGTTGCCGCCGAACAACTGCACCGCGTCCATCGCGACGTCGGTGGCTGCCTGCGAGCAGTACCACTTGATGGCCGAAGCCTCGGCAAGCGATATCGACTTGCCTTCCTGAGCGGACTCGATGACGCGGAACAGCATGTTGCGCACGTTCATCCGGGCCACTTCCATGTTGGCCAGCTTCAACTGGATCAGCTGGAACTGGCCGATCTCCTGCCCCCACAGGGTCCGGCTCTTGGCGTATTCCACGCTCAACCGCAGGCACTCCTCGATGACCCCGAGGGCCATCGCCGCCACGCCGATACGTTCGGTGGAGAAGCTCGACCGTGCGCTGTCCCTGCCATCACCCGCGTCATTGTGTTCGGTTTCGCCGAGTAGCCGGTCCCGGCCCAACCGCACGTTGTTGAAGAACAGTTCACCGGTGCGTGAGCTGTGGATGCCCATCTTGTGGAACGGCTTCGACTGCACGAAGCCCTCCATGCCGCGGTCGAGCACGAACGTCAGCACCTTGCGGTCCCGCTTGTCGACTTCCTGACCCTCATCCAACTTGGCGTAGACCACCACCACATCGGCGTCGGGGCCGTTGGTGATGAACGTCTTCTGGCCGTTGAGGATGTAGTCCTCACCGTCCCGGGTCACATAGGACTTCATGCCGCCGAACGCATCCGAGCCCGAATCGGGTTCGGTGATCGCCCAGGCACCGACCTTCTCGTAGGTCACGAGCCCGGGCAGCCAGCGTTCCTGCTGCGCCAGGGTGCCCCGGCTCTGGATGGTCGGTACCGTCAGGCCCAGACTCACGCCCATGCCGGTGACCAGGCCCATCGATACCCGGCACAGCTCGCTGACCACGACGAATCCCATGCCGGCCGAGGCGCTGCCGCCCCCGAACATGCCGCCCGAGCCGGAGCCCGACGGTTTCGCGTCACCATTGGCGCCGTCGCGCAACCGGGCCAGCCGCTTGTCGAGCGCCTCCTTGGCCATCACATCGATTCCGAACGTCGCGAACAACTTCCGGACGATGGGGTAGGGCTCCATCTCACCGCTTTCCAGCGCGTCGAGATGGGGGCGGATTTCCTTGTCGACGAACTCGCGCACGGCGTCGCGCACGGCAAGGTCGACGTCAGACCACTCAAGCATCCCGACAGCCTAGGCCGCGGGCTCGGCGCGTTGTGCCGGCCGTCGAGCCGGCCGCAGGGCAGGCAGCGAGAACGTGGTGTGCACCAACGCGCCCGCCCGGTCCAGCAGCGTCTTACGCCTCGGCAGGTAGTGCATGGGCAGGCCGCGCCGGTCGCGCGGGGGAGCCATGAATCCGGGTGCCTCGACCAGTGGTGCGTCGGCAGGCAGCCGGCCGGAGGCGCGGCGGTAGGCCGACAGTGCCCGGGGATGCAGCCGGATCTCATCGGGTACCGCGACGAAGGCCAGTTCGACCATTTTCCCGAAGATCCGCAGCAACACCTCGTCGCCGGGTGTCCAATGCATTCCGGCTTTTTCGCGTACCGCCGGGTCGAAGAGGCCCGCGGCAATCCAGCGCTGCGCACCCACGAGCGGTTTGAACAGCTGATCCCAGATCGGTGTCGGCATCAGCACGAACCAGGGCTTGGGTATGCGGATGGTGAAGATGTCGAGCGTGGCGCGATTGATCTCCAGTTCGTCGCGGCACTTCGCATCCCAGTACTCCTGGAATTCCTCCCAGGTCGCGGGAACCGGGCGCATGCTCATGCCGTACATCCGGTACCACTGCACGTGTTCGTCGAAAAGTTGGCGCTTTTCGGCCTCGGTGAGGCCGCCGCAGAAGTACTCGGCCGTCTTGATGATGAGCATGAAGAAGGTCGCGTGCGCCCAGTAGAAGGTCTCGGGGTTCAACGCGTGGTAGCGCCTGCCCTGGCTGTCGACACCCTTGATCGTGTTGTGGAAGCCCTTGATCTGGGCGCCGGTCTCCGCGGCCCGGTCGCCGTCATAGACCACCCCCATGATCGGGTACACCGACCGTGCCACCCGTTGCAACGGCTCCCGCAGCAAAACCGAGTGCTCCTCGACGCCCGCGCCCAGTTCTGGATACATATTCTGGATCGCGCCGATCCAGACGCCGAGCATTCCGGTACGAAGATCGCCGAAGTATTTCCAGGTCAGGGAGTCCGGGCCCAACGGATCCCGGACTGCGGTGGTCGCCGATCTCGTGGTCATCGCGTCTCCATCGACATTGAATGACTGCAAACCTCACGGTCTGAGTTCCACGATAGTAGTGACAACATACGTTGTCTATCAGCGCGCGCCGCACTCTTGACAGGTGTTACCGGGCGGCAATCACCCTGCCGCACAGGTGTGACCGGGCGTGTAGCGATACTCTTGCGCGGTGGATGGCGAATCGTTCGATGAACGATCCGGCCCCTCAGAGCAAATCGACCAGGGCCTGCCCGGACCGCTCGGGTGGCTGTATCGAACCAACCACAGCCCTGCGGTGATTGCCATGGTCAGGCGCATGCGTCGCGCACTACCCGGCGATCCCGACTTCGGCGATCCGCTCTCCGCGGCAGGTGAGGGCGGCCCGCGTGCGGCCGCGCGAGTGGCCGACCGGCTACTCGACCGTTACGCGGCATCGCGCGAGGTGAGCCTCGGCGCATTGCAGGTATGGCAGGCGCTGACCGAACGGGTCTCCGGGACCCCGGCCAACCCCGAGGTGACGCTGGTCTTCACCGACCTCGTGGGATTCTCCTCGTGGTCGCTCCGGGTGGGTGACGAGGCCACCCTGCGGCTGCTCCGACGGGTGGCCCAGGTGTTCGAGCCGCCGTTGTTGGAGGCGGGCGGCCACATCGTCAAACGCATGGGTGACGGGACGATGGCGGTCTTCGCCGACCCGGTTACCGCGATCGGTGCTGTCATCACCGCACTCACCGCGGTGAAATCAATTGACATGGACGGATATACGCCCCGGATGCGGGTCGGTATGCACACCGGCCGTCCACAGCGGATCGGGTCGGACTGGCTCGGGGTCGACGTCAACATCACCGCGCGGGTGATGGAACGCGCCACCAGGGGCGGCCTGATGGTGTCGCACACCACGCTGGAACGCATCGGTGACGATGAGCTGGCAGCGCTGGGGGCGATTGCCAAAAGGCAACGGCGACAGGTGTTCTCCACCAAACCCGAAGGTGTGCCGGACGATCTGGTGATGTACCGGGTGAAAACTCTCAGTCAGTTGCCAGGCGTGCAACCGCGCGACGAGGGTATGTCGAGCGGATAGTTGGCACAGTGCTCCCACGTGGTGTTTCGGCAGTGCTGATCAGCGTGGCCCGCATCCGGGTCACGCTGTGCTACGCCGCCGTCCTGACGGCGGTCACCACCGCGCTGTCGAGGCTGGACCCGTCGGTCTCCGATCGGATCGCCGCCGCGGCCAGTACCAACCTGCACAACTTGCGACACGGGCACTTCGGCACGCTGTTGGCAAGTGCGTTCGTCACCGAGTCGGACGGTGTGTACGCGTGGCTGCCCGGCCTGGTGTGTCTGCTGGCGCTCGCCGAACTGCTGTGGCGCAGCCGACCGCTGGTGCTGACATTCACCGTCGGCCATATCGGTGCGACCCTGTTGGTCGCGGCGGGCCTGGCCGTCGAAGTGAAGCTCGGATGGGTGCCGGCCTCGGTCGGTCGCGACATCGACGTCGGCATGAGTTACGGCGCGGCGGCCGTACTGGGTGCGCTCACCGCCGCGATCCCACTGCGTCGGCTCCCGGCCTGGGTCGGGTGGTGGTTGGCGGCCGGGTTGACCGCGGCCGCGCTGAGCCGTGACTTCACGGCCACCGGACACCTCATCGCGCTGCTGCTGGGCATGGTGGTGTCGACTCGCCTGAACCGCCCCGATCGCCTGCCCCGCGGATACGTGGCGCTGCTGGCCGTGGCGGCACTGTTCGGGCTCATGCTGTTCGCCGGCAGTGGTCCCATGATGCCCGTCATGCTCGGCGTGGGCGCACTCGGCGCAGTGGCCGGGGTCGCCGCTGGTAAACGGATTCGAAGCGCGACCAACCCATCGCTTATGATCGCCGGGTGGTTCGCACGCGAGGAGAAACAGGTGCCCGCACGCGAGGAGAAACAGGCGCCCGCACGCGAGGAGGACAGACGGGCGCTGAGCAGCCCAGTGATCTCTCCGAAGAAGCCCTGACAAAAGCCGTCAGTGCGGCCCGGCATGCTTTTGAACTGGCCGGTGACCTTGATGCGCTGGCGCACGCGCGGACCGAGCATCTCGGTGACCGGGCCACGATCGCGCTGGCCCGCCAGGCATTGGCGTCGCTTCCCAAGGCCGAGCGGGCCGACGCAGGCAAGCGCGTCAACGTTGCCCGCTCCGACGCCCAGCGCGCCTATGACGAGCGCCTGGCCGTGCTCCGCGCCGAGCGTGACGCCGCGGTGCTGGTATCCGAACGGATCGACGTCACACTGCCCTCGACGCGGCAACCACTCGGCGCGCGGCACCCGATCACGATCTTGGCCGAGAACGTGGCCGACACGTTCGTGGCAATGGGCTGGGAGCTGGCCGAAGGGCCCGAGGTCGAGACCGAGCAGTTCAACTTCGACGCACTGAACTTTCCGCCCGACCATCCCGCCCGCAGCGAGCAGGACACCTTCCAGATCGCTCCGGTGTCCTCTCCCGACGCTTCGCCCGCCCAGGTCGGATCCCGCCAGGTGCTGCGCACCCACACCTCACCGGTGCAGATCCGGGCGCTGCTCGAGCGCGAGCTGCCCGTCTACATCATCTCGATCGGGCGTACCTTCCGCACCGACGAACTCGACTCCACCCACACCCCGGTGTTCCACCAGGTCGAGGGCCTGGCGGTGGACAAGGGCCTGACCATGGCGCATCTGCGGGGCACCCTGGACGCGTTCGCACGCGCACAGTTCGGCCCCGAGGGACGTACCCGGTTCCGGCCCCACTTCTTTCCGTTCACCGAGCCGTCGGCCGAGGTGGACATCTGGTTCCCCGACAAGAAGGGCGGCCCCGGCTGGGTCGAATGGGGAGGCTGCGGCATGGTCAACCCGAATGTCTTGCGGGCCTGTGGAATCGACCCGGAGATCTACTCCGGATTTGCCTTCGGTATGGGATTGGAGCGAACCCTGCAGTTCCGCAACGGGATTCCTGATATGCGTGACATGGTCGAGGGCGACGTCCGCTTCTCCCTGCCCTTCGGAGTCGGCGCCTGATGCGTATTCCCTACACCTGGCTGCGCGAAATCGTCCGGGCCGGTGTGCCGGACTGGGAGGCGTCCGCTGACGAGCTCGAGCAGACCTTCATCCGAATCGGCCATGAGGTCGAGGAGATCATCCCGATCGGACCGGTGAGCGGGCCGCTCACCGTGGGTCGGGTCGTCGAGATCGAGGAACTCACCGAGTTCAAGAAGCCCATCCGAGCCTGCAAAGTCGACGTCGGCGAGCCCGAACATCGCGACATCGTCTGCGGGGCAACCAACTTCGCGGTCGGTGACCTGGTGGTGGCGGCCCTGCCCGGAACGGTGCTGCCTGGGGACTTCACCATCGCCGCACGTAAGACCTACGGTCGGGTGTCGGACGGCATGATCTGCTCGTCGGCCGAGATGAACCTCGGCGTCGACCATTCCGGCATTCTGGTGTTGCCGCCGGGCACTGCCGAACCGGGTGCGGCGGCAGCCGAGGTGCTGGGGCTGGACGACGTCGTGTTCCACCTGGCGATCACCCCGGACCGCGGCTACTGCCTGTCGGTGCGCGGGCTGGCCCGCGAGATCGCGTGTGCCTATGACCTCGACTATGTCGATCCGGCTGACGTCGCGCCGCTGCCCGCCGAGGGAGAGGCCTGGCCGCTGACCGTGCAACCCGGCACCGGGGTGCAGCGGTTCGGGCTGCGCCCGGTCACCGGGATCGACCCGGTCGCGGTGTCGCCGTGGTGGATGCAGCGCCGACTGCTGCTGAGCGGTATCCGCGCCATTTCGCCTGCCGTCGACGTGACCAATTACGTCATGCTCGAGCTCGGTCACCCGATGCACGCGCACGACAGCAGCCTGATCACCGGCGGCTTCGATGTGCGGTTCGCCCGCGACGGGGAAACCGTGGTCACCCTCGACGATGTGGAGCGCACGCTCAACTCGGGCGACGTGCTCATCGTCGACGAGGTCGCGACCGCCGCGATCGGTGGCGTGATGGGTGCGGGCACCACCGAGGTACGCGAGAGCACCACCGATGTGCTGCTGGAGGCCGCGGTCTGGGATCCGGCCGCGGTGTCGCGGACCCAGCGGCGTCTACACCTGGCCAGCGAGGCCGGCCGCCGCTACGAACGTTCGGTCGACCCCGCGATCTCGGTGGCCGCGCTGGATCGCTGCGCGACGTTGCTGGCCGAAATCGCCGGTGGCACAGTGCAACCGAAGCTCACCGATTGGCGCGCGGACGACCGTACCGAGTGGAGCCAGCCCCCGATCGAGATTGCGGTCGACCTGCCGGACCGCATCGCGGGTGTCGAGTATGCCCCAGGCACCACAGCCCGCCGGCTGACCCAGATCGGCGCCGTCGTGACGGGTCAGGACCCGTTGACCGTGACCCCGCCGAGCTGGCGTCCCGACATTCGCCAGCCCGCAGACCTGGTCGAGGAAGTGCTGCGGCTGGAGGGCTTGGAGATCATTCCCTCGGTGCTCCCGACGGCACCGGCCGGGCGCGGGCTCTCGGGTGTCCAGAAGCGGCGCCGCGCCATCGGAAAGTCCCTGGCGCTCGCGGGATTTGTGGAGATACTGCCCAGTCCGTTCCTGCCTGCCGGGGTGTTCGACACCTGGGGACTGGACGCCGACGATGAACGTCGACGCGTCACCTCTGTGCTCAACCCGCTGGAGGCCGACCGGCCGCAGTTGGCCAGCACGTTGCTGCCCGGGTTGTTGGAAGCCATGGCGCGCAATGTTTCCCGCGGCACTGTTGACGTCGCGTTGTTCGCCATCGCACAGGTGGTGGAGCCGACGGAGCAGACTCGCGCGGTCGAGCGCATCCCGACCGACCGGCGCCCCACCGCCGACGAGATCGCCATGCTGGATGCGTCGCTGCCGCGGCAACCCCAGCACGTCGGTGCGGTGCTGGCGGGGCTGCGGGAGCCCGCGGGTCCATGGGGACCGGGGCGTTCGGTGGAAGCCGCCGATGCGTTCGAGGCGGTACGGGTGATCGCTCGTGCGGCCGGTGTCGACCTGACTCTGCGTGCCGCACAGCAGCTGCCCTGGCACCCGGGTCGGTGCGCTGAGGTGTTGCTCGGCGGGACGGTGGTGGGTCATGCCGGGCAGTTGCATCCGGCCGTCATCGAGCGCACCGGGCTGCCGAAGGGCACCTGCGCGGTCGAACTGGACCTCGATGCGTTACCGATTGTCGAGGCGCTGCCTGCGCCGTCGGTGTCACCGTTCCCCGCGGTGTTCCAGGACGTCAGCGTGATCGTCGATGCCGACACCGCGGCGCAGAGCGTCATCGACGCGGTGCGTGACGGCGCCGGTGAACTGCTCGAGGATGTCCGGCTGTTCGACGTGTACACCGGTCCGCAGATCGGCGAGGGGCGCAAGTCGCTCACCCTGGCGCTGCGGTTCCGCGCCGTCGACCGGACGCTGACCGAGGACGAGGCCAGCGCGGCGCGTGCGGCTGCCGTGGCGGCGGCGGCCGACCGGGTCGGGGCCGTGCAGCGGGGCTAGCGTCAGCTCACGGGATTGGTCAGCGTGGCCAGCCCGTCACCCAGTTCGCAGCTGACGATGTCACCCGGTTCGATGCCGACCGCCCCAGGCGTGCCGGTCGAGAGGATGTCGCCCGGATAAAACGGCATCACCTGGCTGTGGAAGCTCAGCAGTTCGGCAGGGGAGAACGTCATCCCGGCCACGGTGTCCTTGCGGTGCACCGCGCCGTTGTGGATGGTGGCCACCCGTAGGTCGTCCAGCGGTCCGTGCGTGAGCACCTCGTCGAGGGTGATGAGGTCCGGACCGAAGGCGAAGAAGCCCGGGTAATTCTTGACGCGGGTCAGATAACGCGGATTTTCCAGGAGCACACTCTCGGCGGTCTGGTCGAGCACTGCCACCACACCGGCGACGTAGGACATGGCATCCTCGACATTCACCTGATAGCAAGGCTTTCCGATCACCAGGCCCAGTTCGGCCTCTGAGGTGACCTTGCCGATGCGCTGCGGTACCACGATCGGTTCACCGGGGCCGACGACGGTGTGGTCGCCCTTGATGAACGATGCCGGCGTGGTTCGCGGTGCCTGTTCACCGAGATCGCCTGCGTGGGCGCCGTAGTTCAAGCCGATCCCGAGGATCTTGCGCGGACGTGTCCACGGTGCGAGTATCGGCGCGTCGGACGGCACGCACGCATCGTCGGCGACTCCTGCCGTGACCGCGGTATCGAGCGCGCGGAGCCCGTCGGCCTCCAGCAGCGCCATCAGCGCGGTAGGCGCACCGGGCATCACCTTGTCGACCCGGGCGAGCCGGCCGTCCGCCAGCGCGACGCACGCGATCGCTCGGCCGTCCAGTTCAACAGTACGAAGACGCATGGAACTCCTTGTCGGGTAGAAGGTTCGGGTCAGACGACGCTGCGGATCAGGCCACCGTCGACCCGCAGCACGGTGCCGGTGATATAGGAGGCCCGGTCGCTGCACAGGAATGCCGCGGCATCGGCGTATTCGTCGGGCGTGCCGTAGCGGCCCAGCGCCATCGTGGCGGCGCTGGCACGCGCGACCTCATCGACGCTGCGGTGTTCGCGCTCGGCCCGTCGCTCGTCGAGGAAGCGGGTGCGGTCGGTGGCGATCCGGCCGGGCACGATCACGTTGCTCGTGACTCCGTCACGGCCGACTTCGTCGGCCAGGGTTTTCGACCAGGCGTGCAGGCTCGCGCGGAGGGTGTTCGACAGCCCGAGGTTCGGGATCGGGCTGAGCGCACCTGAAGACGTCGAGGTGAGGATGCGGCCCCAACCACGTTCGCGCATACCGGGCACGACGCGGTCGGTGAGTGCGATCACGGCCAGCACCATCTTCTCGAAGCTGTCGCGCCAGGTGGCGCCGTCCTGCCCGGCGACCGGAGTCGGTGGTGGTCCGCCGGTGTTGTTGACCAGGATGTCGACGGGACCGAGGGTCCGTTCCACCTCGGCGACGCTGGGCTCCATCCCGTCCGGGTCACCGAGGTCCCATATCAGCGGCAGCGCCGTCGTGCCCGCCTGCTTTATGTGGCGTCCGGCGACATCGAGTGCTTCGGCCGACCGGCCCGCGACGGCGACGTTGGCGCCCTCCTGGGCGAGTCGCACGGCGATCGCGCCACCCAGTCCACCGCTGGCCCCGAGCACGAGTGCGGTGCGTCCGGCGATTCCGAGATCCATGGGTTGTTGTCTCCTTCAGACGGGAATGGTCGCGAGGTGCTGATCCAACAGTGGCACCATCGAATCGGGTAGTGGCAGTGCGGGCGGCCGGACCCGGCCGGACCCGATCACCCCGCGCCGACTCAGTATCTCCTTGCGGATGGCCAGTCCGATGCGCGCCTGCCCCTCGAAATTGGCCAGGGGCAGCCACGGCGCCCAGACCGCCCGTGCGGCCCGAAATCCGCCGTCGCGGTAGGCCTGCAGCACCGCGGCCAGCGCCGCCGGGTGGCTGAAACCCGTCATCGCCCCCGCCGAACCGGCGGCCAACTCGTCGAGCAACCCGACACCACCGAGGCCACCGAACACCGGCACGTCGAGGTGGGGAGCCAGGGACGCGATCGCTGACGAGGTGGGTGGTGTCTCGGACTTCACCCCGGCCGCGAAGGGACAGGCACCCATGAGCGCCATGACCTGCTCATCGGTGACGCGGACGCCGGATGCGACGGGGTAGTCCTGGACGAGGACGCCGATTCCGGTCGCCGCGTGCAGACGGCCCAGGGACTCGGCGGCCACGGCCGGATCCACATCACCGATCTGGGCCATCAACGCTGCCGGGAGGCGCGGCACCGCGGCGAGCAGGCGCTGTGCCTGCGCCACCACGGCGTCCGGTTCGCGTTCGGAGAGCCCGAGTACGTAGGGCAGGTCAGTCGACGCCGCGACAGTCGCCGCCACCGCGTCAGCCTCGTGCGGCCGCAACGATGCCGCCTCACCGAACACGCCGAGCGCGACAAGACCGTCGCAACCGTCGCCGGCGAACGACGTCACCTCATTGCGCAGCGAGTCGAGGTCGAGGTCGAGGTGCTCATCGAACGGGGTGGCCAGTACTCCCCAAAGGCCCTGGCCGAGAATGTCGTTCACGTTTCGTCTGCGATCGTGGCGACGACATGTTCTGCGATCGCGAGCGCGGAGGTGGCTGCCGGGGAGGGCGCATTGCGCAGCACCACGATCCGGTGGCGCATGCTGATCCGGAAATCGTCGACGAGTCCACCGTCGGCGTCCAGCGCCTGTGCCCGGATCCCGGCGTTACCTGCCACCACGTCGTCGTCGTCGAGTTCCGGCACGTAGGCCCGCGCGGCCGCGACAAACCGCCGTTTGCTCAGCGAGCCGTACATCTCCGTGATACCGGTACGCCAGTGTTGGCGCGCGAACCGCCAGAATGCGGGCGTACGGGCCACGCCGAGCAGGTCCGAAACGGAGATGTTCTTCCAGCTGTAGCCCTCCCGCGCGAGAGCCAGGACAGCGTTCGGACCGATCAGCACTTCGCCGTCGACCCGGGGGGTGACGTGCACGCCCAGGAACGGGTAGCGCGGATCGGGCACCGGGTATACCAGGCCGTTGACCAGATCCCGACGCTCAGGTTTGAGGGCGTAGTACTCGCCGCGGAACGGCATGATCACCGGATCGGGTCCGTCGCCTGCCATCTCGGCTAACCGGTCACTCTGCAGACCGCCGCACGCGATCGCCTGGTCGAAGGCAGCCGTCGTGGTGCTGCTGCCCCCGGTTCGCACGGTGATCACGACCTCGGCGGTCGTGGTACGCATCCCGATGACCTCATGGCCCAGCAGGATCTTCGCCCCGGCGCCCACGGCATCACCGGCCAGCGCCTGGGTCACCTCGGCGAAATCGACGATTGACGTCGACGGTGAATGCAATGCCGCGATACCGCGCACGTGCGGCTCGAGTTCGCGCAGTTCGCCGGCCCCGATGAGGCGGATCCCCGGTACCCCGTTGGCGCGGGCGCGGTTCTCGATCTCGCCGAGGCGGGCGCGTTCGGCCTCGTCGAGGGCGACAAGCACCTTGCCGCACGCGATCCGGGGGATTGCGCGTTGCGCGCAGTAGTCCTCCAACAGGCCGACGCCGCGCCTGCACAACAACGCCTTCGCCGAACCCGGCTGGTAGTACAGCCCGGCGTGCACGACCCCGCTGTTGCGGCCGGTCTGATGTGCGGCGAGCCGATCCTCCTTCTCGAACACCGTCACCTCGGCGTCGGGTTCACGTTGCAGGAGTTCCCGTGCCACGGCCACCCCGACAATTCCGCCACCGATCACCGCGATCCGTCGGGTCATCGGCCACCGCCGGCAGGGGCGTAATCGGCGAACACCACATCCTGATCCGCTCCGAGAGCAGGCGGCGCCTCGCCGCGCGGTTCGTCCTGCTCGGACAGGCGCAGCGGTGACGCGGGAACGTCAACCTCGCCCAGCGTGGGATGTGGCAACGTCGTCACCATCGAGGCACGAACCTGTTCCCAGTCATAGACTTCCGGCACCGTACGGATCCGCCCTGCGGGCACGCCGGCCGCGCCCAAGGCTGCCAGCACTTCATCGGCAGATCGCTCCGCGAGCAGCGTGTCGATCTCCTTCTGCAGCTCATCGGCCCGACCGACCCGCTCGATATTGGTGGCGATGTCGGCCCGGTCGGCGTCGAGCCCCACGATCGGAGCGAACTTGCGCCACAACGCTTCCGACCCGACAGCGATCACGATATCGGCGTCGGCGCAGCCGAATACGCCGTACGGCGCGATCGACGGATGTCGGTTACCGGTGAGCACCGGTTCGACACCGGCGGCCAGCCAGCCGACGCCGTGGAAGACGTGCACCCCGACGACGGCGGCGAGCAGGGAGGTTTCGACGTGTTGTCCGACGCCGGTGCGTTCACGAGCCCGCAGCGCGGTCATCACGCCGAACGCGCCGAACAGGCCGGCGAGGATGTCGGCGATCGGAAGGCCCACTCGTTGCGGTGGCCCGCCGGGCCTGCCGGTCAGCGACATGAGGCCGCCCTCGGCCTGCACGATCTGATCGAAGCCGGGCCGTTCGCCGTCGGGGCCGCCCTTGCCGAATCCGGTGATGGACAACGTGACCAGCCGCGGGTTGAGCTCACGTAGGTGCTCCAGGCCAAGCCCCAACCGGTCCAGGACACCGGGGCGGTAGTTCTCGACGACCACGTCGGCCTGCGCGACGAGCCACCGCAACCGGTCGACGTCTGCGGCTGCCTTGAGGTCCAGCACCACAGATTGCTTGTTCCGGTTGGTGCTCATGTAGTACGCGGACTCCCGGTGGCCGTTGCGTTCGACGTAGGGCAGCCAGCCGCGGCTGTCATCGCCGCCAGGCGGCTCCACCTTGATCACCTCGGCTCCGGCATCGGCCATCATCATCGTCGCGTACGGGCCGGCCAGCGCCCGGCTGAGGTCGACGACGCGGATATCGGCAAGCGGTCGACGCTTGGTCATCCGCGGCCTCCCATCATTTTCAGGCCGACCGACATGAGCACGATCACCGAGGTGATCCGCAGCACGTGCACGGTCAGCACGATCGGAACATTGGCGCCCGCACCGGCGGACAGTGCGCCCATCTGGGCGATGCCGCCGGGAGCGGTGGCCAGGAGCGCGGTTGTCGAGTCGAACGATGTGAATTTCCACAACAGCAGTGCCGCAACCAATCCGAATACCAGGAAAGCCACCACCGTCACCACGATAGGCACGACCGCGGCCCGCAACTGGGTCAACGTCTCGTGGGTGACGCCGGTGCCCAGCAGCCAGCCGACGCACACGTAGACGATCCACTTGCCTGCGGCCGGGATCTCGAAGGCGGAGGTGCTCAGGATGTTCAGCAGCGCCACACCGACCATCGCCCCCAGCAGCGGTGCGGCGGGCAGGTGCAGCAGCGTGGCGACCGCGGCACCGGCCACTGCCGCGAGGGCGGTGAGTAACAGGGTGCTGAGGTTCATCACACCTGCTCGCGATCGTTGTCGTCACGCACGTCCTCGGCTCTGGCTCCCCGGGTGCGGGTCGAAACCAATTGCAGCGCACTCTGGCCGGCCCGTCGCAGTGGATCCTTGATGAACGGGATCGCGAAGAGGAATACGATGAAGCACAGGATGGCGAGCGAGGTGCCGCGCTGCAGGAAGACGTCGAGGCTGCCGTGGGAGATCACCATGGTCTGGCGCAACGATTCTTCTGCCAGTGGTCCCAGGACGAGTGCGATGACCAGCGCGGCGGGGGAGAGACCGTATTGGCGCATGAAGAAACCGAGCACCCCGCACGCGAGCATGATCTGGACGTCGAGCAGGCTCTTGTTGACGGCGAAGGTACCCAGGACACACAGCACGATGACGATCGGGCCGAGGATCCGGAACGGCACCCGCGCGATGCTGGCGAAGCCGGGGATGCAGAAGACGTTGACCAGCAACAGCATCACGTTGCCCAGGAACATGCTGGCGATGAGACCCCAGGCGAACTCGGGGTTCTGCTGCATGAGCAACGGTCCCGGCTGAAGGCCCCACATCAAGAAGCCACCCAGCAGCACTGCGGTCGCACCGCCGCCGGGGATACCCAACGTGAGCAGCGGCACCATCGCGCCCGAGGAGGCCGCGTTGTTGGCGGCCTCGGGGCCGACGAGTCCGGGCAGCGCGCCCTTACCGAATTTCTGGGGCGTACGGGAGATCGATTTCTCGACGTTGTAGGCCATCAGCGAGGCGATCGTCGCGCCCGCGCCGGGGGTGACGCCGACACCGAACCCGAGGAACGAGCCGCGCAGTGAGGGACCGATGGATTCGCGGTAGTCCTGGCGGGTCGGCCAGAATCCGCGCTGGCGCGCCGATACCCCGAAAAAGTCCAGCTTCTCGAGATGTCCACCCTGCCACAGGGTGTGCAGTACTTCGCCGACCGCGAACAGTCCGATCGCGACGGGGATGAAGTCGACACCGTTGATGAGGTCGACCGACCCGAATGTGTAGCGCTGTTCACCGCCGCCGATGTCGATTCCGACGGTGCCGATCGCGAAGCCGATCAATGCCGACAAGGCGCCGAGCAGCTTGTTGCCGCGCAGGATCACGATGACCGTGAGCAGTCCGGCGATGACGATCAGGAAGTACTCCGGCGGACCGAACGTCTTGGCGAAGTCGGCGGTGATCGGCGCGGCGAAGGTCAGCAGGATCGCCCCGATGGTGCCCGCGACGAACGAGGCGAGCGCCGCCATCACGAGCGCGGGCCCGGCCCGGCCCTGCTTTGCGAGCGGGTAGCCGTCGAACGTGCTTGCCACCGTGGCCGATTCGCCCGGGGTGTTGATGAGTACCGAGGTGATGGTGCCGCCGTACATGGAGCCGTAATAGACGGCTGCCAGCATCACGATCGCACCCGTGGGGTCGAGTCCGAATGTCAGCGGCAACAGGATCGCCAGGCCGGCTGACGGGCCAACGCCGGGGATGACCCCGACGATCATGCCGATCATCACTCCGCCCATGAGGAGCAGGAGGTTCTGCATCGTGAGTATGGTGGCGATGCCGTCCAACAGTTGCGTCATGATGCTCCTCAGCCGATCGGCAGGATGCCCTGTGGCAGACCGGCGTTGAGGCCGGTCTCGAAGGCCAGGTACAACAGGATGGGGACCGTGACCGCGATGATCAATCCACGGATGTGATGTTCACGGTCGAGGAACCACAGGGTGGCACCGAGGAACAGCACGCCCGCCAGTGCAGCGCCCAGAATGCCGAACAGCGCGACGAATGCTGTAGCGGCCACGAGGAAAGTGGCCAGTGCGACTGGGTGCCTCCCGAGATCGGGTTCGGCAGCCTCCTCGGCCGCTTCGACCTGGTCGACCGGCTTGTCGCTCGGCCGCATCATGAATTCACGGGCGAGGATGAGCACGGTCACGGCCATGGCGGTGAAGCCGAGAATCCGGGGAAAGAAACCCGGACCGATGCGGCCGGCCACGGTGCGCCACTCCATGCCCATCGCGATCTCGGTGTAGCCGGCGAAGACCAGTAACACCACCCCCAGGAAGGTGACCTTGGGCCAGCTGATGTTTCGCTCGGGCCGCGAGACCGGGACTGCCGATGCCGCCACGTTCACTGCCACTTTCGCGGGGCTTGCCGCCGGAGACGTCGAAGTCACAGTGCCCCCTGCTCTTTGAGAGTGGATTCGAACTCAGCGGTGGTCTCGTCGAGGTAGGTGGTGAAGTCGGCGCCCCAGCGCTCGTCGCGGGTGAGGTAGTTGTCCTCGAGGAACTTGCCCCACTGATCGCTCTTCACCACCTGCTGCATCGTCTTGATCCACCAGTCGCGGGCGTAGTCCGGTGCGTCGGGAGGCAGGATGAATCCGCGTGGCATCGAGGGCAGTCCGGGCATGCCTTTCTCCTCACCGGTCGGCACGTCGGGCAGCGCCGCGAGCCGCTCCTTGCCGGTGAACAGCAGTGGTGTCATGTCACCCGATTCGACCTGACCCAGGATCGAACCCGGGTTCGAGATCATCGCGTCGAGCGCTCCGGACAACAGCGAGGTCTGCACCTGGCCCTCTTCGTTGTAGGGCACATACTCGATCTCATAGCCGGCGTGCTCGGCGATGATGGACTGCAGGATGAAATCGACGTTCACCGTGCCGATGCCGCCGACGACCACGCTGCCCTTGTTCTTGGCGTAGCCGACCCAGTCGTCGAAGTTCTTGATGTTCTTGCTGCCGTCGACGAGCAACAGCGCGTCGTCGGTGGCGAGCAGGCCGACGTGGGTGAAGTCCTTGTAGGTCCAGCCGGGATTGGCCTGCAGCGGTGTGGTCAGGAACGAACCCGACGTGGTCGAGACGTCGTAGCCGCTGCCGCGCTTGCTCAGCAGGTAGCCCCACCCTGTCGCTCCACTACCACCTTCGCGGTTCTCCACCGCGATGTCGGCCGGGTAGAGCTTCTCCTCGCCGATGATCTGGACCAGCTTGCGCGCCATCAGGTCGTTTCCGCCGCCGGGGCCGAATGCGATTGTCCAGTCGAGGTTCTTGGACGGGTAGTCCTCGGCGGATCCGCCGGTGTTCCCCGCGCCGCTGCAGGCCGACAGGACCAGAGCGGTGATGGCGACCAGCACGGTGAGAATGCTTGTCGGCCGACTCTTCAGACGCATGGTGTTCTCCTCATCGAGTGGTGGGGTGGCGGAACCAGGAACCGTTCGCGACGGCGACGAGCTGCGCTGAGTCGTCGTACATGCGCGACTCCAGCTGAACGACGCGCCTGCCGCCGTGGATGATCCGGCCGGTGCACGTCACGTCGGTGCGGACCGGGCGCACAAACCGCATCTGCATCTCGATGGTCGAACCCGCAGACAGGTAGCGCCGGCAGGCGTGACCCATCGAGATGTCGAGCACGGTGGACAGCACGCCGCCGTGCACACCTCCACCGGCATTGCACAAGTGCTCGGCGAACGGCAGCTGCACGGTGCAGGTCTGCTCGTCGTCGTCATAGGCGATCGACAGTCCGAGGAAGTGGATCAGGAAGTACCGCCCGAACTCCGGCTCGGAGACTTCGGCGGCGTGGCGGGCGGCCTCGACCGGATCGTCGGCAGCGCGATCGGCGCCACGGGCGTGATTGGTGGTGGTCATGACCAGGTGAACCTCGGGGGGCGCTTTTCGAGGAACGATCGCACGCCCTCCGCGTAGTCGTCGGTGTCGAAAGACGAATTGCGGATCTCGACGGTGACGTCGTCATCGACTGTCTGGCCGCCCAGCACGAGATCGACGATCCGCTTCGACGACCGGACGCTGAACTGCGCGCGGGTCGCGACGAGGCGGGCGAACTCGTAGGTGTGTTTCTCCAGATCGTCGGCCGGAACCAGCTCGTCGATCAGTCCGAGGCGCAGCGCGTCCTCGGCGTACACGTGCTGACCGGAGAACAGGATCCACTTCGCCCGGGACGGGCCGACCACGTCGACGAGCCGCTTCGTCGACTCGAGGCTGTAGACCAGGCCGAGCTTGGCCGGCGTGATCCCGAACCGCGAGCGTTCGTCGGCGAAGCGCAGATCGCAGGCCAGCGCCAAGCCGCAGCCGCCGCCGATGCAGTAGCCGTGCACCATCGCGATGGTGGGTTTGGCGCACCCCTCCACGGCGTGCTCGGCCGCAGCGACCTGCTCGTTGTAGGCCTTGGCGGATTCGCTGTTGCCGCGAACCTGTTCGAACTCGCTGATATCGGCGCCCGACGCGAAACTGCGGGTGCCCGCGCCCCGCACCACGATCGTCTTGACGGCCGGGTCGGCATCGAGCTCGGTGATCACCTCGGGGATGCGTCGGTACATGGCCAACGAGATCGCGTTGTGACTGTCGGGCTTGTTGAGCACGACGGTGGCGATGCCGGTGCCCTCGTCGTCGCGTTCGACCAGGATGTGCCCGCTCATATCGGTGATTCGCTCGCAAGCGTCGCTCATGCACTGCGTCCTTCCTGTAGTTCCGGGTGGGCGTCGTAGAGGGTGCCGTCGCTGAACAGACGGTCGATCTCGGCGCGGTCGATGCCCAGCTCCGCCAGTACCGACGCGGTGTGCTGGCCCAACCAGGGCGCCGGTGAGCGGACGCTGAATTCGAGGTCGGAGAACCTCGTCGGAGGCGCGATGGTCCGCATCGGGCCGATGATCGGGTGATTGAGGTCGACGATCATGCCGCGGGCCTGCACGTGCGGATCGTCGAGTGTTTCGTCGTATGTCAGCACCGGTCCGCCGGGCACACCCGCCGAATCGAGCAGGTCGACCCAGGTGCTGGTCGGCAGGGTCGTGGTGATGGCCTCGATCTCCTTTTCCAGGTCGTCGATGTTGGCCATCCGGGAGGGCAGGTCTGTGAAGCGTGGATCGTCAGCCCAGTCGGGTCGCTTGAGCACGTCGCTGATGAGGCGGGACCACAGTCGGTCGGTGTTGGCGCCGATCGTGACGTAGCCGTCGGCGGTCCGGTAGGCCTGGTAGGGCGCCGAGCGGCGGTGCCGGGTTCCGGTCTGCGCGGGCATCTCTCCGTCACCGAAGTACGCGCCTGACTCCCACACCGTCCATGCCAGGCCGGCGTCGATCAGTGAGATGTCGATGTACTGGCCGGCGCCGGTCTGCCGGCGATGGAGTTCGGCGCCCAGGATCGAGTAGATCGCGGTGGCGCCCGCGGCGATGTCGTTGATCGCGATCCCGACCTTGGTCGGCTTGCCGTCGGGCTGACCCGTCATCCGCAGGAAGCCGCCGATGCCCTGGGCCATGATGTCGAACCCCGGACGGTCACGATATGGACCGGTTTGGCCGAAGCCGCTGATGGAGCAGTACAGGACGTCGTTCCGCACAGCTCGGACCGCGTCGTAATCGATGCCGAGGCGGCTGGTGACACCGGGCCGGAAGTTCTCGATGATCAGGTCGGCCTCGGCGGCCAGCTCGAGGAACAGTTCCCGCCCGCGGTCCGACTTGAGGTCCACGGACACCGAACGCTTGCTGCGGTTCGGCATCGCGAACGGATAGCTCTCGCCGTTCACCTTCGGCGCCATGCGGCGTGAATCGTCGCCGGTGCCCGGCTGCTCGATCTTGATGACGTCCGCGCCGAGCTCGGCCAGCACCATCGTGCAGTAGGGGCCCGATAGGAATCTGGTCAGATCCAGTACCCGGAATCCGCTGAGTGGTCTCATTGATCCTTCCCGCATTGTGGGATATGGTTTACGCAATGCGGAAACACTAAGTCCGTGATCGGAGTCACGTCAACCCCGATATGCGATGTGGGTCACCGCGCAAATCGTGAAGCGCCTCTCGGCGCACCGTGGGAGGAGTGGAAGATGTCCAGCGTGGAAACGGGTGAGGGCAGGTCAGAGGCGCGGCGTAACGGTGTGCAGTCGATTGACCGCGCGGTCGCGATACTGCGATGCTTCGACGGGCGCAGGCCCGAGCTCGGTATCAGCGAATTATCGAGGGCAACAGGTCTTTCCACCAGCACTGTGCACCGGTTGCTCGGGGCGATGCAGGCGAACCATCTGGTCCGACAGACGGGTGCCAAGCGCTACGGCCTTGGGTCGTTCCTGCTGCAGTTGGCAAACTCGGGTGCGATGCCGCGTACATTGCGCGAGGCCGCGCTGCCGTTCATGACCGAACTGCGCGACGAGTTCGACGAGACCATCGGCCTGCATGAGCTGCTGCAGACCGGTCAGCGGATCGTGGCCGCCCAGGTCGAGAGCCACCAGGAACTGCGCCGCACCTACACCGACATCGGGGTGCCGATCCTGCTGACACACGGCGGGCCGGGCAAGGCGATCATGTGCGCGATGACCCAAGGGGAGCGGGCCCACTTCCTCGCTGAACCGATCGATGCGGTGACGCCCAGCACGGTCGTCGACCCGGTCGCAATCGAGCGTGAACTGGCGGAGGCGCGGGTTCGTGGCTATGCCGAGTCCAACGGGCAACGGACGGTCGGCATCTGGGCGGTGGTCGCACCGGTTTTCGATCACACCCAACGAGTCATCGGCGCCCTCGGCGCCTCGGTTCCCGCGGTCCGCATGAACCCGGAGCGCGCGGCCGAAATCGGCTGCCGCCTCAGGGAAGTGGCCTGGCAGCTGTCCACCGCGTTGGGTGCGACCGAGGATGGAGTGCATGCGATCGTGCCGGATATCGCGTTGGGCTGACGAGTCGGCCGATCACGAACCGGCCAAAATCGCCGCCCCTTCTCCGCTGAGGCGGGGCAGCGGGGCTGATTTCTCCCGGCGAGCAGACACTTTGGTACCCGGTGAGGCGCGTTCTAGGGTACCGGCGCGTCTGCTCGCGGTAAATGAATTTGCACCCGCCTGCATAACCATGCAGAATCGGGGGATGACTTCTGTAGCGGTGGCCGGTGCCAGCGGCTACGCGGGTGGAGAGATCCTGCGCTTACTTCTCGGTCACCCCGCCTACGCCGACGGACGGCTCACCATCGGTGCTCTGACGGCCGCATCCAGTGCCGGGACCAGTCTGGCTGAACATCATCCGCACCTGCTGCCGCTGGCATCCCGGGTGCTGGAAAACACCGAACCGGGGATCCTGGCCGGCCACGATGTGGTGTTCCTCGGGCTACCACACGGGCACTCGGCGGCGCTGGCCGAACAGCTCGGACCCGACACGCTGATCATCGATTGCGGCGCGGACTTCCGGTTGACCGATCCGGTGGACTGGGAGAAGTTCTACGGCTCGCAGCACGCCGGAAGCTGGCCGTACGGTCTGCCCGAACTGCCCGGCGGCCGTGAGCAGCTGCGCGGGGCGAAACGGATCGCGGTGCCGGGTTGCTATCCGACCGCGGCGCTGCTGGCATTGCTGCCCGCGGTGGCTGCCGACCTGGTTGAGCCCGCGGTGACCGTCGTCGCGGTCAGCGGCACCTCGGGTGCGGGCAGATCCGCCAAGGTGGACCTGCTCGGGTCTGAGGTCATCGGGTCGGCACGTGCCTACAACATCGCGGGTAAGCATCGGCACACCCCCGAGATCGCACAGGGACTGCGCGCGGTCGCCGGTAAGAACGTCACCGTCTCCTTCACGCCGGTGCTGATTCCGACCTCACGCGGCATCCTGGCCACCTGCACCGCGCGCACCACGGCACCGGAATCGGTGATCCGCGCTGCCTATGAAAAGGCATATGACGCCGAGCCGTTCATTCATCTCCTGCCCGAAGGGCAGCTTCCCAAGACCGGATCGGTGATCGGCAGCAACGCCGCCCAGATCGCGGTCGCCGTTGACGTGGAGGCGCAGACGCTGGTGGCGATCGCCGCGATCGACAATCTGGTGAAGGGCACCGGCGGCGCTGCGGTGCAGTCGATGAACCTGGCGCTGGGCTGGCAGGAGACCGAAGGACTGTCGATCGTGGGAGTGGCGCCGTGAACGAGACAACCAAACTGCTGCGCACCCAAGGCGTCACGGCGCCGGCCGGGTTTCGCGCCGCCGGGATCGCCGCCGGGATCAAGGCCTCGGGCGCACCGGATCTTGCGCTGGTGTTCAACGAAGGCCCCGACCATGCCGCCGCGGGCGTGTTGACCCGCAACCAGATCAAGGCCGCACCGGTGCAGTGGACCAAGCAGGTGCTGACCACCGGCCGGCTTCGTGCGGTGGTTCTCAACTCGGGTGGGGCCAACGCGTGTACCGGCCCACTGGGGTTCCAGGACACCCACGCGACCGCCGAAGCGGTGGCCGCTGCGTTGAGCGACTGGGGCACCGACACCGGGGCCGTGGAGGTCGCGGTCTGCTCCACCGGCCTGATCGGTGACCGGCTGCCGATGGACAAGGTGAAGGCCGGCGTGACTGAGATCGTGCACGAGTTGGCCGGCGGCCTGGCCGGCGGTGAGGATGCCGCACGGGCCATCATGACCACCGATACGGTGCCCAAACAGGTTGCCCTGCATCATTCCCCGGAATCAGAGGAGAACTGGACGGTCGGCGGGATGGCCAAGGGCGCCGGGATGCTCGCCCCGTCACTGGCCACCATGCTCGTGGTGCTCACCACCGATGCCGTCGCTGACGCGGCGGCCCTGGACCGGGCGCTGCGCCGGGCTGCCGCGCAGACCTTCGACCGGCTCGATGTCGACGGCAGCTGCTCGACCAACGACACCGTGCTGTTGCTGGCGTCGGGCGCCAGCGAGATCACGCCGACACAACAGGATCTCGACGACGCGGTGCTGCGGGTATGTGACGATCTGTGCGCTCAACTGCAGGCCGACGCCGAGGGTGTCACCAAACGCATCACGGTCACCGTGACCGGCGCCGCGAGCGAGGACGACGCGCTGGTAGCCGCCAGAACGATTGCCCGCGACAGCCTGGTCAAGACCGCACTGTTCGGCTCCGACGCCAACTGGGGCCGCGTGCTGGCCGCCGTCGGGATCGCCCCGGTGAAGCTCGATCCCGAACGAATCAGTGTGTCGTTCAACGGATCACCGGTCTGTGTCGACGGTGCGGGCGCTCCGGGTGCACGTGAGGTGGATCTTTCCGCCGAGGACATCGACGTGGTCGTCGACCTGGCGGTGGGCGGTGCGTCGGCGGCCATCCGGACCACCGACCTGTCGCACGCGTACGTCGAAGAGAATTCGGCCTACAGCTCATGAGCACCCCGGCCGTCGAGCGCGGGGTCAGCGCCGGCGTACTCGCAGCGGCGCTGCCGTGGCTCAAGCAACTGCACGGCAAGATCGTCGTGGTCAAGTACGGCGGAAATGCCATGACCGACGACACGCTCAAAGCCGCATTCGCCGCGGACATGGTGTTCCTGCGCAATTGTGGGATCCATCCGGTGGTGGTGCACGGCGGTGGTCCACAGATCAGCGCGATGCTCAAAAGGCTCGGCATCGCAGGCGATTTCAAGGGCGGGTTCCGGGTCACCACCCCCGAGGTGCTCGACGTCGCCCGGATGGTGCTGTTCGGTCAGGTGGGACGCGAACTGGTCAACCTGATCAACGCCCACGGGCCGTATGCGGTCGGTGTCACCGGTGAGGACGCCCAGCTGTTCACCGCGGTGCGGCGCAGCGTCACCGTGGACGGGGTGGCCACCGACATCGGCCTGGTCGGCGACGTCGAACAGGTCAACGCCGGATCGCTGCTGGACCTCATTGCTGCGGGCCGGATTCCGGTGGTTTCGACCATCGCCCCCGATGTCGACGGGGTGGTGCACAACATCAACGCCGACACGGCCGCGGCCGCCCTGGCCGAGGCTCTGGGCGCGGAGAAGTTGGTGATGCTGACCGATGTCGAAGGGCTGTACACCAACTGGCCCGACCGCAACTCGCTGGTCAGCGAGATCGATACGGGTGCACTGACACAACTGCTGCCTTCCCTGGAAGCGGGCATGGTGCCCAAGATCGAGGCCTGCCTGCGTGCGGTGACCGGTGGGGTGCCCAGCGCGCACGTCATCGACGGCCGGGTCGAACACTGTGTGCTGGTTGAACTTTTCACCGACGAGGGGACTGGAACGAAGGTGGTCGAATCATGAGCCTGCAAGACCGCTGGGATGCGGTGATGATGAACAACTACGGCACTCCGCCGCTGGCACTGGTCAGCGGAAACGGTGCCGTTGTCACCGATTCCGACGGCAAGGACTATCTGGACCTGCTCGGTGGTATCGCCGTCAACCTGCTGGGACACCGGCATCCGGCGGTCATTGACGCCGTCACCACCCAGCTCAACACGCTCGGTCACACCTCGAACCTGTACGCCACGGAGCCGGGCATCGCGCTCGCCGAGGCACTCGTCAGCCATCTCGGCTCGCAGGCCAGGGTGTTCTTCTGCAATTCCGGCACCGAGGCCAACGAGGTCGCCTTCAAGATCAGCCGACTCACCGGGCGCACGAACCTCGTTGCCGCCGAAGGCGCATTCCACGGCCGCACGATGGGTTCGCTCGCGTTGACCGGTCAGCCCACCAAGCAGGCCCCGTTCGAGCCGCTGCCGGGCAACGTCACCCATGTGCCGTACGGCGACGTCCAGGCGCTGGAATCAGCGGTCGACGATACGACCGCGGCAGTGTTCCTGGAACCGATCATGGGGGAGGGCGGCGTCGTCGTCCCGCCGGCCGGCTACCTGGCCGCGGCCCGCGAGATCACCGCCCGACACGGTGCGCTGCTGGTGCTCGACGAGGTGCAGACCGGGGTGGGGCGCACCGGCGCGTTCTACGCCCACCAGCACGACGGCATCACACCGGATGTCGTGACCCTGGCCAAGGGGCTGGGCGGCGGTCTGCCGATCGGGGCGTGCCTGGCCATCGGCGACGCCGGTGACCTGCTGACGCCTGGGCTGCACGGCAGCACCTTCGGTGGCAACCCGGTGTGCACCGCGGCCGGTTTGGCAGTGCTCAAGGCGCT
Organism: Mycobacterium appelbergii; assembly: GCF_032883035.1. Taxonomy (NCBI): domain Bacteria; kingdom Bacillati; phylum Actinomycetota; class Actinomycetes; order Mycobacteriales; family Mycobacteriaceae; genus Mycobacterium; species Mycobacterium appelbergii. The sequence continues at coordinate 146,585 of NZ_JAMQTH010000019.1, forward strand.
CTCGGACGGGGATCTGATCAGCCGCGCCGGAGTGCTCGGCAAGACGCTGAGCCACGGCATCGAGGAACTGCACCACCCGCTCGTCGACCATGTCCGCGGCAAAGGCCTGCTGCAGGGGGTGGTGCTGACCGCGCCGAGCGCCAAGGCCGTCGAAGCCGCAGCCCGCGACGCCGGATTCCTGGTCAATGCCGCCGCACCCGACGTGGTGCGGCTCGCTCCGCCGCTGATCATCACCGAATCCCAGATCGATGATCTCCTCGCCGCTCTCCCCAGAATTCTGGAGCTCCCATGACACGACATTTCCTGCGCGACGACGACCTGTCGCCCGATGAACAGGCTGAGGTGCTGGCCCTGGCCGCCGAGCTCAAGAAGGACCCGTTCTCGCGCCGCCCGCTCGAAGGCCCGCGCGGCGTCGCGGTCATCTTCGAGAAGAACTCCACCCGCACCCGGTTCTCGTTCGAGATGGGCATCGCCCAACTCGGCGGCCATGCCGTCGTCGTCGACGGCCGCAGCACCCAGCTGGGCCGTGAGGAGACGTTGGAGGACACCGGTGCGGTGCTGTCGCGCTACGTCGATGCGATCGTTTGGCGGACCTTCGCCCAGGAACGGCTGGCCGCCATGGCCTCCGGCTCGACGGTGCCCATCGTCAACGCCCTGTCCGATGAGTTCCACCCCTGCCAGGTGCTCGCCGACCTGCAGACGCTGGCCGAGCGCCGGGGCAAGCTGGCCGGCCTGCACATGACCTACTTCGGTGACGGTGCCAACAACATGGCGCACTCGCTCATGCTGGGCGGGGCGACCGCGGGGATCCACGTCACGATCGCCGCGCCCACCGGTTTCGAACCCGCCCCGCAGTTCGTCGACGCCGCCAAGCGCCGTGCCGCCGAGACCGGCGCCACCGTGACGGTCACCGGTGACCCGCGCGCCGCCGCTGACGGCGTCGACGTTCTGGTCACCGACACCTGGACGTCGATGGGTCAGGAGAACGACGGGCTGGACCGGGTGCGGCCGTTCCGGCCGTTCCAGCTCAACTCCGAGCTGCTCGGCATTGCGGACCCCGAAGCCGTTGTGCTGCACTGCCTTCCGGCTCACCGCGGTCACGAGATCACCGACGAGGTCATCGACGGCCCACAGAGCGCGGTGTTCGACGAGGCCGAGAACCGGCTGCATGCCCAGAAGGCGCTGCTGGCCTGGTTGCTGGAACGCGCATGAGCACTCCGACCCGTGTCGGCAGGCAGGCCCGCATCATCGCCCTGCTGTCATCGAATGCGGTGAGCAGTCAGAGCGAGTTGGCGGCCATGCTGGCTGCCGATGGCATCGAGGTCACCCAGGCCACGCTGTCGCGGGACCTGGAGGAACTCGGCGCGGTCAAACTGCGTGGCGCCGACGGCGGGGTCGGCGTCTACGTGGTGCCCGAGGACGGCAGCCCCGTGCGGGGAGTCTCGGGCGGCACGGAGCGGATGACCCGGTTGTTGGGGGAGTTGCTGGTGTCCACCGACGCCAGCGCTAACCTTGCCGTGCTGCGCACCCCGCCCGGTGGCGCGCACTACCTGGCCAGCGCGATCGACCGGGCTGCGTTACCCCACGTCGTCGGCACGATCGCCGGTGATGACACCATCTTCGTACTGGCCCGCGAACCGATGACCGGTGCCGAGCTCGCGGCCACCTTCGAGAACGTTCAACAAAAGGAGATCAGTTAATGTCCGAGCGCGTCATTCTGGCGTATTCCGGCGGCCTGGACACCTCGGTCGCGATCAGCTGGATCGGCAAGGAAACGGGCCGTGAAGTCGTCGCCGTGGCAATTGATCTGGGCCAGGGCGGCGAGGATATGGAGATCGTGCGGCAGCGCGCGCTGGACTGCGGTGCCGTCGAGGCGGTCGTGGTCGATGCCCGTGACGAGTTCGCCGACGAGTACTGCCTGCCGACCATCCAGTCCAATGCCCTCTACATGGACCGCTATCCGCTGGTGTCGGCGATCAGCCGGCCGTTGATCGTCAAGCATCTGGTGGCCGCCGCACGGGAACACAAGGGCGGCATCGTCGCCCACGGCTGCACCGGCAAGGGCAACGATCAGGTGCGTTTCGAGGTCGGGTTCGCCTCGCTGGCACCGGATCTGGAGGTGCTGGCCCCGGTGCGGGACTATGCCTGGACGCGAGAGAAGGCGATCGCCTTCGCCGAGGAGAACGCGATCCCGATCAACGTGACCAAGCGTTCACCCTTCTCGATCGACCAGAACGTGTGGGGCCGCGCGGTGGAAACCGGGTTCCTCGAGCACCTGTGGAACGCCCCCACGAAGGATGTCTACGACTACACCGAAGACCCGACGGTCAACTGGAGCACCCCCGATGAGGTCATCGTCGGCTTCGACAAGGGTGTTCCGGTATCGATCGACGGTCGGCCGGTCAGCGTGCTGCAGGCCATCGAGGAACTCAACCGGCGCGCCGGTGCCCAGGGCGTCGGCCGCCTCGACGTGGTGGAGGACCGGCTGGTCGGCATCAAGAGCCGCGAGATCTACGAGGCTCCCGGCGCCATGGTGCTCATCACCGCGCACACCGAGCTCGAACACGTCACCCTCGAGCGTGAGCTGGGCCGGTTCAAGCGGCACACCGACCAGAAGTGGGGTGAGCTGGTGTACGACGGGCTGTGGTACTCGCCGCTCAAGACCGCGCTGGAGTCGTTCGTCGCCAACACCCAGGAGCATGTGACCGGGGAGATCCGGCTGGTGCTGCACGGTGGGCACATCGCGGTCAACGGACGCCGCAGCGCCGAGTCGCTGTACGACTTCAACCTGGCCACCTACGACGAGGGCGACACGTTCGACCAGTCGAGTGCCAAGGGATTCGTACACGTGCACGGGCTGAGTTCCAAGATCTCGGCGAAGCGCGACCTGGGCCTCTAACAGTGAGGGTGACATGAGTACCAACGAAGGTTCACTATGGGGCGGTCGATTCGCTGACGGGCCCTCGGAAGCCCTTGCCGCCCTGAGCAAGTCCACACACTTCGACTGGGTGCTGGCGCCGTACGACGTCACGGCGTCCAAGGCGCACGCCAGGGTGCTGCACCGCGCCGGGCTGCTCACCGACGAGCAGCGCGACGGGCTGCTGGCCGGGCTGGACAGTCTCGGCTCCGATGTCGCGGACGGCAGCTTCGGACCGTTGGTCACCGACGAGGACGTGCACGGGGCGCTGGAACGCGGCCTGATCGACCGGGTCGGCCCGGAACTCGGCGGCCGGTTGCGGGCGGGCCGGTCGCGCAACGACCAGGTGGCGACGCTGTTCCGGATGTGGCTGCGCGACGCCGTGCGCCGCGTGGCCCTCGGTGCGCTCGAGGTGGTCGATGCGCTGGCCACCCAGGCCGCCGCGCATCCGGCGGCCATCCTGCCCGGCAAGACCCACCTGCAGTCGGCGCAGCCGATCCTGTTGGCGCATCATCTGCTGGCGCATGCCCATCCGCTGCTGCGCGACGTGGACCGGCTCATCGATTTCGACGACCGTGCCGCGGTCTCGCCGTACGGTTCGGGGGCCCTCGCCGGTTCGTCGCTGGGACTCGATCCCGACGCCATCGCCGCCGAACTGGGGTTCACTGCCGCGGCCGACAACTCCGTCGACGCCACCGCAGCCCGGGATTTCGCAGCCGAGGCGGCCTTCGTGCTCGCGATGATCGGCGTCGACCTGTCCCGCTTGTCCGAGGACATCATCCTCTGGAGCACAACCGAATTCGGCTATGCCACGTTGCACGACTCGTGGTCTACCGGCAGCTCGATCATGCCGCAGAAGAAGAACCCCGACATCGCCGAGCTGGCGCGCGGCAAATCGGGTCGGCTGATCGGTAACCTCACCGGGCTGCTGGCCACACTCAAGGCCCAGCCGCTGGCCTACAACCGGGATCTGCAGGAAGACAAGGAACCCGTCTTCGATTCGGTGGCGCAGCTCGAGCTGCTGCTCCCGGCGATGGCAGGCTTGGTCGGCACGCTGACCTTCGACACCGACCGCATGGCCGAACTGGCGCCGTTGGGCTACACCCTGGCCACCGACGTCGCCGAATGGCTGGTCCGGCGCGGGGTACCGTTCCGCGTCGCGCACGAGGCCGCGGGCGCGGCGGTGCGGGCCGCCGAGGCCCGTGGGGTCGGATTGGAGGATCTCGAGGACGCCGAACTTGCCGGCATTCATCCTGAGCTCACCGCCGAGGTACGCGAGGTGCTGACCGTGGACGGCTCGGTGAACTCGCGCGACGCCAGAGGCGGGACGGCCCCGACCCAGGTGGCCAAGCAGCTCGGTGTGGTCCGCGAGACGGCGGACAGACTGCGGGCCGGCCTGCGCTGACACGATTCCGGCGCGGCCGACCCGCGACGTGAGCGGTTGGCGTGATGCACAAGTTGGGTATGGGTACCTCATGCGTGGACAGCGGTTGGGGAACCCGTGATCGGGTGGTTGTGCGGGTTGGGCTCGGCCGTGCTGTACGGCGTGTCCGATTTCGTCGGCGGCCTGGCTTCCCGGCGCGCGCACTTCGTCGTCGTAGCTCTGCTCGGACAATGCGCGGGACTGCTGGTTTCCGCCGCAGCCGGCCCGCTGATCAAAGCGCAGTCACCCTCCCACGCCGATCTCTGGTGGGGAGCGCTGTCGGGGCTGGGCACCGCGGCAGGCATGGTGTTTCTGTTTCGCGGTCTCAGCCGCGGAGCGATGTCCGTGATTGTTCCCACCAGCGCGGTGACCGGCATACTGCTGCCGGTGCTCGTCGGTGTCGTCGTAGAGCACGAACGTCCCTCCGTGCCTGCGTGGGCCGGTATCGCACTCGCGGTCCCGGCATTGTGGCTGGTTTCCGGCAGTCTGTCCCGTACGGGCAGCAGCAGTGGTGGAGTCGGCGACGGTTTGATCGCCGGTATCGGAATCGCAGTCCAGTATCTGGCGCTCGCGCACGCTTCGTCTGCCGCTGGACTCTGGCCGGTCGCCACTGGGCGGGTCAGTGCTGTCGGTGTTCTTTTCACGCTCTTTCTGGTACTCGCGTTACGCCGAACGGATGACCGAGTTGGGACGGCTCAGTTGCGGATGCCGGCGACCCCGTTCGCCCTGGCGACGGCCGCGGGCGTGACGGCGGCGGCCGCACTCGCGGCATATCTGGTGGCGACCCACCATCAGATCACGGCCATCGCGGTGGTGCTGTCGTCGCTGTACCCGGTTATTCCTGTGATTCTCGGGATCACCGTGCTCCACGAACGCCTCAGTCGCCGACAGGCGGCAGGTGTGGTCGGGGCGGGGGCGGCCATCGCGCTGCTCGCCGCATGACGGTGGGAATGCGGGGCCTGCTGCGTCGAAACGGTTCCCGCGCAGTCTCACTCCAGTTGCTCGGACAACTCCATCCAGCGTGACTCCAGCTCGGCCACCTGGTTTTCCAGCTCACGCAACTGACCGGTGAGCCGGCCGAGCCCCACATGATCCGACTGGTCATGGGCGGCCAGTTCGTCGTGCTTGGCCGAGATGCGGTCAGCTAGTTTTGCCAGGGACCGGTCGATCGACGAGATCTCCTTTTCGACGTTTCGCAACTCGGCGCCCGACATGCCTTGGGCAGGAGAGGTTTCGGCTCTCGGCGCCGACCTCGTGGGTCGTTGCGCCGCCAGCTTCAGATACTCGTCGACACCACCGGGCAGGTGCCGCAGCCGGCTGTCGAGGATGGCGTACTGCTGATCGGTCACCCGCTCCAGCAGGTACCGGTCGTGGGAGACCACGATCAGCGTGCCCGGCCAGGAATCGAGCAGATCCTCGGTGGCGGTGAGCATATCGGTGTCGACGTCGTTCGTCGGCTCGTCGAGCACCAGCACGTTCGGCTCCGACAACACCACCAACAGCAACTGCAGGCGCCGACGCTGCCCACCGGACAGTTCGCCGACGCGGGCCGAGAGCTGGTCCCGGTCAAACCCCAACCGTTCCAGCAGCTGCGCGGGGGTGAGGTCCTTGCCGTCGATCTGATACGTGGTCTGCAGCCGTCCGAGCACCTCGCGGACCATGTCCCCGGCAATCTCGTCCAGCTCGGTGGACTGTTGATCCAAAATCGCCAGCCGCACGGTCTTTCCGCGTTTCACCCGACCCGACGTCGGTGCGACGGTCCCGGCGATCAGCCCGAGCAGCGTCGACTTGCCCGCGCCGTTGGCGCCGACAATCCCGGTCCGCTCACCGGGCCCGATACGCCACTCGATATCGCGCAGCACCTCGCGACCGTCATAGGCGACCGACACGTCGAGCAGGTCGATGACGTCCTTGCCGAGCCGGGCGGTCGCCAACCGGGACAGCTCGACGGTGTTGCGTAACGGCGGCACATCCGAGATCAAGGCGTTGGCCGCGTCGATGCGGAACCTGGGCTTGGAGGTGCGGGCAGGCGGGCCACGGCGCAGCCACGCCAGTTCCTTCCGTAACAGGTTCTGCCGCTTGGCTTCCGCGGCCGCCGCCTGACGGTCGCGTTCCAACCGCTGCAGCACGTAGGCCGCGTAGCCACCCTCGAACGGCTCGACGATGCCGTCGTGCACCTCCCACGTCGTGGTCGCCACCTCGTCGAGGAACCAGCGATCGTGGGTGACCACCATCAGTCCGCCGGTGCCGCGGGCCCAGCGTTGCCTGAGGTGGGCCGCCAGCCAGGTGATGCCCTCGATGTCGAGATGGTTGGTGGGCTCGTCGAGCGCGATCACGTCCCAGTCGCCGATCAGCAGCGCCGCGAGTTGCACCCGGCGGCGCTGGCCACCCGAGAGCGTCCCGATAGGAGTGTCGAACGCGATATCGGCCACCAGCCCGCCGATGACGTCGCGCACCCGCGGATCGCCTGCCCACTCGTGGTCGGCACGGTCGCCGACCAGCGACCAGCCCACGGTGTGGCCGGAATCCAGCGTGTCGGCCTGGTCGAGTGAGCCGACGCGCAATCCGCCGCGCCGCGTGACGCGGCCCGAATGCGGCGCGATCCGGCCGGTCAGCAGGCCCAGCAGGGTCGATTTACCGTCGCCGTTGCGGCCCACGATGCCGATCCGTGCGCCTTCGTTGATGCCGACGGTGACGGAGTCGAAAACCACCCCGGTGGGGTACTCCAGATGCAGGGTCTCGCCCCCGAGCAGGTGTGCCATCGCCGCCGACCTTAGCGCGTACCGGGAATGGGGCTGCCGGTGCCTGACATCAGACGTTGCGTCTGTCATTCACAACCGTTAACCCGCAGTTGGTCCTGCCTGTCTAGATATGTAGCTGTCCAGGAATACGCGAGAGACGGGATCACCGATGTACGGACTCAAGGTGCTGGCGGGAGCTGTCGCGTTGTTGTGTACGGCCGCGGTCGGGTGCAGCAGTGCTTCGACGGATGCGGACCCCGGCACTGTCCGGATGGCTGTCACAGATCTGCAGGGTCTGGAGGAACTGCAGCGCGAATACGGGGCTTTCCAGGAGACATTCGAGAAGCAGTCCGGGCTGAACATGGAGTTCTTCGCGGTCACCGATCGATCGGCCGCCGCCGCTGCGCTGCAGGCCGACCGCGTTGACGTGGTGTTCACCGGACCCGCCGAATATGTCGTGATCCACGACCGGACCGGTGCCGAACCGATCGTCGCGATCGAACGGGACGGCTACCGGTCCTGTGTCTACACCCGCGCCGACAGTGAGGTCACCGCACTGCCGCAGCTGCGCGGCAAGAAGGTCGCGATGTCCGATGTCGGGTCGACCAGTGGTCACCTCGGACCGTCGCAAATGCTGGTCGACGCCGGACTGCAGCCGACGACGGATGTGCAGGTGCTGACCGTCGGGGATGCCGTGCACGAAGCGCTCAAACGCGGAGATGTCGATGCTGTCGGCATCGGCTGCCACGACTACGAGGAGTTCATGGCCGGCGATGACCCCGCCCAGTTCCGGCTGGTCGCCGAGGGCCCGGTGCTGCCGCCGGATCTGCTGGTGGGGAGGGCAGGCATCGACGAGGCCACGCGTACCACGATCGCTGACACCTTCACCGAACACTTCGACGAGCTTCTGACGGCGATGTTGGAGGGGAAGGACAACGCGAAATACGAGAACGCGAAGCTGGTTTCGGTGTCGGACAAGGACTACGACGAGGTCCGGGCGATGTACCAGGCTGTCGGCGTCAATGACTTCTCGCAGTTCCTGGGCCACTGACATGGGGTTGACCACCGCGCAAGCCACATACCGACAGCCGGGTAAGGCCCAGGGGCCCACCGCGATCGAGGTCAAAGATCTTCGGGTGCGTTACCGACGGCGCGATGCCGACGCCTTGTCAGGTCTCGATCTGAGCATCGGCTACGGGGAATCCGTGGCGCTCATCGGAACCAACGGCGCCGGGAAGTCCACGCTGCTGCGGTGTCTGGTCCGGTTGATCGAACCCGCCGATGGCACCATCACGATCGCCGGGACCGAGGTGACGGGCGCGTCGCGCAGCGCGTTGCGCGGAATACGGCGGGACGTCGGCTTCGTCTTCCAACGGTTCCACCTCATCCCGCGACTGAGCGCCTTCCACAACGTGGTGCACGGCGCGATGGGCCGGAACGGTTCCCGGTGCGCCTGGCCGCTGACAAGCCCCCGTGAGGTTCGGCGTGAGGCCATGCAATGCCTGGAGCGGGTCGGCCTCGCTGAACACGCAGACCGTCGGGTGGACACCCTCTCGGGTGGACAGCAGCAGCGGGTCGCGATCGGACGCATGCTGATGCAGCGCCCGCGCATCGTGCTGGCAGACGAGCCGGTGGCCAGTCTGGATCCGGTATCGGCCAACGCCGTCATGGAACTGCTGTCTTCGATCGCCGCCGAACGCGGTGTCACCGTTGTCATGGCCCTGCACCAGATCGACCTGGCGCTGCAATACGCAGACAGGGTGGTCGGCCTTCGCAACGGCGCGGTGGAGTTCGACCGGCCATCATCGGGTTGCGATGCCCGGCAACTGAATCCGATCTATGCCGGAGCCACGCCGTGACGCCGGTGCTGACCCGCGCCGCCGAGCAGCCGCCACGGTTCCGGCGCCCCAGCATGTTGACCCTGGTGATCGTGCTGGTCGTCGGTGGGCTGCTCGTCCATGGCTGGACCCAGGGCGCCGCAGTGCGGCCAGACTCGTTGGTCACCGGGGCACTGCGGTTGGGTGGGTTCGTCTCCGACGCCGTCCCACCCGATGTCAGCCGGCTGGGTCCGATTCTGGCGGCACTGCTCGTGACCGTCGAAATGGCGCTGCTCGGAACGATTATCGGAGTCGTGCTCAGCCTGCCGCTTGCCGTGCTGGCGGCCCGCAACACCACTGGGCATTGGTCGCTGTATGCGATGAGCCGCGGCGTCATCACGGTCAGCCGGACGGTTCCCGACCTGGTGTGGGGTTTGATCTTCGTGATTGCCGTCGGGTTGGGGCCCGAGGCGGGGGTGCTGGCGATCGCCGTCGATGTGATGGGCTTCTGTGGACGGTTCTTCGCCGAGAGCATCGAGGACATCGACCCGGGCCGCATCGAAGGCCTGCGTGCGGTCGGAGCACCTCGGTTCGGTGTGCTTGCCGGCGGCGTCATCCCGGCCTGCATCCCGTCGTTTGTGACAACGTCGATGTTCGCGATGGAGTCCTCGGCGCGATCCTCGGTGGTGCTCGGGCTGGTGGGCGCGGGTGGGATCGGGATAGAGCTTGCCACATCGATGACGCTGCTGCGTTATGACGAGGCGGCGACCATCATTCTGGCCATCCTCGGTGTTGTCGTTGTCTTCGAACGGGTTTCGTCTGCCATCCGTCGGCGCGTCCTGGGAGTTGGGGGTGGGGTAGGTGGGTAACCGGCTGCAGCTGATAAACCGCTACGGCGGGAGGCCGATCTACCGGCAACTGAGCGATCTTCTGGAGACCCGACTGGCGACCCAGTCCTCGCCCGGCGACCGCTTGCCGAGCGAGGCCGAGCTGTCGCAGGAATTCGATGTCAACCGGCTGACCGTGCGGCGCGCGCTCGACGAGCTCAACCAGCGGGGCCTGATCGAGACGGTGCGGGGGAAGGGATCGTTCGTCGCGGAGCCGCGGCTGCGTTACGACGTGTCCGCCGGTCGCGACGCCAGCTTCACCAGGAGCATGCGCGACCTCGGCCACCGCGTCGGCATTGAGCTTCTCGCGTGCAACATCATCGAGGATGGCGAGTTGCAGGCCGAACTGGACACTGCCGGGCCGGTCTTGGTGGCGACCACTTTGCGGCTGGTGGATGACGAGCCGTGGTCGGTCTCGGTCACCTCGATCCAGACCGGGAGATTTCCCGGACTGACCGAACAGTGGGCCGGTGACACCTCACTGTTCGATTTCCTGCTCGACACCCACGGAGTGCGAATGCAACGCGCTTACCGGACGTTCGTCGCCACCCTGGCAGAACCGGCGGAAGCCGAGCAGCTGCACCTACGGGTGGGCGCCCCGATCCTGGAGATGCGGGGTCTCAACGTCGACCAGCGCGGGGTGCCGGTAGCTGTTGTCGCACACCGGTTCCGCGGCGACCGAGTCAAGTTCACGGTAGACCTGCGGTGACCGCCGAACTGCGGTTGGAGGCGCTCGCGTGCGCTGATCCGGACGAGTTGGAACTGCTTGCCGACGAGATCCTGAAGAGCGGGTCCGAGGTGTCGGTGACGGCGGGACCGGAGTCGGTCAGCGCGCCGATCAGAGTCCCGGTGCCAGGCACCGAAGACACGTCGGTGGTCCTCGGGCATGTTTCGCTCACCAGGTGCACCGTCATCCTGGGTGGCAGCAGGGGTGACGGGGTGCGAACCGGATACGACCTTGCCGGCGCTGTCGCCGCGGCGATCTGTGACGCCGAGTGTCACCGGCGCGGGCCGCTGTCCGATCGAGTAGAAGCACTGTGCCACAACGCAATGCAAGCGCGGGATCAACGCGGCCGGGACCGGGCCCGATTGGTGGCCACCACACGGCTGGAGCAGTCATGAACTGGGATCCCGTGCACGGCGGGCGCACAGCCTTTCTGGCCTGCATGCGGGCACTGTGTGCGCCTGGCACACCGATCGAATTGCCCGACGTGCCGATGCTGAATGAGGACACCGAGCTCGATGGGGCGGCCGCTGTTCTGCTGGCACTGCTCGACCGTGGGCTTGAACTCGGTGTCGCCGGTGACGGCGCCGCCAACCGGGTGGCCGCAGTGGTCGCAGGCAGAACCGGCGCCGAATTCGGTGACGTCGCCGACGCTGACTGGGTGTTGGTTCACGGCCCTGCTGCCGAAGCGATTGCGCGGGCACGCCGCGGAGGTCCGCTCACACCCGAGCGAGGTGCCACCCTGGTGATCGCGGCATCCGGCGACGCCCAACCGATGAGTCTGTCCGGTCCGGGGATATCCGGGACCACAACGGCATTCGTAGCGCTGGACGCGGTGGCGGCACAGGCGTTCACCACGGTCAACGCGCAACCGCCTGCGGGCGTGGATCTTCTGGTGGTCAGCGGTCGATCGGTGATCGGGCTACCCCGCAGCGTCGCCATCCACGGAGTCCGCTGATGTACGCAAGCATGCACCACAACGATGCTCTCGAAGCGGCCCGGGTGATCGCCCACGCGGTTCCGGACGGGCAGGGTGGCGGGGTCAACATCGCGCTGCTGGAACAGCAGGTATGTGCCGAAGCAGGATTGTGGGAGCCGGCCGCCGCCCGCCGGGCGCTGGACCAGGCACACGGCGACACTGCACACGCGGTGTCGATGCTGCGGGTCTGGGCGGCCACCCAACCACACCTTGGGGCACCGGCGATCAGATTCGAAGACACCGTGCTGATCAGACGGCTGTCCTCGGCCTTCCCTCAGGTTCCCGGCGGCCAGTGGCTCGGGTTTGCGCCGGAACTCCGTGCCCGCCAATTGGACTGGTCTGAACGCCCGGCACCCGAACCTGCTCCGGCCTCAGCACCACAGTCGCCGGCCGACGAGGCGCCGCGGCGCACCGAGGTGCCCCGGGTACGGGATCTCATCGACGACGTACCGCTGGTGGACCCACCCCAGGACGGCGAAGGAGACGATCCGGCGGACACCGTTCTGACACCGCCGCTGCACCGGGCGAATCGGCTGGCGATGCTCGCCCGCGGCGAGACGGGTGCGTTGGTGGCGCTGGCCGCCTTGATCTTGGGGCGCAGACAGGAAGCCGTGTTGGTCGAACTGAGCGTCAATCTGGCCACGGTACGGATTCCGCATCCCCGAACCGGTGTGGCGTGCGCAGTCGCCGACGTGCCGATCACGGACGTCGAGGTCGTGCTCGACACACACGTCGATGGGCGCCCGGGCCTGGTGATGGGTTGGGGGGCAACCGTGGGCACCGTGGAGCGGCGGGCGATCGCCCTGGCGCTACTTGATGCCGCCATCCAGGCTGACGGCGAGTTGGCGGAGCCCCTGCTACTCGACGAACAGACTGTCATCGCCGCCACCGACGGACCGGCCACCAACGGGTTCGTCGAGCATCTCAGGCTTCCGCACTACGCCAGCTTCACCGCGTACCTTGCTCAGACCGTTGCGAAGGAAAGAGTATGACATCTACGCCCGCGCCGACGGTCGCCGCGCTCGCGGCCGCCCACGGCAGCCCGGAGGCTTACGCCTACCTCGACGAGGATTCCAAACGCAATGTGCGGCGAGCGATCCTGAAGGCCTTGGCCATCCCGGGTTGGCAGGTTCCGTTCGCTTCGCGGGAGATGCCGGTGGCACGAGGTTGGGGCAGTGGTGGGTTGCAGGTGACCTTGTCCCTGGTCGGTCCTGGCGATGTGGTCAAGGTGATCGACCAGGGTGACGACCAGTCGGTCAACGCGGTCGGAATGCGCACGCTGATCAGCACATCGGCGCGATGCGGTGCCACCACCAGCACCACCGAGGCCACCATCATCCAGAGCCGTCACCGGATCCCGGAGCTCGACCTGCGGCACGACCAGCTCCTGGTGCTCCAGGTGCCGCACCCGGAGCCGCTGCGCCGCGTGGTGTCCGGCGAGGTGGCGGCGCTCGCGTGTCACGCCCAACGTGACTACACCCCGGCGTGGCTGGATCTCTATGACGCACACGCGCGGTTCGGCGGCGCTCTCACCGGCGCTGATCATCCTGTGCTGGTGGATGGTTCGCGGCTGATGAGCCCGAGCCCGATACCGCGCCATGACGTCCTGCGGCTGAGCCGGCGGCCTCACCCGATCCTGCTCGGCGCCGGTCGGCGGGCACGGGTGACCGCACTACCGCCGTACACGTCGGTCCAACCGCTGGCCTTCGATGACAGCTCGCTCGAACCGGAGCGGGCCGGCGGACCGTGCGAGCGGTGCGGTTCTACGACCTCGTACCGGGTACCCACGGAAGGTGCTGCGGCAACTCGGGTCTGGTGCTGCAGCGACGTCGACGCCTGCCGTAGCAGGCTCCAGGCGGGAGGATCATGACGGCCGACGCGGTCACCGACGGGACCATCAGACCGGACCTCGTCCCGCCAGAGCCCGTGGTATGCGTGGCAGGCTTGTCGCACCGGTTCGGCCCGGGCTGCGGCCGGTGTGTCGACCTCACCGGTGAGCGGTCCGGCACGAACCGGTGCGCGGCATGCGGATCGGTTGTCGCGGTGCACGACGCGTCATTCGAGCTCGGCCCGGGGGAAGTCATCGGCATCGTCGGCGAGTCGGGCTCGGGGAAAACCACGCTGCTGCGCTGTCTGCACCTGGATCTGACGCCCGACGCCGGGTCGATGACGGTTGCGGGCATCGGCGATCTGTTCCGAACCGGCGGCGGCAGCAACGCATTCAAACGGTCGATCATCGTGATGGTGCATCAGAATGCCCTTGCCGCGGGCCTGTACCCGCGGCTGGCCGCAACCACGAACGTGGCTGAACGGTTGCTCGGTGGAGGCCTGCGGAACTTCGCCGATATCCGCAGCAGGACAGCCGAACTGCTCGAAGAGCTGGGCTTGCGTGCCGAGCGGCATACCGACGCCTTGCACACGTTTTCCGGTGGCATGCAACAACGGGTTCAGTTGGCCAGGGCACTCGTCGACCCACCTCAGCTGCTTCTGCTCGACGAGCCAACCACCGGACTCGATCCGTCGGTTCAGGCGGACCTGCTCGACGTCCTGCAGCGGGTGACCCAGACGCTGGACTCGGCGACCGTCGTCGTCACCCACGACCTGGCCGCGGTGCGGATCCTGGCTTCGCGCATCCTGGTGCTGCACCACGGCCGAATCGTCGAACACGGCGTCACCGAGCAGATCCTCGAGGATCCCCAGCATCCCTACACCCAGCTGCTGGTGTCATCGAGGTTGTCGTGACGGCCGCCATCCGCGTCGGCGGCGTGTCGAAGCGGTTCCCCGGCGCAGATCCTGTGCTTTGCGACGTGGAGTTGAACGCGGTCGGGGGCACACTCACATTGGTCACCGGGGAGCCCGGTGCAGGTCTGTCGACGTTGCTCCGGTGCCTGACGGGGGTGTACCGACCCGATACGGGTGAGGTGATCGTGCGCTTGGGCGGCAATGCGGAGGTGAGTCTCTGCGATGCGGGCCCGCGGGTGGTCGCGTGGTTGCGCGGTCAGCACATCGCCTCTTTCGACGGGCCGCTGGCAGCACCACCCCGACTACCCGCGGCGGTGGCCATCGCACGGTCGGCCGGGTGCAGTCGTGCCTCGGCCGCTGTCGGGCTGGACCGCCTGAACGTGGCGCATCTCGCCACGGTGCCCATCGGACGGTTACGCACCGCCGACCGGATGACGGTCGCGCTGGCCGCCGCGTTGCTTGCGCAGCGCCCGATCGTCGTGCTCGACGACCCTGGCCGGTGGATCGTCGGCACAGACCAGCTGACGCGCTCGGTGAGGCGCGCCACTGAAGCCGGAGCCGCAGTCGTGGCGACCGGACCGCCGGGGTGCGCACTGAGCGCCATCGCTGCGACCACCGGCGAACTACACAAAGGAAGGATCGTATGGCACACACCGTGATCGAGGGCGTGACAGTGATACCGGGAGGGCAACGGCCGGCGATCCCGGATGCCGTTGTAGTTCTCGACGACGGCGGATGCGTCAGCGAGATCCGACCCGATGCCGCTGCGGCAGGGGATTTGTTCCTGGTGCCCGCCGCGGTCGACCTGCATCTGGACAACCTGCAACAGCGACGCCGACCTCGTGCAACGGTGTCCCTCGACCACGCCGGAGTGCTCGCGGTACTCGACGCCGAGTGTGCGGCCGCGGGAATCGGAACCGTCTGCCTGGCGGCCCGTTGCGAGGATTCGCCCAGGAAGGGCATCGCGATCGCCGACGCCCCGGTGCTGGCCGGCGTGGTGGAGGCGCTGGCGTCAGACCTGTGCTGTGACTGGCGTATTCACGCCAGGGTGGAATTGACCGACGACGGATCGGTGGACGCCCTGCAAGAGGTGCTGGCCGCATCTTCGCGGGTCGCCTTGATCTCGATGATCGAAACATCGGTCCAGCGCAGCAGATTCGCATCACTGGCAGAGACCCGGACGTTCTACGCGCAGGACTGGGGAGTGACCGAGGCAGAAGTTGAGGAGGTGTTCACCGTCGATGCCGACCAGATCGGCCGCATCGCCGAACGGCGCAAGCAGGTGGCCGCACTCGCAGCGGCGGGTGGCATCGTGCTCGCCACCCACGACGACAGAACCGCCGAACACGTCGAGGAGGGCTACGCGCTCGGTGCCCGGGTCGCCGAGTTCCCGCTGACGATGGCCGCCGCAGTGCGGGCACATGAACTCGGCATGCATGTGGTTCTCGGCGCTCCCAACGCCGTACGCGGCCGGTCCACATCTTCGGGCAACGTGCTGGCCGCCGATGCGGTCGCTGCTGGAGTTTGTGACGTGCTGTGCTCGGACTACCTGCCGTCAGCGCTGCAATCCGCGCCGGTGGTGCTGGATCGCGACCACGGAATCGGCCTGGTCGACGGTATCGACCTGATCTCCACCAATCCTGCGGCCGTGTTGGGTCTGCCGGGGGCAACCATCGAGGTCGGCAAGGCGCTGACCGCGTCGCTGAGACGGATGCGGTCCGTCGAGTGCGAACTGTCCGGACCCGATGCGCAGCTGGGGATGGCCCTGTGGCGTGACGGCCGCCTGGTCTTCGGCCGCGAACTCACGGGTCGGTTTTGCCTCGCGCGACGTTAACCAACACCGGGCGTGCCATGATGACCTCGACAATCGGGGGATTGGAAGTCGTCATGTAGGGGAGAGGGCGTTGGTGGATTTCTCGGCGATGACCAAACCGGTGGAGCGGTTGCTGGCGACTGCACAGAATGGTTTGGAAGTGCTGCGGTACGGCGGTCTGGAGACCGGCGCCGTGCCGTCACCATTCCAGATCATCCAGAGCGTTCCGATGTACCGATTGCGGCGGTACTTCCCGCCCGATGCCAGGCCGGGTGCGGTCGCCGCGGGGCCGCCCGTGCTGATGGTGCACCCGATGATGATGTCGGCCGACATGTGGGACGTGACCCGCGATGACGGTGCCGTGGGCATTCTGCACCGCGCCGGTATCGATCCATGGGTGATCGACTTCGGCTCGCCGGACAAGGTCGAGGGCGGTATGCAGCGCAACCTCGCCGACCACGTGGTGGCACTGTCCGAAGCCATCGACACGGTCAAGGAAGTCACCGGCCGGGACGTCCACCTCGCCGGCTATTCGCAGGGCGGCATGTTCGCCTACCAGACCGCGGCCTACCGGCGCTCGAAAGACCTGGCCAGCATCGTCGCATTCGGAGCGCCGGTGGACACCCTGGCCGCGCTGCCGATGAACCTGCCCGCCGGGATCGCCGCCGGCGCCGCGGATTTCATGGCCGACCACGTCTTCAGCCGGATCGATATCCCCGGTTGGCTGGCCCGCACCGGATTCCAGATGCTCGACCCGATCAAGACGGCCCAATCGCGACTGGACTTCCTGCGCCAGCTGCATGACCGCGAGGCGCTGCTGCCCCGTGAGCAGCAGCGGCGGTTTCTGGCCTCGGACGGCTGGATCGCCTGGTCGGGTCCCGCCATCGCCGAGCTGCTCAAGCAGTTCATCTCGCACAACCGGATGATGAGCGGCGGCTTCTCCATCCACGGTGACCTGGTCACCCTCTCCGACATCGACTGCCCGGTGCTCGCGGTGGTCGGGGAGGTGGACGATATCGGCCAGCCTGCGGCGGTCCGCGGCATCAAGCGGGCTGCCCCGAAGGCAGATACTTACGAATACCTCATCAGGGCAGGCCATTTCGGTCTCGTCGTGGGATCCAAGGCGTCCAACCAGACCTGGCCGACGGTGGGGCAGTGGGTGAAATGGCTCGACAGTGGCGCCGAGATGCCCGAAGGCGTCACCCCCATGGAGCTGCAGCCGGCCGATCACCCCGAGGGCGGCGTTTCGCTGACGTCCCGGGTCGCGCACGGCGCGACCGCCGCCACCGAGATGGCGTTCGGGGTGGCCAGAACGGCCGCCGACACGCTCGTGGCCGCCAACAAGTCGGCGCGGACGCTGGTGGTCGAGACCGCGCGCACCCTGCCGAGGCTGGCCCGGCTCGGCCAGGTCAACGACCACACGCGGATCTCCCTCGGCCGCATCATGAGTGAGCAGGCGCGCAGCGCGCCCAACGGCGAAGCGCTGTTGTTCGACGGTCGCGTCCACACCTACGAGGCGGTGGACCGGCGCATCAACAATGTGGTGCGCGGGCTCATCGACGTCGGGGTGCGCCAGGGCGCGCATGTCGGTGTCCTGATGGATACCCGGCCGAGCGCACTTGTCGCCATCGCCGCGTTGTCGCGACTCGGAGCGGTGGCGGTACTGATGCCGCCCGACGTCGACCTTCCCGAGGCTGCCCGGCTCGGCCGGGTATCGGAGATCATCGCCGACCCGAGCCATCTGTCCGCAGCCCGCGGGCTCGGGACCCGCGTCCTGGTCCTCGGTGGCGGCGAGAGCCGCAACCTCGACGTGGAGCAGTTCGACGACGTCGCATCTGTTGTCGATATGGAGCAGATCGACCCCGACGTGGTCGAACTGTCCGGCTGGTACCGGCCCAATCCGGGGCTGGCCCGCGACCTGGCGTTTATCGCATTCAGCAACGTCGGTGGGGAACTGGTGGCCCGACAGATCACCAACTACCGCTGGGCGTTGTCGGCCTTCGGTACCGCGTCGGCGGCCAACCTGGGCCGCGGGGACACCGTGTACTGCCTCACCCCGCTGCATCACCAGTCCGGCCTGCTGGTCAGCCTTGGCGGCGCCGTCGTCGGCGGCGCCCGCATCGCGTTGTCCCGCGGGCTGCAGCCGGACCGGTTCCTGCAGGAAATCCGCCAGTACGGCGTCACAGTGGTGTCCTACACGTGGACGATGCTGCGCGAGGTCATCGACGATCCGTCCTTCTCGCTGACCGGCAGCCATCCGGTGCGCCTGTTCATCGGATCGGGAATGCCCGCCGGACTGTGGAAACGGGTGCTCGACGTGTTCGAGCCGGCCCAGGTGGTCGAGTTCTTCACCACCACCGACGGCCAGGCCGTTCTCGCCAACGTGGCGGGAGCCAAGATCGGCAGCAAGGGCCGCCCGCTGCCCGGCGGCGGTCAGATCGAACTGGCCGCCTACGACACCGAGGACGATCTGATCCTGGAAGACGACCAGGGATTCGTCCGCAGGGCCGAGGCCAACGAGGTCGGGGTGCTGCTGGCCCATCCGCGTGGTCCGGTCGATCCGACCGCGTCGGTGAAAAGGGGCGTGTTCGCCCCCGCCGACACCTGGGTGTCCACGGAGTTCCTGTTCCGCCGCGACGAGGACGGCGATTACTGGCTGGTGGACAACCGCAGCGCGGTCATCCGCACCGAGCGCGGCCCGGTGTTCGCCACCACGGTCAACGATGCGGTCGGGCGCCTCGGTTCGGTCGACATGGCGGTGACCTACGGGGTGGAGGCGGGCGGACGGCAGCTCGCGGTGACAGCCCTGGCGCTGCGCCCCGGCGGCAGCGTCCCGACTGCCGATCTGTCCAATGCGCTCGTCGACCTGCCGGTGGGCGGCCCGCCGGACATCGTGCACGTGGTGGCCGACATGGATCTCGGCCCCGCCTATCGCCCACTGATCACCCCGCTGCGGGCGGCGGGCGTCCCGAAGCCGTCTCGACGTAACTCCTGGTACCTCGATGCCGATACGAATACGTACAAGAGACTGACCGCGGCAGTGCGTACCGAACTGCTGGCGCCGCCCGCTCCGCAGGGATAACGACGACCGTGCCGGGGGGCGCCTGCGCTGTTAGGCTCCCGCTGGCGGCTAGTGACTGGAGGATGGATGACTTCGCGTTCTGGGATGCAGGCGAGCAGGGACCGCTCCGGCTGGCGTCGCGCGGTGACCGGCTCGGTGGCGGGCAGCGCACTGGCGCTGGGGCTGCTGGTGGGGTTCGGTTCGGCCACGGCGCATGCTGACGTGCTCGACGACGTGTACTCGGAGTACGCCACCGGCGCAGGCGGCGGTCAGGTGTCGAACTGGGCGAAGGAGTCGATGCAGCTGCGCGCGCTCGGCTTCAAACCCTCCAAGGGCAACATCGAAGACCTCCAGAGCTCATTGAAGTACAAGCCCAACCAGACTCCGCTGGTCGAGGCGCTCAAGGAAACCGTCGCCTACCAGCGCAAGATCCAGGCTCAGTCGCAGGCAGGCGGTGGCGGCGGCGGCGGGGGCACCATCGGTATCAACCAGAACGCACCGGGGCAGGTGCCCTATCCCGGGGGCGGCGGCATCTTCGGCGGGCCGAATGGCGGCGGCGGCATCGTGCTGCCAGTCGGTTAGCGTCGCCTCGTGGTCGACACCAAACTGCTGAGCATCCTGGTCTGTCCGCAGGATCGCGGGCCGCTACTGCTGGTGCGTGATGAGTGGCTCTACAACCCCCGGTTGCGGCGCGCGTATCGCATCGAAGATGGCATCCCGGTGCTTCTCGTCGACGAAGCCGTGGCCATCGACGACGATGCCGAGCACCAGCGGCTACTGGACCGGGCCGAGTCCGGGTAGCTCACCGGTGAGGTAGCGCTGCAGATTCGGCGCGATGGTCGCGGCGATCTGATCGACCGGCAGCGAACTGAACGGCTCGAGTTCCAGGATGTAGCGCGCCATCACCACACCCACCAGTTGCGAGGCCACGAACTGCACGCGGATCTTGCCGCTGCCGGGGGGATTGTCGACGCGTGAGCCCACCTCGACGGTGATCACCTCTTGCAGGAATGTCCGCACCAACGAGACTTCGCTGCCGGCCAGGATCGAGCGCAGCGTGGCGATGAAGCCCTTGCCCATCTCGGAATCCCACAGCGGCAACAGGATTGACGGCAGCGTATAGCCGATCTCGTCGACCGGTACTTCCCGCAGCGGGCCGATGACCGCCATGGGGTCGATAGGGATGTGAATGGCGGCGGCGAACAGTTGCGTTTTGGTGCCGAAGTAGTGATGCACCAGGGCCGGATCCACACCTGCGGCACCCGCGATCGCCCGAATCGATGTCTTGTCGATACCGTTGCGGGCGAACAATTCTCGTGCGCAGACGAGGATGCGGTCCCGGGTGTCGGACTGGCCCGGCGGTCTGCCGGGCCGTTTGCGCTCACGGGGAGGATCAGCGTTGGTGGTCAAGGTGCCCCTAGGGTGTCCGTCGTCTCAGCGTCGCAGCGGCCAGGCACAGTGCCAGCACCGCGAAACCCATCACCACCGCGATGTCGCGAACCGCGATGGCCGTCGGATCAGGATAGGCGCCGACCTGTTGCAGGGCTTCCAGCGCGTAGCTGGCCGGCAGCACATTGCTGATCCACTGCAGCCACTCGGGCAGCGCGGAGCGCGGGACGATGATGCCGCACAGCAGCAACTGCGGGACGATCACGACCGGCATGAACTGCACGGCCTGGAACTCGGTGCGGGCGAACGCACTGCACAGCAGGCCCAGTCCGACCCCGAGCACGGCGTTGATGATCGCGATGAGGAACACCAGCGACGGACTGCCGGCGGTGTCGAACCCGAGGAGCCAGAACGCCACCATGCAGGCGAGGCTGGCTTGTGCGGCCGCGGCGATCGAGAACGCGGTCCCGTACGCCGCGAGCAGGTCGAACCGGCGCAGCGGCGTGGTGAGAATGCGCTCGAGGGTTCCCGAAACACGTTCGCGTTGCATGGTTATCGACGTGATGAGGAACATCACGACGAGCGGGAAGACGCCGAGCATGATCAGGCAGGCACTGTTGAACGGTGTCGGTCCGCCCGGGGCGTGCGGCGCGTTTTGGAACATGAAATACATGAGCGTGATGATCAGGCTCGGCACCACCAGGATCATCGCCACGCTGCGGTGGTCGGCCGCCAGTTGCCGCAGGATGCGGCCGGTGGTGGCCAGGTAGGCCTGCGGGTTCAGCCGGCTTCGCTGTCCGGGGTGGTGGTGCTGTGCCGGATGACGGTCAGAAACGCTTCCTCCAGGGATGTGCATGCCGTGTCCTCTCGTAGCTTCTCCGGGGTGGTGTGCGCGAGCAGGTCTCCTTCGCGCATCAGCAGCAGATCGCCGCAATGGTCGGCCTCGTCCATGACATGGCTGGAGACCAGCAGCGTGACCCCGCGCCGTGACAGCTCCCCGAACTGCTCCCACAAGTCGACGCGCAACACCGGGTCGAGACCGACGGTCGGTTCGTCCAGCACGAGCAGATCCGGTTCGGCGACCAACGCGCAGGCCAGCGAGACGCGGGTGCGCTGACCACCGGAGAGATTGCCGCAGTAGGCCCTCTGGTGCTCGTCGAGTCCGACCGCACGCACGGCGCTCACCGCAGACTCGCCCGAGGTGCCGTACAGCGACGCGAAATAGCGGACGTTGTCGATCACCCGGAGGTCGTCGTAGATGGTCGGATCCTGCGTGACATAGCCGACCCTGCTGCGCAACGGCGCCGAACCGGCGGGATGTCCCAGCACGGTGACCGTGCCGGCCGCGACGATCTGGGTGCCCACGATGGCGCGCATCAACGTGGTCTTTCCACAGCCCGAAGGACCCAGCAGCCCGGTGATGGTGCCGCGTGCGATCTGCACACTCACATCGCGCACCGCGACGCGGCTGCCGCGGACCACGCGCAGCCCATCGATGGCGATGGCCGGTTCACCGGATGGCCATGGCAATTCATCGCGTGATGAAGTCATCATATGATGAATACTGCGCGCGCTGCCCACCGGTGTCAATGGCTGACACCGTGGCGGGCACAATCGCTCGGATGGGCGCTGAGCTGCTGACGGGGGATCCGCTGGTGGCGGCCCGCCGGTTGTTGGGGGCCGAGCTCGTGGGTCGCGGGGTCCGGGCCGCCATCGTCGAAGTCGAGGCGTACGGCGGTCCCGTCGACGGCCCGTGGCCGGACGCCGCGTCGCATTCGTTCCGTGGTCCCGGTGGGCGCAACGAGGTGATGTTCGGTCCGCCGGGACGGCTCTACACCTATCGCAGTCACGGGATCCATGTCTGCGCCAACGTGGTGTGCGGCTACGACGGCGTCGCGGGCGCGGTGCTGCTGCGTGCCGCGGCGGTGGTGGACGGGTGTGACCGCGCTCAACAGCGACGCGGGCCGACGGTGCTGCCGCGGGCGCTGGCCCGCGGCCCGGGCAATCTGTGCTCGGCCCTCGGAATTTCGATGGAGGACAACGGAATCGACCTCTTCGCGGCCGACAGTCCGATCCGGCTGCGGCTCGGCGAGCCCGGCGCCGCCGTCGATGGCCCGCGCGTGGGAGTCAGCAAGGCGGCCGATCGGCGTTGGCGGTTGTGGCTGGCCGATCGACGGGAAGTGTCGGCCTACCGGCGCAGCCCACGGGCGCCGTCGCCCGGCCGCAGTGACTGATCAGCGGTGATCTGCCGATGCGGCATGATCGTCGTCATGGCAACAGGCATCCTCGACGAGCTGGACTGGCGTGGGCTGATCGCACAATCCACCGACCGGGACGCGTTGGCGGCAGACCTCGCCACGGGACCCATGACCCTCTACTCGGGCTTCGACCCCACAGCGCCGAGCCTGCATGCCGGCCACCTGGTGCCACTACTGACCTTGCGGCGGTTTCAACAGGCCGGACACCGGCCGATCGTGCTCGCCGGCGGGGCGACCGGAATGATCGGCGATCCGCGCGACACCGGTGAGCGGACCCTGAACACTGCCGACACCGTCGCCGACTGGGCTTCGCGGATCCGTGGCCAGCTCGAACGGTTCGTCGAGTTCGACGACACTCCGACCGGGGCCATCATCGAGAACAACCTGTCTTGGACGGGGGAGCTGTCGGCGATCGAGTTTCTGCGCGACGTCGGCAAGTACTTCTCGGTCAACGTGATGCTCGATCGCGACACTGTACGACGACGCCTCGACGGTGACGGCATCTCCTACACGGAGTTCAGCTACATGCTGTTGCAGGCGAACGACTACGTGGAACTGCATCAACGGCATGGGTGCGCACTGCAGATCGGCGGCTCCGACCAGTGGGGAAACATCGTCGCAGGCGCCCGGTTGGTGCGCCAGAAACTCGGCGCCACCGTGCACGCGATGACGACTCCGCTGGTGACGGACTCCGAGGGCAAGAAGTTCGGCAAGTCCACCGGCGGCGGAAATCTCTGGCTCGACCCCGAGATGACCAGCCCATATGCCTGGTACCAGTACTTCGTGAACACCGCCGATGCCGATGTCATCGGCTACCTGCGGTGGTTCACCTTCCTGTCCGCCGACGAACTCGCCGAACTCGACGACGCAACGCGGACCCGGCCACACGAACGGGCCGCGCAGCGGCGGCTGGCCCGCGAGCTCACCACCCTGGTGCACGGGGACGGTGCGACCAAGGCCGTCGAACATGCCAGCCAGGCCCTGTTCGGCAGGGCGGAGCTGGGCGAACTCGACCTCTCCACGCTGGCCGCGGCGCTGCGGGAGGCCTCGGTCGCCGAGTTGAAACCGGGCGGCGCCGACGGAATCACCGATCTCCTGGTCGCGACCGGGCTGTCGGCCAGTAAAGGCGCGGCCCGGCGCACCGTCGCCGAGGGCGGCGTCTACGTCAACAATGTGCGGATTGAAAGCGACGAGTGGATACCACAGCCGTCGGATTTTCTGCATGAGCGATGGCTCGTGTTGCGACGTGGCAAGCGCAACATTGCCGGCGTCGAACGCGTCGCCGCTGTGGGCTAGTGCGTGGGGCGCGCTGACCAGGTAAAACGTCGCAGCCACCTGGGGATTTGACTCCAAGTTTTCCCTGCCGTAACTTATTCCAGGTCAGAGCGACACGGCCCAGCCGGAGAGCGAAGACAAAATCCGAGAGAGAATCCCGCTTAGGTGGGTCTACCTCACTGCCCGCAGTAACTAGCAGCGGCTTTTAGCCGCTGGATTTTTGCGCGGTCAGCTCGGGCGTGTTGTTTGAGAACTCAATAGTGTGTTTGGTGGTTTTTGTTTGTTGTTTTTGGCCACATTCTTTTTCCCGTTTAGGG
>NZ_JAMQTH010000020.1:0-147283 GCF_032883035.1 Mycobacterium appelbergii
GCTGCCCTGAACACGAAACGCCATCGAACAACACCCCTAAACAAATCAGGTGTTGCAGCGACCGCTTGATTCTGCGCGCGACGTCACGACCCTCTGTGCAATCTCGACGTCAGCCTGGGTTCGAGTAAACCCGGGTGGGGGCGATCAGCACTGCGGCCCGACGCTCCTCGCGCATCACGCGGTCGTAGGTGTCCCAGTCGTCGTGGCTGCCGCCGGCGGCCTGGAAGATGGCCCGGAGCAACCGCCGTAGGGCTTCGGCGTCGACATCGGGTTTCGGGTCCTGCGGGCCGATGATCTCCGCGGTGCCCTCGACTGTGACCCACTGCCAGCCTGCGCGGGCGACGACGGTGGCGCGGGGATCGGTGCGCAGGTGTTGCAACTTGCGCGCCCCACCGATGGCCACGAGCGCGACCACCGGCGCACCGGTCTGCGGGTGTGCCATGACCCCGGCGTTGACCACCGAGGACTGGATACTGCCGTCGTCGCGCAGGGTACTGAGCACACAGAGCCCATGATCTTGCGACAACAGTTCGCCGAATGCCCGGACGTCGGTCATGATGTCCCCGCCTCAGTCCGCCAC
Organism: Mycobacterium appelbergii; assembly: GCF_032883035.1. Classification (NCBI taxonomy): domain Bacteria; kingdom Bacillati; phylum Actinomycetota; class Actinomycetes; order Mycobacteriales; family Mycobacteriaceae; genus Mycobacterium; species Mycobacterium appelbergii. The sequence goes on from NZ_JAMQTH010000020.1 coordinate 581, forward strand.
GCCGAACACGGCGTGGACCTTCGTCGGTTTGACCCGCACCACCAGCTCTCCAGGGACACCATTGCGCCTGCCGAATTCCTCGGCGCGGTCAGGGCCCATGTAGCGGCCGCCGGTCCGGGTCGCGATGTCCAGCAACTCGTCGGGTTCCTCGCTGATCGAACCCACGCCCTGGACCTGGACGAACGTGAAGGGCGGACGGTCGTCGTGGACGCAGAGCACCACCCGCGGGTCACGAAGCAGCGCACGTCCTTTGGCGGTGTCTCTGCCGGTGTTGAAGACCAGGTCGCCGTTGTCGACGACGAACCAGATCGGCGCTGCCAACGGTCGTCCATCGGCGGCACCCCAACCCAGGACAGCGGTGCGGGTGCCTTCGGAAAGGAACGCGATCACATCATCGGAAAGTTCGGCCATGCGGTCACGCTACGCCAGCTTTTCTGGGCGAGCAGACGTTGCGCCGCAGCGGTCAGCGCGGGTTTCGGGCCGGCCACGTGGGCAGTGGCATGGTGTCATACAGCCGCACCCCTTTGGTGTTGAGCCGGGCGACAGACTGCGTCAGCCCCATCGGGAGTGCTGATATCAACCGGCCGGTGCCCACCAGGGCGCGAACTCCCCAACGACTTGTCGGCACAATCGTCTTCGCATTCACCCGGGCCAGCTTTCGGCTTCCCGTGACAGGTGCGTGCATGATGCGTTCGTAGGCGGCGAATGCCGCCGGGTAGTCGTCTCCGGCGCGCACCATCTCGGCGGCCAACACGTAGGCGCCGTACACCGCGAGGCTGGTGCTTCCGCCGACGGCGGGTCCGGGGCAGTATCCGGCGTCGCCGACCAGGGTGACCCGGCCACGTGACCACGACGTCATCTCCAACTGGGTGATGGCGTCGAAGTAGAACGCCGGTGAGCGCTCCAGCTCATCGAGCCAGCGATGCACCTCCGGCTCCGACTCGGCGTACGCGGCACGCAGCTGGGCCTGTTGGCGTCCCACGTCGCGATAGTCGTAATCCAGTGGTTGGCCCGGACGGAAGACGAACAATGCACGGGCATCGTCGAGATGGTCGGCGGTATAGACCATCGCCACCTGCGTCGGCTCGTAATAGCCGGTCATCTCATTGTGGCGGGCAAAGCTTTTCGGCACCGACACCACCGCGAGGTAGCCGCCGAGAAAGCGTTCGGCGACGTTTTCGCCGAACACCAGCCGGCGTACGCCGGAGTGCAGTCCGTCGGCGCCCACGACGACGTCGAAGCGCCGGGGCGGGTGGTGCTCGAATGTCACATCGCCGTCGGGTGAGATCGAGGTGATCTGGTCACCGAAGAGATATTCGACATCGTCGCGACCGGCGTCGAAGTAGATCGCGCTGAGGTCGTCGCGCATGATCTCGAGGTGCCGGTCGGACATGGCGCCGAGGAGCTTGACGTAGTCGATGTGGGTGGGTCGCGGCGCCCCGGGATGGTGGATGCTCAGCCGGGTGGTGCCGGTGGCGTGTGCCTCGATGCGGGGTAGTACCCCCATGCGTTCGGAGATTTCCATGGCGGGTCGGAACAGGTCGATGGCGTGGCCGCCGGTCTTGCGCAGCGCGGGCGCGCGTTCGACCACTGTGACGTCGAAGCCGTGCCTGCTCAGCCAGTAGGCGAGCACCGGTCCGGCGACGCTGGCGCCGGAGATGAGTACCTGCATGATTCTCCTTGCTTACTTAACGGTCGGTAAACGTCTTTTCGTGAGCTTACCGATCGTTAAGTAAGTTAGGGTGGTCAGGTGACAAGGCCCGCGTCCGGTACCAGGCAGCGCATCCAGGATGTGGCGCGCGCACTGTTCACCGAGAAAGGTGTGCAGCGGACCAGCCTGCAGGACATCGCAGACCGCCTTGGCATCACCAAACCCGCGCTCTACTACCACTTCCGGTCACGCGAGGAACTCGTCCGCAGCATTCTGCAACCCCTGATCGACGAGGGCGAAGTCTTCATCGCCGAGCAGGAGCGCAAGCGGGTCGCGGACAGACCCTCACCGCGTGAACTTCTCGAGGGTTACTTCGACTTTCATTACCGCCACCGCGCCGATCTGGTGCTGCTGGTCTCCGAACTGACCACCTTGGCCGACCTGGGCCTGATCGAGGCGATCCTGGCCTGGCGGGCGAGGCTGGGTGCGCTGGTGTTCGGCCGCAGACCGACGCTCGCGCAGTCGACCCGCGCAGTCATCGCCTTCGGCGGCCTGCAGGACTGCTGCCTGCAGTTTCCCGACGCCGACTACGAGGAACTGCGCCGCGCCACGGTCGACGGCGCGATGGCGGTGCTGGGTGAACGGGCGGACTAGAGCGACCCGAGATCTGCCGCATTCCAATGCTGCGGTTTCAGGTAGATGGTGACGCTCTCGCCGTGCTCGCGGCGCGCGAACTCCAGGTACGGTTCCACCTTCTCCGGCGGCAGGTAGCGCTTGACCATCTCGATCAGATGTTCGTCGGTGGAGGGTTCGATCCGGCTGACCGCACCGTCCACGGCGACATAGCGGACGGTGGGCTCCAGCCGCTCGGCCATCAACGAGAAATGCCCGGCGGCCTCGATCAGTCGGTGCTTGCGGGATCCTGCGCCGGTCTGCACCCACGGTTCACCGCCGGGTGAGTACTGGTACCAGATCGGCACCGTGAGCGGTCCACGGTCGTCTCCAGCGGACACCGACAGCGCGGCGATGTGCGGTTCGGCAAGAAATTGTTCGCGTTCTTCCTTGGAAAGGGCCATGCCGTCAGGCTAGCCGCGGGCACGGACATATCCGGGCGTCGTAGAGTCAGGAGCCATGCGCTTCGGACTTTTCATCCCGCAGGGTTGGCGGCTCGATCTCGTAGACATTCCCGTTGAACGGCACTGGCCGGTGATGCACGACCTGGCCGCGTATGCCGACAACGGCGCCTGGGACTCGCTGTGGGTGTACGACCACTTCCATACCGTTCCGGTGCCCACCGAGGAGGTCACCTACGAGGCGTGGTCGCTGATGTCGGCGTACGCGGCGACCACGCGGCGCATCAAGCTCGGGCAGATGTGCACGGCGATGAGCTACCGCAACCCGGTGTACCTGGCCAAGATCGCCGCCACCACGGACGTGATCTCCGGCGGCCGGGTGCAGATGGGCATCGGCGGCGGCTGGTACGAGCACGAGTGGCGGGCTTATGGCTACGGGTTCCCGTCGGCCGGGGTGCGGCTGGGCCGGCTCGACGAGGGCGTGCAGATCATGCGCGACGCCTGGCGTGACGGCAGGGTAACCCTCGACGGCAAGCACTACCAGGTGGACGACGCGATCGTGTCTCCCAAGCCCATGCAGGACAACGGCATTCCGATGTGGATCGCCGGTGGGGGAGAGAAGGTCACGCTGCGCATCGCGGCCAAATATGCGCACTACACCAACTTCACCTCGGAACCCGAGGGGTTCGCCCACAAGTCCGAGGTGCTCGCCGCGCACTGTCGCGACGTGGGCACCGACTACGACGCGATCGTCCGCTCCGCCAATTTCAACGCCGTCATCGGTGAAACGGAGCGCGACGTGAAAGACCGCATCGCCCGGCTGCGCTCCCGTCAGGTGCCCGTCGCAGGCGAGTCGGCCGCAGACGCCATGCTCTCGACGCTGAGCGCGCCCGAATCCGGGAGCGGCACAACCGAACAGGTTATCGAGAAGCTGCAGCGTATGCGCGATCTCGGCTGCGAGTACGCCATCATGTACTTCCCGGAGGCCGCCTATGACCGGTCCGGTATCGAAATGTTCGAGCAGAAGGTCATTCCCGCGCTCAGTTAGCCGGCGGCGACACCTGGTAGAACGCGATCTGCCAGCCGTCGAGCACCTCACCCAGGATCTGGACGGGGTCCTCAGTGTCCGGCACTTTGACCGCCGTCGACGCGCAGGATCTCGCCGGTGACGAACCCGGCCTGTTCCAGGTACAGCACGGCATCGACGGCATCGTCGATCGCGCCCAGCCTGCCCATCGGATTCAGCCCCGCCATGAAGTCGTGGGTCGACGGATCGTGCATCGGGGTATCGATGGAGCCGAGGGCCACGGCGTTGACCCGGATCCCGCGGCTGGCGTACTCGACGGCCAGCGCCTTCGTGGCCGCGTTGAGACCACCCTTGGTCAGGGCCGCCAATGCCGAGGGCACCTTCGAATTGGCCTGGTCGACAAGGCTTGTGGAGATATTGACGAGGTGGCCGCCGCCGTGGGACTGCATCGCCGTGAGCGCCGCGCGGGACAGGTCGAAGAATCCGCGCAGGTTCACCCCGGCGATCGCGTCGTAGTCGGCGTCGGTGTACTCGGTGAACGGCTTGGCGATGAAGATGCCCGCGTTGTTCACCACGGTGTCGACGCGGCCGAACCGCTCCAGTGCGGCGTCGACCAGGCGACTGCCGACGCCCGGCTGCGAGACGTCACCCGCCACGGTGAGCACCATCGGGTCCTCGCTCTCACCGATGCCGCGTGAGTTGGCGACGACGGCGTAGCCCAGTTTGCGGTAACCCGCCACCAAACCTGCGCCGATGCCCTGGGATGCGCCGGTGATGATCGCGACGCGTGTCGAAGTGCTCATGTCAGTGCCTTTCGCTGTGAGTGCTCTGGACAACGCGTAGCGGCGGCGCGACATGTCCCGGCGGCGGGACGGGTTAGCTCTCTGCTGGGAGGTTGTGCCTATTACGCTGCAACGGTGGAGCTACGGCAGCTACGGTATTTCATCACCGTCGCCGAAGAGTTGAACTTCGGCCGCGCGGCCGAGCGTCTGCATATCGCCGGGCCATCGCTGTCTCAACAGATCAAGGCCCTGGAGCGTGATCTCAAGGTCGTGCTGTTCGAACGTGATCGCCGGACGGTTGCGCTGAGCCCGGCCGGTGGCGCGCTGTTGCCCGACGCCCGTGCGCTGATCGCTGCGGCAGACGAACTGCGCAGGCGCGCCACGGGTCTGGCGGTATCCGATCCGGTGCGCATCGGCTGGGTGAAGTGGTGCCCGTCGGATTGGGCCGAGCGGGCGGCGGGTGTGGCCGAGCTGCGGCTGGACACCTGGGTGATGCCGTCGCACGCGCAGGCCGCCCGGGTCGCCGACGGCAGCCTGGATCTGGCCATCTGCTGGGTGCAGAACCGCGATCTGGAGTCGTTGTCGCTTGAGGCCCGGATCATCGGTGTGGACCGGTTGTACGCGCTGTGTGCCGGCACCGACGAGTCACCGGTCGAGGCCCGCGACACTGTGGTACTCGTCGATTCCGACGACGCGAGTTGGTCGTCGTGGAACCGCTACGGTGAGCAGTTCGCGGCGGCGACGGGGGCGCGCGTCATGCGCACCGACGACGGCGGCGTCACGGGACCGACGTTCTTCGAGCATGTCCGACGGCTGCGGCGTCCGGTCCTCAACAACCCCAAGGGGCAGGATGTGCAGCCGCCAAGAGGCCTGGTGCGTCGTCCCGTGGTGAACCCGTCACCCCTGTGGACCTGGTCGCTGGTGTGGCGGCGGGGTGAAGACAGTGCGACCGTCCGGGCGGTGATCAACGAATTCACCCGTGACCTCGGCGATTTCGGTCTGGCCGACCCGTCCGTATGGCTGCCCGTCGATGATCCGCATCAGCCCGGCGACGACGGCGGCCGCTAGTACCACCAGTGCCCCGGAGACCAGGGCCGGACGGAATCCGTGGTGCAGCAGTGGCGTCACCACGACCGGTCCGAGGATCTGGCCGGCCGAATACCCGGCCGTCAGCAATGCGACGGCCCGTGGATAGCGCAGCAGCCGGCCGTGCGCCAAGGAAAGGATGCTCACCCCGACGAAGGTGCCACCGAACAACACGGCGCCCACGAGCGCGGCGATCACCCCACCGGCCAGGCCGGCGACGGCGATTCCGGCAGCCTGGACCATCAGCGCGACCGTCAGCAGGGCCGGATGCGACCAGCGCATGCTCAGCGCCGCCCACAGCGCCGCGGACGGAACGGTGGCCAAACCGACCACCAGCCACGCGCCACCTCCGAGCCAGTGTGGCGTGCCCTGTGCGACCGCGGCGACCAGGAACGTGCCCGCGATGATGTAGCCGATGCCTTCAAGGGTGTAGCTGGTCAGCAGCAGCGTGAAGGCTCGGTGCGGCGGGCGCTGCGAGGCTTCGCCGGCCGCCGCGCCGCGGTGCAAAGCCGGTTGCATCGACCAGGCGCCGACGCTGAGCACGGCTGCCGCCGCTGCCGAGGCCCACCAAGCGCCCTTCCAGTCTCCGGCGGCCAGCACCAGCACCGCCGAGAACGCGATACCGGCGCCCACACCACCGAAACCCCACCCGGCCAGATGTGCCGGATGTTCGTGCAGGTGCTCCATCATGATGTTGACCGCGATGACGAACACCAACGCGCTGGCGACCCCGGCCAACGTCCGCAGGACGCCCCACGCAATACCGTTGGTGGTCAACGGCATTGCCGCCAAGCTGGCGATGAGCACCAGCAGGCCGGCCCGGCACACGGACATCGACCGGGCCACCCACGGCCAGATGGTCCCGGCCAGCGCGCCCACGAGGTAGCCGACATAGTTCGCGGTGGCGAGATTGGCCGCGGTATGTGCCGTGACACCGGCCTGGGCGCTCATGAGCGGAAGTATCGGCGTGTAGACGAAGCGACCGATTCCCATGGCCGCCGCGAGCACCGCGGCCGTACGTGCGACGTGTTTGTGATGGTGCATCGCACCATCGTGCGGGGAGTTCAGGTGAGCGGGCCAGGACTGAATTGCTCTCAGCTGCAAGGTATTGCCTCGCAATGTGCCCGATCGTGGCCGATTGTGCCCGGCCGCGGCGGTCCGGTCAGAAGCAGAACGCGACGGGGCGGGCGAACATGTCGACGACCACGGCCGCGGCGATCAGGACCGCGAGCGTGCCGAGAGTCACCTGCCAGCGGCGCCTGCGTGCGATCGCGAGCGCGACGAACGGCGCCGCCCACACCACGACGGTCACGATGACGATCCATCCGCCGCCCATGTCCACCCGCGGTTGCACATGCCCGCAGCGGGTATCAGCCGCGGCGAACCGCCCGAGCAGCACCAGGCAGCCGGCGGCCACCGTCCATGCCATCGCAGCGACAACGGCTGCGACAAACCCGACCAGATGTCGGGCTGAACGCCCCGCCATGGAAATATCGTGTCAGACAGCATCGAAGCCCGCCGGACCGGCAGCGTGACGATCTAGTCGGAAGGAAGCACCGTGATGGAGAAGATTTCACTGACCGCGGTCGCACGTCAGCAGTTGGCCTCAGCCCGCACGGCCAGCAGCGGACGCAGCGCGCACACGGTTTACGGCGGACACGAGCATGCGTTACGGCAGACGCTGATCGCGCTCACCGCAGGCAACGGCCTCGACGAGCACGAGAGCCCGGGTGAAGCCACCCTGCAGGTTCTCGAGGGCAGGGTCCGGCTGTCGAATGCGGAAGCCGGCTGGGAAGGATCACCCGGTGATCACATCGTGATTCCGCGGAGCCGGCACAGCCTTGCCGCCCTCGAAGATTCGGTGGTGTTGCTGACCGTCGTCAAACCCGTCGGGCCGCACACGTAAACGGTTGGCCGGAGATCAGATCGCCGGGCCCAAGAGGTCGTCGGCGTCCTTGATGACGTACCCGTACCCCTGCTCGGCCAGGAAGCGCTGCCGGTGTGCGGCGTACTCGGCGTCCAGGCTGTCCCGGGACACCACCGAGTAGAACACCGCACCGCCGCCGTCGGCCTTGGGACGCAGCAGCCGGCCCAGCCGCTGGGCCTCCTCCTGGCGCGACCCGAACGTGCCCGAAACCTGCACAGCCACCGAGGCTTCCGGCAGGTCGATGGAGAAGTTCGCGACCTTGGAGACCACCAGCGTCTGAATCTCACCGCGCCGGAACTGGTCGAACAGCAGCTCGCGCTCGGCGTTCTTGGTGGATCCCTGGATCACCGGGGCGTCCAGTTCCTGGCCGAGTTCCTCCAACTGGTCGAGGTAGGCGCCGATCACCAGGGTCTGCTCCTTTGGGTGGCGCTCCAGAATCGAGCGGACCACCGCGATCTTGCTGTGCACCGTAGAGCACAGCTTGTAGCGGTCCTCAGGTTCGGCGGTGGCGTAGAGCATGCGCTCGTTGTCGGTCATCGTCACCCGCACCTCGATGCACTCCGCGGGTGCGATCCATCCCTGGGCTTCGATGTCCTTCCAGGGCGCGTCGTAGCGTTTGGGACCGATCAACGAGAAGACGTCGCCTTCGCGGCCGTCCTCGCGGATCAGCGTTGCGGTCAGCCCGAGCCGGCGCCGGGACTGCAGGTCCGCGGTCATCCGGAACACCGGTGCGGGCAGCAGGTGTACCTCGTCGTAGATGATCAGGCCCCAGTCGCGGCTGTCGAAGACCTCCAGGTTCTTGTACTCACCCTTACTGCGCCGCGTGATCACCTGATAGGTCGCGATCGTGACGGGCCGGATCTCCTTCTTCTCACCCGAGTACTCGCCGATCTCCTCCTCGGTGAGAGAGGTGCGGGCAATCAGCTCGCGCTTCCACTGCCTGCCCGCCACGGTGTTGGTGACCAGGATCAGCGTCGTCGCACCGGCCTTGGCCATGGCCGCCGCCCCCACCAGCGTCTTACCCGCGCCGCATGGGAGAACCACCACACCGGAGCCGCCCGCCCAGAACGAATCGGTGGCCATCTGCTGGTAGTCACGCAACACCCAGCCGTCCTCGGCCAACGAGATCGGATGCGCCTCGCCGTCGACATAGCCGGCCAGGTCCTCGGCCGGCCAGCCGATCTTCAGCAGCATCTGTTTGACCCGCCCGCGCTCGCTGCCGTGCACCAGCACGGTGTCGTCGTCGATGCGGGCGCCCAGCATGGGCGCGATCTTCTTGTTCCGGAGCACCTCGGTGAGCACCGCGCGGTCGAAGCTGACCAGCGTCAGCCCGTGTGCCGGGTGTTTGACCAGCTGCAGCCGCCCGTACCGGCCCATGGTGTCGACGATGTCGACCAGCAGCGGCTGCGGCACCGCGTAGCGCGAGAAGCTCACCAGCGCGTCGACCACCTGTTCGGCGTCGTGGCCTGCCGCGCGGGCGTTCCACAACGCCAGCGGGGTGATGCGGTAGGTATGCACATGTTCGGGGGCGCGTTCCAGTTCGGCGAACGGTGCGATCGCCGCGCGCGCCGCGCCGGCCTGCTCGTGGTCGACTTCAAGCAGCACCGTTTTGTCGGACTGCACGATCAGGGGGCCGTCGGTCATTTGTTCCATTATTCCGAATCGGCCGACAAGGCGCGGACTGCGGTGAGCACTCCGAGCGCAGCGACCGCCGTGAAACCTGACAAGAGGTATCGCGCCGCGCTGAGCAGGTCGGTCCCGGCGAGGTTGACGAGCAGGCCGGCGAGGGCGCTGCCGAACGCGGTCGACATGGTCAACACGATCGCGATGGCCGCACCGGCGCGGTTGCCCTCGGCCGGATCATCGTCACCTGTCATGGCGGCCACCGACAGGTGCGGCATCGCCAATCCGATCCCCGCTCCGCCGATGAGCAGGGCAATCACCCAGGCGATCACCATCATCAGCGGTGCCGGGCTGACCTGGAGGGGGATGAGCACCGCAAACGCGGCGGTCAGCATCATGGGCCCGGCGACCTGGAGCCGGCGGACCGTCTGGCGGGAGCCCGCCGAGGAGCTCGCCACCTGCGTTGCCGACCAGCCGAGCGACAACACTGCCGCGAGAAATCCCGCTGTCACCGGCGGTAGTGCGGCCAGACGCTGACCGAACAATGGCACGAACGTCTCGACGGCGACGCCGGAGGCGAGGAACAGAATGGTCAGGTACACCCAGGGCACCGCCGAGCCGGCCCGATATGTCGACGCCGGAAGGATCGGTGTGTGTGCGCGCCGTTCTGCCCACGGCAAGGCCGCGGCCAGGAACAGCGCCACGGTGATGCAGCCGATCATCGCGAGCACGCCGCGGGCCACACCGGCGATGCTCAACAGCCCCACGGCCCCGATGATCAGCACAAGCGATCGCACAGGTATGCCGGTCGGCGGGGGTTTGTCCCGGTGGTTCGAGCGGAAGGCGCGGGGGACCAGCATCGCCATCATCAGTGCGGCGACGGCGAGTGTGCCGTAGGCCGATCGCCACGAACCGAACTGTGCGAAGAGCCCGCCGACCGCCGGACCCACGAGATTGCCGAGGCCGAACATGGCCGAAACCAGTGCGCTGCCCCGTACCCACAGGTGATGGGGCAGGGCAGAGTGGATGAGGCCGAAACCCAGGCCGATCAGCAGGCCTGCGGCCAGGCCCTGAGTGCCACGCCCCATCAGCAGGACCGCCATGCTCGGGCTGGCGGCGCAGACAACGGAGCCGAAGGCGAACACGCCGAAGCCGATCAGGTAGCACGACACCGCGCTACGTCGCGAAAGCAATTGCCCGACCAGCATGGTCGCGATGACCTGACCACACAGGTACACCGTGGTATTCCACGCGTAGAGCGGTTCGCCGCCGATATCGGCCACCGCTGTCGGCAACAGGCTGGCCGTCAGATAGATGTTGATCGCGCCCACGAGTACGCCGCCGGCCAGGATCACCGCGATACGTCGATGGTGGCTCAACTCGCGCCAGGATCCGACGCGGTCGGGTTTCATGAAGCGGACGTGAACAGCATCTGCATTTTGGCGGAGATCCATTCGCCCGCAACCACTGTCGATGTCTCGTCGCCGACATTGGTGCCTGGGCCCATCGGTTCGACGACTGCGTCATGGTTGGGTTGGAAGAAGAACGGGATCGACAATCGGGATGAGGTGCATTCCCGTTGCGGATTGACGACCTGGTGCATGGTCGACTTCCATCGGCCGCCGGTCCACAGTGCCATCAGATCACCGATGTTGATCACGAAGCTGTCCCGGACTGCCGGGACGTCAACCCACTGAAGGTCTTTGGTACGGACCTGCAGACCGCTGCGGTCGTGTTCGGTGTACAGCACGGTCAGCGCGCCGAAGTCGGTGTGGGCCCCGCGCCGCATCTGACCGGGCAGCGGCGGTTCATGTTGCGGGTAGTAGTAGTTGGCGGTGAGTGAGGAGACGTGTCGGTCGAACTTGTCGTCGAAGAATGACTCCTCCAGGTCGAGCGCCATCGCAAAGAGCCGCACCAGATCGCGCGACAGCTCGGTCATGGCGGCCGTGTAGTCCTGCCAGACCTGTTTGAAGCCGACGGGAGCTGCAGGCCAGATATTGGCCAATTTCCAAGAGGCCCAGTAATTTCCGAGCTCCGCCCGCTCGGCATCGCCGAGCTCGCCGGTGGTGTGGGTGCTGAATCCTTCGCAGAGGTCCGGGGGAGCGGTATTGCCCAGCGTCTGGGCGGTGGAACCGCTGAAACGCCGGAATCCTGACACCCCCGGGCGAGTTGCGACGCGGTCCTTGTCCCGGTCGGGCAGCCGGAAGAACGCGTTGGTCGTCGTTTCCATGCTTTTCACCAGTTCGCGCGGTATTCCGTGCCCCACGATGACGAAGAATCCCGAGGTTTCGCAGGCACCGCCGATCGCGTGGGCGAGGGCGCGGCGCCGGGTCTGGATATTGCGGGCGGACAGGTCGATGACCGGAACGAATCCGTCCACCACCGTGATCGTATTCAGCGTGCCGTCCATGGCGTGACTCCCGTTTCTAGAACGATGATCGAGTATCGAACAGTGTTCGATGCTGCGGACCACCGTACTAGACTTCTCTCACCGGTTGAGCCGGACAGATTTATGGAAGGTGACAGCCATCACGGACGCCGAGGGTGACCAGCAGGACGAAACGACCGTCCGCAGTGTGTGGCTACGGCCACGTCGGGTGGCGCGGGGGAACCAGCCGCTCACCCAGGCGCGCATTGTCGCCGCGGCGATCGAACTGCTCGACGAGGAGGGCGTCGACCGGCTGACCATGCGCCGACTTGCTGAACGTCTGCGCGCAGGTGCGCCGTCGCTGTACTGGCACGTCGACACCAAGGACGACGTGATCGACCTGGCGGTGGATGCGATCTTCGGCGAGACTCCGCCTCAACGCGACGCGGGATCGGATTGGCGCTCGGCGGTGACCCAGGTCCTGACATCGTGGCGGGCGGCGTTGCTTCGCCATCCCTGGGCGGCGGCGTTGCCGGCCCGGCAGCGGCCGACCATCGGCCCGAACTTCCTTGCCACCATGGAGTCCCTGCAGGCGGCGCTGGCTCGTGCCGGCTTCAGTGGCCATGGGTTGTCCTCGGCGACGTGGGTGCTTTACAACCACGTCATGGGCTCGGCGTCGTCGGAGTCGGCCCTGACGATCTCCGACGAGGAACGTCGATTGGGACAAGACCGCCTAAGCGAGGAGCGTGACCGATATCCGACGCTCGCGGACAACGGGTACCTGTTCGACGACGACTTCGAGGGCAGTTACCGGACGGGGTTGCAGTATCTGCTGGACGGCCTCGAAGCCCAGCTACCCCCGCGGTGATCTCATTCGAACCGGCCGGCCCGTGTGTGATGCCGGGCAAACGAATTACAGCTAGTCGTCCTTGGCCGACACCACCGACGTCACCCGGTGGATGGCGAACTCCCGCACCCGGCCGGAGGCCGGATCGAACGCGGTCAGCTGTCCGCCGCGCACATTGATCGGTGAGACCACCCGCTGGGTCGCCACCCCTGCCGGGTCGACATAACCGATCACCACCGAGGACTGTTCGATGGCGGCTTCCTGCAACTGGGTGATCGCCACCGCCGGGTCGAGCCGAACGTTGGCGAACGGCCCCGCAGCCACCTTGCGCAGCACCGCGACGATGGCCCCGAGGGTCTGCTCGGTCGGCGGTGGGCTCGGCTTGTACACGCGACGCCGGGTCGGTGCCGACACGCGTGCGCCACGGGCGCGAAGGTCGACGATGGTGCCCGTCGAGTCTTCGGCGGCCGGGGCAAACCCACCGTCGCGCAGCGCGGCGAGTACCTCGGAGATCGGGGCCTGCGACACCGCGACCGTCGGTGCCAGCAGGCGCATCTCCAGCCGTTCGCTGCCGGGTGCGCCCACCGCCTGGGCCAGCAGCGCGGGATCCTCACATCGCACGAATGACGTTGCCATACCGACCCGCAACTGGCCGTGCCGACGTGCGACGTCGTCGATCAGATACGTCAGTCCTTGCGGCACCGGGGTTTTGGAATGCTTCTCGAACAATGTGTGCAGATCGCCTGCGGTGCGGCCCGCGTCGAGGGCCCGCCGGATGCTGGCCTCACTGATCCGGTACACCAGCGCCGCGCCCGCCGATTCGATGGTGGCCACCGCTGCCAACTGGTCGGCCAGATCGCGCTGCAGCGGGCCCGGCACGACCACCGTGAGATCGGCCTGCAACAGAAAATGGTCGAGTGGTTTGGGCAGCACCTTCGACATCGCCGCCACCACGACCTCGGCCGGATCGTCGGCCAGCAGCCCTCGACCGGGCGTGCTGATGGCGCCGCGGCCCACCAGCCCGAGCGCGTGCGCCTCCGCCAGCAGGTCGGTCACGGTGTCGGGTTGTAACCGCATCGCCCAGCGCGGTCTGCGCCAGATCATCGCCCGTGACGCTTCGCCCGCGCCGACGCCGGACCCCGGCGGCAATTCGGCCAGCATCGCCAACAGTAGTCGGCGGTCCAACGGCGCAGCCGTCGAATACAACGAATCGGACAGCGCCGCATAGGGTTTGCCGTCGGGTCCACGCGTACCGATGAGGGCGGGACGGGCGGGAAGGTCCAGCCACGTGGTTGCCAGTAGTTGCCAGCGCGCAGCCGTCGGTGATTCGACGAAGCGGTCTGTGGCCACCGTCGGCGCCCAGTACGGCCCGGTGCCGGCGCCCGGGTCGGGTTCGGGCATTCCGGCGGCGATCAACCCCGCGGCGGCGCCGAGTTCCAGCAGCAGCCCCAGCCGGGGTTCATCGAGGCCGGTGGACTTGGCCAGCCGCTTGAGGTCACGCACCCCGAGACCGCCGTTGCGCAACTCGGGAACCGGTGTGTTACTGAGGTTTTCGAGTACGAGTTCGACTTCGCGCAACAGGTCGATGGCGGCTCCGGCGGCGACCGCGTCGACATCGGCGGGCGCCGTCGACGTCAGCTCGAGCCGCGGCGGCGAAAATTCGACCGGTCCGGGTACCTCGCCGCGCAGCGACTGGCCGACCAGGCGCGGCAGGATGACCGTCTCGTCGTCGATCCGGCGCAACAGTCCGGCCGCCAGCAGCCGCTGCACCGGCCGGTCACTCGGTGCGTCCGGCGCCGCGTCGCGGGTACGGCCGACCGGTGACCCCTCGAGGAGTCGCGCCAGCAGATCGCGCTGGGCATCGTCGAGCCCTTCGAGCAGGCCGGCGATCTCGTCGGCGGTGCGGTCAGTGGCCTCCGACACCGCCTGACCCGGGAACCACGGCAGCCCGGCGGACGCTTCGGGGGCCACCCGCACCGCGGAGGCTCCCCAGACCAGGGCCCGCTCGCGCAGATCGTCGACCGTGGCGGCCACCGCGTTGGCGTCGGCACGGTCCCCGAGCAGCCCGGTCACCTCGGTCACCGCCACTGCGGTGGTGTCGGCGTGCAGCACCAGCAGTGCATCGAGCACCACCAGATGCAGGTAGTCCAGCGCGTCGGTGGCGGCCTTGACCGACTGCCTCGACGTGGCGCGGGCAGCCAGCGCCGCGATGGTGCCAGGCGGTGGCTGGCTCAAGTCGGGCCGCAACTCCAGTAGACGGGTCAGCTCTTTGTCGGGGAGGTCGGCCAGCCAGGCGCCGAGCGGGACGCCTGCTGTCTGTGCGGTCATATGCTGACCAGCGTAAAGCAGCCCGGCTGTGCGCATCCGTCGGCGGCTGCGCTCACCGCCGCCGGCCGGACCGCCGGTCTCGCCTCCCCGAGGGTGGCCTGCCACAATGTGGGGCGTGGCTGACAAGAAGAAGCAGTACATCGACAATGGCTGGCCGACCATCACCGACGGCGACGATCACGCCGTCAGCGAGCTCGCGACCGACCGCACCGGAGCGCTGTCCCCGTTCGGCGACCTGACGTTCCCCTTGCCGGCGGACGAACTTCCGTACACCCACCCGGTCACCGTCGTAAACAAGTAACCGTGGGTCTGTCGCACGTCGACGAGTCCGGGGCGGCGCACATGGTCGATGTGACTGCCAAGGCGGTCACCAAACGCACCGCGGTGGCCGCGGGCACCCTGCTGACCACCGCCGATGTCGTCAAGCTCATCACCTCGGGCGGGCTGCCCAAAGGTGATGCCCTGGCCACCGCACGGGTTGCCGGCATCTTGGCCGCCAAGCGGACCTCCGACCTGATACCGCTGTGCCACCAGTTGGCGCTCACCGGCGTCGACGTGGACTTCACCGTCGGCGACGCCGCCGTCGAGATCACCACGACCGTGCGTAGCACCGACCGCACCGGCGTCGAGATGGAAGCGTTGACCGCCGTGAGCGTGGCCGCGCTGACGCTCTACGACATGATCAAGGCCGTCGACCCCGCCGCGCGCATCGACGACATCCGGGTCGTGCGCAAAGAAGGCGGTAAAACGGGATTGTGGGAAAGATCGAGCACGTGACGCATTCAGCCCGGGTGATCATCGCTTCCACCCGGGCGGCAGCCGGGGTGTACGACGACCGCACAGGTCCCGTGATCGTCGGCTGGCTGGCCGCTCGCGGGTATGACGTCACGGAGCAGATGGTGGTCGCCGACGGCAGGGCGGTCGGCGATGCGCTGCGTTCCGCGCTCGCCGAACACGTCGACCTCATCATCACCTCCGGTGGCACCGGTATCTCACCGACCGACGCCACCCCGGAAGCGACCATGTCCGTGCTGGACTACCAGATACCCGGCCTGGCCGACGCGATCCGCCGCTCAGGGCTGCCGAAGATGCCGACCTCGGTGCTCTCCCGCGGCGTTTGCGGGGTGGCGGGCCGCACGCTGATCGTGAACCTGCCGGGCTCGCCCGGCGGCGTGAAGGACGGGCTGTCGGTGCTTGCCGGGGTGCTGGAGCATGCATTGGACCAACTTCGAGGCAAGGATCACTCCCGATGAACGCCGTCGTCGTACGTGTTGCACTCACCGCGGAGTCGATCGTGCTCGCCGAGTACGAGGCGCTGGTATCGCACGAGGCCGCCGGTGCCGTGGTCGGATTCGCCGGAGTGGTCCGTGATCACGACGGTGGCCGGGCGGTGACCAAGCTGGAGTATTCCGCGCATCCCACCGCGCAGCAGACGCTCGAGGAGGTCGCGGCGCAGATCGCCGCGGACAGCGACGGGGTGCGGGCGATCGCGGTCAGCCATCGCATCGGAAACCTTGAAATAGGAGACGCCGCCCTGGTGGCCGCTGTGGCAGCGGACCATCGCAGAGCGGCGTTCGAAACCTGTGCCCGTCTCGTCGACACCGTCAAGGAGCGGCTACCGGTGTGGAAGCACCAGCATTTCGCCGACGGCACCGACGAATGGGTCGGATCCGCCTGAGCGGACCGGCCCGACTCAGGCCGGCGGCAGCGCCGGAGCGGGGGCCGGCATCGGCGCCGGTGCGGCCGGATCCGCGACCAGCGGTGCGCCGGGTGCGGGCGGTGCAGCGGGAACTGCCGGATCCACCGGGGCCGGGCCGCCGGTCGGAAGGTTCGGTGCCGTGCCGCCGGGAGGGGCCGAGGTCAGCGGGCGCTGGGTCAGCGCCAGCAGGGCATCCTTACCGCTGACATCCTGTGTCTGGATGGCGTGCCAGATCTCCCGCAGGTACGTCACGTTCGGCCCCTGGCCTGGCACCTGGGCCGGGCTTTCGGTGGTGCCGGGGGGCAGGTTGTCCGGGCTGGCCAGGTGCGGGACGCCTTCAGCGGGAACCGGCGCGCCATTGGGCGCGGCCGGGTCGGCCACGTCGGCAGCCGGAGCCGGCATGCCGACGCCGTTGGGTGCGGCCAATGCATCCGGGGCCGGTGCGGCGACGGGCGCGGGTGCACCGCCGGGAGCCGCGACCGGTGCCGGTGCCGGCGGGCCGGGAGGCAGTGCCGGATCGAGCGGCAGCGGGGAGCCGGGGTGCAGCGCCCAGGTCTGCGGCTGGTCTGCCGGTGCCGGGGCCTGATCCCAGTTCTCGGGGGCTGCGGCGACGGCGTCGGGGGCCGGAGGAGCCGGCGGTGCGGGCTCGACTGGCGGAGGCGGCGGTGCATCGGCCGGAAGTGGCGGCAGGTCGGCCGGCGGCGGCGGTGCATCAGCGGGAAGCGGCGCGTCCAACGGGGCGGGCGGTACCTGCAGCGCGGCATCGACGATCGGCGCTTCGGGCGGAGGCGGCGGAGCGTCCATGGGTGCGGGCGCTTCGGGGGCCGGTGCGGGCGGCAGTGCCGCGTCGATCGGCGCCGGCGGAGCCTCGGGGGCCGGCGGGAGTGCGTCGACCGGGGCCGGTGGTGGGGCCTCCGGCAGCGGGGCAGGCGGCAGGGCTTCCGGTAACGGGGCCGGCGGCAGGGGCTCGGGCAGTGGAGCCGGCGGCGGCGCCTCGGGCATGGGCGCCGGGGCGGCCAGCATGTCGACCGGGCCATCCATCGGCGGAGGGGGTGGCGGTGGGGCGAACGGATCGACCGGCGGCGGTGCTTCGCCGTTCACGGCGGGAGCATCCAGCGGCTGCGGCTCGTCGACCACGTTGCGCGGTGTGGCGCCGGACAGGCCGCGACCACAGGTGGGCCATGCGCCCTTGCCCTGACTCGCCAGCACGCGCTCGGCGACCGCGATCTGCTGTTCCTTGGTGGCCATGAAGGCCGAGGGGGCGAACTCGCCACCGCCGTGGGCAGACCACGTGCTGGGGGAGAACTGGAGGCCGCCGTGGTAGCCGTTGCCGGTGTTGATGGCCCAGTTGCCACCGGACTCGCAGCTGGCTACCCGGTCCCATTCGCCGTCGGTAGCAGCCATGGCCTGGCCCGCGAGGGCGAGGCTGCCGCCACCGATGACCGCGCCGGTTACGGCGATCTTGGCGACGTTTTTGGCCGATGAAGTTGAAGTGGGCTTGCGGTGCCGTCCACTCATAAGCGTGCAGGTCCTCTCGTATGCGCCCACGAGGTCAGCTGTCGGGTTCGGGTTGGAGAGGTCACCCGGCCGGCGGCGCCTTCGCGACGCCAGCTTCACCCCAAGGGGCCGCAAGCGGCTCCTGGTCCTTATTGATTCGGTGGACCGGTGGGTCCCCCGCCTCCATCCTGTTGTTCGTCGTTAACCGCGACCCGATGGATGGAGCTCGGCGCTATCGGGGGCGGCAGGTCGGCCGATGAAAGTCGGTTGACTTGGGAATGAACGGTAACGGGTCGTGGGGGTCCCGTCATCTTTTGCCGGCCCGCGCGTTTTGGGCCTCGGCAAAAATTAAAAGAGCTTTAAAGCCCCAGCTGGCTCCCGTGTTACCGCAGGTGAGAGGCCAACTCCACCAGGCTGTAGCCAGCTCGTTATCGTTTTGTATGTGATGCAAATCACGTTAACCACCGGCGAAGGGCGGTAATACATCCAAAGTTTGGGGCGTTGTAATCGCGTTCGTCGTGTCACGTACCGCGACCCCGTCGCACAGGTATGAGCAGCGCTTTAACACGTGAGCGAGCTCTGCGTTACGCGCGCCCAGGCGCTCGGTGAGCGTCGCGATCGTCGTTCCCGGCGTGATGTCTAACGTTTCGGTCTCAACTCCGGCGGCAGCCGCGGCAGCGGCGAAATAACGAACATTGATCTTGATTGTCGTCGTAGTCGTCATCATTCCCTGATCATCACCCACCGATTGCGCTCATCGGTCGCGTCGGTTGCACGAAATCCGGATCGTTGATGCCGTGGCCCGCAGGTTTGGCCCACATGGCCCCTCGCCAGGCGGCCTCGACCGCGTCGTCGTCGGCGCCGCCGCGCAAGAGCCCCCGCAGATCGGTCTCCTCCTGGGAGAACAGACAGCTGCGGATCTGGCCGTCGGCGGTCAGCCGGGTGCGGTCGCAGGCCGAACAGAACGCGTGCGATACCGAGGCGATGACGCCGACCGTGCCGGCCGCATGGTCGGGTCCCGCGGCAACCTGCCACAACTCGGCGGGCGCCGAGCCGCGCGGCCTCGGATCGGGCTGCAGGTCGAAGTGGCTGCGCAGGGTCCGCAGGATCTGATCGGCGTCGATCGCTTCGCCGCGCCGCCAGCTGTGACCGGCATCCAGCGGCATCTGTTCGATGATGCGCAGCTGGTACCCGTGATCCAGGCAGTACCGCAACAGTTCCACCGCGTCGTCGAGTCCGGTCACGGGGTCGAGGACGGCATTGACCTTCACCGGATTCAGGCCGGCGGCCTTCGCGGCGGCCAGGCCTGCCAGCACATCGGCCAACCGGTCGCGGCGGGTGATCCGCGCGAAATGTTCGGCGTTGACGCTGTCCAGGGACACGTTGAGTCGGTCCAGCCCGGCCTGCTTCAGACCCCTGGCACGCCGGGCCAACCCGATCCCGTTGGTGGTCAACGTGATTTCCGGTCGGGGCGTCAATGCGGCGGCTGCCGTAATCACCTCCTCGAGGTGACGGGTGACCAGTGGCTCACCACCGGTGAACCGGATGTTGGTCACGCCGAGACGGGTGACCGCGATATGCAGCAGGCGGCCCAGCTCGGCGGCGCTCAGCAGCGCGTCGCCCGGCAGCCAGTCCAGCCCCTCGGCGGGCATGCAGTACGTGCAGCGCAGATTGCACCGGTCGGTGAGTGACACCCGCAGGTCGGTGGCGACCCGGCCGTAGGTGTCGATCAACGGACCGTCCTTCGGGGCGTCGCCGGCAGGTCGTGCCACCGTGGGAAAACCCAGTCCCGTCACTGTCATACGGCCACCTTTGTCTCGACCGCGTCGACCGGGACGATCTCCTTGCCGAGCGGCATCAGGGAGATCGGGATCATTTTCAGATTGGCGAGAGCCAATGGGATCCCGATGATCGTGATCGCCATGGCCACGGCGCTGACCACGTGGCCGATGGCCAGCCAGATGCCGAACAGGATCACCCAGATGATGTTGCCGATGAGCGCACCCGGCCGGGTTCCTGGCTTGTCGACGACGGTGCGGCCGAACGGCCACAGCGCGTAGACGGCGATACGCAGGGAAGCGAACCCGAACGGGATGGTGATTATCAGCACGAAGCACATCAACGCTGCCAGCAGGTATCCGAGCGCCAGCCACAGGCCGCCGAAGATCAACCAGATGATATTCAGTATCAGGCGCATCTCTCCTCCAGCGGTCCGCCCAGCCTACCGAGTAATGGGGATGAACGCGGCGGCAGCCTGCTAGTAGGATCAGCACATCGCGTCCCGGCGCAACCGGGGCGCGTGCTTTGTATGTCCATGTTTGAGCTGATCATGACGAGCGGGTGAGCGCAGTGCCGACCGGCAAGGTGAAGTGGTACGACGCCGAAAAGGGCTTCGGCTTTCTGTCGCAGGAAGAGGGCGAGGACGTCTATGTCCGGTCCTCCGCCCTGCCGTCGGGTGTCGAGGGGCTGAAGGCCGGGCAACGGGTCGAGTTCGGCGTGGCTGCAGGCCGACGCGGCCCGCAGGCGTTGAGTCTCAAGCTGATTGACCCACCGCCGAGCCTGAGCAGGGCGCGTCGCGAGGCCGAGCGTCCCGAGCACAAGCACACCCCGGATGAGCTGCACGGCATGGTCGAGGACATGATCACGCTGCTGGAGGGCGCGGTGCAGCCCGAGCTGCGCAAGGGCCGCTACCCCGATCGCAAGGTCGCCCGACGGGTGTCCGAGGTGGTCAAGGCCGTCGCGCAAGAACTCGACGCCTGAGCTCTTCCCGCTGCGCTCGTTGACGGGCAGGCTGTAGGTCATGAGCTATGTGGCCGACAAGTCTGCCTCCGGGGGAGAGTTCACCCGCGACACCAACTACATCACCACCCGGATCAGTGCCGATGGTGGTGACGGATGTCCGGTGGAGCCGGGCCGATATCGGTTGATCGTGGCGCGGGCCTGTCCGTGGGCCAACCGCGCCATCATCGTGCGTCGGCTGCTGGGCCTGGAGGATGTGCTGTCGATCGGTTTCTGCGGGCCGACGCATGACCAGCGCAGCTGGACCTTCGACCTGGATCCCGACGGCCTGGATCCGGTACTGCGCATCCCGAGGCTGCAGGACGCGTACTTCAAACGGGATCCCAACTATCCGAAGGGCATCACCGTGCCTGCGGTGGTCGACGTGGCGTCCGGGGCGGTGGTGACCAACGACTTCGCCCAGATGACGCTGGACTTCTCCACCGAGTGGACGGCCTACCACCGCGACGGGGCGCCGCAGCTCTACCCGGAGCCGTTGCGCGACGAGATCGACGCGGTCGCCAAACGCGTCTACACCGAGGTCAACAACGGGGTGTACCGCTGCGGTTTCGCCGGCTCACAAGAGGCCTACGACGAGGCCTACGACCGGTTGTTCACCGCGCTGGACTGGCTCTCCGAACGGTTGGCCACCCAGCGATTCCTGGTGGGAGACACCATCACCGAAGCCGATGTCCGGCTGTTCACCACGCTGGCCCGGTTCGATCCCGTGTACCACGGTCACTTCAAGTGCAACCGGTCCAAGCTCTCCGAGATGGATGTGTTGTGGGCCTATGCCCGGGATCTCTTCCAGACGCCGGGGTTCGGCGACACCATCGACTTCGTCCAGATCAAACAGCACTACTACATCGTGCATGCCGACATCAATCCCACCCGGATCGTGCCGAAGGGTCCCGACCTGAGTGACTGGCTCAGCCCGCACGGTCGGGAAGCATTGGGCGGCAGTCCTTTCGGCGACGGCACTCCGCCCGGGCCGACTCGCGAGTCCGAACGGGTGCCCGCCGGCCACTCGGCCGGTTAAGGCCAGACGGTGCTGATGGACCATTCGGCGTGCGGCAACGCGAACTCTTCCTTGTTCTGATCCTGCACCAGAGTCAGTAACTGAACGGCGATCCCGGTCAGCCGCCCGCGTTGGGGGTCGACGGTCGGGATGGTCACCGCCAGGGTGCTGCCCGGTGGGTACAGCGCCACCGTGGTGTCCACCGGGTTCTCGTACACCCGCAGCAGCCGCCACGGTGCCCGCCCGATCGCCGCGGGCACAGAGAGCTGAACCGGGTTGTCCTCGGTGACCGGAAGTTGGCCCTGCTCGCGCGGCTGCAGGCAGTTGTCGAGATCGAGCACCGGGCAGTACTGGAACGGCCCGGTACGGGTGAGGTGTCCGTGTGAGTACGCGCTGATCTCGGGCAGTTGCTCGCCATCCGAATCGTGCAGGCGCCAGACGAGCACCGCGGTACCAGCCGTCGCCAACACGACGACGACCGCCAGGATCGCCAGTACACGCTTCACCGGTTGGTCCCACCCTCCCGCGCCGCCAGCACGGGCCGGTTACCGCCGAAGCCGGGGATCAGGGATTCGCCGCGGTAGCTCACGATGGTCTGGGCCAAGCCGAGTATCAGCACGGCGGTGATCGTAGTGAACCCGACTGAGAGGTCGGTATAGATCAGCACGCCGGTGGCGCCGCCGGTGACCCACGCGAGCTGCAGCACGGACTCGGACCGGCCGAACGCCGAGGCCCGCGACGCCTCGGGCAGGTCATCCTGCAGGGACGCATCCAGCGACGCTTTGGCGATCGCGCTGGCCCCGGAGGTCACCAGCGTGGCCGCTGCGGCGACGAACAGGTTGCCGGTCAGTGCAGTGGCCAGGGCGACGGCGGTGACGGCCACGCTCGCCCGCACCACCAACTGCGCCGGGTGGCCGAGTTTGAGCCGCGCGCTGGTGATGTTCCCGACGAAGTTGCCGATGCCCGCGGCCGCCCCGATCAGGCCGAGGATCAGCAACTGTTCCCAGCCGGTGGCGTCGTGGGATTTCGCGACGAACGCCGGGTACAGGAACAGGAACCCCACCATCACCTTGATCGTGCAGTTACCCCACAACGCGGTGATGGTGTTGCGGCCCAACGGCTGGCGTGCGGCCCGCTGCTTGTCCGGGTGGCGGCGCAGTTCACCGGGGCCGCCGTGATAGCTCAGCGTCGTCGGCACCTCGCCCTCGGTGACCTCCACCCACTTCGGTATCCGCATCGACAGCACCGCTCCGGCCACGGTGACCGCGACCACCACGTACAGCGCGCCGGGCAACTGGACGACGTTGAGCAGGTACTCGGCACCTGCCGCGATGCCACCGCCCACCACCGTGCCGCCCAGCAGGCCGAACGTGGTCAGCCGGGAGTTCACCCGGACCAGGTCGATCGACGGGGGCAGCACCCTGGGGGTGACCGCACTGCGCAACACCGAGAACGACTTCGACAGCACCATCATGCCGAGCGCACACGGGTAGAGCACCCATGACTGATAGCTGCCGGTGGCGCCGTCGTAATTGGCGATGAGCACCACGATCAGCACGGTGCGCAATGCGAACGACGCGGCCAGCGCCACGCGCCTGCCGTGCTGGAGCCGGTCCAGGGCCGGGCCGATGAGCGGCGCGATCACCGCGAACGGGGCGATGGTGATCAGCAGGTACAGCGCCACCTTGCTCTTGGATTCACCGCTTGCGGCGGCGAAGAACAGCGTGTTGGCCAGGGCCACGGCCATCGCCGCGTCGACGGCGAAATTGGCGACCACCGGCCAGGTCAGCGCGGTCAGTCCCGACTTGTCGGCACCGTCGGCGGTGGCGGCGCGATGCACGAATCCGTACATGCGCGAACCCATTTCGCGACTACGCTGCGCCGCGGCGCGGGTGACGGTGACCTTTTCCCCGGTTGCCGAGCCGACACCGGACGATGGCTCGGAGCGGTAGGTGGCCGTGTCCTCCTCGTCGAGCGGCGGGAGCCAGCGGTTGGAACTCGGCCCCGACCCCCGGTGGGGCCGGTGGTGCGATTCACCGCTGGGGTAATTGGCCATTCCGGGGTGCTCCGCGCCACGATCGGCCGGGGGCCGCGGCGGGTAGTAGGTCACACGTCGATTCTCTCTTATCCGGCGCCGGCGGGCCGACAGGTGACCGGTGTGGCCTTCGGTCACGCCGGTCAGGCACTATAGACAGCGATGGAAAGCGTGACCGAATCTGCCGAGCAGGCCCCCCGAGCCGAGCTGGATCCCGGCCCGGGGTTCGACCCGCGGGACCTGGAGCCGTTGCTGCTGGGTGCCGTCGATCAGGCGCGCGCAGCGCTGACCGAGTTCGGCGGTGAGGGCACGGTCGGTGACTACCTCGGCGCCGGCGTCGAAGACGGCAGCTCGGCGACGCACCGCTTCCTGGCCAATCTGCCCGGCTACCGCGGCTGGCAGTGGGCCGTCGTGGTGGCGGCCTATCCGGGCGCCGACCACGTCACGATCAGCGAGCTGGTGCTTGTCCCTGGCCCGACGGCGCTGCTGGCACCCGAATGGGTGCCGTGGCACGAGCGGGTCCGGCCGGGTGATCTGGGTCCGGGGGATCTGCTCGCCCCGCCGCCGGATGACCCGCGGCTGGTGCCCGGCCATACCGCCACCGGAGACCCGTTGATCGATGAGACCGCCGTCGAGCTCGGGCTGGGCCGGCGCCAGGTCCTCAGCCGGTGGGGCCGCCTCGACGCGGCGCAGCGCTGGCACGACGGGGAGTACGGCCCGGATTCGGCGATGGCCCGTTCCACCCGCAAGGCGTGCCGAGACTGCGCGTTCTATCTTCCGCTCGGCGGCGCGTTGGCTTCGATGTTCGGGGTGTGCGCGAACGATCTGTCCGCCGACGGGCACGTTGTCGACGCCGAGTACGGCTGCGGCGCCCATTCGGACACCCCGCAGCCGGCCGGCACGGGTTCGCCGCTGTACGAGCCGTACGACGACGGGGTTCTCGACCTCGCCGATTAGGGTCTCAGCTTTCGGCAGCGGCCTTGATACGGGTCAATGACGCGTTCATCCCCTCGACGAGCTCATCCTCGAAGCCGGGCACCCCACCGAAGAGGGTGTTGACGACTGCGTTGGATACGGCGGTGACGCCGTTTTCGGCGTGGCGGCTCTCCACCACCCGGGTGCCTGTCTCGGTGGGCTGCAGCTCATAGCTCCAGATGGTGTGGTTCGCATCCACTTTGAACGCGAGCTTCTGTTCCGGGATGAATTCGGTGACCGTGCACGTGGTGGGCCAGAACATGAACTTGCGGCGGTTCACGTTGAAGGTCCGGGCGCCGGGGCGTACCGGCCCGAACGGTTTCATCAGTCGGCATTGCGGACTCCAGTCCGGCATCCGGCGTACATCGGAGATCAGGGCCCACACCTTTGCCACCGGTGCGTCGATATCGATCTGGGCCTGCAGTAGTGGCGCAGCCATGGCGTCTCCTCAGGTCAATCCGCTTTGCGCACCGCGGGATCCACGGCGCACGGCGTGACGTTGCCACAGGAAGATCGATGTGCCAAGTACCCCCACCCCCAGCCCGGCGAGGGCGATCGGGCGCCAACTGTCCAGGCCGGCCACGGTGAACGCCAGCACTGTCGCGATCAGCCAGCCCGTGGCGATCACCAGGATCACCGGCCACGGCTCAAGCAGTGCCGCAGGCAACGCCGGCGGCACCGGCGCGGTGTCTGCCGCGCTGTCGTCCGTGCTGTCCGGGTCGCCCGTCATAACCCATCAACGTAGCGGATGGCCAAAACGTGGATTGGCCCTGGTTTTAGCCCTTTCCACGCGTAGCGATCAGTACTATTTGCCTTGTGAAAGATCCGGATGCTCGGTTGGCGAGCGACTTGGCTCTGGCCGTTGTCCGGTTTGCCCGTCAATTGCGGGTCAGGCGTTCAGATTCGCCGGTGTCGCTGACACAGCTTTCTGCGTTGTCGACCCTGGCCAAAGAGGGTGCGATGACGCCAGGGGCGTTAGCTGTGCGCGAGCGGGTGCGGCCACCGTCCATGACGAGGGTGATCGCCTCATTGGCCGAGCAGGGCCTGGTTGCCCGCGTCGCACATCCCGTCGACGGGCGCCAGGTGGTGGTCTCGGCGTCGCCGGCGGGGATGACGCTGGTGGAGGCGGAGATTCGTGCCAGTCAGGAATGGCTGAAACAACGATTGGCCCGCCTCGACCCCGAAGAACGCCGGACTCTGGTGGAAGCCGCCGATCTGATATCGGCCATGGCTGACGAAAGCGCGTGAGCGCGCTGCAGGTGATCGACATCGAGGATCCGGCGGATCCCCGTATCGACGATTTCCGCGACCTCAACAGCGTGGATCGCAGACCGGATCTGCCCAGCGGCAAAGGGCTGGTCATCGCCGAGGGGGTGCTGGTCGTGCAGCGCATGCTGGCGTCCCGGTTCCTTCCTCGTGCGCTGCTCGGCACCGACCGACGCCTCGGGGAACTGTCCGCCGATCTGGCCGGCGTGGAGGTGCCGTTCTACCGGGCGAGCGCGGAGGTGATGGCCGCGGCCATCGGCTTCCACCTCAACCGCGGGGTGCTGGCCTCGGCGGCACGACCACCGGAATTGACGGTGGCGCAGGTCATTGCCGGTGCCCGCACGGTGGCCGTGCTGGAAGGCGTCAACGATCACGAGAATCTCGGGTCGATTTTCCGCAACGCCGCCGGCCTGGCCGTTGACGCGGTGGTATTCGGATCGGGCTGTGCCGACCCGCTGTACCGCCGTGCCGTGCGGGTATCGATGGGGCACGCGTTGTTGGTGCCTTTCGCCCGGGCGGGTGCCTGGCCCCAGGATTTGGAGGTTCTGCGTGATAACGGGTTTCGTCTGCTGGCGATGACGCCGGACGCGTCGGCGGCAACGTTGCCCGACGCGATGGGCGACCTGGGCGGGGTGCCGTTGGCGATCCTGGTCGGCGCGGAAGGCCCCGGCCTGACCGAGCGGACGATGCGGGCCAGCAATGTGCGGGTGCGCATCCCGATGTCGCGTGGCACCGATTCGCTCAACGTCGCGACCGCCGCGGCGCTCGCGTTCTACGAGCGGGCCCGGCTGTCGCGCTAGATTGACACCGTGACCGACGATTCGACGCCGTGGGCGACGGGCCTGACGGTGGCCGCGTTTGTGGCCGCGGTGTTGGCCGCCGCGATCGTCGTGCTCGGTGTCGGCCTGATCCGCGTGCATCCGCTGCTGGCGCTGGGCCTGAACATGGTGGCGGTCGGCGGATTGGCGCCGACGGTGTGGGGTTGGCGGACCCGGCCGGTGTGGCGCTGGTTCGTGCTCGGCGCCGGTGTCGGCGTCGCGTGCGGTTGGGTGGCCCTGGTGGTGGTGGTTCTGTCGCGGTAGCGGCGCGGCCACGTTCAGAGCAGGGTGCGCGCCAACCGTGCCCGCCACACCGCGACGTCCTCGACTCCTACGATGCGTAGCACCACGTGATCGGCGCCCGCGGCCCGGTACCGGCCGATGCGCTCGGCGATACGTTCGGGCGGACCCCACGCCGCGATGCCGTCGAGCAGCCGGTCGCTGACGGTGTCGATGTCGGCGCCGGTGAACCCTTGGCGTAGAAGGTTGCGGCGGTAGCCGCCCTGGGCGGTCAGGAACTCCAGTGGTCCGGCGGCCGCGGCCCGGGCAGCTTCGCGGTCGGTCAGCGGGATGACCATCAACAGCACCGCGAGCAGCCGGTCGGGGCCCAGTGCCGACCGGGCGGCGGCCACATACGACGGGGTCACCAGATAGGGATATGCACCGGCGGCCCGGTCCCGGGCAAGCGCGAGCAGGTTCGGACCCAGGGCGGCGAGCACCCGGCGTTCGGGTCCCAGGCCGGCGGCGTCCAGTTCGTCGAGGTAGGAGTTCAGCACGGCCAGGGGACGTTCGCCGTGCGCACCGCCGAGCCCGGCCACGAACCGGCCGGGATGCTCATGCTGCAGGGCGATGTCCAGTGCCACCACCTCGGCCGCGGGCACCCGCACCACCGGGATGATGCCGGTCGCCACCGGGATCGCGCTGGTGGCGCGGACGGCCGCGGCGATCATCGGCAGATTGCCCGACCGCCACAGCGCGGTGTAACCGAGATCCTCGACTGCGCGGGCCTCATCGGCAACCACGGCGGCATCGTCGATGTACGGATAGTTGCTGGCCAGCCCGATCGGGCCCAAGGAGATCATGCGTCAGACGCTATGACCTCAACGATGATTCAGGTCAAGCGTTAACGCTGGGTTCCCGAGGAGCGCACACCCAACAGCACGTCTTCCCATGCCGGGACCGCGGGCCTGGCTTTGCGGGACCGGGTGGGAGCGGGGGCGGCCGGCGCTTCGGTCTCGTCGGCGGGCGAGGTATCGGCAGCGGGAGCGACGGGTGGTTCGAAGTCCAGCTCGGCGACCGGCGCCACCGGGCGCAGCGGCCGGGCGACGTCGGGATTGATCAGTTGGTAAGCGGCCTCGTCGGACGCGGTGACCGTGCCGCCGTGGGCGCCCGGGGTGAAGCGGAAGTGGGCGACGTTGTCCGAACGCCCGGCCTTCCAGGCCAGCTGCACGGTCCAGCGGCTGTCCTCGTTGCGCCAGGCGTCCCAGTTGATGGCATCCGGGTCGAGTCCACGCGACACCAGTGCGGTGCTTACCGCCTCCAGCAGCGTGAGCACCGCAGGACCGTCGGTGAGCATCGGATGGGCAGCGGTTGCAAGTTCGGCGGCGCGCGAGCGTTCGAGCAGCACCGGGTGGGCGAACCGCTCGACCCGGTCGATCGGCATCCCGGCAGCAGCGGCCACCTGCTCGACCGATGCGCCGGCACGGATCTTGGACTGAATCTCCTTGGGGCGCAGCACGTTTTGAACCTCTACGTCGATCTGGGTTTGATTCGAGGCGACTTTGTCGCCGCGCACAGCGGCGCGCAATCTGTCATCTGCACGCAGAGTGAACAACTCCTTGGAGTCGTCGGACTCGCAGATGATGCGCCTGCCGTCGACGTCGAGCCCGACGACCTTGAGTTCTCGCATATCGACCTCCTCCGGGCCCGGCCTGGAAGACGCACCAAGCCCGATTGGTAGGTCACCCTACTGCGTTATCAGCCCGTTACCGTGCTGACACGCGGGCGGCGGGGAAGCCACGCCGAGAGTCTCGCTCAGAGATTTTCCACGACCCAGTCGACGCAGCCGGTCAGTGCGCTCACGTCCTCCGGATCGATGGCCGCGAACATGCCGATCCGCAGCTGGTTGCGGCCCAGCTTGCGGTAGGGCTCGGTGTCGACGATGCCGTTGGCCCGCAGCACCTTGGCGACGGCTGCGGCGTCCACGGAATCACTGAAGTCGATCGTGCCGACCACCTGCGAACGCAGCGCCGGATCGGTGACGAACGGGGTGGCGAACGACGAGGCCTCGGCCCACGAGTACAGCCGCTGCGAGCTGTCGGCGGTGCGCTTGACGGCCCAGTCCAACCCGCCGTTGCCGAGCAGCCAGTCGATCTGCTCGGCCAGCAACACCAACGTGGCGATCGCAGGCGTGTTGTAGGTCTGGTTCTTGAGGCTGTTCTCCACCGCGACGGGCAGCGAGAGGAAGTCCGGAACCCACCGGCCGGAGGTGCCGATGGCCTCGATGCGGGCCAGTGCGGCGGGGCTGACGACCGCCAGCCACAGCCCGCCGTCGCCGGCGAAATTCTTCTGCGGCGCAAAGTAATACGCGTCGGTGTCGGCGATGTCGACCGGCAGGCCGCCGGCTGCCGAGGTGGCGTCGATGAGCACGAGTGCGTCGCCGGCGGGGCGCTGCACCGGTACGGCGACACCGGTCGAGGTCTCGTTGTGGGCCCAGGCGATGGCATCGACGTCCGGATCGGACTGCGGCTCGGGTGCGGTGCCCGGATCGGTCTTGACGATGACCGGGTCACCGACGAACGGGTTCTTGGCGACCGCTGAGGCGAACTTCGAGCTGAACTCGCCGTAGGTCAGGTGCAGTGAGCGCTTGTCGATCAGGCCGAACGCCGCGGCGTCCCAGAATGCCGTCGACCCGCCGTTGCCCAGGATCACCTCGTAGCCGTCGGGCAGGGCGAACAGCTGCCGCAGTCCGTCACGGACCCGGCCGACCAGGTTCTTCACCGGCGCCTGCCGGTGCGACGTGCCGAACAGGTGCCCGGAGTCGGCGAGTGCCTGCAACTGTTCGGGGCGCACCTTGGACGGGCCGCACCCGAAGCGTCCGTCTTTCGGCTTGAGGTCGGCGGGAATCGTCAGTTCGGCCATGTGGCCAAGCTTAAAGCGTGAGGATGCGCGGCCCGTCAGCGGTGACGGCGACCGTGTGCTCACTGTGTGCGGCGCGGGCGCCGGTCGCGGTGCGCAAGGTCCAGCCGTCGGAATCGTGGACGTAGTCTTCCGTGCCGTCGGCGATCAGCATCGGCTCGATCGCGATCACCAGCCCGGGCCGCAATTTCATGCCCTTGCCGCGTCGTCCCTCGTTGGGGACGTGCGGCGCCTCGTGCATCGTGCGGCCGATTCCGTGGCCGCCGTGGTCGGCCAGCAGGCCGTAACCGGCCTCGTGAGCGGTGGCCGCAATCGCGTGGCCGACGTCGCCGAGGGTGTTGCCGGGCCGCGCCGCGGCGATTCCGGCCGCCAGCGCCGCGTCTGTCGCCTGGATCAGGGCGGCGTCGGCTGGTCGGGGAGTGCCGACGATGAAGCTACGGGCGGAGTCCCCGCACCAGCCGTTCAGGATTGCTCCGAAGTCCACCGACACCAGATCACCCTCGGCAAGCGGCTGATCAGTGGGGATACCGTGCACAACGGCGTCGTTGACGCTTACGCACAGCACCGCCGGGAACGGGCTGGGCGACCAGTTGGGGTGGTAGTTGAGAAACGGCGACGTCGCGCCGTGGGCGGCCAGCACGTCGGCCGCGACGCGGTCCAGATCGGTGGTGGTACGCCCGGGAGCGGCATGGGTGACGACGGCCCGCAATGCCTCGGCGACCACCGCCCCGGCCGCAGCCATGGCCTCGATCTGGGCTTCGGATTTCAGCTCGACCATCGCGACAGGCCTCTCAGCAAACGTTTCAAATCAGGCATAGACAATTACTCGATACCTGCGGTACCGTTGTACAAGAAGCGGGTAGATGTAAACCTCAGACGATAGGGAGAGGTCTGCAATATGGCCAGGACCAAGATGATCCGGCGCTGGCGTCGCAACATGGACGTCACCGACGATCCCCAGTACGTCGACATGCTCACCACACTGTCCGAGGGGTCGGTGCGGCGCAACTTCAATCCGTACCAGGACATCGACTGGGATTCGCCGGAATTCGCCGTCATACCCGACGACCCCCGCTGGATTCTGCCCGAGACCGACCCGATGGGCGGTCACCCGTGGTATCAGGCGCAGTCGCAGGAGCGCCAGATCGAGATCGGCATGTGGCGCCAGGCCAATGTCGCCAAGGTCGGACTGCACTTCGAGAACATCCTCATCCGCGGCCTGATGGAGTACTCGTTCTGGGTGCCCAACGGCTCACCCGAGTACCGGTACTGCCTGCACGAGTCGGTCGAGGAGTGCAACCACACCCTGATGTTCCAGGAGATGGTCAACCGCATCGGTAAGGACGTGCCCGGCATGCCGCGGTTGCTCAAGTGGGTGCAGCCGCTGATCCCGCTCGCTGCGGGCCCGCTGCCGATTCCGTTCTTCTTCGGGGTGCTCGCCGGTGAGGAACCCATCGACCACACGCAGAAGAACGTCCTACGCGAGGGCAAGTCCCTGCATCCGATCATGGAGCGGGTCATGGCGATCCACGTCGCCGAGGAAGCCCGCCACATCTCGTTCGCGCACCAGTACCTGCACAAGCGCGTGCCGCGTCTGCGTCGACGCCAGCGGTGGATCCTGTCGCTGTTCGTGCCGTTGACCATGCGGATCCTGTGCTCGGCGATCATCGTTCCGCCGCGTCCGTTCTGGAAGGAATTCGACATTCCGCGCTCGGTGCGCAAGGAGCTGTTCTTCCGCTCACCGGAGTCACGCATGATGCTGCGCAACATGTTCTCCGACGTCCGGATGCTGTGCTCCGACACGGGTCTGATGAACCCGATCGCCAAGCTGATGTGGAAGATCTGCAAGATCGACGGGCCGCCGAGCCGCTACCGCAGCGAGCCGCAGCGCGAGCACCTGGTGTCGGTCGCTTAGAGGTCTCATGCCCCATGTGATCACCCAGTCGTGTTGCAGCGACGGGTCCTGTGTCTACGCGTGCCCGGTGAACTGCATCCATCCGTCGCCGGATGAGCCGGGCTTCGCGACCGCCGAGATGCTCTACATCGATCCCGACGCGTGTGTCGACTGCGGTGCGTGCGTCAGTGCGTGCCCGGTCGGCGCGATCGCGCCGGACACCAAGCTTGAGCCCAAGTCGTTGCCGTTCATCGAACTGAACGCGTCGTTCTATCCGAAGCGGGAAGGCAAGCTGCCGCCCACGTCGAAGCTCGCGCCGGTGATCGACGCCCCGGTGGTGCATCCGCGTGCCGGTGGGCCACTGCGCGTCGCCATCGTCGGCTCGGGCCCCGCGGCGATGTATGCCGCTGACGAGTTGCTGACGCAAAAGGGCGTCCGGGTCAACATCTTCGAAAAGCTGCCCACCCCATACGGACTGGTACGGGCCGGCGTGGCACCGGACCACCAGAGCACCAAGCGGGTGACGCGCCTGTTCGACACCATCTCGCGATTGCCCGGGCTGAAGTTCTTCCTCAACGTCGCAATCGGTGAACACCTGAGCCACGTCGATCTGCTGGACCATCACCACGCCGTGCTGTATGCCGTCGGTGCGCCCAATGACCGGCGTCTCGAGATCGACGGCATGGACCTGCCAGGCACCGGCACTGCCACCGAAATGGTGGCCTGGATCAACGGGCACCCCGAATTCACCGATATACCGGTCGATTTGAGCCATGAACGGGTGGTCATCGTCGGCAACGGCAACGTCGCATTCGATGTGGCCCGGATACTCACAACCGACCCGGATACGTTGGCGCGCACCGACATCTCCGACCATGCCCTGGACGTCCTGCGACAGTCCAAGGTCCAGGAAGTGGTCATCGCCGCCCGGCGCGGGCCCGCCGCCTCGGCATTCACGCTCCCTGAGCTCATCGGCCTTACCGCGACCTGTGACGTCGTGCTCGACACCGCCGATCATGAACTGGTGCGGCGCGATCTCGCGGTCGAGACCGACCCGCTGACCCGCAACAAACTGGAGATCTTGTCCAAGCTGGGTGACGCGTCCGCTCCGGCGACCCGGCCGCGTATCCGGCTGGCCTACCAATTGACCCCGCAGCGGGTGCTGGGGGAGGCCGGGGTTGGCGCGCACGCGATCGAATTCGGACAGACCGGCACCGACCGCGTCTGCACGATCGATGCGGGCCTGGTCCTGACGTCAATCGGGTACCGCGGCAAGGCGATCGCCGACCTGCCGTTCGACGAGACCGCCGCGGTGGTGCCCAACGACGGCGGCCGGGTGGTCGGTACCCGCGGCGCGTACGTGGCCGGCTGGATCAAACGCGGCCCCACCGGGTTCATCGGTACCAACAAGTCGTGCGCTGCCGAAACTGTGCACAAGTTGGTCGACGACTACAACGCCGGCTCTCTGACCGATCCCGTGCACAAGCCCGCGGCCCTGGAGAAGCTGATCCGCAGCAGGCAACCCGATCTGGTCGACGCCGCAGGCTGGCAGGCCATCGACGCGGCGGAGATCGCGCGCGGCGGTGAAGACCGGCCGCGCGACAAGTTCACCACCGTCGGGGAGATGCTGTCGGCGGCCGCTGCCGCACCCAAACCCTCCATGCGACAACGGCTTACCGCCAGCTTGCTGGGTTAGCGCATCTCGCTGACGGCCTTCTCGACCTCCTCGGGGCTCACCTCGCGAACGGGTTGTCCGAGTGACCAGCGGTGGCCGAACGGATCCTGCACCTCGCCGTAGCGGTCGCCCCAGAACATGTCCTCCAGTGGCATGACCACGGTGGCGCCGGCGTCGACCGCCTGCTGGAACTTTGCGTCCACGTCGGTGACCGTCAGATGGATCGTCACCGGGGTACCGCCCAGCGACTTGGGGGTCGAGGATTTGCCGTCGGCGTGCTCGGGGAAGTCGTCGTTCAGCATCA
Organism: Mycobacterium appelbergii; assembly: GCF_032883035.1. Classification (NCBI taxonomy): domain Bacteria; kingdom Bacillati; phylum Actinomycetota; class Actinomycetes; order Mycobacteriales; family Mycobacteriaceae; genus Mycobacterium; species Mycobacterium appelbergii. The sequence goes on from NZ_JAMQTH010000020.1 coordinate 34,390, forward strand.
CCAACGCCCCGTTGATGCGCAGGGCGGCATGGAACAGTCTCTTACCGTCGGGCGCAGGCACCCGGCCCAGTTCGGTGGCGCCGAACGCCTTGACGTAGAAATCGATGGCAGCGGCTGCATCATCGACGACGAGCATCGGTGACACTGCGGGAGTTACTTCGATGGCCATAATGAGCTCCTGAAATAGTGGGCGGACTCAATGCAGACCCGCCGGGACGGCGGATCTCATCGCGGCACTTTCCATGAAACCACCGGGGTCCGACAATCAGGTGACAGAGAATGACGGCTGCAGGCCGGTCCGCCCCGTCAGTGCCATCAGCACCGTCTCACCGTCACCGGACGCTGCTGCGATACGGGTGGCCAGGACTGCCGCGGCCTCCAGCACCTCTGGTGGCAGGGATGCGGGAACGCCGCTGGCCCGCGTGATGTCGAGGCTGTGTACGGCAAGTTCGAATATGCGGGTCTGCAGATAGTCGCCCAGCCGGATGCCGTAGCCGCCGATGACCTTGATCACCGGGTCACCGACGCCATCAAGATCCGAAAGTGCCTGTGCTGTCAGCCGGTCCACCGTCTCGGCCGGATGTGGGCCGAGATCGCGCCCGGCCTGCGTGCCGCGCGCCACGATCGCCGCCGTCCCCGCCTCTGACATGAATCCCCGCATGGCGGTGTAGTACTCGACCGGCCCGGCGAGATCGGCTTCGGCGGCCGGCGTGTGCAGATACGTGCTGACGGTGATCAGCGAGCGGGACGTGTGTCCGACCAGGGCGCGTAGATCCCACTCGCCCAGACCGGGTCCGTCGAAACCGTCCTCGGGCAGCGCCCGCACCAACCGGGAGAAGGCGTGCGCCGCCGTGGCGAAGACGTCCACGGTCATGATGTGCTGATCTGGTCCCAACCCTCGACTGAGGCGACGCTGCGCGGCTCGGGGCCGACGTAGAGGGCCGCCGGGCGAACCAGCTTGCCGAGCCGCTTCTGCTCCAGGATGTGCGCACACCAACCGGCGGTCCGGCCGCAGGTGAACATCGCGGGCATCATGGTGGGCGGCACCCCGGCGAAGTCCAGCATCACCGCGGCCCAGAACTCGACGTTGGTCTCGATGGCGCGGTCCGGCCGGCGTTCCCGCAGCTCTGCCAATGCGGCTTGTTCGAGCGCGGCGGCCACCTCGTAACGCGGTGCGCCCAGGCGTTCGGCGGTGGCACGCAACACCCGCGCCCGCGGATCCTCGGCCCGGTAGACGCGGTGCCCGAAACCCATCAGCTTGTCGTGGCGGTCGAGGATGCCCTTGACGACCGCGGCGGCGTCGCCGGACCGTTCGGCCTCCTCGATCATCGGCAGCACGCGGGCCGGGGCGCCGCCGTGCAGCGGGCCGCTCATCGCGCCGACCGCGCCGGACAGGGCGGCGGCCACGTCGGCTCCGGTGGACGCGATCACCCTGGCGGTGAATGTCGATGCGTTCATGCCGTGCTCGGCAGCGCTGACCCAGTACGCGTCGATCGCCTCGACATGCTTCGGGTCCGGCTCACCCTGCCAGCGCGTCATGAAACGGGCGGTCACGGTGGAACATTCGTCGATGACGCGTTGGGGAACTGCCGGCTGGTAGATGCCGCGGGCGGATTGCGCGACGTAGGACAGCGCCATCACCGAGGCCCTGGCCAACTGGTCGCGGGCAGTGTCGTCGTCGATGTCGAGGACCGGCGCGTAGCCCCAGATCGGTGCCAGCATCGCCAGCCCGGCCTGGACGTCGACCCGGACGTCGCCACTGTGGATCGGCAACGGAAACGGTTCGGCAGGTGAGAGCGACGTGCCGAACCGGCCGTCGACCAGCAGCCCCCACACATCGCCGAAGGTGACCCGTCGGGTCACCAGTTCCTCGATGTCGACGCCGCGGTACCGCAGCGCCCCACCGTCCTTGTCAGGTTCGGCGATCTCGGTGGTGAACGCCACCACGCCTTCTAGGCCGGCGACGAAATCTTCCGGTACGGCAGTCATGGGCCGATTCTCGCACCACGCCTCGGGCGTAGCGTTATCGCGGTGGTAACACCGGAGAATCAGGACCTCGCGGCGATGCGTGTCGAGTACGCGGAGAAGGACGGCAGTGGCGACCTCGACACCGACTGGCTGGGTGAGGATCCCGCGAGAGGCTGGCTGACACTGCTGCGGACCTGGCTGTACGACGCGGGCCGGGCGGGGCTCGCCGAGCCGAACGCGATGGTGGTCGGCACCGTCGACGATCGGGGAAGGCCGGTGACGCGCACCGTGTTGTGCAAGAGCGTGGACGAAACCGGCATCACCTTCTACACCAACTACGACTCGGCCAAGGGTGAGCAGCTCGCCGCCAACCCGTACGCGTCGGCGACGTTCCCGTGGTACGGCCTGGGCAGACAGGTGCACATCCGCGGGCCGGTGGGGAAGGTGTCGGCCGAGGCCACCGCCGAGTACTGGTCGAAGCGGCCGCGCGGATCACAGCTGGGGGCGTGGGCGTCGCACCAGTCGTTTCCGATCTCCTCGCGCGCGGAGCTGCTCGACCAGCTCGCCGCGGTCACCGAGCGGTTCGCCGATCTCGACGCGATCCCGGTGCCGCCCAACTGGGGCGGCTACCTGATCGCACCCGAGGAGGTCGAGTTCTGGCAGGGCCGTGAGAACCGCGTGCACAACCGGATTCGCGTCCAAAACGGACGTGTCGAGCGACTGCAGCCTTGACATCCCCCGTCGCTTCGCTCGCCCCAGGCGTGACATTCCCCGTCGCTTCGCTCGCCCCAGGCAACACGCGTGCGCCGATTCTTCGCTGACACCACACCGCTTCGTACCCCGGACTTCCGGCGGCTGTGGCTGGCCGGTATTCCCACGGTCATCGGGGCCAACCTCACCATCTTCGCGGTGCCGGTTCAGCTGTATGTGCTCACCCAAAGCTCGGCCTATGTCGGGTTGGCCGGGTTGTTCGCGCTGGTGCCGCTGGTCGTGTTCGGGCTCTGGGGTGGGGCGTGGGCCGACGCGATGGATCGCAGGCTGCTACTGATCGTCGCCTCGATCGGGCTGGCCGCCTCCTCGGTGTTGCTGTGGTTGCAGGCCGCCCTGGGCCTCGACAACGTCTGGGTGGTGCTGTGCCTGCTGTCGGTGCAGCAGGCGTTCTATGCGGTCAATTCGCCGACCCGGTCGGCGGCGATTCCGCGGATGCTGCCGGGCGGCCAGTTGCCCGCGGCGAATTCGCTGAACATGACGGTGATGCAGTTCGGCGCGATCGTCGGACCGCTGCTGGCCGGGCTGATGCTGAATTGGATCGATCTCTCGACGCTGTATCTCATCGACGCCATCACCTGCCTGGTGCCGATCTGGGCGACGTTGCGGCTCGCCCCGATGCCGGCGACCAGCACCGGGAAAGCGGGAACGATGTGGGGTCTGGGCGCGGTGCGCTCGGTCTTGGAGGGCTTCCGTTACCTCGCGGGCAACCGGGTGGTGTTGATGTCGTTCGTCGTCGACCTCGTCGCGATGATCTTCGGCATGCCCCGCGCCCTGTTCCCGCAGATGGCACACCAGAGTTTCGGTGGCCCGGTGGCCGGCGGCACCGTGATGGCGCTACTGGCCGCGGCGATGTCGGCGGGTGCCGTGGTGGGCGGGGTGTTCTCCGGCTGGTTGCCGCGTATCCGGCGGCAGGGTCTTGCGGTGGTGGTGGCGATCGTGGCGTGGGGTGTGGCGATGGTCGGTTTCGGCATCGCCGGTGGGACGGCTGCGGGCACGGCCGGGGTGATGTTGTGGATTGCGTTGGCGTTCTTGGCAATCGGTGGGGCCGCGGACATGGTGTCGGCGGCGTTCCGGGCCACGATCCTGCAGGAGGCGGCGTCGGATGAACTGCGTGGGCGCCTGCAGGGGGTGTTCACCGTGGTGGTGGCCGGTGGACCACGACTTGCCGATACGTTGCACGGCGCGGCTGCTGCGGCGGTCGGCACCACGGTGGCCGCGGCAGGCGGTGGTGCGCTGGTGATCATCGGCGTGGTGACGGCCGCGCTGGCGGTGCCGGCATTCGTGCGGTACCGCGTCGCCGGATCGAGCGCTCGCGACCACCGGGGAGCGCCGGACAATGTGTGAGAACCGATAAATTTCCCCCGATGTCAGTTATTTGCCAAATCATGGAGTTCGGGGGCGTTAACATCCTGGCGTGGCTCAAGGAGTCTGGCAGGCCGAAGTAAGCCTGCGAGAGAGAAAAAAGCAGCGCACGCGTGCAATGTTGATCGACGCCGCGATCGAGTTGTGCAACCGGCAGGGGTTCGAGCAGACGACCGTCGAGCAGATCGCAGCCGTGGCCGATGTTTCGCCACGAACGTTCAGTCGTTACTTCGCGACCAAGGACGCCGTCATGTTGGCGTCCGTCGACGAGGTGGTCGAGATGGTCGCCCTCGAGCTCAGTGAGCAGCCCGAGGACATCAGTGACCTCGAAGCCCTCTGCCGGGCACATGTGCGGGCGTTCACCAGGACGGCAACGGCGCCGTCCACCCTGCTCACCGCGGACCGGTTGATGGCCTCGGCCCGGATCATCATGTCGTCGCCGTCACTGATGCACGCGGCGCCCGAGTTCCGCATGGATGCCGTCAACGCCGCGCTCGCGAAGCGGATGGGCGCGTCCTGGGACGATCAGCGACTCAAGCTGACGGCGGCGGTATGGGGCTCGATCCTGATGACCGCACTGACCCGGCTGGCCCCCGGCAGCGACTGGGACACCGTGACCGTCGACGCGATCATCACCACGGTGCAGATCACCTATGCCGAGTTCGTGGAGGTGGCGACCGGGGCCCGGCTGCCGGCCCTGCAGTCAACGTGACCATTCAGTAACCCCCCGCGGGCAGCGCGCACCGAATGCGACTACCTTTTGAGGGGCAGTTGTCGGTTCTCAGCGACGTTGAAGGGACACCCGTGGCCGAAAACCCATCGAGTGGGCAGGAGCACGCCACGCTCAATTACCCCGGTGGCGAGATTGACCTCGAAATCGTCGAAGCTACCGAAGGCGCAGACGGTATCGCGCTCGGGCCGTTGCTGGCGAAAACCGGCTACACCACGTTCGACGGCGGCTTCGTCAACACCGCGGCCACCAAGTCGGCGATCACCTATATCGACGGTGACGCCGGCATTTTGCGCTACCGCGGGTATCCGATCGAGCAGCTCGCGGAGAAGTCGACGTTCATCGAAGTCAGCTACCTGCTGATTTACGGCGAGCTGCCGACCGCCGATCAGTTGGAGAAGTTCACCACCCAGATCCAGCGGCACACCCTGCTGCACGAGGACCTCAAGCGGTTCTTCGACGGATTCCCACGCAATGCGCATCCGATGCCGGTGCTGTCGTCGGCGGTGAACGCGCTGTCGGCCTACTACCAGGATTCGTTGGATCCGTTCGACCCACAGCAGGTCGAGCTGTCCACCATCCGGCTGCTGGCCAAGTTGCCCACCATCGCGGCCTACGCGTACAAGAAGTCCGAGGGGCAGCCGTTCCTGTACCCGGACAACTCGCTGAGCCTGGTGGAGAACTTCCTGCGCATGACGTTCGGCTTCCCGGCCGAGCCGTACGAGGTCGATCCCGAACTCGTCCGCGCCCTGGACATGCTGTTCATCCTGCACGCCGATCACGAGCAGAACTGCTCGACGTCGACGGTGCGGCTGGTCGGCTCGTCGCAGGCCAACCTGTTCACGTCCATCTCCGGCGGCATCAACGCGCTGTGGGGTCCGCTGCACGGCGGCGCCAACCAGGCTGTGCTGGAGATGCTGGAGAAGATCCGGACCTCGGGCGACGACGTCAACAGCTTCGTCAAGAAGGTGAAGAACCGCGAGGACGGCGTCAAGCTCATGGGCTTCGGACACCGCGTCTACAAGAACTACGATCCGCGTGCCCGCATCGTCAAGGAACAGGCCGACAAGATCCTCGGCAAGCTCGGTGTCAACGACGAACTGCTCGACATCGCGAAATCTCTGGAAGAGGTCGCGCTCACCGACGATTTCTTCGTCGAGCGCAAGCTCTACCCGAATGTCGACTTCTACACGGGCGTCATCTACCGGGCCATGGGCTTCCCGACGCGCATGTTCACGGTGCTCTTCGCGCTGGGCCGGCTGCCCGGGTGGATCGCGCACTGGCGTGAGATGCACTCCGAGCCCAACAAGATCGGCAGGCCCCGCCAGATCTACACCGGCTACACCGAGCGCGGCTATTCGGAGATCACCGGCCGCTAGACCTGGCCTGCGTACGTGATGCTCGTCTCTGACGGGGGTCGTCGCTTGCACGAACAACAGTTGTAGTTTCACAATTGTCTGTGTGAATGAATCCGTCGTCCGGTCGCTGAGCGCTCGGCGCAAGACCATCATCCTGGTCTCCTGCTGCCTGAGCCTGCTGATCGTGTCGATGGACGCCACCATCGTCAACGTCGCGATCCCGAGTATCCGCGCCGATCTCAACGCCACTTCGTCGCAACTGCAGTGGGTCATCGACGTCTACACCCTGGTGCTGGCCTCGCTGCTGTTGCTGTCCGGGGCGATGGCCGACCGGTTCGGCCGCAGACGCACCTTCCAGATCGGCCTGACGATCTTCGCGGTGGCCTCGCTGCTGTGCAGCCTGGCCCCCAACATCGAGACCCTCATCGCCGCGCGCCTACTGCAGGCGATCGGTGGTTCGATGATGAACCCGGTGGCGCTGTCGATCATCAGCCAGGTGTTCACCGGCCGGGTGGAACGCGCCAGGGCCATCGGCGTGTGGGGTGGTGTGGTCGGGATCGCGATGGCGGCGGGCCCGATCGTCGGCGGCGCGCTGATCGAATACGTCAACTGGCGCTCGGTGTTCTGGATCAACCTGCCGATCTGTGCCCTGGCGATTCTGCTGACCGTGATCTTCGTGCCCGAATCCAAGTCGGCGACCATGCGTGATGTGGACCCCGTGGGGCAGGCACTCGGCGTGACGTTCCTGTTCGGCGTGGTCTTCGTGCTCATCGAGGGGCCCGGCCTGGGCTGGGCCCATCCGCTCATCATGGGGATCGCGGCCATCGCGGTGGTGGCGTTCGTGGCGTTCCTGCGCTACGAGGGCCGACGCCGTGACCCGTTCATCGATCTGCGGTTCTTCCGCAGCGTGCCGTTCGCCTCGGCCGCCGGAATCGCGGTGTGCGCGTTCGCGGCGTGGGGTGCGTTCCTGTTCGTCATGTCGTTGTACCTGCAGGATGAGCGGGGCTTCTCGCCCATGGACACCGGGCTGATCTACCTGCCGGTCGCCGTCGGCGCGCTGATCTTCTCGCCGCTGTCTGGTCGCCTGGTCGGGCGGTTCGGTGCGCGCCCGTCGCTGCTGGTCGCAGGCACGTTGATCACTGCGGCGACGCTGATGCTCACTCAGCTCGACCGCAGTACCCCGGTGTGGCAGTTGTTGATCGTGTTCGCGGTGTTCGGCATCGGGTTCTCGATGGTGAACGCGCCGATCACGAATGCGGCGGTCAGCGGCATGCCGACCGACCGCGCGGGCGCCGCCTCGGCCGTCACCTCCACGAGCCGCCAGGTGGGTGTGAGTCTCGGTGTGGCGCTGTGTGGTTCGGTGGCGGCCGCAGCGCTCGCCGACAGCAGCATCGACTTCGCGCTCGCCGCGCGGCCGCTGTGGTGGGTGTTCGCCGGCCTCGGGGTGCTGATCTTCACGCTGGGCTTCGTGTCCACGTCGCCGTGGGCGTTGCGCTCGGCGGAGCGGTTGGCGCCCCTGATCGAAGCGCCCCCACGACGGATCGAGGTGGCCGATGTCGCGTGATCAGTCGGCTGACGAGGTGTGGCGGGCGTTGACGGCGCTGGTCTTCGACAACCGGGACAGCTGGCGGCGCGCGGTGATCGAGGCGTCCGGCCTGCCGTTCAGCCGGGTTCGCATCCTGCGCCGGCTGGCCCGTCAACCGATGTCGGTCAAACAGGTGGCACAGGCCGCGACCATCGACGCGCCGGCGGCCACAGTCGGCGTCAACGATCTCGAAGAGCGTGGACTCGTGGTGCGCGAAACCGATCCGGCCAACCGTCGCTGCAAAGTGGTGTCGTTGACCGACGCCGGGCGCGCCCTGGTGGCCAGGATCGACGCCGTGGAAGATCCCGCACCCGACGCATTGGCCGCGCTCGGAGCCGACGACCTGGCCGCCCTGGGCGCGCTACTCGCCAAGATCTCCGGGACGCCTTAGCCGGACAGCACCGCCATCGCGGCGTTGTGCCCGCCGATCCCCGACACCGCGCCGCCGCGGCGGGACCCCGAGCCGCACAGCAGGATCCGGTCGTGGGCGGTCGCGACACCCCACCGCTGCGCCGGAGTGTCCAGCGGTTCGTCGTTCTCGGTGAACGGCCAGCGCAGCGCGCCGTGGAAGATGTTGCCCGCGGTCATCCCCAGTGCCCGCTCCAGGTCGACGGTGGTCTTGGTCTCGATGCACAACCGGCCTGCGCCATCCTCCATAAGTACGTCCTGAACAGGTTCGGCCAGAACCGAATTCAGTGAGTTCAGCACCGCTGAAGTCAGCCGGTCACGTGTCCGGTCCGGGTCGCCGACCGCCAGTGCGTGGGGGGTGTGCAGCCCGAACACCGTGAGCGTCTGGGCGCCGGCGGCCCGTAGCTCGTCGGACAGGATGCTGGGGTCGGTCAATGAATGGCAGTAGATCTCGCACGGCAGCGGATCGGGCACCCGCCCGGCCGCCGCACTCCGGTACGCGTCGGCGAGTTGCGTGTAGCCCTCGTTGATGTGGAACGTGCCGCCGAATGCCTGCTCGGGCGTCACGCCGTCATCGCGCAGCCGGGGGAGTCGCCGCAGCATCAGGTTGACCTTCACCTGTGCGCCCTGGGTGATTTCGGGCGCGGGTTCACCGAGCAGCTCCGCCAGCACCGCGGGCGTGACATTGGCCAGCACGTGTTCGGCCACCACGCGCCGTGCCGCGCCGTCCTGGCGGTAGCGCACCTCGCCGTCCGGATCGATCGCGTAAACGTCTGCACCCGTGATGATTTCGGCACCGAACCCGGTTGCGGCGGCGGCCAGGGCGCCGCTGACGGCGCCCATGCCGCCGATCGGGACATCCCAGTCGCCGGTGCCGCCTCCGATCAGGTGATACAGCAGGCACACATTCTGGATCAACGAGGGATCGTCGGTGTCGGCGAAGGTTCCGATCAGAGCGTCGGTCGCCACCACGCCGCGCACCAGATCGTGGCTCACCGCGGCGGTGATCGCCTCGGCGATCGGTCGTCGGGTCAGCGACTCCCACACGGTGGCGGCCTCCTCGCCCTGCCCTGAAACCACGTGGCGGCCCAATTCGTCGCGGGTGCGCAGCGGCTGCAGCAGCGTCGGCCAGATGCGCTCGGTGACCAGCGCGGCACGCCGGTAGAACTCGGCGAAGCCTGCGGCGTCGGCACCCGCGCCGATGGCGTCGAAAGTGGAGTTCGGGCCGATCAGAAGGCCGGTCCTGCCCGCGGTGGCCGGATCAGGTGTGTAGGACGAATACCGCCGCCGTGCCAGTCGGATGCGTGCGCCGAGATCCTCGATGATGCGCCGGGGCAGCAGGCTGACCAGGTAGGAGTACCGGGACAGCCGGGCATCGACGCCGTCGAACGTGTGTGCCGATACCGCGGCGCCGCCCACATGGTCCAGTCGCTCGAGCACCTGGACCCGGCGCCCCGCGCGCGCCAGGTAGGCCGCTGCCACCAAACCGTTGTGCCCGCCGCCGACGATGACGGCATCGAGCCGGGATTCGTTCATCGCTGACTCAGCCGGTCAGTTCTTATAGCCTTCGACCTCGTCAGCCGGGCGCACCTGGGCCTCCTGAGGGTCCTGACCGGTATCGCGCAACGCCCGCCGCTGCCGCAACAGATCCCAGCACTGGTCGAGGGCCACCTCGACAGATCTGAGTCGTTCCCGCTCCTCGGTCACATCGATCTCGCGGCGTTGCAGTTTGGTCCGGAGTTCCTGCTCCTCGGCGACGAGGCGGTGAACTTCAGTGAGGATGTCCTGGTCTTTGGCCACCCGACCAGTCTGCCCGACTACGGTTGGTCCGGTGAGTACAAAACCAGAGATCGAATTTCCGGACGGTCCGGCGCCCACCGAACTCGTGATCACCGACCTGGTGGTCGGCGATGGCGCCGAGGCGGTACCCGGCGGAACCGTCGAGGTCCACTATGTCGGCGTGGAGCACGACACCGGTGAGGAGTTCGACAGCTCCTGGAACCGTGGCGAATCCATCCAATTCCCGCTGCGTGGACTGATTCAGGGCTGGCAGGACGGCATTCCGGGGATGCGTGTGGGTGGCCGCCGCAAACTCGTCATTCCACCGGAACAGGCCTACGGTCCTGCCGGATCCGGCCACCGGTTGTCGGGCAAGACATTGATTTTCGTCATCGATCTGCTGGCCACGGGCTAAGGGCTTCGCCTGGCGCCCGTTTTTTCGAGTCGACAACATTGCAGTGGTCAACTGCTACGTTTTCAATGCTTGACCGCTCACTTTTCAGTCGACGTTCAGGAGCGCCACGATGTCGAGTTCAGACGACGAAACTCGCACAATCACCGACTGGCGGACGGCCTCAAAGCTTTATCGCAGGCCCCCGGGACTCGTCTGGTTGGTGGCGCTGATTGCCGTCCCATTGCTGCTGGGTTTGATCGGCTGGGGCGCCACCGACCGGTCCGGTGACGACGCGGATCTCACGTTACCCGCCGTCAATCCTTCTGCGACGTTGAGCGCTCCCGGCGAAAATGCCCCGGGCAGTGCGGCGTCAGATACGAACGCCCCCAACAATAATGCGGTCGATCTCAATTTCGCGCCGCTGTCGGTCGTCCGTAACGGCAACGACATCACGCTCACCGGCGACCTGCCCGACGATGCGGCGAAAACGGCGCTACTGGACTCCTTGCGGGCCCAGTTCGGCCCGGATGTGAATCTGATCGACAATCTGAGCGTCAAGTCCGGCGTCCGCACACCGGATGTCAATGGGCTGGGCGCGGTGTTCGGGGCGGCAGCAGCCGGCATCCCCGACTTCGACTTCAACTTCGACGGCGACACCGTGACGTTGAACGGAACAGCGGCCACCGAGGAGGCCAAGGCAGCGGTCGAGGCGGCTGTCCGGGCGGCGTGGCCGAACATCCGGATCACCAACAACATTCGCGTGTCACCGTGACCGGCCACACGGTGAACTAGGGAGATTCGACATGGACTTTGTCATGCAGTGGTTGTGGTACCTGCTCGCGTTCGTGGTGGGTTCGCTGGTCGCCTGGTTGGTGTCGGTGGTCGGGGTCAAGCGCACCAGCGAAGATGAAGCACTCGCCGAGATGCCCGGGTCCCGCGAGATCGGAGCACGGTCGTGAGTGACGTGAACTGGTGGTTGATGGTTCTGGCGTTCGTGCTGGGACTGGTGCTGACGCTGGCACTGACCGTCCGCAGGGTCACGCGGGAGGTTCCGGTGTACGGCGCGCCCGGCCGTGAGCCGGAGTCCGACGAGACTTAGCTGGGGCCGGGCAGCCGCAACAACAGGCGTGCCCCGCCGAGTGGGCTGGCTTCCAGAGCTGCTGTGCCGCCGTGTAGTTCGGCCTGCTGGGCGACCAGCGCCAAGCCGAGTCCCGAGCCAAGGCGCGATGCCGTCGACCCGCGGGAGAACCGGTCGAAGACTATCGCCCGCTCCTCCTCGGGCACCCCGACGCCGTTGTCGTCGATGGCGATCTCCACGCCTTCGCGGGAACTGACCGCCGAAAGCCGGACCCGGGTGGCGCCGCCGTGTTTGACGGCATTGGCGATCGCGTTGTCCACCGACAGCCGAAGCCCGGTCGGCAGCCCGACGATGATCACGGTGGGCGCGGGCGCCAGGGACACGTCGAGGTCGGGATAGATCCGCATGGCGTCGTGTGCGGCGCGGTCGAGAAGATCGGTGATGTCGACCGTCACGTGGTCGTCGGTGGTGCTCAGCTCGCCCTGCGCCAACCGCTCGAGCGCGCCCAGGGTCGCCTCGATCCGCGACTGGGTGCGGATGACGTCGTCGACGACCTCTTTGCGTTGCTCGTCGGGCATGTCCAGCGTGGAGAGCACCTCAAGGTTGGTCCGCATCGCGGTCAGCGGGGTGCGCAGTTCATGGGCGGACACCGAGGCGAAATCGCGTGCCGAGGCCAGCGCGGCCTTGGTGCGGCCCTGTTCGGACCAGATGCGCTGCAGCATGCCGTTGACCGCGTCGGCGATCTCGACGGCCTCGGTGGCTCCGCGCACTTCGACGTCGGGGGCTTCGTCACCCGCGTCGATCTGGCGGGTCTGCTGGGCCAGTCGGCGCAGCGGCCGTACCGCGAGCGCGGCCAGCACCCATCCCAGCACGGTGGATGCGCCCACCGCGAAGACACAGATCACGATGACCCGGCGGTGCAGGTTGTTGGTGTCGGCGATGGTGGCGTCGTAGGTGGCGCCGACGGCCACCCACATCGGTCCGGGCGCGGGGATCTCCACCGTGCGTACGCGCCAGCGCACGCCGTCGATGTAGGTATCGGCGTAGCCCACCGGCAGCTCGGGCAGCACCACCGACGAGTTCGAGGTGACGTCCCCGGCCTGGCGCACCGTGATCACCGCGTCCTGATCATTGGGGGAGCGCGGGATCTCGTTGAGCCCGCGCGGCAGGAAGGGGATGGCGAACCCGGCCGCCTCGTCCAGGCGGCGGTCCAGTCGTTCCTTGCGGTCGTTGGTGATGCCGACCCACACGATGGTGCCGACGATCACGACGACGATGGCCGCGCCGATGGCCGTCGCGAACGCCACCCGGGTCCGCAACGACGGGGTGCGGCGGAAGATCCGGGTGAGCAGGCTCATGACGGTTATTGCGGGCTCATTGAGTTCGCAGCACGAAACCGACGCCGCGCACGGTGTGCAGTAACCGGGGCGCGCCGCCGGCCTCCAGCTTGCGGCGCAGGTATCCGATGAACACGTCGACCACGTTGGTGTCGGCGGCGAAGTCGTAGCCCCACACCAGCTCCAACAGTTGTGCCCGCGAGAGCACCGCGGTCTTGTGCTCGGCCAACACCGCGAGCAGGTCGAACTCGCGTTTGGTCAGGTCCACGTCGACGCCGTTGACGCGGGCGCGGCGGCCGGGGATGTCCACCTCCAGCGGCCCGACCTGGATGGTCTCCGAGGAGAACGTCGCCGAGGCCCCGCGCCGGCGCAGCAGCGCCTTGACCCGGGCCACCAGTTCGGCCAGCACGAACGGCTTCACCAGGTAGTCGTCGGCCCCGGCCTCCAGCCCGGCCACCCGGTCGTCGACACTGCTGCGCGCCGACAGCACACAGACCGGTACGTCGTTGTCCATCGCGCGCAGCGCGGTCACCACGCTGACGCCGTCGAGGACGGGCATGTTGATGTCGAGCACGATGGCGTCCGGGCGGGTCTCGGTCGCGCTGCGCAGTGCCTCGGCACCGTCGACGGCGGTCGACACGTCGAACCCGGACAGCCGGAGCCCGCGTTCCAGCGACGCGAGAACATCGGGGTCGTCGTCGACCACGAGCACTCGGGGCGAGGCCACTCCACTGTCCATGCCGCCATCTTGCCGTATGAACAACGACGAATCGCGCAGGCGCCCGGGAAGTCTTTGACCTCAATATTTGTTCAGGTTTTACGGTGAGGCTCATGAGTATGGAATCGGTGGCCAGGCAGACCCTGTACCGGCAGACGCACGCGCGCGGTGGCGATCTTCGTGCGCTGGCGGACCGTCGGCTGCTGGCTCGGATCTGGCGGTTCGCCGGGCGTCACCACCGCAGGCTGGGCGCGTTCGTCGCGGTCAGCGTGCTCAGTGCGGTGCTGGCCGTGACCACGCCCGTGCTGGCCGGCCGTGTGGTCGACGAGATCACCGGCGGCGGTGCCCCGTCGGTGGTGGTCATGCTGGCCGCCGTCATCGCCGTGATCGCGCTCGGCGAGGCCATCGTGTCGCTGATCACCCGCTGGCTGTCCTCGAACATCGGGGAGGGCCTGATCCTGGATCTGCGGACCGCGGTGTTCGACCACGTGCAGCGCATGCCGGTCGCGTTCTTCACCCGGACCCGCACCGGCGCGCTCGTGAGCAGGCTGGGCAATGACGTGATCGGGGCGCAGCGGGCGTTCTCCGACACCCTCTCGGGCATCGTGTCCAACATCGTCACGTTGACGTTGACGCTGGTGGTGATGGTGAGCATCTCGTGGCAGATCACGCTGGCGTCGCTGGTGCTGGTGCCGCTGTTCGTGGTGCCCGCGCGGCGTATCGGCGCCCGGATGGCCGAGCTGTCCCGTGCGTCGGCCGCGCACAACGCGACGATGAACACCCAGATGACCGAACGTTTCTCCGCGCCGGGGGCCACCCTGGTCAAGCTGTTCGGCAGCCCGGCCCGCGAATCAGACGAGTTCGCGCTGCGCGCCGATCGGGTCCGCGACATCGGTGTGCGCACCGCGATGTTGCAGTCGACGTTCATGAACTCGCTGACGCTGATGTCGGCGCTGGCGCTGGCCCTGGTGTACGGGCTGGGCGGCGTGCTGGCGATCGGCGGGCAGCTCCAGGCCGGTGCGGTGGTCTCGCTGGCGCTGCTGCTGACGCGGCTGTACGCGCCGCTGACCGCGCTGGCCAATGCCCGTGTCGAGATCGCCAGTGCGCTGGTCAGCTTCGAGCGGGTCTTCGAGGTCCTGGATCTGGAGCCGCTGATCGCCGAGAAGCCCGATGCCGTCGAGGTCCCCGAGGGGGCGGTCTCCGTGGAGTTCGACGACGTGCGGTTCGCCTACCCGTCGGCCGACAAGGTGTCGCTGGCCTCGTTGGAGGAGGTCGCGGTGCTGGACGACCGTGGTGGTGACGAGGTGCTGCACGGGATCTCGTTCACCGCGCAGCCTGGTCAGATGGTCGCGCTGGTCGGATCCTCGGGTGCGGGCAAGTCGACGGTCGCCTCGCTGGTGGCCCGGCTCTATGACGTCGTCAGCGGTTCGGTCAAGCTCGACGGGGTGGACGTGCGCGACCTGCGGTTCGAGTCGCTCAAAGAGACCGTCGGCATGGTGACCCAGGACGGGCACCTGTTCCACGAGTCGATCCGCGCGAATCTGATGTTGGCCGCGCCCGACAGCACCGATGACCAGTTGTGGGAGGCGCTGCGGCGGGCCCGGTTGGCCGATGTGGTGGCCGAGATGCCCGACGGGTTGGACACGGTTGTCGGTGAGCGCGGCTACCGTCTGTCCGGAGGGCAGCGGCAGCGGTTGACGATCGCCCGTCTGCTGCTGGGACGATCACGGGTGGTGGTGCTGGATGAGGCGACGGCATCGCTGGACTCTGCGTCGGAGGCCGCCGTGCAGCACGCTCTCGCCGAGGCGCTGGCCGGCCGCACCTCACTGGTCATCGCGCACCGGCTGTCCACGGTCCGGGCCGCCGACCTCATCCTCGTCGTCGAAGACGGGCGCATCGTCGAGCGCGGCACTCACGAGCAGTTGCTGGCCCGCGACGGCCGCTACGCCGAGCTGTATTACACGCAGTTCGCCGACGACGCGAAAGTGGCGTGACGTTATTCGTTTGCCCGACCTGGGAATATTGAGAACCAGTGGCTGAACCTGTAAGAGATGCTTTTCGTTCCGCGCCGGCGATCGCTCCGCGACCGGCGCGGATTCGGGGTAGCTCGGATCTGTGGCGGTTGCTGCCCTACCTGCTGCCGTACCGGGTGCGCTGGGTTTCCATGGTGGTGGTCGCGATCATCAGCCTGGCCGCGACCGTGTCGATCCCGCTGATGACCAAGGCCGTCATCGACGGACCGGTGCAGCACCGGGATGAGCGCGGGCTGTGGGTGCTCGGCGCGGCCGCCATGGGTATCGGAATCACCGAGGCGGTGCTGTGGTTCATCCGGCGCTGGCTGGTGTCGCGCGCCACAATGGGTGTCGAGGCCGATATCCGCAAGGATCTCTATGCGCGGCTGCAGATCCTGCCGATGAGTTTCCACGGTCGGTGGCAGTCCGGTCAGCTGCTGTCGCGCGTGATGAACGATCTGTCCACCATCCGCCGGTTCCTGTCCTTCGGGCTGGTGTTCCTGATTCTCAACGGTCTGCAGATCGCCGTGGTGACCGCGATCCTGCTGGCGATGTACTGGCCGTTGGGCGTGGTGGTGCTGGTGTCGATCGCGCCGATCACCGCGACCGTGCTGCACTTCGAGCGGGAGTACACCCGGTTGTCCCGGCTCGCCCAGGACCAGACCGGCCATGTGGCAACACATGTCGAGGAATCGGCGCTCGGCCTGCGGGTGGTCAAGTCGTTCGGCCGTGAGGACTATGTGTTCGACCGGTTCGACGAGCAGGTCACCCAGTTGCACGACACCCAGGTCAGCCGGGTGAGCGTATCGGCGAAGTTCTGGACGCTGCTGGAAGTCATCCCGAACCTCACGCTGATCGTGGTGCTCGGGTTCGGCGCCTACGCGGCAGGCCACGGCTACGTCACGATGGGCACGTTGGTCGCCTTCATCACGATGATGCTGTCGTTGGTGTGGCCGATCGCCTCGCTCGGATTCCTGTTGTCGATGACGCAGGAATCGTTCACCGCGGCCAACCGGATCGCCGAGATCTTCGATGCGCCCAGGGAAATCGTCGACGGCCCGCAGACCGACGCTCCCCGCGGCGGTCGCCTTGAGCTGCGCGATGTCGGGTTCAGATTTCCCGACAGTGACGTGTGGGCGCTGCGTCATGTCAATGTCACGGTCGAGCCGGGGGAGACGCTGGCGCTGGTCGGGTCCACCGGCTCGGGCAAGTCGGTGCTCGCTTCATTGTTGTCCCGCCTGTACGACGTCACCGAGGGCCAGATCCTCATCGACGGGCAGGACATTCGCGAGCTGAGCCTGTCCGCGTTGCGCCGGACGGTGGCCACTGCCTTCGAGGATCCGACGCTGTTCTCGATGTCGGTCGCCGAGAATCTGCGTCTCGGACGTTCCGAGGCAACCGAGGACGAACTGGCACAGGCCGTCGAGATCGCGGCGGCCCAGTTCGTCTACGACCTGCCGTTCGGTCTGGACACCCGCATCGGCGAGCAGGGGATGAGCCTGTCCGGTGGTCAGCGGCAACGGCTTTCGCTGGCGCGGGCCATCCTGGCCGCACCGCGGATCCTGGTGCTCGACGACACCCTGTCGGCTCTGGACGTGCACACCGAGGCGGTGGTGACCGAGGCGCTGGGCCGGGTGCTGCGCACGCGAGGAGCAGATGGGCAGGTGACTCAGGTGACCGGCATCATCGTGGCGCACCGGGCGTCGACGGTGTTGCTCGCCGACAAGGTGGCCCTGCTGGACACCGGCACCATCACCGATATCGGCACGCATGCCGACCTGCTGGCTCGGGTGCCGCGGTACCGCTACCTGCTGGCTGCCGACGACGAACTCGACGACCACTCCGAACGCAGTTGTGACTGGGAAGAAGAGGAGGACGTGGCGCGCTTGCGGCGCGTGCACGATGAGCGCGCGGCCGTTGAGCATGTCGATGAGTCGGGTTATGCGGAGGTGCAGCGCAGATGACACCGCGCACGCGAGGAGCGAAATGACACCGCGCACGCGAGGAGCGAAATGACACCGCGCACGCGAGGAGCGAAATGACTTCAGTGCAATGGCGCGGGCGCGTCAGGGATGAGCAGGACGAGGGCCTGCCCATCGACGAGAGCGTGCCGCGGCGTCGTGAGGCCAGGGCGCTGCTCGGCTCGCTGCTGGGCCCGTACCGTTGGACCGTCGCGGTGCTGGCGCTCGTGGTCATCGTGGAAAACGTTGCCCGGCTCTCTGTTCCACTGCTGGTGCAGCGTGGCATCGACCATGGCATCCCGCCGATCATCGAGGGCGGCCCCGCCCACGAGCTGATGCTCATCGTCGGCACGCTGTGTGTGGTGGTGCTCGTCCAGGCCGTCAGCCGGATGGTCTTCCTGCGCCGGTCCGGCCGGATGGGGCAGAAGGTGCTGCTGGAGCTGCGCCGGCGCGTGTTCCGCCATTTCCAGCGGCTCGACGTGGCCTTCCACGACCGGTACACCTCGGGCCGGGTGGTGAGCCGGTCCACCAACGACGTCGAGGCCATCCAGGACATGCTGGAAACCGGGTTCGACAGCCTGATCACCGCGGTGCTCACGTTGTTCGGCACGGCAATCCTGTTGGTGGCGTTGGACTGGCAGCTGGGCCTGATGTGCCTGGTGGCCTTCCCGATACTGGTGGCGCTGGTGTGGTGGTTCCGCAATGAGTCGGCCAAGACCTACCGCCTGGTGCGGGAGAGCGCCGCGCTGGTGATCGTCCAGTTCGTCGAGACCATGACCGGCATCAAGGCCGTGCAGGCCTACCGACGTGAGCCGCGCAACCAGGAGATCTTCGAAGACATCGCCGACGGTTACCGCGAGATCAACGAGAAGACGTTCAAGCTGCTGGCGATCTTCATGCCGGGGGTGAAGCTGGTCGGCAACCTGACCACGGGTGTGGTGCTGCTCTACGGCGGTTACCGGGTGCTGGGCGGTCAGATGACGATCGGGACGCTGGCGGCGTTCCTGTTGTACCTGCGGATGTTCTTCGAACCGATGCAAGAGATTTCGCAGTTCTTCAACACCTTCCAGTCGGCCTCCTCGGCGCTGGAGAAACTGGCGGGTGTGCTGGCCCAGCGGCCGGCCATCTCCGATCCTGCGCACCCGGTCACGCTGACCGATGTCCGCGGTGAGGTCGCGCTGAACGACGTGCAGTTCGCCTACGCGTCCGGCCGTCCGGTGTTACCCGACCTGACGCTTGAGGTGCCTGCAGGCCAGACCGTGGCCATGGTCGGCACCACCGGGGCGGGTAAGACCACGATCGCGAAGCTCATTGCGCGCTTCTACGACCCGACGTCGGGCGCGGTGCGACTCGACGGCGTCGACGTCCGGGACCTGTCCCAGTCCGAACTGCGTCGCCACGTCGTGATGGTCACGCAGGAGAACTTCATGTTCGAGGGCACCGTCGCCGACAACATCCGGTTCGGCCGCCCCGATGCCTCCGACTCACAGGTCCGTGAGGCCGCGGCCGCGGTGGGCGCCGACCGGTTCATCGACGCGCTGCCCGACGGGTACGACACCGACGTGGCCAAGCGCGGTGGTCGGCTGTCGGCGGGCCAACGCCAGCTGGTGGCGTTCGCGCGGGCATTCCTGGCCGACCCGGCGGTGCTGATCCTCGACGAGGCCACCTCGTCGCTGGACGTTCCGAGCGAACGCATGGTGCAGCGCGCGTTGGAGACGGTGCTGTCGGACCGCACCGCACTGGTGATCGCCCACCGACTGTCCACGGTGCAGATCGCCGACCGGGTGTTGGTGCTCGAACACGGGCAGATCGTCGAGGACGGTCCGCCCGGCGAACTCGTCGGCCGCACCGGCGGTCACTACGCCGCACTACACCGGGCCTGGGTGGACTCGCTGGCGTAGGTGGCCTCGCGCCGAAAGCATCGAAATGGTCGATCTCAGTGCGATTTTGGCGCCACTGCGTTGATCTCGGTGCGGCGCCGGCCGGTACGCACCCACACCACCCCGAAGAACACCAGGGTCAGCGTGAGCGGCACCAGTCCGATCGCCCAGCTCAGCGGCAGGGGCGGCCCGGGTTGTTTGAGCACGTCGACGGGAAGCTCGCCGGTGCCTTCGCCCTGCGGGCCGTCAATGGTGAACCGCAGCGTCCAGGTGCCCGCCGAGTCCAGTGACTGCACATCGAGTCCCCACACGTCGCGGTTACGGGGGTGCCGGGCCAGCCGATCGACATCGGTCCTGCCGTCGGGCGCGATCGCGGCGATGGTCCCGGACTTGTCGGCGATACCGCCTTCGGGCTCGAACGTGAAATCCAGTGACTGCATGGCGCGCAGCGGCCAGACGGTGAAACCGACCGTCACCGGATACGGCCCGGCCTGGACGTGCTCGGTGTGCACGACATAGTCCAGCGGATCGGCGGCCGCAGCCGGCGCGGAACCGATCGCGAGGGTGACGGCGCACAGCATCGCCAAAAGCGCCCGTACAGCGGGTCTGGCCCTCATGCCGAGACCGCCTCGGTGCGCTCGGGAGCCACGGCGTTCGAGGAACGCAGCGCGCGCCCCAAACGCCAGGTGGCGCCGCCCAACACGGCGGCGAGCGCCCCGGCCGCGATGCAGGTGAGTGCGACGCTGGTGGTGTGTTCGCCCGGCGCCGCGCCTTCGATGCCCTCAGAACTTGTCCCGGAACTGATCCACCAGGTGATCACGATCGCGCCGACTGCACCGGAGCAGGCCAGCAGCCAGGCGTTGGCGTTCCTGAAGTGCAACACCAACTCGACGAGGAGGCCGAACACGAAGACCATCGCAGGGATCAGCAGCATGTCGACGGGAAAGGCCAACTCGACGAAATCGCGCAGCGCGAGGTGCTGCAGTTCGGCGTACCAGCCGACGGCCCACTCCGCGAAGGACCAGGTGATGAGGTTGAGCAGCAGGGTGACCGCGCCGGTGCCCATCGCCCCGCCGCGCGGCACCACCTGCGAGCCGATCAGGACGCACACGAGCGGGATGCTCACCCAGGTGACGGTGAACCAGTCGATCGCGGTGTCCAGGTTGATATCGGCCAACGCAGTGCTGGTGATGGCCGCATACGATCCGAAGGCCGCGATCGCGATCATGAATCCCCAACGCCCCCAGGTATGTTCGCGCGCAGCGGCGAACACGATCGCGGTGCCGATCATCGTGACGCAGATCGAGGTCAGCCAGCCCTGGTGCGGCGGGGAGGCGATGGTGACGTCGAATCCGTACAGGCCGTGCCACCATTCGTCCCACAGCCCGTACAGCAGGAACGACGCGGCGGCGATCCCTCCGACCAGGTAGCCGGTCGGCGCGGAGAACACACCGAGCACCTTGAACGCCCTGCCGCCGACGGCAGGATCGGGCTGCTGACCGTTGCGCTGGCCTGCAGTGGCGCGCAACACCATGACCAGGCTGGTCAGCCCGGCGATGGCACCGCCGGAATAGACGAACAGGTGCGGCAGGGTGAAGAAACTGTCCGGCCCGACATCGTTGTGCCAATTGATGTCCCAGGTCAACCCGGACAACGAGATCAACGTGCCTGCCAGCATCACGAACGCCGGTAGCCTGCCGCGCGAATCCGCACTCGTCATGACGTGTCGCCTTCCTAACCGTTGGTGGTGATGCTCAGCACTGCGTTGTGGGTCTGCCCGCCGGTCGCGATGCGGACGGTGATCTCCCATTGTCCCGGCATCGACAGGTCGATGTCCCCGCGGTACCGGCCGTTGCCTTCCGCGGACGCCACCACGGGTGTTGTGGCATGGCCCATTTGGGGCATGGCGGGCTCGAAGGTGACCGTGTCCGGGGTCGGTGGCGCACCATCGCGGCCCGAGATCTCGACGGTGAGCGGGCTGACCCCGACCGTGGGCGACTCGCCGCTGAGCCGCACCAGATACGGTCCCGCCGCCGCGGTGACGCGGGGTGCGGCGGGTTTCGGCCACAGCAACCAGATCCCGGCGCCGACGACGGCGGCGACCACGGCGATCACGATCAGTATGCGATTGCGGTTCACGGAACCTCGACTTCTGTTGGCGCAGTGAGAATGGCGTAGTCGCGTTCGGTCTGTACCCACACTTTGTATCGGCCGGGCAGCGCGAACGTGTAGGTGAAGTCGATCTCGGGTCCGTACCGGGCCACCGATTCGTCCGGCTGACCACCTGCGGCACCGGGAGCCGGCGGCACCATCGCATGCGCGTGTGACCAAACCGGTGCTGTCAGTGCGCTTTCACCGATATCGGCGGTGTCGGGCAGTGGTCCGATCACCATCATGTGTCCGACCATGCCGAGCCACGGTTGCAGGTCGGCGGTATCACCGAACCGGGCACGGATGCTGCTGGGGCTTCCTGCCGGTGCGGCCGTGACGCTGATATCGCCCACCGAAAGGGTTTCGGCGCGAGGCGGCGCGTCGACCGGGCGGCCCGCCAGCGAGCCGCGGACGAGTTGCACGCCACCGCCGCGGCGCGCGATCTCGGCGGCGATGGCATAGGTGCCGGGTTCGGCGGGGTGGAACTGAACTTCGTAACGACCCGGCGCGACCCGCACGGGATGCAGGTGCGACATGTCGCCGGAGGGCGAAACGACGATGAGATGGATCAGCGCGCCGTGATGGATGAGCAGATCGTCCACGGGGCGCCCGGTCGACGAGTCGATCAGGTTCAGTTCCATCACGGCCCCACGCAGCGACGTTGCCAGGTTGACCGGCGGACGCGAATAGTCGACCGGATTCAACGAATTCGCTGCGACTCTGGCGTAGGGGTCCCGAATGTTCTCTGCGGTCGGGTCCAGATCCTGACCGGGTTGGGGTGGCGGTGGCGAGTACGCGGACAGGACCGCGCCGGTCACCGCCACCGTCAGTGCGACGACCATGCCGGTCGCGGGGATCAACGCCGTCCAGTTGCGCCGCGCACGCAACGCCACGGCCAGCGAGACGATCAGGAGACCGCCCGCGGCGAAAAACCCGTAATCACTGGCTTTCTTCCACGGGGGTACCACCTGCGCGGGAATGAGGAAGGGGATCCGCGCCACGGTGTGGCCGTCATCGACGAGCAGTTCCCACGGTCCTGCCCGATCGACGGTGAGCGTGGTGGAGTAGATGCCGGGCGGGCCGAGGTTGACCTGTCCGGTGCTGGGGGCACCGTCGGCCGCAGTCGCGGTCAGCTGCAAACTGCCGGGCGTGTCGCCGCGATGGGTGACGACGTCCACGTGCAATGGCCCCAGCACCGGTCCGACGCGGCGAATGACCACCGTCAGCTCGCGGCCGCCGAGCGACTGGGCGACGTGCACGTCGGTGTCGGTCCCGATGCCGTCAGCCACCGCCGCGGGTGCGCCCAGCATCAGTGTCATCACCAACAGCATGCCGACGGTGAGTGCCCGTGTCAGTAGGGTTTTCCTCCGAGGGCGTGTGAAGTCCACCAAGCCAGTAATAGCAAAGATTTCGACGACCCCGTCGGCATATTTGCTGGAAGTCAACGGACGGTGTCGAAAAACGTCCGCACATCGTCGACGAACAATTCAGGTTGCTCGAAGGCCGCGAAATGCCCGCCGCGTGCCATTTTCGTGAAATGGGTGACGTTGTAGTTGTTCTCGCACCAGTCGCGTGGCGCCCGCATGATTTCCATCGGGAACGACGCCACTCCCGTGGGCAGTTCGACGCGCTTCCCGCCGGCAAAGGTGTCGTGGCTCTCCCAGTACAGCCGGGCCGAGGAGGCGGCTGAGGCGGTGACCCAGTACAGCATGACGTTGTCGAGCAATTCGTCACGGCTCAGCACGTTTTCGGGATGGCCGTCGCAGTCCATCCAGGACCAGAACTTCTCCACGATCCACGCCAGCTGCCCGACCGGGGAGTCCACCAGGCCGTACCCCAAGGTCTGCGGCCGGGTCGACTGCTGCTTCATATAGCCGGAGTCCCACGTGCGGTAATACTGCACGCGGGCCAGCGCCTGCTGCACCTCCTCTGGCAGTTCGCCCCGGAGGTCGGCCGGTGGCTGGGCGATCGGCATGTTGACGTGGATGGCCGCGCAACCGCCGACGTTGCGCCCGATCTGCGTCGTCACCGCCGCCCCCCAGTCGCCGCCCTGCGCGCCGTACCGGTCGTAGCCCAGTCGCGCCATCAACGTGTCCCAGGACCGGGCGATCTTGTCGATTCCCCACCCGGGGGTCGTCGGCTTTCCGGAGAACCCGTAGCCCGGCAGCGACGGGCACACCACGTGGAATCCGGCCTCGGTCAGCGGTTCGATGACCTTGTGGAATTCGACGACCGACCCCGGCCAGCCGTGCGTGATCACCAGCGGGAAGGCATCCTCGCGCGGCGAGCGTTGGTGGATGAAATGGATATCGAGCCCGTCGATCTCGGTGGTGAACTGGTCAAACCGGTTCAACGCGGCTTCGCGTGCCCGCCAGTCGTATTCTCCCGCCCAGTAGTCGGCCAGCTCCCGGGTGTAGCTCAGGGGGATGCCCTGGGACCAGTCGTCGACACATTCGGCCTCGGGCCATCGGGTGCGGGCCAGCCGTGCCCTGAGGTCGTCGAGGTCGGCGTCGGGGACTGCGATGCGGAATGGGTTGATCTGGGCCATACCAGCCATCTTGTACTACGTGCGCACCGCCCGGTAATAGCTCAGCCGGCCGAGCCGTCGACGACGCTGTGTCGCCACCTGGGTGCAGTCCAGGCCGGCATCGCTCAGCAGCCGGGGGATGGCGTCACCCAGGTTTCCGTTGATGTGGTGGCCACGCAGCATGTACCGGGCGACCACACCGTCCTGTCGGGTCATGTGTCCACCGACGTCGACCAGGTGCAGCCGGCCACCGGGCCGTAACACGCGGGCGATCTCGGCCGCCGCTGCGACTTTGGTGTCCTGGTCGAGATGGTGCAGCATCATCGATGACAGCACGCGGTCGAATTCGCCGTCCGCAAACGGCAACCGCTGAGCATAGGCCCGCTCGAACTGAATGCCGGTCAATCCCTGTGCTTTTCGCCGTGCACGGGCCAGGGCGAGCGGGTCGGGATCGCAGCCGATCAGCTCGACCCCGGGCTGGGCGAGCTTGGCCCGGACGGTGAGATTCCCGGTGCCGCAGCCGATCTCCAGCACCTTGCCGGTGAGCTCTGCCTGGGAGATGAGGGTGTTGTATGCCGCGCCCATCCCGAGCGCGCGGGTCAGCTGGTCGTACGCCGGCAGAAACCCGTCGCGGCCTGCGGCGGGAAGGTAATCAGGATGATAATCGGTCATGGTTACCATGATTTACCGATTGGACATGGATGAATTGGGCGATAGTCGGTGAAACCAGGACTATCTTTGGCGGTATGTCTGTTCCCACCCGGTTGGCCCGACATCGCGGCGGGGTGCCGGTGTACCAGTACCGGACGGATCGGGACATCCCGCCGGTGTCGGTCGTGCGGGGTTCGGCCGACCACCCACCCGAACAACGCAGGCACATCCACGATTTCCCGGCACTGTGGTACGCGCCGGCCGAAGGCGCGGTGTACGTGGCGGCCGCCGGTGCGGTCGTCGACCCGACCCACATCGAGGGACCCGGTGCCGGGGTGTTCTTCGACCCCGCGGCTCTCGGTGAGGATGGGCGCTCACTATGGCCGGCCTGGCGCACCCACCCGCTGTTGTTTCCCTTCCTGCATGGTCGCGCCGGTGGGGTGCTGCGCCTGGAGGTATCGCGGCAGGACTTGTGGGACAACGCGATCGCGGCGATCGACGCCGAGCTGGCCTCCCGACAGGAGGGGTACCGGCAGGCGGCGCTGGCGCATCTGACACTGCTGTTGATCGATCTGGCGCGGATCACCGCCGACGTGGTGGGTGACCTGCGGCGCAGTGGAGAACCGCTGTTGGCCGAGGTATTCGACGTGATCGACCGCCGCCACGGCGAGCCGCTGTCACTGAGCAGCGTGGCCCGGGACGTCGGTCTGACGCCGGGGCATCTGACCACCGTGGTCCGCCGGCGCACCGGGCGCACCGTCGGCGACTGGATCACCGAACGGCGGATGGCCGAGGCCCGCAGCCTGCTGGCCGGAACCGACCTCCCGATCAGTGCGGTGGCCCAGCGGGTCGGCATGCCCGATCCCAGCTATTTCACCCGGCTGTTCCGGCGGATGCACGGCACGTCGCCACGGAACTGGCGGGGCCGCGAAGCATAAGGTGATCCCATGGTCGAGGCGGCGGCATGACGACGCTCAACCAGCTTCGCGCCTTCCTGGAGGCTGAGCGGTCGGGATCGTTCACCGCGGCCGCTGACACGCTGGCCGTCGCGCAGGCATCGATCTCCGAACTCGTCCGCCGCCTCGAGGAGGAACTCGATGCGCAACTGTTCGTCCGCGGACCTCGCCGGCTGGCCCTGACCTCCGCCGGTCAGGAGTTGCTGCCCTACGCGCAGCAGGCGGTGCACGCGGCCGACGGTGGCGTGCACGCCGTGCGTTCCCTCGGATCGCTCGGCGGTGGAACGGCAACCTTCGGCGTGCCGCGAAATGCCGACTACTACCTGCTGTCGAGCCTGGTGCAGACCTTCCACATGCGCTATCCCGCGGTGCGTGTCCGGCTGGTCGGGCAGAACTCCGCCGAGACCGCGGCAGCCATCCAGGCCGGTGAGATCGAGGCGGGGTTGTTGATCCTGCCGATCGACGACGAGGACCTCATGGTTCGTCCGCTGCTGCGCGACGAAGTGTTCTACGTCAGCGCCGACCCGGCCCGCACCGCGAAACCCGTTGCGATCCAACAATTCGCCGCGGCCAAACTGGTGCTCTACGACGCCCACTACGGATGGAAGGATCCGACCCGACGTCAGCTGGCCGAACGTGCGCAACTGGCCGGTCTGCGGTTGGAACCGATGATCGAGATCGAGCATGTCGAGGCCGCACTCAAACTGGTGGCGAGCAATGTGGGCGATACGATCGCCAGCGGTGCCGTCATCGACGGCGGCGCCTTCCCCGCCGGCCTGCATACCGCGCCGTTCGCCGAACCGTTGTACGACGTCATCGCCCTGGCGCAGCACCGCGGCCGCCCGTTGTCCAACGCCACCAGAGAGTTCGCCCGGCTGGCCGAAGACACCATCCGTGAGTTGCAGACCCTCGAAACCGGGCCGTCCGGTGATGGCGAGGTGGTCCCACTGGTGTCGCGGCGCTGCCGCTGACCTGCGCACCGCCTAACCCACAGGGTTTTCCTGTGGCTGCCGCAGGAGTTCTCCCTCTAGTCCTTTGGGTGAATTCGTCCTAGCGTCGCCGACATGCAGATCACGACCCACGAAGCCCGCACCCTCGGACCGTTCAGTTGGCTGAAGAAGCCGGCTGTTGACGGCCCGCCCGCACAACGTGACCCCAAAGTGGTCGAGCGGGTGTCGCAGATGCTGCTAGACATCGAGCGCAGGGGCATCGACGCCGTGCGCGGTTACTCCAAGGACCTCGACGGCTGGTCGGGTCCATTCGAGATCGGTGCAGACGAACTCAGGAAGAGCGGCGACACACTGCCCGCCGATGTACGGGCCGCGCTCGAATTGGGCTACGAACGCACCAACCGGTTCGCGGTGGCGCAACGCGCGCGGATGACCGACTTCGAGATCGAACTCGCCCCCGGGGTGAGCGGCGGCGTCCAGTACATCCCGGTCGGCCGGGTGGGCGCCTACCTGCCCGCGGGCCGGTTCCCCCTGTTGGCCAGCGCGTTCATGACGGTGGGGGTCGCCAAGGCGGCCGGAGTGCCTGCGGTGCTGGCCTGCACACCGCCCTCAGGTGAGCACGGCGCGCACCCGGCGGTGCTCTACGGGGCCTACCTGTCCCGAGCCGACCAGGTCTTCGCCATCGGTGGCGTACAGGCGCTGGGCGCCATGGCATTCGGGCTGATCGGTGACGGCGCCGTCGACATGCTCGTCGGCGCTGGGAACGCCTTCGTCACCGAAGCCAAGCGTCAGCTGTTCGGCAGGGTCGGGATCGACCTGCTGGCGGGGCCGTCCGAAGTCGCGGTGCTCGCGGACGACACCGCCGATCCGGACTGGGTGGCCGCCGACCTCCTGGGCCAGGCCGAACACGGGCCGAACTCGCCTGCTGCCCTGATCACCACGTCCGAGACGTTGGGCTGCAACGTCATCGCGGCCATCGACCGGCAACTGGAAACGTTGTCCACCCGAGACGTCGCCGGTGCGGCCTGGCGTGATTACGGGTCGGTCATCCTCGCCCAGGACCGTGACCAGGCCGCGGCCATCTCTGATGTCCTGGGACCGGAGCATCTCGAGGTGCACACCTGCGACGACGACTTCTACCTCAAGCGTCTGCACAACTACGGCTCGCTGTTCCTCGGGCGATGGAGCACTGTCGCATACTCCGACAAGGGCATCGCCGGCACCAATCACGTGCTGCCTACCGGCAAGACTGCCCGCTACAACGCCGGGCTCTCGGTGGCGCGCTTCGTCAAACCGTTGACCTACCAGCGAGCCGCACGCGAGGGCACGGCCGAACTCGCACCCGCCGTGGAGCGGATCTCGGCGTTCGAGGGGCTGGCCGCCCATGAGGCCACCGCCACCATCAGGATCGATGAGATCGGCCGCCACAGCGGCGTTTTTGATGGCACCCCGGCGGTCAGCCGGTGACGGCCGGGAGGTTCGGATGAGCAGAACGATTCGTGTCTCGGCCGTCACGCCTGAAATCAGGATCGGCGATCTCGACGGCAACCTCGCACGGGTGCGCGCCGCATTGTGTGCGATCGAGCAGTGCGGCCCGCAGCTGGTCGTACTGCCCGAACTCGCCACCAGCGGCTACGTTTTCGCCGATGCCGACGAGGCACGATCGCTGGCCCTGCGTGCCGACGACGAACGGCTGACCGCGCTGGCCGGCGCGGTTCCCGAGGGTGCGGTGACAGTGGTCGGCTTCTGCGAGGTCGACGGAGAACTGTTGTACAACTCCGCCATCGTGTTCGGCGACGGTCGGGCCCTGGGTTGCTACCGGAAGTCCCATCTGTGGGCGGCCGAGTCCACGATCTTCGCCACCGGTCCCGAGGCGGGCACGATCATCGACACACCGGTCTGCCGGCTCGGTGTGGCGATCTGTTACGACAACGAATTCCCGGAGACGCCAAGGAGACTCGCACTCGGCGGTGCCGAGGTTCTCGCGCTGCCGGTGAACTGGCCGTTGGTGCCACGGCCGGACGGCGAACGTGCCCCGGAGATCATCCAGGCCATGGCGGCCGCGCGCTCGTCACAACTTGCCACGGTGATCGCCGATCGCCGCGGGCAGGAGCGGGGCGTCCGGTGGACCGACGGCACCGCCGTCATCGGCGCCGACGGCTGGATCCAGGCGACGCCCGGGGTCGGCGAGATTGTCGCCACCGCGGTCCTGGAGTTGACCGGAGACAAGACGATCGGCGAGTTCAACGACGTCATCGGCGATCGCAGGCCCGAACTCTACGGGGATCTCACCGTCCCCGAGAGCCTTGACTAGGAACGAGAGACACATGCCCACCGACACCCCGGCGATCGAGTCGAAGTCGATCGATTGGATTCCGCTCGGCGAACGCCGCGGAAAACCGTCCATGCTGTTCCCGCTGTGGTTCATGTCGAATGCGAACCTCACCACGCTGGCCACGGGAATGGTGGGTGCTGCCCTGGGCGCCTCGTTCCTGACCTCACTGCTGGCCATCGTGCTGGGTGCTGCCGTCGGCACGGTGTTCACCGCATTCCACTCCGCGCAGGGACCGCAGCTGGGCTTGCCGCAGATGATCCAGTCCCGCGCGCAGTTCGGTTACCGGGGCGTCGTAGTGATCTGTGGCGTCGTCATTTTCAGCATCGTCGGCTTCAACATCTTCAACCAGATCCTGGCCGGCGACGTGCTGACCCTGACCACGGGGGTCGAGGCGCGCAATCTGTGGTTCGTGATCATCACGGCACTCGCGCTGACGCTGGCGATCTACGGCTACCACTGGATTCACCGGATTCAGAACTGGCTCACCTGGTTGTTCCTGGCGACGTTCGGTGTCTTCACGATCGCGGCGTTGGTCACCTCGGACCTGCCTGCCGGAGCGCTCGGTTTCGCCGGCTTCAGCTGGCCTGCGTTCCTGGTTCAGTTCGCCGCCGCGGCGGCCTACGCGCTGGGGTGGGCGCCGTATGTGTCCGACTACTCGCGGTACCTGCCGCCTCAGACCAGCCCGGGCCGGGCGCTGTTCTACACCTACAGTGGGGTTTTCGTCGGTGGCGCGTGGCTGATGGCCCTGGGCGCCCTCGTCGCGGCCCTGTTCGCGGACATGTCACCGCTACAGGCGGTCCGGGAGGCCGCCGACGGCATCCTGCCAGGGTCGGGTCTGTGGCTGCTCGTCGCGGCGCTGCCCGGACTGGTCACCGTCATCACGGTCAACATCTACGCGTCCTCGATCGAGTTGATCACGATCCTCGACTCGTTCCGTGCGGTCGCCCCGACGCGCAGGTTGCGGGTGGCCGCGTGCACCGCCATCGCCCTGGCCGGCCTACTCGGCGCGGTGGTCAGCACCGGAGAATTCCTGGCGAACTTCAGCAGCTTCCTGGTGGTGCTGTTGTACCTGTTGGTGCCGTGGACCTCGGTCAATCTGGTGGATTACTACGTGGTCCGGCGGGGCCGCTACGCGATTCGGGAGATCTTTGTTCCGCGCGGCGGCATCTACGGCACCTGGGGCTGGCGTGGCCTGGGGGCCTACGCGATCGGGATTGTCGCGATGATCCCGTTCGTGGTCACGGTCTGGTACACCGGCCCGGTCGCCAGTGCCATCGGCGATGTGGATATCGCCCTGTTCGTCGGGTTGTTCGCATCAGCGGTCGCGTACGTGCTGATGGCCCGGTCGCTGGACCTCGCCGCTGAACTCGCGACGGCGCAAAGTGATGCACGCGACCACGGCATCGAGGCGGTCAGCTTCACCTCGGCCGGTCAGGGCAGCTGACGGAGTCGCCGGGCTTTCGACACCGCCTCATGGCGGTTGCGGGCCCCGAGTTTGGCGGCAGCACTGCGCAGATAGCTTTTCACCGTTTCCGGCCGTAACGAGAGTCGCTGTGCTGCTTCGGCATTGGTGCACCCCAGCGCCACCTGGGCGAGCACATCGGTTTCGCGGGCGGTCAGCGGTGCCCCGGCCGGATGCTCGGGTTGCAGCGCCGCGGCCAGCCGGTCGGCGAGTGCACGCAGTTGCCCGCTCAGCGCCGGCGTCTCCGCGGCCAGCCTGCGCAGGTCGGCGTGCACTGCGCGGATCTGCTCGGTATCGGCCGGGTCGGCCGCGAAATTCGCCAACTGCGCTTCGCGCATCCGCATGCGGCGGTCGACCTCGTCGCGCACGGCCAGTTCGTGGCTCAGCCGCCGTGCCGAGGCCAGCATGGCCGCGGCGGTACGGTCGCCGATCGGCGCGCTGGTGCGGTGCGCCCCGTACAGCACTGCGCGCGCCTCACCTGCCACCACGACCGGAACGGCCAGGATCGACCGGATGCCCTCGGAGAGCACCGGCTCGTCATAGTCGTGGGTGATGGTGGACGAGCGTCGATAGTCGGGCACCGATAGCGGCCGCTGGGCCACCATCGTCGCACCGCCCAGCCCGGCACTCGGGCGCACCGCCAGGCCCCGCATGGCACCGGTCCTGGTGCCGAAGAACTCGCTGAGCAGCAGCGCATCGCCGTGCACCGCACCGCCGAAAGTCAGCGGCAGGCTCGTATCGACGGCCATCCGGCGCAGCTCAGACCGCACCGCGTCGGCGTCACGTGGCCGCAGCAGCGGGTGGCGCATGGCATTACCCACTTTCGGGGGTAGCGGGAGGCAAGTGTGACGTAGAGCATAGCTGTCATGACAGTCAGTGCGACCAACACCGACCGCTACCGCGAGGCCCGTGACCAGCTCGTCGAGAGCATCGCCGACTACGACAAGGCCG
Organism: Mycobacterium appelbergii; assembly: GCF_032883035.1. Classification (NCBI taxonomy): domain Bacteria; kingdom Bacillati; phylum Actinomycetota; class Actinomycetes; order Mycobacteriales; family Mycobacteriaceae; genus Mycobacterium; species Mycobacterium appelbergii. Next base: position 65,714 of record NZ_JAMQTH010000020.1, read on the forward strand.
TCGAGACCTTCGCGTGGCCGCATCTGACCGGCACGTTCAACTGGGCGATCGACTGGTTCGACGTGATCGCCGACGGTAACGACCGCGCCGCGTTGTGGATCGTCGAGGAGGACGGCTCCGAGCAACAGGTCACGTTCGCCGAGATGGCGCGGCGCTCCGACCGGATTGCCACCTGGCTACAGAATCTGGGCGTCGCCAAGGGCGACCGCGTGATCCTCATGCTCGGTAACCAGGTCGAGCTGTGGGAGGCCATGCTGGCCATCGCCAAACTGGGCGCCGTCATCATGCCGACCACCGGAGCGCTCGGCCCGGCGGATCTGGCCGACCGGATCTCCCGTGGCGGCGCCCGATATGTGATCGCCAACAGCGTGGATACCGCGAAGTTCGCCGACGTGGCCGGTGACTACACCGGCATCGTCGTGGGTGCACCGGTCGAGGGCTGGCATACGTACTCCGAGGCCCACGCCGTAGAGCCGGTCCGATTCCAGGCCGCCACCACGGTCGACGATCCGATGCTGATCTACTTCACTTCGGGCACCACCAGCAAGCCCAAGCTGGTTGAGCATTCGCAGGTTTCCTATCCCGTCGGCCACCTGTCGACGATGGCGTGGATCGGGCTGCGCCCGGGCGACGTTCACCTGGCGATCAGTTCCCCCGGCTGGGCCAAACACGCCTGGAGCTGTTTCTTCGCGCCGTGGATCGCCGAGGCCACGATCTTCGTCCACAACTACACCCGGTTCGACGCGGCCGCGCTGTTGCACCAGTTGCGCCGCGCGAACGTCAACACGTTCTGCGCCCCGCCGACCGTATGGCGGATGCTGATCCAATCTGACCTGGGCGCCAAACCGGAAGGGCTGCGAGAGGTTCTGGGTGCCGGTGAGCCGCTCAACCCGGATGTGATCGCCCGGGTGCACGACGCGTGGGGGTTGACCATCCGTGACGGCTTCGGCCAGACGGAAACCACCCTGCAGGTCGGCAACACGCCCGGTCAGCCGGTGAAAGCCGGTTCGATGGGGCGGCCGATGCCGGGGGTGCCCGTCGTGCTCGTCGACCCGCTCACCGGCGAACTGGCCGACGAGGGGGAGATCTGCCTGGATCTGTCGACCCGACCGCGCAACCTGATGACCGGTTATCTCGGTGACCCGCACCGCAACGAGGCGGTCATGGCCGGCGGTTACTACCACACCGGTGACGTCGCCAGCCGCGATGCCGACGGCTACATCACCTACATCGGCCGTACCGACGACGTGTTCAAATCCAGCGACTACAAGGTGTCGCCGTTCGAACTGGAGAGCGTGCTGATCGAGCACCCGGCGGTGGTGGAGGCCGCGGTGGTGCCCCAACCCGATGACACCCGGTTGGCGGTGCCGAAGGCCTACGTCACGCTGGCCCAAGGCTGGGAAGCCAACGCCGACACCGCAAAAGAGGTCATGGCCTATGCCCGTGACCATCTCGCACCGTATCTGAAGGTGCGGCGTATCGAGTTCTTCGAGCTGCCCAAGACCATCTCGGGCAAAATCCGCCGGGTCGAACTGCGCAAGCGGGAAGATGCGGCTGCACATGCGGGAGAACCGATTTCGACCGAATATCGCTACGAGGATCTGGTGGAATGAACTCATACGACGCGGGCCCAACGGATGTCGCGATCCTGGAAGAGACCATCGGCGAGAACTTCGAGCGGATCACCGCGGCGAACCCCGCGGCCGAGGCGCTCGTGGACGTCGCCTCCGGCCGACGGTGGACCTACGCCGAGCTGAACAACGAGATCGACATGGTGGCACGGGGTTTGATGGCGCTCGGCGTAGATAAGGGGGACCGGGTCGGCATCTGGGCGCCCAACTGCGCCGAATGGGTGATGGTGCAGTACGCGACGGCCAAGATCGGGGCGATCCTGGTCAACATCAACCCGGCGTACCGCACCCATGAGCTGGCCTACGTGCTGAATCAGTCCCAGGTGCGCACCCTGGTCTCGGCGATGGCGTTCAAGTCTTCCGATTACGTGTCCATGGTGGCCGAGGTCCGCCAGGACTGCCAGGCGCTGCGGGACATCATCTTCCTCGGCTCCCTGGACTGGGACGGACTGCACCAGGAGCAGGTCGACGACTCGCAGCTACGTGAGCGGGCGGCCGGTCTGGCGAACACCGACCCGATCAACATCCAGTACACCTCGGGGACAACGGGTTTCCCCAAGGGGGCCACGCTGAGCCATCGCAATATCGTCAACAACGGGTTCTTCGTCACCGAGGGCATCGCGCTGCGCCCGGCAGACCGGCTGTGTATCCCGGTCCCGTTCTACCACTGCTTCGGCATGGTGATGGGCAACCTCGGCGTCACCACGCACGGTGCCACCATCGTGATCCCGGCGCCGGGCTTCGATCCTGGTGAGACGTTGGCGGCGATCGAGTCCGAGCAGTGCACCGCGGTGTACGGCGTGCCGACGATGTTCATCGCGATGCTGGGGCATCCGGACTTCGCCCGCTTCGACCTGTCGAGCCTGCGGACCGGGATCATGGCCGGATCGGTGTGCCCGACCGAGGTGATGAAACGCGTTGTGGCCGACATGAATATGGCCGAGGTTGCGATCTGTTACGGGATGACCGAAACCTCGCCGGTATCGTGCCAGACGCTGATCGACGACGACCTCGAGCGGCGCAGCGCCACGATCGGGCGGGCTCATCCACACGTCGAGATCAAGATCGTCGACCCCGACACCGGTGACACCGTCGAACGGGGCGAGCCCGGGGAGTTCTGCACCCGCGGTTATTCGGTGATGTTGGGCTATTGGGGCGATGGCGCGCACGCGAGGAGCAAATCTGGTGCTGGGCAGACCGCACAGGCCATCGACTCCGACGGATGGATGCACACCGGGGATCTTGCCGTGATGCGCCCCGACGGCTACTGCAGCGTGGTCGGCCGCATCAAGGACATGGTGATCCGCGGCGGCGAGAACGTCTATCCGCGCGAGATCGAGGAGTTCCTCTACACCCATCCTGACATCGACGATGCGCAGGTCATCGGCGTACCCGATGAGCGCTACGGGGAAGAGCTCTGCGCGTGGATCCGGATGAAACCGGGCCGTGCCCCGCTCGATGCCGCGGCCGTCAGGGCCTTCGCCACCGGCAAGCTCGCGCACTACAAGATCCCCCGCTACGTGCACATCGTCGACGAATTCCCGATGACGGTCACCGGCAAGATCCGCAAGGTTGAGATGCGCGAACAGACCACCCGGCTGCTCGGCATCGATTAGTTTCGGCCCGACAGGCGATCTATATGGGTGTGAAGCGTTTGTCTTTGATCGGGCGACGGGCGTGTGCGGTGCTGGCCGCGTGCTCGGCCGTCCTGCACGCGACGATGCTCGGCCATGCGCCCAACCCGGTGTCCGGCGGGTTGCTGGCCGTGATGGCCGCCGGTTGCCTGTTCTGTGCGTACGAGCTGTGGGTCGCGGGCCCGTTGCGGGCGTGGGTGATCGTGGCGCTGATGAACCTGGCCATGATCGCGTTGCACATTCCCGGTCCGGGCCACCATCACGGGCCGGGGGCCGCGGTGCCCACATCGACCCTCATGCAGTGGGCGACGATGCTGGCGTTGATCGAAACGACGGCCGCCGGTGTCGTGCTGTACTACCGCACCCGGCACCGGCTCGACCTCACGCCTCCGGTGGCGTGAACTGGCTGAGTACCAACCGCGCGCCCTGCGGATCGGCGATCGCCGTCGTCTTGGCCCATTCGGAGTCTTCGCTGGAGTCCACCGCGGCACCCAATTTTTCGGCCGACGCGACCGCATCGTCGCGGTCGGCCACCGCGAACGTCACCCGCCAGTGGTCCGGCTCGGGCTCGGGTAGCCGGGCCACGAAGCCGATCGCATCCGAGAAGCCGGGTGGAATACCGCTTTCGGCGTGACGCTTCTTGATGTCCGGATCGATGGTCGCCGCCAGATGGTCGGCATAGCCGGGGCGGCGGATCATCTTCGACGTGCCGAAGGGATCGAATTCCCAACCGAACACGGACGCGTAGAAGCCGGTGGCGGCCTCGGCGTCCGAGGTCAGCAGGTCACTGAAGTTCCAGGTTCCCGGGACGTTGACCAATTGTGCGCCGAGCCGGCGCCTCGGCTGCCACAGCTTGAAGTGGGCGCCGCGCGGATCGGTGCAGCCGGCCTGCCTGCCACCCGGGCCTGCGTCGGCAGGGCCGCTCGTCACCGCCCCACCGGCCTCGGTCACCACGGCCGCGGCGCGATCCGCGTCGTCGACCGCGAGGTAGGTGTTCCAGGCGATCTCGTCGCCCGCGTCCGCCGACCCGATCGCGGCGACATCCGCACCGTCCAGCGTGGCGATGAGATAAGCCTCCGCGGCGTCCTCAGGCAGCACGTTCTCGAACGTCCAGCCGAACAGCCTGCCGTAGAACTCCTGCGCCGCAGCGGGGTCCTGCTGGTCGGTATCCACCCAGCACGGGACGCCAGGCGGATACGTACGGTGACTCGTCATGCGCCCATCGTTGCGCAACCGCAATAATCGGCAGCTGTGGGGACACCGACTCTCGTGCTGATCGCCGCCGCGACATTGTTGGCCTGCGTGGTGTTGGGCGGTGGAATCTACGAGACTCTCGTCGTCGATCCGGCCTGGACCAAGCGGCCCGGCATCATTCAGGCCCACAACGGCGGCATCTCCCGGCGGCGGTTCTGGATTCCGGCGCACACCGTGTTCGAGGTGGTGTTGGTGATCGCGGTGATCGTGGCCTGGCGCGACGTCGACGTGCGCGCGGCACTGCTGGTCGCGTTGGTCAGCCACACCGTGATGCGGGTGTGGTCATTGGTCGACTTCGTGCCGAAAGCAGTGGCCTTCGAGAAGGCTGATCCGGTCGGGGTCGACGAGGCTGCAGCACTGCGCTGGGCCCGGCGCAGTTTGTTGCGGCTGCCGCTGGACCTGATCACCTGCGTGGCGCTGCTGGCCGCGCTGGCTCAGGCGTAAGGCTCAGGCCTCTAATTCGCCGGCGATCCCGCGTTCGATGCCTGCCCGGGTGCGGGCGGGCAGCACGATCAGCCCGTCGAGTTCCTTTTGCGCCCGCGTGTAGGCGTTCTGGCGTTCCTGTGGTGTCGCACCGTCGTCAGAGGCCAGGCGCAGCAGTTGCTGGGCACGGCCGAGGCGTTCCTGTGCCTCGGCGGAGAAGTCGCTGCGCCGTCTGCGCACGGCTTCGGCCTCGGCGATGTCGAACGCCGAGACATAGTCGTGCACGGCGTCGCGGTATTCGAGTTGGGCGGCGCGGTCGCCAAGAATTCCGTCGTTCTCGGGCCGCAGCAGATCGGCACGGCTGCGCGCCTTGTGAAAATCGATCGTCAGCGGCTCGCGCATGTCGGTCATGAGCGGGAAGTCGAGCAGTTTGGCGATGTCGACCTCGTAGTCGAGCCACCGCGTGTCGGTGTTGTCGTGCAGTTCGAGCAGCTTCGCGAGCTCGCGGCGGTACACCGTCTCCGTGGCTTGAGCGGTTCCCGCGGCCCGGGCCATTTCCACTTTGGTCTGCTGCTTGATGCGGTAGCGCTCCAGCCGTCGCTCGGCGCGGCGCTCGTTGGCAGCGGCGACGGCCTTGACCCCGCCGCCGATCATGCCGCCGAGCGGAAAGATCAGCCACCAAAAGTTCCCCGCGAAATGCAGCAGAGGTTCCACCACCCCAGAATGCCATCGCGAACTTTCGGCTGTGGTTGTGTTGTGATTGGCCCATGTCCGAATCGACTGGGGCAAACGACTCCGACGAGGATCAGCAACAGCCACCGGCGATCACCGCACGGGGCATCACCATGCGCGGGCCGTGGGGTCCGGTGTACGGCCCGATCGATCTCGACATCCCCGCAGGCGGGGTCACCGTACTGGTCGCGCCGTCCGGTTCGGGAAGGACTGCCCTGCTGATGACGCTGGCGGGCCGGATGCGCCCCGCCGGTGGCGAGCTGACCGTGCTCGGCCACCACCGCGCGGCCGACATCTTCAAGAACTCGGCCCTGGCCGGTATCGACGAGATCGACACTGTTGCCGAATCGGTGACCGTGCGGGACCTGGTCACCGAGCAGCGGCGCTGGGACGCCGACTGGTACCGGCTGGTGCGGCGCGCCGACGAGAACGACCTGGTGACGATGTGCGCACCGGTGTTCGGCGAGCGGCCCCTGCCGTCACTCACCGAGTACTTCGACGGGCTCACCGAACTCGACCAGATTCTGTTGCGCATCGCGCTGGCGAACACCTCGACCCCGCCGCTGCTGGTGGTCGGCAATCTCGATCACATCACCGAGGACCACAGCCGCGAGGTGCTGCTGGACCGCCTCATCGTGCTCGGGCAGCAGCAGACCGTCGTCACCACGACCGTCAACGGCGTGGCCAATCCCGCGGTGGTGCAACTGACCGTGCCCAACACCACCCCGGCCGAACTGGCCGCAGCGCAGAAAGGTGGCGAGTAGCCATGCTTGCCGGAATGTCGTTGGGCACCGACTTGAAGCGGTTCTCGCGCGGGACGATGCCGCGGATCGCGCTGGTGACCGTCATCCTGATGCCGCTGCTGTACGGGGCCATGTACCTGTGGGCGTTCTGGAACCCGTTCAACGAGGTGAACAAGGTTCCGGTGGCGTTGGTCAACGAGGATCAGGGCGCCGTCGCGCAGGGACAGAAGGTCAGAGCGGGCGACGAGGTGGCGAATGCCCTGATCGATTCCGGGCAGCTGCAGCTGCACAAGGTATCGGCGACCGAGGCCGCCGACGGCGTGGCCAGCGGCAAGTACTACTTCTCGATCACGCTGCCGCGGGATTTCAGCGCCGACATCGCGTCGCCGTCAGGCGGTTCGCCGGAGCAGGCCAAGATCCGCTTCACCTTCAACGACGCCAACAACTACCTGGGCACGATCATCGGGCAGAACGCGTCCCGGGAGGTGCTCAACCAGATCAACGCCAAGATCGGCGAGCGCACGGTCGGCACGGTCCTCACGGGGCTGACCGATGCCGGTGCCGGCCTGGTGAAGGCCGCCGACGGGGCGCAGCAATTGGCTGCCGGGACCGCCGCCGCCGATGACGGTGCACACCAGCTCTCCACCGGTGCCGACGCGCTGGCCGCGGGTCTGGTCACCGCGCGCGACGGCTCCGCGCAACTGGCGGCAGGCACCCGGCAGCTGTCGACGGCGGTGAACACCGCGATCGACCCTCTGGTGACGGTGCTCGACCGGGTCGGCGACCTCGGACTGGATCCCGACGAGGTCGGCCTGGCCGCCCAACGGCTGTCTGGCGCGGTCCGCTCGACCAGTGACCGCATCGCCGCATTGAACATCGATCAGAACCAGGCGGCCGCGATCGTGGACCAGGCGGTCGGCCTGCTGCGGGCCAGTCCCGATCCGACCGTGCGTGACACCGGCGAGTTCCTGGCAGGCGCCCAGCGGCTGCTGGCCGCCCGCGGTATCGACCCCACCACCGACGACGGGTTGATCCGCTTGCGCAACAGTGCATCCGAGTTGGAGAACGAGCTCGGAGATCCGAAGAGCAAGTTGCGCACGTTCATCACCAAGGCGCTCAACGGTGGGCTGCGCTCCGACGTCGTCAAATTGCGCGACGGGGTGAACCAGCTCAACAGCGGGGCGCAGGCGCTCAACGGTGGACTGGTTCAGCTCGCCAACGGTGGACACCAATTGTCCAACGGTGCAGGCGAACTCGCCAACGGCACGGAGAAGCTCCGCGACGGCAGCGGGCAACTGGCCACAGCGCTCAAGGAGGGCTCGACCCAGGTTCCGTCGTGGACCCCGCAGCAGCGCACCGAGGTAGCCCGCACCGTGGCCGCACCCGTGGCGCTGGATATCGAGACCCACAATGAGGCCGCCACGTTCGGCACCGGCTTCGCGCCGTTCTTCCTGCCGTTGGCACTGTTCATCGGCGCGCTGATCATCTGGATGCTGTTGAAACCCTTGCAATCCCGGCCGGTGGTCAACGGATTGGGCGCGCTCCGGGTGGTGTTGGCCTCCTACTGGCCTGCACTGCTGATCGCGGTGAGTCAGGTGGTGGTGATGTATGCCGTCGTACATTTCGGGGTGGGTTTGCACGCGAAATACGCGTTGGCGACCGTGGCGTTCCTGGTGCTGGTGGCGGCCGCCTTCCTGGCGCTGATCCAGGCTTTCAACGCGCTGTTCGGCGTATCGGTCGGCCGCGTCGTCACCCTGGCGTTCCTGATGCTGCAACTGGTCTCGGCCGGCGGCATCTATCCGGTGGAGACCACGGCCAAACCCTTCCAGATCCTGCACCCACTGGATCCGATGACCTACGCCGTCAACGGACTTCGCCAGGTCATCGTGGGCGGGGTCGACTCGCGGCTGTGGGTGGCCATCCTCGTACTCACCGGGCTGCTCGCGGCCTCACTTGCGGCCAGCTCGTGGGCGGCCCGGCGAAACCGGCAGTACACGATGGATCGACTGCATCCACCGATCGAGGTGTGAGGGTTCGCACTTGTCGGTAGGGGTGGCCACACTTCGCCCATGGGGGCACCGTTTATCGGCAGCGAGGCGCTCGGCGCAGGCGCATTGACCCGTTATGAATTGCGCACGCAGTTCGTCGCGGTCCATCGGGACGTCTACATTCCACGAGGTACCAGGCCCACCGCGGTCCTTCGGGCCAGGGCCGGCTGGTTGCGGTCGCGGCGACGCGGCGTGCTCGCGGGATTCTCGGCATCGGCTCTGCATGGTGCCCGGTGGATCGAGCCCGGGTTGCCTGCCTATCTCATCGACAACAACCATCGGCCAGCCCGCGGGATCGTCACCTGGGGTGATGCGATCGACGAGGACGAGATCTGCCTGGTCGCCGGTATGCGGGCCACCACACCTGCACGTACCGCGGTGGATCTGGCATGTAAGTTCCCCGAAGACACTGCGGTGAGCGCGATCGATGCGCTGGCCAGAGCGACCCGGTTGAAGCCGGCAGACCTCGAATTGGCCGCTGAGCGACACGCGGGCCGCAGAGGCATCAAGCAGGCACGCGCCGCACTCGCCCTTGTTGACCCGGGTGCAGAGTCGCCACGTGAAACTTGGTTGCGCCTGCTCGTCATTCGCGCGGGCTATCCACCACCAGAGACGCAACATCCCATCTACAACGAATACGGCGCGCTGATCGGCGAGGTCGACATGGCCTGGCCCGAACTGAAGACCGCCATGGAATATGAAGGGCTCCACCACACTGACCCCGAGCGATTCCGCAAGGACATCGCCCGCATCGACGAGATGATCGAAATGGGCTGGATCGTCATCCGCGTCACCGCCCGCGACGGCGAGGCGGGGGTTCTCAACAGACTCGCCAAGGCGTGGGCTTCGCGCCAGTAACGCCACGGCGAAATCCGGGCCATATTTTCGCCGTGACGTTACTGGCGCGCAGTCATCCCGGCAGGCCGATCCGGCGGTACCGGTCGAGGCGGGCAGCCAGCCGTTGCTCACCGGGCACCGCCCGCAATCCGTGCAGTTCGGTCGCGATGGCCGCCGAGAGCCGCTCGGTGAACTTGCGCGGTTCGTCGGCAGCGTCGGGATGTTCGGGCACGATCACATCGACGATGCCGTGCTCCAACAGATCCGCTGACCGGACTCCTTGGGCGGCAGCGAGTTCCGCGGCATGCTCGGTGTCGCGGTAGACAATCGCGCTGGCCCCTTCTGGCGGCAGCGGCGCCAGCCAGCCGTGCAGCGCAGCCAGTACGCGGTCGGCCGGGACCATCGCGAGCGCGGGCCCGCCACTGCCCTGGCCCAGCAGCACCGAAACGGTCGGGGTGTCCAGCGTGACGAGTTCGGCCAGGCACCGGGCGATCTCACCGGCCAGTCCACCCTGCTCGGCTTCGGTGGACAGGGCAGGCCCGGCGGTGTCGATCACCAGCACCAGCGGCAGCTGCAGCCCCGCGGCCAGTGCCATGCCGCGGCGGGCCTCACGCAAGGCGCCGGGGCCGACCAGCCCGCCCACGATGCTGCGCTGGCCGAGCACGACCGCCGGCTGGCCGCAGAACCGCGCCAACGCCAGCAGCGTCGTTGCCGCCTCACCCCGCTCGGTGCCCGACAACAGCACCCGGTCGGTGGCCCCGTGCCGCAACAGGTAGCCGACGCCGGGACGGTCCGGGCGCCGTGACGCCTGCACGGACTCCCAGGCAGGTACGTCCGGTATCGGCTCGGGTTCCGACAGAGTGGGCGGTGGCCCCGGCGGATCGGCAACCACCCGCAGGGTCCGGTCCAGCGTGTCGCGCAGCAGGGCCAGCGGCACCACACCGTCGATGACTCCGTGCGCGTGCAGGTTCTCCGCGGTCTGGACGCCTGGCGGGAACGGCTCGCCGTACAGGTGTTCGTAGACGCGTGGCCCGAGGAACCCGATCAGCGCGCCCGGTTCGGCGGCGGTGACATGCCCGAGCGAACCCCATGAGGCGAAGACGCCGCCGGTGGTCGGGTGCCGCAGGTAGACCAGATACGGCAGATGCGCCTGCCTGTGCAGTTCGACGGCAGCGGCGATCTTGACCATCTGCAGGAATGCGACTGTGCCTTCCTGCATGCGGGTGCCGCCCGAACTGGGCGAGGCCACCAACGGCAGCCGCTCGGCGGTGGCGCGCGTCACGGCGGCGGTGATGCGCTCGGCGGCCGCCACTCCGATCGATCCGGCCAGGAAGTCGAACTCGCAGGCCACCACGGCCACGCGGCGACCGAACACCGTGCCCTCGCCGGTCAGCACCGATTCGTCCAGCCCGGTTTTCGCCGCAGCTTCGGCCAGTTCGCGGCGGTAATCGTCGCTGGTCGCCACAGCGAGCGGCGACGCGTCCCAACTGCGGAACGAGCCCTCGTCGAGCACAGCATCGCGTAGGGCCAGGGCACCGATCCGACTCACACCCCGACCCTATATAGGCTTGGCCGCATGATTGGTATCACCCGGGACGGCAATGTCCTGACTCTGGAGCTGCAGCGAGCGGAGCGGCGGAACGCGCTGAACTGTGAGCTCGTCGACAGTCTGCGGGTGGCGGTGGAGAACGCCGCCGCCGAAGATGTCCGCGCGATCGTGCTGACCGGTGCGGGCACCGTGTTCAGCGCCGGTGCTGACCTGTCCGGCGACGCCTTCGCCGCAGAGCTGCCCGACAAGGCGCTTGCCCTGAACCTCGCGATCGACAAGACGCCCGTTCCGGTGATCGGCGCGATCAACGGTCCGGCCATCGGCGCCGGTGTCATTCTGTCCATGATCTGCGATCTGCGGGTCGTCGCCCCCGAGGCCTACTTTCAGTTCCCGGTCGCCAAGTACGGTCTGGCTCTCGACAACTGGAGCATCCGCCGACTGACCTCGCTGGTCGGATACGGCCGGGCCAGGGGCATGCTGCTCGCCGCGGAGAAGCTGAGCGCCGATACGGCCTTGCAGACCGGGATGGCCAATCGCATCGGCACCCTGGCCGACGCCCAGAAGTGGGCCGCCGAGATCTCCGCATTCGCGCCGCTGGCACTGCAACACGCCAAGCGGGTGCTCAACGACGACGGCGCCTACGAGGAACAGTGGCCCGCGCACAAGGAACTTTTCGACAAGGCTTGGGCCAGTCCGGACGTCATCGAAGCCCAGGTGGCACGCGTCGAGAAACGGCCACCGAACTTCACCGGAGCCTGAGGTGCTGCGCGCGGCGTTGCGGTTCGGGGCCCGATCGGCATCCCTGCTGGCCGGCGGATGGCTGCTGCGCGCGCTGAGCGGCACCCAGGCTGCCGTGGGCGCCCGCCCCGCGGCGATCCGCCCGGTGGCACGGCGCTCGCCCCAGTACAACGGCGAGGTGTTCGTCAATATCGAGCCGGCATCGGCCGGGATCAGCATGGACCGGGAGGAACGGCGGCTGCTGATCACCGAGATGTTCGGGTTCGGCCGCGCACGCGAGGAGCAGAAACAGCGGGGCGCCAGCCGTCCCCGCGGGCCGATCCCGCTGGCCGAGCCGACCGACGGTAACGCCGAGGCGTGTGCGGTGTCCTGGTACGGCCACTCCACCGCGCTGGTCGAGATCGACGGCTACCGCGTGTTGACCGATCCGATCTGGAGCCGGCGCTGCTCGCCGTCACGGGTGGTCGGTCCGCAGCGGTTGCATGAGCCCCCACTTCCGTTGGAGGGGCTACCTGCCGTCGACGCGGTGCTGGTCAGCCACGATCACTACGACCATCTGGACATCGACACCATCATGGGGCTGGCCCGCACCCAGCGCGCCCCGTTCGTGGTGCCGCTCGGCATCGGCGCGCATCTGCGCAAGTGGGGGATACCCGAGCACCGGATTGTCGAGCTGGATTGGAACGAAAGCCACCGCATCGGCGAGCTCACCCTGGTGTGCACCCCGGCCCGGCATTTCTCCGGGCGGCTGTTCCAGCGCAACACCACCTTGTGGGCGTCATGGGTCATCGCCGGTCCGGTGCACCGTGCGTTTTTCGGCGGCGATACCGGGTACACCAAGAGTTTCGCTGAAATCGGTTCCGACCATGGGCCTTTCGATCTGACGCTGTTACCGATCGGTGCCTACCATCCGGCCTGGCCGGACATTCACATGAACCCCGAGGAAGCGGTGCGCGCCCACCTCGATGTGGCCGAAGCGGGGTCGGGCCTGCTGGTTCCGATCCACTGGGCGACGTTCCGGCTCGCGCCGCATCCGTGGGCCGAACCCGTGCACCGGCTGTTGGCCGCGGCCGACCCGGCCGGCGTCGCGCTGGCCGTGCCCAAACCGGGGCAGCGGGTCGACGCCGGGTCTCCCGTGCTGGACCCCTGGTGGCAGTTGTAGCCGCTACGCGCGCCGAAGACGGTTACGGTTCAACTCATGAAAGCACTGGCCCGCGCCGCGATAGCCGCATTGTTGACGGTGGCGCTGGCCACGGCGTGTGAATCCCAGCCCGCCGGACAGCCACTCTCCGACGTCCTGCCGCCGCTGGTGCCCGCGCAGCCACTGCCGGAGAACGCCGTCGACAATGCGGTTGCCGAACTGGATGGCATCGCCGAGGACCTGATCCGCAGCTCCGGTATCCCCGGGTTGGCGGTTGCGGTGGTGCACGGTGGAAAGACCGTGTATGCCAAGGGCTTCGGTGTGCGTGACGTCCGCAACGGCGACGGCGCCGAGAATCAGGTGGACGCCGATACGGTGTTCCAGTTGGCGTCGATGTCCAAACCGCTCGCCGCCACCGTGGTTGCCCACCAGGTCGGCGCCGGCGCGATCGGCTGGGATACCCCCATCGTGTCCAAACTCGACTGGTTCGCCCTGTCGGATCCCACCGTCACCAGGATGGTCACCGTCGGCGACATGCTCTCGCACCGGTCCGGTCTGCCCGACCACGCAGGCGACCGACTGGAGGATCTCGGCTATGACCGTCGCTACGTGCTGGAGCGGCTACGCCAACTGCCATTGGCGCCGTTCCGGATCTCGTACGCCTACACCAATTTCGGGTTCACCGCCGCGGCAGAGGCGGTAGCCGCCGGAGCGCGGCAGAGCTGGGAAGACCTCAGCGCCGACGTGCTGTACCGCCCGCTGGGCATGGATTCGACGAGTTCGCGGTTCGCCGACTACCAGGCTCGTCCCGATCGCGCCGTCGGCCATATCCGGATGGGCGATCGGTACGAACCCCGGTATGTGCGCGACGCCGACCCGGAATCGCCCGCAGGCGGCGTGAGCTCCTCGGTCAATGACGTGGCGAGGTGGTTGGCCATGGTGCTGGCCGACGGAAGCGTCGACGGTCGGAAGATCGTCGATCCCGATGCGCTGCTGCCCGCGGTGACACCGCAGGTGGTGTCGGCCCGGGCGACCGAGCCGGCGATGCGATCGGGTTTCTACGGGTACGGATTCAACGTCAGCTCGACCTCGGCCGCGCGTATGCAGCTGAGCCACTCCGGCGCATTCGACCTCGGCGCGGGCACCAACTTCGTCATGATCCCATCGGCCGACGTGGCCATCGTCGCACTGAGCAATGCCACTCCGTCCGGCATCCCGGAGACCCTGACCGCCGAGTTCGCCGATCTGGTGCAGTTCGGTGCGGTCCGGCAAGATTGGCGCAAGCTCTTCGCCGACGCGTTCGCGTCGATGGCAGCACCGGAGGGCACGCTCGTCGGGAAGCAGCCCCCGGCCGATCCGGCGCCCGCCAAGACGCTCTCGACCTACGCGGGTGTCTACCGCAACGAGTACTGGGGACCGGCCACCGTCACCGAAAACGACGGCAAGCTGAACCTGGCGTTGGGGCCGAAACTGCGCGTCCCGCTCGACCATTGGGACGGCGATACGTTCACCTTCTCGTTCGTCACCGAGAACGCACCACCGGGAACCATTTCCAAGGCGACGTTCGCCGGTGACACACTGACGTTGGAGTACTACGACACCGACGGGATGGGGACTTTCACCCGATGAGCCGCTTGAGCGAAGAGAGGCAGCCTACGTGACGACAATTGCCAGCACCGGGCTCACCGATGCCGAAGTCGCACAGCGCGTTGCCGACGGCAAGACCAACGATGTGCCGAGCCGCGCCGCACGCAGTGTCTCGGAGATCGTGCGGGCCAACGTGTTCACCCGTATCAACGCCATTCTCGGTGTGCTCTTCATCATCGTGTTGTCCACCGGATCGCTGATCAACGGCGCGTTCGGCCTGCTCATCATCGCCAACAGCGCCATCGGCATCATCCAGGAGATCCGGGCCAAGCAGACGCTGGACAAGCTGGCCATCGTCGGGCAGGCGAAGCCGTTGGTGCGCAGACGGTCCGCTACCCGCGCGCTGCTGCCCAGCGAGGTGGTGCTCGACGACATCATCGAACTGGGACCCGGCCATCAGATCGTCGTCGACGGCGAGATCGTCGAGGAAGCCAACCTTGAGGTCGACGAATCGCTGCTGACCGGGGAGGCCGATCCGATCGCCAAGGACGCAGGCGATGCGGTGATGTCCGGCAGTTTCGTGGTCGCGGGCAGCGGTGCCTACCGCGCCACCAGGGTCGGCAGGGAGGCCTACGCCGCCAAGCTTGCCGAGGAAGCCAGCAAGTTCACGCTGGTCAAATCCGAACTGCGCAACGGCATCAACAAGATCCTGCAGTTCATCACCTATCTCCTGGTGCCTGCCGGGCTGCTGACCATCTACACACAGCTGTTCACCACCGGCGCCGGGTGGCGTGAATCGGTGCTGCGCATGGTCGGTGCACTGGTGCCGATGGTGCCCGAGGGCCTGGTGCTGATGACCTCGATCGCGTTCGCCGTGGGAGTGGTCCGGCTGGGCCAGCGGCAATGCCTGGTCAACGAGTTGCCTGCCATCGAGGGTCTGGCGCGCGTCGACGTGGTGTGCGCCGACAAGACGGGCACGTTGACCGAGAACGGTATGCGGGTCAGCGATCTGCGGTCGATTCAAGAGGACGACGTCACCCAGGTGCTGGCGCAGCTGGCCGCCGACGATGCCAGGCCCAACGCCAGCATCCAGGCGATCGCCGAGGCCTACCCGAGCCCGCCCGGGTGGACGGCCACCGCGACGGCCCCCTTCAAGTCGGCCACCAAGTGGAGTGGCGCGTCCTACGGCGAGCACGGCAACTGGGTCATCGGCGCACCGGATGTGCTGCTGGACTCCGCATCACCGGTGGCAGAACAGGCCGAGCAGATCGGTTCCCAGGGTCTGCGGGTGCTGCTGGTGGCCTCCAGCGATCTGTCGGTCGACGCGCCGGAAGCGCCCGGCACCGTGACTCCGGTTGCGCTCGTCGTGCTGGAGCAACGGATCCGTCCTGACGCCGGTGAGACGCTGGATTACTTTGCTTCACAACATGTGTCGGTCAAGGTGATCTCGGGTGACAACGCGGTCTCGGTGGGTGCGGTCGCGGGCAAGCTGGGATTGCACGGCGAGACCCTGGATGCCCGGCGGCTGCCGCAGGAACCAGACCAGCTCGCCGAACGCTTGGAGGAATACACCACGTTCGGGCGCGTGCGTCCGGATCAGAAGCGCGCCATGGTCCATGCCCTGCAATCGCGTGGTCACACCGTGGCGATGACCGGTGACGGCGTCAACGACGTGCTGGCGCTCAAGGATGCCGATATCGGCGTGGCCATGGGTTCGGGCAGCTCCGCATCGCGGGCCGTCGCTCAGATCGTGCTGCTGGACAACAAGTTCGCGACGCTGCCGTATGTGGTGGGCGAGGGTCGTCGGGTAATCGGCAATATCGAGCGTGTTTCCAACCTGTTCCTCACCAAGACGGTGTACTCGGTGCTGCTGGCGATCCTGGTGGGCACCGGCGGACTGTCGGCCCGATTCTTCGACACCGACCCGCTGTTGTTTCCGTTCCAGCCGATCCACGTCACCATCGCGGCCTGGTTCACCATCGGCATCCCGGCGTTCATCCTGTCGCTCGCCCCGAACAACGAGCGCGCCCACACCGGTTTCGTCCGCCGGGTGATGACGGCGGCGCTGCCGTCGGGGCTTGTGGTCGGAACTGCGACGTTCGTCTCCTACCTGTTGGCCTATCAGGGCCGCGATGCGACGGCGGTCGAGCAGACCCAGGCGTCCACCACCGCGCTCATCACGTTGCTGGTGTCCTCGGTGTGGGTGTTGTCGGTGGTGGCCCGGCCGTATGAGTGGTGGCGCGTGGGGCTGGTCGCGGCATCAGCCCTGGCTTACCTGGTGATTTTCTCTCTGCCGCTGGCACAGCACTGGTTCATGCTGGATCCGTCGAATCTGGCGCTCACCTCGATGGCCCTGGGGATAGGCCTGCTCGGTGCGGCCCTGATCGAGGCGGTGTGGTGGGCCCAAGGTGCTTTGCTGGGCGAGCGGCGGCGCTTGTGGAGATAGCTGCAAACGGCAAGAATGAGGGCGCTTGCAACAAATAGGGAGGAACAATATGGGGTTCATGGAGAAGGTCAAGAGCTGGTTGGGGCAGAACCCCGACAAGGCCAGCGGTGCGATCGACAAGGCCGGTGATTTCATCGACCAGAAGACGCAGGGCAAATACGCCCAGCACATTGACAAGGCGCAAGACGCGGCCCGCAACTATGTGAACAAGGACAATCCGGACCAGCCGCAGCAACCGCAGCAGCAGCAGCAACCGCCGCAGCCGCCCCAGCAATAACCTATGGCGAAACTCTCGGTCTCCGTCGATGTCCCATTGCCGCCGGAGAAGGCATGGGATTACGCCTCTGATCTGTCCCGCTACGACGAGTGGCTCAGCATCCACCGTGCCTGGCGGTCGAAGTTGCCGGAAACCCTCGAAAAGGGCACCGTCATCGAGTCGATCGTCGAGGTGAAGGGCATGCTGAACCGGGTCCGCTGGACATTGGTGAATTACAAGCCGCCGGAGTCGTTGACGCTCAACGGCGATGGTCGAGGTGGGGTGAAGGTCAAGCTGATCGGCAGGATCAAACCGGCCACCGTCGACGGCGGCGAGGGCGCCACCGTCGGCTTCGACCTGCATCTGGGTGGGCCCGCACTGTTCGGACCGATCGGCATCGTGGTCTCGGCTGCGCTCAAGGGCGATATCCAGCAGTCACTGAACAAGTTCAAGGAACTGTACGCCCCGAGCTGAGTCCATTTCTCCCGCGAGCAGACGCTGCGGTACCCCGAAACCGGGTTTTCGGGGACCTACGCGTCTGCTCGCGCTAAACCGTCAGCAAGATCCACGCGGCCGCGATGGACCCTAAAGTGGCCGCGCCGTAACAGCACACCGCGATCACTCGGTCGAACCGGCCCAGTTGCAACCCGTGCTCGACCGTGAACCGGAATCGGTGCGCCCAATGGAACAACGACAGCGCGAGAACGCCGAGCAACGCGATTCTGCTCAACGGATGCCGCGCTACCGCGAGCAAGTGGGCGTGGTCCGGCGCGTCGAGCAGACCGAGCGGAAACGCCACGCCGAACAGCAGCAACATCACCGGAAGTACCAGCGCGGCCATCATGCCGCCCGACGAGAACAACAGCCACAGGTACGGCTCGGGGGAGCGACGTGTGCGGGCATTCATACCAGCACCACCCACGCGACGATTGCCGAGATCATCAACCAGGCTGCGTAATGGCCGATCAGCACCGCCCCTGCCGGAACGCGACGCCCACGTAGGTGAATCGCCATCGCTCGCGGTGCCAGATTGAACCAGGTGACCGTATGGAGCAGCAGGAAGGCCAGTGTGACGACATTCAGCACGACGACAACCGGGTAGGTGCTGAAGTTCTGAAATCGTCGGTACGCGTCCCCGCCGCCACTCACGGCCGACACCAATAGCAGCACATACACCACGGACCAGGCCACAAACACACAGCTGAGCTCGCGCAGCATGAACATCCGGTAGGACTGCCGTTTGGCCCACCAGAATCGGGGCACCGGCGCACGGTAGTGCGATGTCGGGGCCGTCATCGCGCACCCCTCGGGAGGAGCAGGTCTTTCAGTGAATGCTTTGCGGCGGTGAGTTTGTACTGCTGGATCGCGCCGGCCGGATCGACACCTTTCGGGCATGCCGTCGAGCACTCGCCGACGTAGGTGCATGCCCATGCGCCGTCGGCGGCGGCCAGCACGTCCCGACGATCGGCCTCACCGGAGTCGCGGGAGTCCAAGTTGTAGCGCTGGCCCAAGGCGATTGCCGCGGGACCGAGGAACCCGGGCTCCAGCGCGTAGACAGGGCAGGCCGAATAGCACAGCATGCAGTTGATGCACATACTGAACTGCTTGAATTCGTCCAACTCAGCTGGGGTTTGCAGATATTCGCCGTCCCCGACTGACAGCTCGTCATCGCGGATGATCCAGGGTTTCACCCGGGGCAGTTTGGTCATGAAGTCGCTGATGTCCACGACAAGATCGCGGATCACCGGAAAGTTCCGCATGGGCTCCACTCGCACCGGCCCCGGTAGATAGTCGACGAGGAATGTGGCGCAGGCCAGTTTGGGGTCGCCGTCTATGGTCATGCCGCAGCTGCCGCAGATGCCCATTCGGCAGGACCAACGGAAGCTCAGTGTCCCGTCGAGGTGGTCCTTGATGTAGTTCAGCCCATCCAGCACCGCCCATTCCCGGGCGAGCGGGACGTCGTAAGCCTGCATCACCGGCTCGGTATCGGTGTCCGGTCGATACCGGGCCACTTCCATGACAATTCGTTCGGCACTCATGTGTCATCTCCCGTACACACGCTCGCCGGGCGGCCAGCGCGTAATCGTGACCGGCAGGTAGTCGACGCGCGCCGATCCATCGGACTCCCGATGGATCAGGGTGTGCGCGAGGTAACGGTCGTCGTCGCGGTGCGGAAAATCGGTGCGTTGGTGCGCGCCTCGGGATTCCTCACGGCGTAACGCGGATTCGACGATCGTCTGGGCGATATCCAACATCCCGGACAGCTCCAGTAGTCCGGTCAGCTCGGTGTTGAAGGTGAGGCTGTGATCGTCGATTCCGGCTTTGCGAAAACGCTCCTGCAGCTCTCTGATTCTGTCTACAGCCCCGGACAGCGTGGGTCCATCCCGATAGATCCCTGCCGCGGTCTCCAACACCGACTGCATCTCGGTGCGGATATCGGCAATCCGTTCGCCACCCTCGCTGTGCCGCTGCAGTTCTCGTCGCAGTCGTCGTTCCTCGGTGCGGGCCTGGGCGTTCACCGCCGACGACGCGGCGGGCGCACCACTGACGTACTCCGCCGCGGCCCGCCCCGCCCTGGCCCCGAACACCAACAATTCGGGAAGCGAATTGGAGCCCAGCCGATTGGCTCCGTTGATGCTCACACAGGCCGTCTCACCTGCCGCGTACAGACCCGAAAGTGGTGTACTGCCGTTGATGTCGGTGTGGACACCGCCCATCATGTAGTGCACGACCGGTCGCACGGGGACCAGCTCGCTGACCGGGTCGATGTGCTGGTAGTCGCGGCACAGTTCCCGCACGAACGGCAGCTTGGTATCGATGAGCTCCGCACCGAGGTGCCGCAGATCAAGGTAGACGACCGGACCATAAGGGGTTTCGCCCGTCCGGCCCAGATCCAGTTCGTGCACGAACGCCTGTGACAGCCGGTCACGCGGGCCGAGTTCCATGCTGCGCAATTTCGGCTCCGGGGTAGGCGTCCCCAGGTCGTAATCCTGAAGGTAACGGTAGCCGTCTTTATTGAGCAGCCAACCTCCTTCCGCGCGGGCGGCCTCGGTGATCAGGATGCCGGTGAAGGGCAGCCCCGTCGGGTGGTACTGCACGAACTCCATGTTCTTCAACGGTGCGCCGGCCCGCAATGCCAGCGCCATCCCGTCACCGGTCTTGATGTTGGCGTTGGTGGTGAACGGGAACACCCGCCCACACCCGCCGGTACACACGATCACCGCTTCGGCCAGGATGGTCTCGATGCGTCCGGTGGCCAATTCGACGGCGACCAGCCCGCGAACCACTCCATCGTCGACGAGCAGCGTGGTAGCGAACCACTCGTCGTAACGCGTGATGTCCGGATACGCCAGCACCCGTTGAAAAAGCGTGTGCAACAGGTGGAATCCTGTTTTGTCGGCGGCGAACCAGGTACGGAGCTTCCTCATCCCGCCGAAGGCGCGAACAGCGATGTGCCCGTCCGGCTTGCGACTCCACGGACATCCCCAGTGTTCCAGTTGCATGAGCTCGAGTGGCGCTTCTGCCACGAATGCCTCGACCGCATCCTGATCACACAGCCAGTCGCCGCCGGAGACCGTGTCATATGCGTGCTCGTCGAAGCTGTCGTCGGTGCCCGCCACCGCCGCCGCGCCGCCCTCGGCTGAGACGGTGTGGCTGCGCATCGGGTACACCTTGGACACGATCGCCACTGTCAGCCCGGGGTTGGTTTCGGCGATCGCGATGGCGGCGCGCAACCCCGCGCCGCCTCCACCGATCACCACGATGTTGTGCGCGGCCGTCATCGCTGTGACTCACACTTCGAATGCCTCATGTTCTCCGCAGCGTTCGTCCCGCAGCAGCTTGCCGTCATGCCGAACCGTCCGGATGTGCACGCATCCGTCGTGGTAGACGTGCCGCGATTGACGGCAGCCACACGAGAATCTGAGGTCGTCGTAGTTCAGGCCGTCGTCGTCACTCTCGATGTGGTGATCGCCCTCGGCCATGCGCCCACAGGGCGCCTTCTGCTTCGGAAAATGCGTGGTCGTGGCGGCCATGAGCACGCCTCCTCGGCTCCGGAATAGTGATCCAGATCACATAAGAGTATTCCTGTCAAGATGCCTGCGTCCATGCCTTCGGCTAAGTGATCCAGCCGGGCAGTGGCATGATGGCCGCGGTCCGTTCTGGCCCGGGGAGGTGCGAATCCGCGATGTTCGACCGAGCGAGATTCGTGATGGGGTTTGTCGGTGCCTATGGGAGGTCGCGTAAGGCCGGTGCCGCGCACGCGGCGGCCCTCGAAGCCGCTGCGCACGGCCTGCTCGATCAGAAGCTGGGGAGTAGCGGCGCAGCGGATCCAGCGCATACCGCCGTTCCCGCACCCGTTGCGGAGATTTGGCGCGATCCGCAGGGAGCTTGTGCCTTGGACGACGGAGCATGGTTTGGTGATGGATCGTTCGAGATCACGAAGTCTCATATCAGCCTGCTGCGGCAGGCACGATTTGCCTGGGACGGCGTCGAGCGGGGCGGGCCGATGTTGGATTCGGAACGACCCTATGGTCGCAGGGATCTTCTTGCGCAGCTTGTCGAAGTGTTCGGATCAGACGACGCGGATGATCTAGCACGCCGGCACGTGGAGATGTACTTCGTGCTTGCGCGCGCGTTGAAGCACGGCACGCTTGCCCCCGGCCGGTATGCGCTCGGCAATCTCTGCCCGGCCGACGTGCGCGACGCGATGCGCGGCTATGACGGTGACGATGGCGTGACCGACGTGGATCTCGGCATTGACTCCGACGGGCGTGTCACGCTCACTGACGACCATTTGCGGCTCGCGCGAGCCATGGATATCCGGTGGCCATCGAGTTCCCGCTGCCAGGATCACCTCGACATGGGCGGATACCCGGCGGCTGCGGCCGATCCGAAGCGGCCCTATGGCGACTTTACGTTCATCGAGGTGGATATGGCGCGTATTCTCGGCGTGCTTCCGCCGCGCTCGGCGAGCGATGAGGCCGGGATTTTCGAACCGGGAACTGATCTTGCGCACCGTCTTCAGCGGCTGCACTGGCAGATGCTGGTCACCATGCAGGTGTTCGTCGAGCACGCGCTGCTCGCACCGGGCAGCTACCGGCTCGACACGTTTGCCTAACGCATCGAAGTAGCTGAGATGTGGGTGCGCAACTCCCGTTTGAGCACTTTGCCGTAGCTGTTCTTCGGCAGCGCGTCGATGAACTCGTAACGCTTGGGCCGTTTGAACCGGGCGATCCGCTCGATCAGGTGGGCGTCGAGTTCGGCAGGCTCGACGCCGGCGGCCCCGCTGCGCACGATGAACGCCACCACGACCTCGCCCCAGTCGGGATCGGGCGCCCCCACCACGCAGGCTTCCGATACGCCCGGATGTTCCAGGAGCACCTCTTCCACCTCGCGCGGGTAGATGTTGCTGCCGCCGCTGATCACCACATCCTTGGACCGGTCGCGCAGGGTCAGGAACCCGTGTTCGTCGAACGATCCCATGTCGCCGGTGTAGAGCCAGCCGTTCCGCAGGGCGGCCCTGGTGGCGCCGGGGTTGTTCCAATAGCCCGACATCACTGCGTCACCGCGACAGACGATTTCGCCGATCTCCCCGACGGAAACGGGGGTGCCGTCCCGGCCCAGTACCGCAACCTGCATACCCGCGCGCGCATACCCGACAGATCCCAGCACGGCGTCGTCAGCCGTGTGGTCGCGACGGCGCAGACCGGTGATGGTCATGGGGGATTCACCCTGGCCGTAGATCTGCGCGAACACCGGGCCGAGTGCGTCGAGCGCCTTCTTCATGCTGTCGACGTACATCGGGCCGCCGCCGTAGACGATAGCGCGCAGGTTTTCCGGTGCCGGCCTGCCTGTTTCGACGAGCCGCTGCACCATGGTGGGCGCCAGGAACGCCGATGATCCTGGGTGACAGGCACACAGATCGAGAAACTCGTCGGGCACGAATGCGCCCGATGCCGGGATCACCTGGCGTGCCCCGCGCAGCACATAGGGCGGCACGTACAAGCCGGACCCGTGCGACATCGGCGCGCCGTGCACCAGGCTGCAGTTCTCGTCCGGGTCGTCGATATCGGCGAGGTGCGCAACCGTCATCGCCATCAGGTTGCGGTGGGACAGCATGGCGCCCTTGGATTTACCGGTCGTGCCGCTGGTATAGAACAACCACGCCAGAGTGTCGGGGTCGGTCGCCGGCGGCACCGCGGGTTCGGTCTCGAACCGACCGGTGTACGCGTCGCTGCCGATCTCCTCGACCGGCACGTCCAGCTCCAGGCCTGCGGCGATCTTGGCCGAGGCGAACACCTGTGACGCACCGGAATCGGCGACGATGTCGGCCATCTCCCGCGGATGCAGCTTGTAGTTGATCGGCACGTACACGCATTCGGCGGCCCAGATCGCGAACATGAGTTCCACGATCTCCGGACGATTCTCACTCGCGACGGCGATACGCGCGCCCCGGTCGCCGAGGGTCTGCACCGAACCGGCCAGCCGCAGCACGCGTTCGCGCAGCTGCGACCAGGTCCACAGTTGCCGCTCACCGTCGAACACCGCGCCCCGGTCACCGAAGCGCGAGGCGGACTGGTCAAGTACGGCGAAAAGGTTCATCGCGCCGTCCATTCGGAGTTCAGGGCAAAATCCGAGAGGTACTTCGTCGAGCTCCAGCCACCGTCGACGACGATGGTCTGCCCGTTGATGAAGCTGCCGCCGTCCGAACACAGGAAGGCGACCGTCGCGGCGATGTCCTCGATCCGGCCCAGCCGCTGATGCGGTGTCATCTCGGTGTTGATCTTGCGGAACCGGTCGTCTTCCAGCCGGGTGGCCACCATCGGGGTGAGAGTGACGCCGGGAGCCACGGCGTTGCACCGGATTCCCTGAGCACCGTACTGGCAGGCGATGTGGGTGGTCAGCGCGGTCAGCCCACCCTTGGCCGCCGAGTATGCGCCCCCGCGCAGCCCGCCGACGACGGCGAAGGTGGACGACACGTTGATGATCGCCGATCCGGGGCCCATGTGCGGTATGACGTCGCGGGCCAATCGAAACGGTGCCCGCAGCATGAGACCCAGGAAATAGTCGAGGGTTTCATCGTCGGTCTCGTGCAGCGGCTTCGGGCTGCCCACACCGGCGTTGTTCACCAGAAAGTCGACGTGACCCCAACGGGACACCGCGGCCTCCACGATGCGCTGCGGAGCATCGTCGGCGGTGAGATCGACGGCGAGCGTGTCGATCCGTTCCGGATCGACCTTCTTCAGTTCGGCGAGCCGTATCTCATCGCGACCGGTGCCCAGCACCGCCATGCCTGCCGCAGCGAGCGTGGTGGCGCACCCGAAGCCGATGCCGCTGCTGGCTCCCGTGACGATCGCTACCTGCATGTCAATCCCTATTCGTGAGCTGTGCACGGATGCGGTGCTTCAACACCTTGCCTGCGTCGTTCTTGGGTAGCCCATCCCAGATCTCCACCTGCTCAGGCGCTTTGAACCGGGCGAGGCCCCGCTCGCTCAGGAACCCACCCAGATCGGCCACGCCCGGCCCGGCACCGCAGGACGGCACGATCACCGCGCAGGCCCGCTCCCCGGTACGTGGATCGGGCAGCCCGACGACGGCGATCTCGGCGATGCCCAACTCACCGACCAGGATGTCTTCGAGCTCCTTGGGCGAGATGTTCTCGCCGTTGCGGATGATGAGGTCTTTTGCCCGGCCGGTCACCATGAGATAGTCGCCGTCCACCCACCGCCCGAGGTCGCCGGTGCGGAAAAAGCCCTCGTCGTCAAAGGACTCATCGTTGTCCTCGGGATGCAGGTACCCCACCAGCATCTGAGGCCCGCGGGCGCGGATTTCACCGGAAACCAGCCGGACGTCGGCGATCCCGGGGCGGCCGTCGGTTTCGGCGGCGTGTTCCACATCGCCGTGCTGCAGCGAACCGACGGTGGTCACCGGCACCTCGGTGGACCCGTAGACCCGGCTCACCACGGCGCGCTCGAAGTAGGCGGTGGCACGCCTGATCAGCGACGGCGGTACGGACGCCCCACCGCAGATGAACACCTTCAGATCGGGCAGGCGGGTACCGGCCCGCTCCGCGGCGCCCAGTAGCTGTTCCAGAAACGGTGTCGCCCCGGCCATGTGGGTACACCGGTCTGCGGTCATCAAGCCGACACCGTCGTCGGCATCCCACCGCTGCATCAGTACCGCGGTGGTGCCCAGCAGCAGCGGACACTCGAACGCGTAGATGGAACCGCCGATGTGCGCGACGGGTGAGGGCACCAGGAACGTGTCTCCAGCCTCGACCAGCCAGTGTTCGGCGAGCTGGCAGATCAGCGCGGTGATCGAATTATGGCTGTGCAGGACACCTTTGGGTCGTCCCGTGGTGCCCGAGGTGTACAGGATCATCCGCACGTCCCCGGGGTCGAGCAGCGGAAGTTCTCCGTCCGGCGCACCCAGTTCGGCAAAGGGCCTGTGTGAACCGGGGTCGCCACGCAGCACCACCACCTCGGGCGGCGACGCGATCTCGGCGCACACCCGCGTCAGCATGGCCGCGTAGTTGTGGTTGCCGAACTGCGCCGGGATGAAGATCGCCCGGCTGCGCGCGTCCTCAAGGATGAACTGCAACTCCCGGTCCCGCAGTGAGGGCAGGATCGGGTTCACCACCATGCCTGCCAGCGTGCTCGCGAGGTAGACGACCGCCGCCTCGTGCCAATTCGGCAGCATGAAGGAGACCACGCTGCCCACAGGCATCCGCTGGACCAGGTGGTGGGCCAGTGTGGTTGCCTGGGTGCGCAGTTCACGGCAGGTCAACCGGGTGTCACCGTCGACGAGCACCACCCGGTCGGGGGTGTGCAGGGCGGCGTCGGTCAATGCGTCGGCCAGCGTGGGCCAGGTGTGGGCGGCCATGGTGTCAGCCCTTGACCCGGTGCATGGTCATGGCATGCCGGAACCGGTCCGACGGATGCGTGTTCACGGTGACCTGGGCGATCTCACCGTCGGACGTGGTGTAAGTGCGTTGCACCTGCAGGGCGGCGCTGCCCGGGGCGACCTGGAGGAGGTCGGCCAGGTCGGAAGAGGTCGAGATCGCCGAGATCACCTGGTGCACCTCGATGATGCTCACCCCGAAGAGGTCCTCGATGAGGGGGAAGATGGGGCCGGAATGCCGCTGCAACAGCCGGCCGACCGCGGCGAACGAACGGTTGATGTAGTACTCGGTGCGGCATACCGGCGCGGTATCGACGTCGGCCTGCCGGTAGCCACGGACCGCGAGCCACTGTTCACCCACCGGCAGCCCGGTGCGGCTCGCCAGGTCCTCGTCGATGGTCACCATGGCATTGGATTCGATGGTGAACTGCGCGCCGGTTGCGAACGCCAGCAGGTCGTTGATCGACATGACGTCCTGGGCATAGGAGTTCGCCGCCGCACGCGGAACGACGAGGGTGCCCGTCCGGGGCCGCGACGACACCAGGTTGTCGTCGCGCAGTCGGCGCAGTGCCTCCCTGACGGTGTAGCGGCTGACCTCGAAGCGTTCACACAGTTCGTGCTCGGTGGGCAATTGGGAGCCCACCGGGTACACCCCGTCCACAATCTCCTTGCGCAGCGTGCGCGCCACCTGCAGGTAGCGATGCTCCGCGGGGGTGACGGTCATCTTGGCCGCAGCGCCACTACGCTGCCATCGCCGTCGGCCGAAACATACAATGTCCCACCACTTCCCGCGGCGATACCGGCGAACGGCCCCTGCGGGCCGGAGAACGGCGGCATGCCCTTGAGGGGTTTTGGGACCACGCCCGGTGGTGGTCCGACCGGCAGCCCGCAGGCGATGGTGCTGCGGGTCGCGGTGTTCAGGTCGTAGGCGATGAGTTCCTTGGTGCCTGCGTCGACGATGTAGAGCACACCATCGCGCACGAGAATGCCCTGCGGCGTGTGCAATCCGTCGACCAGCGGCGTCGTGTCTGAACTGGTCACGCGGATCACGGCGCCGGCGACGGAGACCAGTGGTGCGCGGTCGGGGCCGAAGGTCACGCCGACCGGGTGATCGAGCCCGTCGGCGAGCACTTCGACCGCGCCGGAACGTACCGCGAGCAACCGTCCGGCGCCCTGCTCGACGACCACCGGTGTGCCGTCCGGCGCGAGCGCGACGCCGTAGGGCTGAGCGACCCCCTCGGCGAGAACCTCGCTGCGCGCGGCCTCCGGCTGGTACCGGATGACCTGGTCACCGGCCGTGGTGACCACGAACTCGCCTGGGCCCGAGGCGATCACACCTCGAAGAAATCCCGGATAGCCCGGTGAGAACAGCATGCCCACGGTGTTCAGTCCGCCGTCGGGACCGACCCGGTAGAAGTAGGTGCCGTCAGCGACATACAGATCGCCCTCGGCGCCGACCGTGAGATCGAGCGGCCAGTTCAGCCCACCCCCGAGCACCGTGCGGGTCTCGCCGTCGCTGAGAATCTCGGTGATCTCACCGGTGAAGTTGGAGACGAACAGCCGGTCGCCGACAAACGTGAGGTTGTCCAGGCCGGGAGTGAGCTGGGCCAGCAGGGTCTGCTCGCCGTTGCGTGGATCGATGCGCAGCACCTGACCGCTGGCGACCTGGGTGGACACCAGGAGACCGGCCGAGTCGAACTTGACCGCATCCGGCACGCCGAGGCCACCGGCCACCACCTGGGCCTCGCCGCCGGACGGGTCGATGCGCCAGATTTCGTTGGCGCCCATCACCGGGAAATACAGCAGGCCGTCGGGGCCGACCTCCATGGCGTTGGGGGAGGGCACGTTCTCCAGCAGCACCCGTGGGGCGCCCCCGGCGAGGTCGAACTCCATCAACCGGCCACCTTCGCGGCATTCTCCGATGAACAGCCGACCCTGGTGGAACGTGATGCCGTTGGCCGACGGCACGTCGTCGCGCAGTACCCGGGTCATCCCGTTCGTCTCACGCATGCTGACCCGGCCGTCCATCACTTCGGTGGCGTAGAGGTTGCCGTGTTCGTCGAACGCGACGTCGTCGGGAGCGACGATGTCGCCACCCCTGGCGCTGACGGTGTCCAGCCGGCCGGTTTCGGGGTCCAAGGCGCTGATCTGACTGCCGGTCACCTGGGCCACGTAGATGCGGCCGTCGGCGGCGGTGCGCAGACCGTTTGCGCCGAACAGCCGGCTCGGCGCGGTGACCCGCTCCAGGCGCCAGCCTGCCGCGGCCGACGGACTGGCGGTGTACCTGGCGTCCTGGACCGACGGCGAATTCATGGTGTCGGACGTTAGCAAGCTCATCTAGTCCAGACAATAGCCGTAAATCAGCACCGGAGCGGCCTTGACGGGTTAATAACTGCTGGGGAATAGTGTTCTTCAATATGCAGAACACCACTTCTTGTCCGGACAATTAGGTCGCCATGGATGAGCTCCTGAGCTTGGCCGGCCGCACCGTGGTGGTCTCGGGCGCCGGCGGAGGCGGCATCGGCACCACGGTCACCCGTATGGCCGCCGAAGCCGGCGCGACCGTCGTCGCCGTGAGTCGCTCGCAGGACAATCTCGACACCCACATCGGCCCGCTCGTGGACAAGGGGTTGGCGATCATTCCGGTGGCCGCCGACGCCGCCACCGATGCCGGTATCTCCACAGTGCTGGACGCGGCACGCGGCGCGGAGACAACGCTGTACGGACTGGTGAACGTCGCGGGCGGCGCCGCACCGTCGACCTGGATGCCCGCCACCAGGGTGTCCCGCCAGGACTGGCGCGACCTGTTCACCGCGAATCTCGAAACCATGTTCTTCATGAGCCAGGCCGTCGCCGGCGAGATCCGGGCAAGCGGCGAACCCGGCTCCATCGTGTCGGTGTCCTCGATCAGCGGGATGAACACCGCGCCCTACCACGTCGCGTACGGCACCGCGAAGGCCGCGATCGTGGCGGCGACGCGGACCATGGCCGTCGAACTCGCCTGCGACGGCATCCGGGTCAATGCGGTGGCTCCCGGGGTGACGGAGACGGCCGCCTCGGCCACCTATGTCGACGCCGATCCGGACCGCGACCGGCAGGCGATCGCCATGGGCCGCCGCGGCACCCCCGACGAGCAGGCCGGGGCCATCCTGTTCCTGCTGTCAGACCTGTCGGGCTACATCACCGGTCAGACCCTGCTGGTCGACGGCGGCCTGAACCTGCGGTGGACCCATCTGGGTGCCGACAACACCTCCCTGTTCCTCAAGGACGACGACTTCCGCGCGGCCATCAGGAGGCATGAGTGACCGAAGAACTATCCACTCCCATGACCATCGGGGTGGACGCCTACATCTCTCCGGATTACGCGCGTGCCGAACGGGATCGCTTGTGGCGCAGGGTCTGGCAGCAGGTCGGCCGGGTCGAGGACATCCCGGAGGTCGGCGGTTACCTGACCTACGACATCCTCGACGACTCGGTCATCGTTGTCCGAACGGGCGTGGACACCTTTGCCGCGCATCACAACGTGTGCATGCATCGCGGCCGCCGGATCATCGATACGCCCGACGGCGCCAAGAACGCCTGTGCCCGCACCCGTAAGTCGTTCGTCTGCGGCTTTCACGGCTGGACGTATGACCTGGACGGCGCGTGCACGCACATCCGTGAGCAGGACGACTGGCAGGGCGTGCTGACGCCGGAGAACACGCATCTGCCCAAGGTCACGGTCGACACCTGGGGCGGTTGGCTTTTCATCAACATGGACACCGACCCTGAGCCGCTGGCCGACTTTCTGTTTCCCGCCGCCAAGATCCTCGATCCGTTCGGCCTGGAGAACATGCGGTACAAGTGGCGCAAATGGCTGTATTTCGACTGCAACTGGAAAGTTGCGATGGAGGCCTTCAACGAGACCTACCACGTGTTCACCACGCATCCGGAGTTCAACAAGTTCGGCGAATTCAAGGGGTGGGCGAAAGCGCAGGGCAGGCACAGCAATATCGGTTATGACGCGCCGAAGGACATGGAGGAGACCAAGTCCAAGATCCGGCTGGGTACCGGAGACCCGCGGGTCTCGACGGCCGAGATGCAGGTCTACACCATGGAAGAGACCAACGCGACGACGACGCAGACATTGGTGAACGCCGCCAAGCGCCTGGTCGACGAACTACCCGAGGGCACCCCGGCAGACAAGGTGCTCGAGCATTGGCTGACCTCGGCCCGTCGTGACGACGAAGCCCGCGGGGTCCTCTGGCCGACGATCCCGCCCGACATTCTCGGGCAGAGCGGCACCGCCTGGCAGATCTTCCCGAACTTCCAGATCGGCCAGGGCCTGACCAGCGCGTTGTGCTACAGCGCCCGGCCCGACCCCAGCTATGACCCGGACAAGTGCATCTTCGAGGTGTCGGTGTTCGAGCTGTACCCCAAAGGCGAAGAGCCGCAGACTGAATGGGAGTACACGCCGGCCGACAGCCCCAACTGGCGTTCGGTGCTGCCGCAGGACTTCTCGAATATGGCCGCGGTGCAGCAAGGCATGAAATCGGCCGGTTTCCCCGGTACCAAACCGAACCCGTACCGGGAACGCAGCACGGTCAACCTGCACTACCAACTGTCGAAGTACATGGGCGTCGGAGAGCCCACCGAGATCCAGTGATTTGTGGAGTCTCAACCGTGTCGAGTACGGCTGAGACTCCACAAATCGCCCCAATAAGGAGCGAACATGAAGGTGAACTTGGGCACCGGTGCTCAGAACTCGCGTGACTGGGAACGCGTGATGGCAGGCGATTTCAGCACCCCGCCCGCCACACCGGACTACGAGTGCGTGCAGGCTGCGCTGGCACTCGGCGACCTCGCCGAGCCGCTGGGCTTTGACGGCATCTGGTTCCCCGAGCACCACGGCACCCCCTACGGCATGACGCCCAACCCGATTCAGGCACTGACCTATTTCGCGGGCCGGACCGAGCGGGTCAGCCTCGGCACCTTCGTCGCGGTCGTGCCCTGGTGGAACCCGGTGCGGCTGGCCACTCAGATCGCCTACCTGGACATTGTTTCCAATGGTCGCTACACCACGATCGGCCTGGGGCGCGGGGTTTCCAAGGGTGAGTTCGCCGCGGTGGGGGTGCCCCGCGAAGAGAGCAGACAACGGTTCAACGAGACCCTCGACATCCTGAAGCTGGCGTTCTCCGGCGAGCGGTTCTCCTACGACGGGGCGATCTTCTCGTTCCCGGAGATGTCGCTGCGTCCGGAGCCGATCAGCACCGATCTGTTCGACCGGATCTACAGCTCGTCCTCGACAGCCGAGTCGCTGGAGATCCTGTCCCGGCGGGGCATGGTGCCGCTGTTCGTCGGCAACAAGCCGATCACCGATGCCGGCGAAGAGGTGCGCAAGGTCAACACCTTCCGGGCTGAGGAAGGTCTGCCACCGTGCCAGCCCAAGAACGTGATGTTCATGTACTGCGTGCCAACGGAAGCTCAGGCCGAAGAGACAGCCGAATGGATCTGGACCGCTAACCGGGATGTCAACGTGCACTACGGTTTTGCCGACGCGTCCAACTTCCAGGGTGTCAAGGGATATGAGGCCTATGCCGCCCGCGAGGCCTCCGCGACAGCGGTGCTGGCGTCGGAGGTGGGCAATCAGAAGAAGGGTGGCCCGCCCGGATACCACGCCTCCAACCTCTTGATCGGCACGCCTGAGGTGGTGTACGAGAAGCTGAAGGCCGCGCAGGAGGCATGCTCGTTCTCCGAGGTCACCATCGTGCCGCAGTTCGGCACCATGCCGTACGAAAAGGCGATGGAATCCACCAGGCTGTTCGCCGCCGAGGTGCTGCCCGCGGTCCACGAGATGGCCGCCCCGCTACATGCCCCGGCACTTCCGGAGGACGTCACGGTATGACCGCACCGGAAAACACCTGCGGGCCCACCGAAACCCCGAGCGACATCGACATCCGGGCGCTGCGCGAGCGTTACCGCGTGGAGCGTGAGAAGCGTTTGCGCAAAGAGGGTTCCAAGCAGTATGTGCAGACGGGCGAACGGTTCGCGGAGTTCGGTGAGGTGGACCCGCACACGCCGTACGTGGAGCGCGACTCGATCGACACCGATATCGACGTGGCCGTGCTGGGCGGCGGTTTCGCCGGCCTGCTGGTGGGCGCCTCGCTGAAGAAGGCCGGCGTCGAGGATGTGCACATCATCGAGATGGGCGGCGACTTCGGTGGTGTCTGGTACTGGAACCGGTATCCGGGAATCCAGTGCGACAACGAATCCTATTGCTACATCCCGCTGCTCGAAGAGCTCGACTTCATGCCCAGCAAGAAGTTCGCCGACGGCGCCGAGATCTTCCAGCACTGCCGCAATATCGGCAAGCATTACGGCCTGTATGACGGTGCGATCTTCTCCACCCAGGTGAAAGACCTGACCTGGGAAGACGACATCGATCGCTGGCGGATCAGCACCAACCGCGGTGACGACATCCGGGCCCGGTTCGTGGTGATGGGCTCAGGCTCGTTCAACCGGCCCAAGCTGCCCGGGATCCCGGGTATCAAGGACTTCGCCGGGCACATCTTCCATTCGTCGCGCTGGGACTACGAGTACACCGGCGGCGATTCCAGCGGTGGTCTGCACAAGCTGGCCGACAAGAAGGTCGCGCTCATCGGCACCGGGGCCACCGGTGTGCAGCTGGTGCCGTACCTGGGCGCCGATGCCCAGCATCTCTACGTGTTCCAGCGCACCCCGTCGACCGTCGACGAGCGCGGCAACACTCCCACGGATCCGCAATGGGTGAAATCGCTGCAGCCCGGCTGGCAGAAGGAGCGTCAACGCAACTTCCACGCCTGGACGTTCGAGGGGATGGCGCTCGGCCAACCGGACCTGGTGTGTGACTTCTGGACCGAACTCGGCCGTAACACCGCGGCCAGGGTGCTGGCGATGCCCGATCCCGCGGCGATGACCCCCGAGCAGTTCATGACGCTGCGCGAGGAAGAGGACTACAAGGTCATGGAACGGCTGCGCCGCCGGGTCGAAGGCCTGGTGGACGACCCAGGCACGGCCGAGGCGCTCAAGCCGTACTACCGGTTCCTGTGCAAGCGGCCATGTTCCAACGACGACTATCTGCCGACATTCAACCGGCCCAACGTGACGCTGGTCGATGTGTCGGAGTCCAAGGGCGTCGAGAAGATCACCGAGAAGGGCATTGTCGCCGGCGGGCGGGAGTACGAGGTCGACTGCATCATCTTCGCCAGCGGCTTCGAGATCACCACCGAGATCAGCCGGCGTTATTCGATCGACGCGATCAAGGGCCGGGGTGGGCTGTCGCTGTACGACTACTGGTCCGACGGCTACAAGACGCTGCACGGGATGACCAGCCGCGGGTTCCCCAACCAGTTCTTCACCGGGTTCACCCAGGTCGGGATCTCGGCCAACATCTCGGCGAATTACGAACTGCAGGGCGAGCACATCGCCTACGTCATCGCCCAGGCGCTCGACCGGGGCATCACCACCGTCGAGCCCAGTCAGGCCGCGCAGGACCAGTGGTGCCAGACGATCAAGGACAACCTCGTCGACACCTCGGCCTTTGACGCCGAATGCACGCCGGGCTACTACAACAACGAAGGCGGCGGAGGCGGAGAAGGCATCCGGAGCCACCTCGGCGAACCGTACGGACCGGGGTTCTACGCGTTCGGCGACCTGCTGCAGGACTGGCGCGCCAAGGGTGATCTCGACGGGTTGGAGACCAGGTGACCACCACCGAGGAGCCGTTCGCTTGAGTACCCTGCGTTTCGACGACAGAGTCGCCGTGATCACCGGTGCGGGCCGGGGGTTGGGCCGTGAATACGCGCTCCTACTGGCCGCACGGGGTGCCAGGGTCGTTGTCAATGATTCGGGAGGCAGCCTCACGGGCGACGGCACCGACGCGGCTCCGGCACATGAGGTAGTCCGCGAGATCTGCGCTGCGGGAGGACAGGCCGTCGCATCCACGGATTCCGTGGCGACCGCCGCGGGCGGCCGCGCCATCATCGACACCGCGGTGGATAACTTCGGCCGTATCGACATCCTCATCCACAACGCAGGCACGGTTCGCCGCGGATCGCTCAAGGAACTCAGTTATGAGGACTTCGAAGCGGTGCTCGACGTGCATCTGCGCGGTGCTTTTCACGTTGTGCGGCCGGCATTTCCGCTGATGTGTGCGGCGGGTTACGGACGTATCGTGCTGACCTCGTCGATCGGCGGTCTCTACGGAAACCATGAGGTGGCGAATTACGGTGTCGCCAAGGCCGGACTGATCGGGCTGTCCAACGTCGCTGCGCTCGAAGGTGCCGCCGACGGAGTGCGGTGCAATGTGATCGTGCCCAGTGCGGTCACCAGGATGGCCGAAGGCATCGACACCTCGGCGTATCCACCGATGGGCCCCGAACTGGTGGCCCCGACCGTGGGCTGGCTGACGCATGAGACCTGTTCGGTGACCGGGGAGATCTTCGTGGCGATCGGTGGGCGGGTGGCCAAGGCTGTCATCGCGGAAACGCCTGGCGTGTACCGGCCCTCGTGGACCATCGAGGATGTCGCCGAGAACGTCGACGGCATCCGCGACCTCGCGGATGCGGTGATCTTCCCGGTGGTGCCGGATGGGCATCGGGATCATATTCTCTACAGCTTTGGGATGGCGGACGCGAGGAGCAATCGGGCAGGGGCACAGCATGGTTGACGGTCCTCTGCACGGCGTGCGTGTCGTCGACCTCACTGCGATGGTGATGGGTCCGTACTGCACGCAGATCATGGCGGATATGGGCGCTGACGTCATCAAGGTCGAACCGCCGGCCGGCGACAACACCCGGTACATCTCGGTGGGCCCGGCGCCGGGGATGAGCGGCGTGTTCATGAACGTCAACCGTGGCAAACGCAGTGTCGTGCTGGACCTGCAGACCGAGGCGGGAACGTCGGATCTGCGTGAGTTGATCGCTGGTGCGGACGTGTTCATCCACTCGATGCGGTCAAAGGCGGTGAGCAAGCTCGGGTTCTCCTATGACGACGTCGCCGCGCTCAACCCGCAGATCGTCTACACGAATTGCTACGGATACGGCAGGCGGGGACCCGACGCCGACCGTCCGGCCTACGACGACACCATCCAGGCCGAATGCGGATTACCCGCCGTACAAGAACAATTGACCGGGGAAGCCACTTATGTCGGCACGATCATGGCCGACAAGGTGGCCGGGCTGACCGCGTTGTACGCGACGATGATGGCGCTGTTTCACCGGGAGCGCACGGGCGAGGGTCAGGAGGTCGAGGTCAGCATGTTCGAGACGATGGCCTCCTTCATGCTGGTCGAGCATGCCAACGGCGCCATGTTCGACCCACCGTTGGGCCCGGCGGTCTACCCCCGCACGGTGGCCCCCAACCGCAGGCCGTACGAGACCAAAGACGGTCACATCGCGGCGCTTATCTACAACGACAAGCATTGGAAGGGCTTCATCGATGCGGTGCAGCCGGCGTGGAACGACTCCGCCTACGACACCCTCGAACAGCGGGCACACCAGATCGACACCGTGTATGGCCTGGTGGCGCAGACCTTGAAGGAACGCACCACCGCGGAATGGCTGGAGTTGTTCCGCGACCTGCAGATCCCGGCGGCGGCGATGAACACCCCGGACGCACTGTTCGACAATGCGCATCTCAACGCGGTCGGGCTCTTCGAGACCGTCGACACCCCCTACGGGCCGGTGAGGTTTCCCGGTGTGCCGACGTGGTTTTCGCGGACACCGGGCCGTGTCGGAGGTGGTGCGCCGGAGTTGGGCGCCGACACAGAAGAAGTGCTCGCCGAGATCAGTACCCGGAACAAGACGGCGTAGAAGGGCAATAGTGGATTTCGACCTGGGTCCGGCAGCCACCAAGCTGCGCAGTGAGCTGCGGGGGCTGATCGCCGAGCAGATGCCTGCCGACTTCCTCGGCGCGTTCACTGATGACCCCGCTGATCTTGCTGCGGCCCAGCAGTTCTGCCGCACCATGGCGCAACGTCAGCTGCTGTGCATGACGTGGCCCAAGGAGTTCGGCGGCGGTGACGCCTCGGTGTGGGAACAGACCGTGGTGCGTGAGGAGATGTGGGCGCATCACGAACCGCGGGGCGCCCAGTACATGGGGGTCAACTGGGTCGGCCCGATCATCATGCGGCACGGCACACCTGAGCAGCAGCGCACGCACCTGCCACCGATCGCGAACGGCGAGGTGATCTGGTGTCAGGGTTTCTCCGAGCCGGAGGCTGGTTCGGACCTGGCGTCGCTGCGCACCTCCGCGCGCCCTGAGGACGATGGTTGGCGGATCAACGGACAGAAGATCTGGACGTCGTACGCCACCATGGCCCAGTGGTGTTTTCTGTTGGCGCGCACCTCCAAGGGCGAGAAGAAGCAGCAGGGCCTGACGATTTTCCTGGTGCCGATGTCGGATCCGGCGATCACAGTCCGGCCCATCCGCACCATGATGGGACCGCACCATCTCAATGAGGTGTTCTTCGACGAACTGAAGGTCACCGAGCGGGACGTGCTGGGCACGGTGGACCAGGGGTGGTCGATCGTGCAGGACGTGATGTCGTTCGAGCGGGTCGGCATTGCCCGCTACGCCCGGTGTGAACGGCTGCTGCAGGCGGCGCCTGCTGTGTTGGGCGACACCTGGGAGGAGTTGCCTGTCGAACTGCGTGGCCGCTGGGCCCGCATGCTGACGCACTGCCGTCGGGCCCGGCTGATGGCCTACCGGGTGGTCTCGCTGCAGAACACCGGACGGGTGAAACCCGGTGATGCTGCGGCATATCGGATTGCGGTGACCCGGCTGGACCAGGAGAGCGCGGAGGTGCTGATGGAGATTGCCGCGGCCGTGCCCGCGGGTGGCGCCGAGGAGACCGAGTTCTTCCGTGCTGAGGTACACGACCACTGGCGGTACTCGCAGGCCTCCACGGTGTCCTCGGGCAGCATCGAGATGCAACGGATCCTGCTGTCTCGCACGATGCTGGCGGACCGCGCATGATTCTCGATCTCACCGACGACGCGAAAGAATACGGCCACCAGGCGCTTCGCGCGTTCGAGGCGGCAGGTGGTGATCAGCTGCTGCAGCAGGCCCAAGCCAAACCCGATACCCGTGAGAGTCTTGTCGGACCGGTGCTCGACAAGCTCGGCGCCTGGGAACTCGATCTCCGCACCGATTCAGACGCTTTGGAAGCCGGTGCCGCCCTGTGTCGCAGCGCCGGGTACTGGGGGCTGCCGTATCCGGTGGCCGACCGGCTCGCCAAACCGACCGACCTCGATGTCGACGGATTGAGCGTGATCGCCGAGAACGTCCCGCAGGGGTCACTTGCGGGCCTCAGAAGTCGATGGGCCACAGTGACATTGGCCGGGAGGCGGAGCATCGTCACCGGCCGCGGGGCCGGCGGTCCTGCCTTCACCACCGCGCTGGAGCTGTCCGCCGTCGACGACAACGGCGCCGCCGATGTGGCGCTCGGCCTGGTCCTGCCGTGTTGGACGCTGCTGGGCATGCTCGACCGCGCCATCGACCTGACCACCGCACATGTCAGCCTGCGCAAGCAGTTCGGGCAGCCGCTGTCCTCGTTCCAGGGGGTGCAGTTCCAGCTGACCGACGCCGAGGTGGAGCGCAGTGGCGTCGATATCCTGGCCAAGTACGCGCTCTGGAGCCTGGGCAGCCCGGACGCGGTCAACGATGCCCTGTCGCTGCGGATGGCCGCGATCGAGGCCGCCGAAGTGGTGTTCCGGGTATGCCATCAGCTGCACGGCGCTGTCGGGTTCTGCGACGAGACCACACTGTCCTGGCTGTCGCGCTACAGCCAGCCGTTGCGCCGGTCGCCGTTCGGGCTGTCGGCGACCCGCGACATCCTGACCGCTCGTCTCGGCAGGCGTGGGCTGACCGGGCTGTTCTCGTCATGACCGAGCTCGACGACTTTCGGGCCACCGTGCGGGACTGGTGCGAAGCGCACGTCCCGAAAGACTGGCGCGCCAACCAGACCGGGGTCGGCGATGAAGAGTTCGTGGCATTCCAGAAGTCCTGGTTCGCCGAACTACACAGCGCCGGTTTCGCCGTGCCGCACTGGCCTGCCGAATGGGGCGGAGGGCTGCGCACGCGAGGAGCCGATCGGCAGATGTCAGTTTCCGAGCAGATCGTGCTCTATCAGGAGCTCGCTGCGCACGACGCACCCCGGCTGGTGCTGGCGTTCGTCGGAATCCACCACGCGGCGTCGACACTGCTGGCGGCGGGTACCGGGGAACAGTGCAGGCGCCACCTGCCTGCCATCCTCGACGGTGAGATCTGGGTGCAGGGCTTCTCCGAGCCGGAAGCGGGATCCGACCTGGCAGCGCTGCGCACCACCGCGCGTGCGGACGGTGACATTTATGTGGTCAACGGCCAGAAGTTGTGGGCCAGCGGGGCCATGCACGCCGACTGGTGCCTGCTACTGGCCCGCACGGACCCCGATGCGCCGAAGCGCCATGGCATCTCGTACTTCCTGGTGGACATGACCACGCCGGGCGTCGATGTGCGGCCCATCCGCAATGCCGTGGGCGACTCCCACTTCTGCGAGATCTTCCTCAACGACGTCATCGTCCCGGCCGCCAACCTCATCGGCCCGGTGAACGAGGGCTGGCAGGTCGCCCAGGCCACCCTCGGCGCCGAACGCGGGTTGACCATGCTCGAGTTGGCCGAGCGTCTCGGCAACGCCGGGTTCGGCTGGCTCGTGCAGGCCTGCGCGCCGGTGGAGGATCCCGTCGTCGCGGATCGACTGGCGCAGTTCGAGATCGAGCTCACCGGACTGCGCGGGTTGTGCCGGGACCTGGTCGAGCGCAGTGAGGCCGGCGTCGCGGGTCCGGCCGATGCCTCGATCGTCAAGCTCTACTACAGCGAGCTGCTGCAGCGGATGACCGGATTCGGCGCGGAAATCGGTGGCCTGGCCGCCCATACCGTGTTGACGAAACCGGCATCGAGCGGTTGGGAATCTGGTGCGTGGATGCTGGATTTCATCGGCTCGTGGGAATGGACCATCCCGGGCGGCGCCAGTGAGATCCAACGCACGATCATCGGTGAGCGGGGATTGGGACTACCTCGATGAACTTCACCGAGCTACATGACGAACTGCGGGCAGTGGCAACCGATCTGCTCTCCAAGGACTGCGTCGACTGGCCGCTGCTCATCCAGGCGGGCTGGGTCGGCCTGGACGCTCCGGAGGACCTGGGCGGCGCGGGGGCCACCTTCGCGGAGACGGCTGTGATCTGTGAGGAGATCGGCCGGGCCGCGGCGTCCACCGGATATCTCGGGGGTGCGGTGCTGGG
Organism: Mycobacterium appelbergii; assembly: GCF_032883035.1. Lineage (NCBI taxonomy): Bacteria > Bacillati > Actinomycetota > Actinomycetes > Mycobacteriales > Mycobacteriaceae > Mycobacterium > Mycobacterium appelbergii. Next base: position 104,935 of record NZ_JAMQTH010000020.1, read on the forward strand.
CGTCGGGGCACTGCTTGCCGTGGCGCCCAACGACGTTCGGGACAGTCTGCTGGAGAACGTGTTGGCGGGCCAGACCCGCGTCGCGCTCGCGCTGTCCGCAGAGTCTGCCGATGCCCCGTTCGCCTTGACAGCGGACGGGCACCTCGACGGGTGTGCGACGTTCGTTCCCGATGCCGAGGCGGCACAGCAGCTGTTGCTGCCGGCAACCGGCCCTGACGGCGCACCGGTGATCGTCACCGTCCGATCGGCGGATCTGATCGTCGAACCCCAACCGGTCCTCGACGAAACCCGCAGGCTGGCAACGGTGAGCGCCGACCAGGTCGAGATGGCCAACGGCGCGCAGTGGCATTTCGACGGCGACCCGCACGCCGGACTGCGCCGGTTGAACGACCGCGCCGCCCTCGCGGTGGCGTGCGACAGCCTCGGTGTCGCACAGGCCATGCTCGACGCCACGGTGTCCTACGTCGGGGTGCGGCGGCAGTTCGGCCATCCGATCGGGTCATTCCAGGCCGTCAAACATGCCTGTGCGGACATGCTGGTGTCGATCTCGGTGGCCCGCCGGCTGGTGAAAGCCGCTGTCGATGACCCCGGGCCCACAACGGTCGCCATGGCCAAGTCTTACGCCACAGAGACGGCCGTCGAGGTCGCAGGCAAGGCCATGCAGTTGCACGGCGGCATCGGCTACACCTGGGAGAGTGGGGTGCACGTCTACCTCAAACGGGCTGCGCTCAACCGCTCGCTGTACGGCTCGCCCGCGGCACTTCGGGCCCGCCTCGCGGAGCGCTACCAGTAGGGTGCCGTTGTGCAACGGCGACACTCCGGATTCGCGACCAGGATCACCCGCGAGCTGGCCGAAGCCACGTTGTCCGACGTCGACACGCTCATCGACCGGTTGCTGGCGGCGATCTTCACCGACAACCCCGACTGGACCGATTACGGCAGCGTGCCGCGCGATGACCTGCGTGAGGGCTGCCACGACTATCTGACCCGCGTACTGGAGCTGCTCAGTGGCCGGGTCGACGGGCCCGATCCGGCCGATGAGGTGGCTGCGGCGATCGCCCGGCACCGCGCGGCGCAAGGGGTGCCGCTGGAGGTCATGCTGCGGACCTTCCGGCTGGGCGGTCGGATCGTCTGGGAGGCGCTGCTGGAGCGGGCCGGGGACAACGGCGTGGCACCTGGTGACGTGCTCGACGCAGGCACCGCCACCTGGACGGTGATCGACGAGTTGTCCTCGGCGCTGTCGACGTCCTACCGGGACAGCGAGCAGGAGCGGGTGCGCCACGACGAACAGCGCCGCAACGCTCTGCTGGAGGATCTGCTCGGCAGACGCGCCGGTGACGCGGGCTTCGCCGCACGCGTCGCGCGGGAACTGGAACTGCCCGCGAACGGCGGCTACCTGGTGATAGTGACCGACGTCCGGCCGGACGGAAGCCCGACGTTGGTCAGTCCACGCACGTCGCTCGACGCGCTCGGCTTCCGATCGGTCTGGCAGACGAAGGTGGACACCCGCATCGGGGTGGTGGCGCTGGAACAGCGCGACGCCGAGGAGGTCATCGCCCGCCTGCGACCGCTGGCCAGGGGACGGTCCGCGGCATCGCCCGCGGTGTCAGGGCTCGACGAGGCCGGCGCGGCCTACACCCTTGCCCTGATCGCGTTGAGCATGGTGTCGTCGACCGCGACGGAGTTGGTGTCGCTCGGCGACCACTATCCCGAGGCGCTGCTCGTGCGGTCCCCTGATCTCGCCCACCGGCTCGTCGCCCGCAATCTCGGTGCCGTGCTGGAACGGCCGGCCCGGGAACGCGAGGTACTGCTCGAGACGCTCGTCGTGTGGCTGGAGGAGGACCGCTCGACCGCCAACGCGGCGGCCCGACTGCATTGCCACCGAAACACCGTGCTCAACCGGTTGCAGCGGATCACCGCGCTGGTCGGCAGACCGCTGCACAGCAGAGCGGCCTACGTCGAACTCTCGCTCGCCCTGTCCGCGCTTGATCTGGCGGCGATTGGGCAGTCTGCCCAATCTGGGTGACGTAACGCTGTGCCGACGCGCATGGTGGCGGCACTCACACCGCAGCAGACTCAACTGCGTGCGTGAGTTTGATGTTCTGGTGATCGGCGGCGGCCCCGGTGGCTACGTCGCGGCAATCCGGGCGGCCCAGCACGGGCTGGCGGTGGGCCTGGTGGAAAAGGAGCGCCCGGGCGGCGTGTGCCTCAACTGGGGCTGTATCCCCACCAAGGCGATGCTGCGTTCGGCCGAGGTGCTGCAGACGGTGCGCGACGCCGCTGAGTACGGAATACGGGCCGACAACGTCGGATTCGACTACCCGGCGGTGCGACAGCGCATGTCCGAGGTCGTCACCGGGCTGACGGACGGCGTCGCCGGACTGCTGAAAGCCAACGGCGTCACCGTGATTGAGGGCCACGCCCGGTTCACCGGACCCACCACCGTGGACATCTGCGACGTCGCCGCCGGCGAAGGCCCGCGTTACGCCGCGACACCCGGGGACGTTGTCGACGGCGCGACCGCGCGCGACGTCATCGTCGCGACCGGATCGACTCCCATCCCGCTGCCCATCCCCGGCGCGGATCTGCCCGGCGTGATCACCTCTGACGGCGCGTTCGGACTGACCAGTGTGCCGGAGCGGATCGCTATTGTCGGCGGCAGCGCCGTCGGCGCCGAATGGGCCAGCCTGTTCGCCGCATTCGGCAGCACGGTGACCGTCGTCGAGATGCAGGACCGGCTGGTGCCTGCCGAGGACGCCGATATCGGCACGGCTCTCGGCCGCTCATTCCGTCAACGCGGCATCACCGTGCTCACCGGTTCCACGGTCACCTCGATCGCTCAGACAGATGCACTGCGCGTGACGGTCGACGGCCCGAAGGCGGGCGATATCGACGCCGATGTCGTGCTTTTCGGCGTGGGCCGCAAACCCAACACCGCCGGGCTCGCGCTCGATGTTGCGGGGGTCGCCGTCGACACGCGCGGCTTCATCGGGGTCGACGACCGGCTCCGCACCAACGTCGAGCACGTGTACGCGATCGGCGACGTCACGGGTAAGGCGCTGCTCGCCCACGTCGCTTCCCACCAGGGCCTGACCGCGGCGGATGTACTTGCCGGACACGACAAGAGCATCGACTACAACGTGGTGCCCGCGGCCACCTTCACCCACCCCGAGATCGCAGGCGTCGGCCTCACCGAGGAGGCCGCCAAAGCCTCCGGACACGATCCGGTCACTGCGAAGTTCCCGTTCGCAGCGCTCGGGCGGGCCCGAACCTTCGGTGACACCGAAGGTTTCGTGAAGATCGTGGCCGGCCGACAGCACGGCGAAGTCCTCGGTATGCACATCATTGGCCCGTCGGCCAGCGATCTGATCACCGAGGGTGCACTGGCGATCACGCTGGAGGCCACGCTCGACGAACTCGCCGACACCATTCACGCGCACCCCACGCTCGGCGAGATCGGCATGGAAGCCGCGCTTGCCGCCCTGGGCCTGCCCGTACACATCACGCCGCCGAAGCGCTGAGGAGTTCCCGATGACCGACACGATCGACCGGACCAGCCTCGCCGGCGAGGATCTCAACACGCTCTGCGGCTACTACCGCCAGATGGTGTTGATCCGCCGGTTCGAGGAGCGCGCCGCCCAGGGCTATACCCAGGCGAAGGTGGGTGGCTACTGCCACCTCAACCTCGGTGAGGAAGCCACGGTGGTCGGCCTGATGGCTGCGCTGCGTCCCACCGACTACCTGTTCACCAACTACCGCGAACACGGATACGCGATCGCGAAGGGTATCGACCCGAAACGGGTGATGGCCGAACTGTACGGCCGCACCACCGGCACCTCCAAGGGCTGGGGTGGTTCGATGCACATGTACGACACCGCCGCCCGGTTGCTCGGCGGCTATGGCATTATCGGAGGCCAGCTTCCGTTGGCGGTCGGCGCCGCACTGGCGATCGACTACCGCGGCGGCGACGAAGTGGTGATGTGCCAGATGGGTGACGGCACCACCAACATCGGCGCGTTCCACGAATCGCTCAACATCGCCGCGCTGTGGCGGTTGCCCGTGGTGTTCGTGGTGATCAACAACAACCTCGGCATGGGCACCACCGTCGAGAGATCGTCGGCCGAACCTGAGTTGTACAAGCGCGCCGCCGCGTACCGGATGACCGGGGAACGCGTTGACGGCACCGATGTGCTCGCGGTGCGCGATACCGCGCGCCGGCTGGTCGAGGCGGCGCGCACGGAAGGCAAACCCGCACTGCTGGAAGCGGTCAGCCATCGCCTGCGCGGCCACTCGGTCGTCGACCCCGCGAAGTACCGCACCGAAAGCGACGTGGCCGCAGCACACGAGGCAGACCCGCTGGTGCTCTTCAAGGAAACCTTGCTGCGTGCGGGTGCCCTGGATGACGACGGCGCAGTGGCGCTGGAGAAATCCGCGCAAGACGAGGCCGACGCCGCCGTGGCGTTCGCCGATGCGAGTCCGCATCCCGAGGTGTCCACGCTCTTCGACTACACCTATGCCACCCCGGTACCGGGCGAGTCCCGCCGGCTCCCTGCTGACCCGCTGTTCTGAGTGTGAAGGAAATCCGTTGGCTGTCATCAGTTATCGTGAAGCGCTGCGCGAAACCCTGCGTGAGGAGATGCATCGCGACGATTCGGTCTTCCTGATCGGCGAGGAGATCGGGGTATTCGAGGGCTCCTACAAGATCACCGCGGGGCTGCTCGCCGAGTTCGGTGAGAAGCGGGTACGCGACACCCCCATCGCCGAAGAGGGTTTCGTCGGTGCCGCGGTGGGCGCGGCCATGCTCGGGTTGCGGCCGGTCGTGGAGATCATGACGATCAACTTCTCGCTGCTGGCGCTGGACCAGATCGTCAACCACGCGGCCAAGATCTACGGCATGTTCGGCGGCCAGACCAGCGTGCCCATGGTGATCCGGATGCCGGGCGGCGGCGGGCAGCAGCTCGGCGCCACACACTCGCAGAACATCGAGCTGTACTACGCCTTCGTACCCGGGCTCAAGGTCGTCGCACCGAGTACCCCGGCTGACGCTCGCGCGCTGATGCGCGCCGCGATCCGCGATGACGATCCCGTGCTGTTCCTGGAGAACCTCGCGCTCTACAACAGCAAGGGTGAGGTCCCGGCCGAGTTGCCGCCCGCCGAGATCGGTAAGGCCGCGGTGCGTCGCGACGGCACCGACATCACCCTCATCGGCTACTCCCGGATGGCAAGCGTGGCAACCCAGGTCGCCGAACGCCTGCACGTCTCCGACGGAATCTCGGCCGAGGTGATCGACCTCCGCAGCCTGCGGCCCCTCGATCGCGACACGCTGATCGCCTCGGTGCGCAAGACCGGATGCGCTGTGGTGGCCGAAGACGACTGGCTCACCTACGGCATCGGCGCCGAGGTTGCCGCGTCCATCTCCGATGGCGCGTTCGACTACCTCGACGCGCCGGTACGGCGGGTCGCCGCTGCCGAGATTCCGCTGCCCTATGCGAAGCCGCTCGAGCAGGCCGCCCTGCCCTCGGCCGAATCGCTGTATGTCGCGGCCCGCGAAACGCTGGCCGCGGTCGGCCGGCTCTGACGACGAACCCAAAGGACCACACGTGCCTGAAATCACCATGCCCCGGCTGTCCGACACGATGGAGGACGGCGTAATCATCGCCTGGCACAAGAACGTCGGCGATCGCGTGGAACGCGGGGAGGTTCTCGCCGAGATCGAAACCGACAAGGCGATCATGGAGCTCGAAGCCTACGACGACGGCATCCTCGAGCGCATGCTCGCCGGTGAAGGGGAGCGCGTACCGATCGGAATCCCGATCGCGGTCATCGGCGACGGCAGCGGCACATCGTCTGCACCGCCGGTTCCTTCCGCACCTCCGGCCGCTCCCGCCGCCCCTTCGGAGCACCGCCCCAAGTCCTCACCGCTGGCGCGCAAGATCGCCGATGAACGCGGTGTCGACCTGGCCTCGGTGACCGGAAGCGGCCCGGGCGGCCGGATCGTCCGCAAGGATGTCGAGGCTGCCCGCGGCGTCGAATCCCCGCCGCCCACCGTCGAAACCAAGGTGGACGTCTCCGCAGAGGCCGACGAAGTGCCGCTGACCACCCTGCAACGGGTCGCGGCCAAGCGCCTGACAGAGAGCAAGCAGAACGCTCCGCACTTCTATCTCACCGCCGCTGTCGACGCCACCGCGTTGCTGGCCTTCCGCGAGACCGTCAACGACAGTCTGCAGGCGGCCGACGGGCACGTCGAAGGGCACGTCGAAAAGCAAAAGGTCAGCGTCAACGACTTCCTCGTCCGGGCCGCGGCGTCCGCCCTGCGAGCAAACCCCGGGGTCAACGTCTCCTTCGGCGGCGACACGCTGTTGCGCCATCACGGCGTGCACATCGGTGTCGCGGTTGCGGTCGGGGGCGGTCTGGTGGTGCCCGTGGTGCGCGACGCCGACCGCAAGAGTGTGTCGCAGATCGCCGCCGAGACCAAGGAGAAGGCGCAGCGTGCCCGCGCAGGCAAGCTGCGCGCCGACGAGATGACCGGCGGCACCTTCACGATCTCGAATCTCGGTATGTACGGCATCGAGCAGTTCGCCGCGGTGATCAACCCGCCGGAGGCCGCGATCCTCGCGGTCGGCGCGGCCACCGATGAACTGCGACTGATCGACGGCGAGGTCACGGTGCGAAAGATCCTGCGGCTGACGCTGTCCGCGGACCATCGGGCGATAGACGGCGCGACCGGTGCCATCTTCCTGCGGGATCTGACGGCGCTTCTGCAGAATCCGCTGCGTATCGTCGCCTGATCGGAGCCGCGATGAGTTTTCCGCGCGGTGGCGGTCGATACCCATGACCGCCCACCACCGAGAAGGAGAACCATCGTGGTTACCCGTCAGAGCGCCCCGCTGGGCGCCCCCATCTGGATCGACCTGACCACATCCGACGTCGACCGCGCCAAGGAGTTCTACAGTTCGGTGTTCGGCTGGACCTATGAAACCGGCGGGGAAGAGTACGGCGGTTACGTCAGCGCCTTCCTGGACGGTCGGATCGTGGCCGGCCTCATGCGCAATGATCCGCAGTGGAACTCGCCGGACTTCTGGACCACCTACCTGCACACCGCCGACGCCGATGCCGCCGTGGCCGCGGCCGACGCCGCCGGTGGCAGCAACTGCGGCGGGGTGATGGACATCCCGGAGAAGGGCCGGATGGCGATGATCACCGACCCCACGGGCGGGTTCTTCGGACTGTGGCAACCCACCGGCCACCACGGGTATGAGGCGTTCAACGAAACCGGCGCACCGCTGTATTTCCAGCTGACCACCACTGACTACGCCGGTGCCCTGGACTTCTACCGCGCCGCGTTCGGGTGGACCACCCAGACGGTGGCCGACAGTGACGAGTTCCGCTACAGCACAGCGGTCTTCGACGGTGAGGAACTGCTCGGGGTGATGGATGGCAGCGTCATCCCGGGAGGTGTCGCCTCGACCTGGACCTGTTTCTTCGGTGCCGAAGACGTCGACAAGACCGTCGAGTTGGTCGTCGAGCACGGGGGTTCGGTGGTGCGGGCGGCTGAGGACACCCCCTACGGCCGGCTCGCCTCGGTCACCGACCCGACCGGGGCCGGATTCAATCTGTCGTCCCTGCAGGGCTGAGCGCGAAGTCGGCGAAGTCGAAGCCCGGCACCACGACGCAGCTCACGAGCGTGGGTTCGTCGTCGCGGGGCCGGGCCCGCTGCCAGTGACCCGGCGGCACCAGCAGTTGCGGCTGCTGGCGGGCCGCGACATCCGGGCCGAGCACATGCGTTGTGGCACTGTCCTGTTCTGGCCCACTCTCCAGGAGCAGCGGGCTGCCGCGGTGATGGAACCACAGTTCGGCACTGCGCACGGTGTGCCAGGCCGACTGTTGGCCCGGCATCAGCAGGAACAGAATCGCCGTGCCCGCATTACGGGGCCCGGTATACCCCGCGGGTAATGCGGTCTGGCTCACCGTCAGTTCGCTCCGCCAGGTTTCCCGGTACCAGCCGCCTTCGGGATGCGGGGACAGGTCGAGCGCTCTGGCCCAGTCAGGTAGTTCGGTCACACCCGATAGTCTCGTCGTTATGGCTCGTCTGCGTCCAGGTTGGCTGGTGGCACTGTGTGCCGCCGGCCTGGTGGTGGCCGCCTGGCTGCCGTGGCTGACCACCAGTGCCGCCGGCGGAGGCCGGGCCAACGCGATCGGTGGGGCTGTCGGCAACATCGTTCTGCCGCCCGGTTTCGGTGCGGGTCAGTTGATCGTGCTGCTGGGGTCCATGTTGATCGTGGCAGGCGCGATGGCCGGTCGAGGTTTGTCGGAACGGCTGGCTTCGGCTGCGGGGCTGTTGATTTCGCTGGTGATCGCGGTGTTGACGGTGTGGTACTACTCGGTCAACGTCCGACCACCGGTGGCCGCGGGTTACGGCTTGTACGCCGGTGGCGCCCTGGCGGTGGTGGCTGCGGTGTGCTCGGTGTGGGCGTTGCTGACTACGCTGGGGAGACGATGAGCCGTTTCGTGGAGCCGGTGAGGTTGACCGGGCAGCAGTGGGTGACGCTGGAACCGCTGGGCCGCGAGCATATCCCGGAGATCGATGCGGTCGCCGCGGACGGCGAGCTCGGCACCTTGTGGTACACCATGACGCCGGCACCCGGTGGCGCCGCCGCATGGGTCGAGCGGATGCTTGAGTTGCGGGCCGCCGACGGCGGTGTCAGCTTTGTGGTGCGCACCTTGGACGGCAAGCTGGCGGGGTCGTCGAGTTACCTGCACGTCGACGGTGCCAACCGTCGCCTGGAGATCGGCCACACCTGGTACAGCGCCGCCGCGCGTGGCACGGGTGTGAACGCTGAAACCAAACTGCTGATGCTGGGGCACGCCTTCGATCAGTTGGATTGCGTGGCAGTGGAATTCCGCACACACTTCTTCAACTTTGCCAGCCGGGCGGCGATCGAAAGGCTGGGTGCGAAACTCGACGGGGTTCTGCGCAGCCATCAACTCTCGGCCGACGGCACGCGTCGCGACACCGTCGTCTACTCGATACTCGACATCGAGTGGCCGGCGGCGCGGTCCAACCTGAGATTCAGGTTGGACCGCCGTAACCGGGCTTCCTAGCCGGAATCGACCGTGGTCGGTTCGATGGTTTTCTGACCGCCGCCGCGAGCCACTTCGATCTTGCGTGGCCGCGCGCGTTCGGCCACCGGAATGGTCACGGTCAGCACACCGTTCTCGTACGTCGCCGAAATTCCGGTCGTGTCGATACCGTCGCCGAGCGTGATCTGCCGCCGGTAGCTGCCGAAGAAGCGCTCATTGGCCAGCCATTGGACCGATTCCTCCGTGCGGGCGGTTCGTTGTGCCGAAATGGTCAGCGTGCCGTTGTCGACGCTGACATCGACAGTTCCTGGATCGATACCCGGAAGATCTGCTGTCAGCACGTAATGGTCTTCGATCTTGCACAGGTCCATCGGCATGAACCGTGGTGTTCGGGTTGACCCGGTGTCACTCGACAGCAAACTCCTGGTCAACGCATCAAGGTCACTGAACGGATCAAAACGCAGCACAGCAATTCACCTCCTGTATCACCTCTGGGCCCGCCACCCTGGCGGGCAGCCAATCACTGTGCATCGCCGATATTAGCACTCTCACCATGAGAGTGCCAGACTATTTCGACCGATGTTCCTGACAGCTTCCCGCCGCATCGGTCGCAGTGGAAAACCAGAGTAAAGTGCTGGTCACACGCCTTATGGTGGAGGATGACGGCCGGGCCCTCCGGTGCCAGAAACCATCGCTGGCCCCATTGCAGCGCCGTCACGAGCACCGGGAAGAAGGCCTCACCTTTGGGCGTCAGCCGGTAGTCGGACGCGGCGCCGGAGGTCGCCAGTATCCCGTTGTCCCGGAATGTCTGCAGCCGGTCGGCGATCGATCCGGGCGGGGCAGCCAGCAACTTCTGAAAATCGGAAAACCGGGTGGTTCCGACGATTGCGGCCGTCAAGATCGCGGCGGCCCACCGGTTGCCCAGCACGCTCATCGTCTGCGGGAACAGTCCGGCGGGGGAGTCTCGCAGGCCTGCGCCGGATCGGCGGCGCGTCACGCCGGCGGGGACTGACCGCGTCCAGCCGCCGCTCGGTCCCCATCGGGCCGAGACCTCGCGCGTATGTACCGGCCGACCGCACGCGCCGCAGCTGAGCAGCGGGGTGAAATCGGCGCCGCACTGCCGATGGCGCATCGCGGGCAGGGTCTGCCTGTGCTCGGCCACCCAGTGCCGTTCCCACTCCCAGATCGACAGGAAGACCGGCCACAGTGCCCGGCCGCGCGTGGTGACCAGGTATTCGTCGCGTGCAGGCCTGTCCTGGTAGCGATGGCGGGCCAGCAGTCCCTCCTCGGTCAGCGTGCCCAGCCGGCGGGTCAGCACCGAGTTCGAGATCGGCAGCCGTGCCATGAACTGCCCGTACCGGGTGGCGCCGAGCAGCGCCTGCTGGATCACCAGCAGCGCCCACTCATCACCGAGCACACTCAGCATTTGTCCCACGGCGTTGGTGGCGCCCGCGGTGAGTTCGGTCGGGCGCGTCTCCGGCTGGCCCACCTAGAGGCCGATCGCCGCGGCGGGACGGTCCTCGAGGCGCCAGCGCCGCAGTTCGTCGCCGGCCACCCAGGTGCAGTGGGTGCCACTGGAGATTCGTTCCGGCAGTTGGAGTTTGCACACCGGACCGTCCTGGAGCCGGGCCGCGTCGAACACCAGGCAGTAGGACGCGTCGGCGGCCATGTCGGTGGTCAGCGTGATGAGGTAACCGTCGTCCTCGTGGCTACTGCCGGCGCGGGGCGCCATCGCGCTCTCACTGCCGTACACCCCGTCGTCGAATGCGAAGTGCTCTTCGGCGCCGGTACGCAGATCGTGTTTGGTCAGCCCGTCGAACAGGAACCACCCGGGTTTACCGGTGGCGGCGTATGCGTAGCGGTAGTCCCCGCCGGCGTAACTGCTGTTGATCATCCCGAATTCGGTGATGCTGTCGGACAATTGCTCTTCACGGGTGGCGCCGGTGGTGAGATTGAATCGCCACCGGTGCAGCCGAGTCTGCATCTGGTCCAGCGCGAGCGCCGGTACCGGGTTGCCCTGGAAGAAACCGTCGAGCACGATCTCGTCGCCGTCCTCGTAGGCGTTGGTGAAATGCAGCACGAACGTGGGTTCGGCTTCGAACCAGCGCACCCGGTCACCACGGCGATCGACCACGGCGAACCGGGACGGTAGATCCCGGTGGAATCGAGTGATATGTGCATTGCGCTGCAACAGGTCCGGATCCCAGAACAGCGGAAAGTCATTGAGGATCACATAGTTCTCGGTGAACGCCATGTCATGCGGCAACCGCGGCCCCGGCAATTCGACGTCGGTGTAGCGCACCAGGTGGTTCTCGGCATCGACCACCCCGAAATGCAGGTACGGCGCCTGCTTGCCGTAATTGAAGAACAACAGCTCGCCGGTGCGCGCGTCGACCTTGGGATGTGCCGAGACGCCCCAGTCGAACGGAAACGCGCCGCCCCAGTCCTGTTTACCCAGCGTCGCACCGGAATACGGATCGATCCGGTACAGGTCCCCGCATTGGTAGAAGCTGCTGAGCGCCATCCCTCGGTGGACCGTGACATCGGTGCTCGACGCGTCCTTCATCAAACCCCGTGCACCCCAGCCATGGTCACGTTGGGCCAGCTCGACCGGCTCGGCGATGCCCGGCCACAACGGGCCGCCTGCCCCGTCCTCGGCGAGAAACCCGTCGGTGCGGATGAACCTGTTGCGGTAGAAGGCCTTTCCGTCGCGGAATCCGACGATGTGCAGCATGCCGTCGCCGTCGAACGGGTGATAGGTCTTCAGGGCCGGATGCCGCGGATTCTCGGTGTTGCGCAGGTACACGCCGTCCAGGTCGGCGGGAAGTTCACCGTCGACGACGAGGAGATCGTCGGCATCCCATTCGGTGCTCTGCGGACGCCAGGGCCCGGTGCGGTAGGGATGGTCGTCATCGTCGGGCAGGGTGGACAGGAACGTGCCGACCGCGTGGACGTCCATGTCAGATGTCCCGCGCGGCGCCGACGACAAAGCTCACGGTGGTGGTCGTGCTACCGCCGAAGTTCAAGGTGCCGAAGGTGTTTGCACCCTCGACCTGGTAGGCGCCTGCGGTCCCGCTGACCTGCTTGGCGGCGTCGAGCACCATCCGAACGCCCGAAGCGCCGACCGGATGCCCACCGCCGATCAGCCCGCCACTCGGATTGATCGGTAACCGGCCGCCGATTTCGATCTCGCCGTTCTCGATGGCCTTCCAGGATTCGCCGGGCCCGGTGAGACCGATGTGGTCGATGGCCAGGTATTCGCTCGGCGTGAAGCAGTCGTGTACCTCGAACCCGTCGAGATGCTCGAGCGTCACCTCGGCGCGGCCGAAGGCGTCGTGCACCGCGTCCCGTACGTGTGGCAGCAGGTAGGGATCCTCGCCGGCGTGGTCGAGTTTGTGCTGTAGGGCCAGACCCACGGTCCGGTGGCCCCAGCCCTCGATGCGGCCGAGCGGCCGGGCCCCGGGATGATCACGCAGATACGCGTCGCCGACCAGGACCACGCCGGCTCCGCCGTCGGTCATCGGGCTGCAGTCGAATCGCCGCAGCCGGCCCTCGACGACCGGATTGAGCGGGTTCTCTCCGAACCTGTCGGCCGTCAGATCGGGCACCGTCCAACCGCGCGTCTGAGCATTCGGATTGACCCGCGCATTCCCGAAGTTCACCGCGGCGATGGCCCGTAGGTGTGCGGCGTCCAGGCCGTAGCGGTGGTCGTACTCGTCGGCCACCTGCGAGAACAGCGACGGCCACAGGAATGTCGCGTCCGCTCCCTCGTGGTCGGCCCAGCCGGCGCTGCCGAGGTGGCGGGCCGCGACGTCGCCGGGCACGGTCTTCTCCACTTCGACACCGAGGACCAGTGCACTGCGGTATGCACCGGAGCGCAGATCGGCGATCGCGGCGAGGACCGCGACGCTGCCGGAGGCGCAGGCAGCTTCGTGTCGGGATGACGGGGTGCCCCATAACCCTTCGTGCACGGTCGCGGGCATCGCACCGAGGAGGGCCTGCTGGGCAAACAGTTCACCGAACGCGTTGGCGACGTGGACGACCCCGATGTCGCCGGCCTCGATTCGGGCCGCTGCCAGGGTGTAATCCACGACCTCGCAGGTGAGGTCGGCGAGGTCGAGCTCTTCACGGGTGAGGTTGCGGGCAAAGTCGCTCTGGTAGCCGCCGAGTACCCAGACGTTCTCCATGGGCCCGAGGCTACTACAACTAAGAGAGTGACTGCAGGTGTTCAAAAGCAAACGCCGTGGCGGAGATCCTTCCGGATCCTCGCCACGGCGTTATCTCCGTGAGCGGTGTCGAGCCTGGTCAGTCACCGTGACCATGACCATGGCCGTGGCCATGACCGCGCCACCGTGGCCCGTCGTCGTACCAAGGCCGGACCCAGCCGGGCCCCTCGACGCACGCTTGCGCGTAGCCGTATGGGCCGCTGACGCACAGCTCGGGACCGGCCGATGCCGGCGCTGCTCCGGCGACCGCGATGCCCACCGGCACTGCCAGTGTGCCGAGTCCGACCACAGCTGCCCGCTTCAGTTTCGAACTAATCATTCCCCACCTCCGGGTTGTTTGCCTTTCGCGAGCTCAAAACCCCCGTCTGTGAGAAACCTTAGTACACCTTGCAATATTCCTGCCAGCGGGTTTGGTGATGCGCCACAACGGCTTTGCTCTGAGAGGGAGCTCACATGTCACGGGGTTGAATGCATTTGCGGTCGTCAGAACGCGAGCACCAGCCGTCCGCGCACACCTCCGGCTTCGAGCTTGCGATGCGCCTCGGCGGCCTGCTCGGCCGGATAGCTGGCGGCCACCCGCGTCGTCAGGCTCTTCTTCTCGACCAGTCGACGGAGCCCGTCGCGCTTGTCCCGTGCGTACCGGTAGTCGGGCACCCACACGTCGCGCACGGCGATGTCAGGGCGTCCGGCGAGCGGGCTGGTACCCCGCTCACCCGGGCGGCGCAGCCCGGCGAACTGTCCGCCCGGCCGCACGGCCGGTTCGATCTTGGCGCTCAACAGGGCCGCATCGACGACGGCGTCGACGCCGTCCGGGTGCAGCTGCAGGATCCGGTCGGCCAGTCCGTCACCGCGGGGCAGGACTTCGTCGGCTCCCAACCTGCTGACCAACTCGATGTCGGCGGGTGCGGCGTCGGCGATGACGTTGAGCCCGACGACCTTGGCCAGCTCGACGACATAGCCGCCGACGGCGCCTGCCGCCCCGGTGACAGCGATCCACGAGCCCGGCGGCAGGTCCAGCACATCGAGTGCGCGTCGCGCGGTGAGCCCGTTCATCGGCACGGTTGCCGCCTCGGCATGGCTGGTCCCGGCCGGCGCGTGGGCGACTTGACGTGGATCGAGGACGACATGTTCGGCGTAGGCGCCGCCGGAGGGGTCGATGGGGAAGACGACACCCATCACCCGATCGCCCACCCGCAGGTCGGTATCGGCGCCTGGCCCGATCTCGTCGACAATGCCGGCCAGGTCCATGCCGGGCCGACGTGGGCTCGGGGCGTCGTGGAACGCCGACTCGTCGATGTCGCCGTGGCGCTGCAGCGTATCGGCCGGATTCACCGCCGCTGCATGGACACGCACCCGGATCTGCCCGGGGCCGGCGTGCACGTCAGGGACCTCCTGCAGTTGCAGCACCTCGGGTCCGCCATATTCGGTGATCACGACTGCCTTCATCATTTCTCCAGTATCAGTTCCGCAGGTAGGTATATTTTTGGTACCGCAATGTCCGACCGCAAGAGGGCAGTTTTCAGTGCGCAGGTATCCCCGGAGGTACTGCGCGGAAGGGGGAGCGCGTGGTTGCCACCGCAGACCGTGACGCGATGGTGCGCGACATTCTCGGCCGGATCGGCGACAAATGGTCGGTGATCGTCATCTGCAAGCTGGGGGCGTCGCCGTTGCGTTTCAACGAGTTGAAACGGCGGGTCGACGGCATCACCCAGCGCATGCTCAGCGCGACGTTGCGGGCGTTGGAGCGTGACGGGATCGTCTCGCGCACCGTGCACCCCACCGTGCCGCCGCAGGTCGAGTACGCGCTGACCGACACCGGTCACGGCCTGCTCAAGGTCGTCCAGTCGCTGGCGTACTGGACCGAGGACCATGTCGAGGTGATCAGTGCTGCGCGCGACGAATACGACCGGCGGTCCCACTGAGATGAGTCCACGCGGCATCGTCCTCACCGACGAGTTCACGCATGCCCTCAACCTTCTCGCCGACGGTCGCAACATATTCCTCACCGGCAAGGCGGGTACGGGCAAGTCGACGTTGATCCGGTTGTTCATGCGCGATACGGATCGCAATGTCATGGTGGTCGCGCCCACTGGTATCGCGGCCCTCAATGTCGATGGCTACACCGTCCACCGACTGTTCAGCTTCAACCTGACCACCAGTCTCGAGGAAGTCCGCACCGGCCGGTACTACCCGGGGCGGTTCGCCAAGACCCTCGGCGCACTCGACACCCTCATCATCGACGAAGCCTCGATGGTGCGCGCCGACCTCTTCGACAAGCTCGCCGCCGCGCTCGAACGGTTCGGGCCGCATCCGGGCACGCCGTTCGGCGGTGTACAGATCGTGCTCGTCGGCGACCTGTACCAATTGCCGCCCGTGGTCAGCGAGGGGGAGGCGCGATTCTTCTCGGAGCGTTACGCGACACCGTATTTCTTCTCCGCCGACAGCTTCCGACGTGAGGATTTTCCGACGGTGGCGTTGACGACGGTCTTCCGTCAACTCGGGGACGACCGAATGACCTCGATTCTCAACGAGATCCGCGAAGGTGTGCTGCTCGGTGACGCGCAGGAGCAGCTCAACACCCGGACCGACCCCGAGTTCGTACCGCCCGACGACGAATTCTGGCTCACGCTGGCCCCCACGAACCGACTGGTGACCGCGCGTAACCGCCAGCAACTCGAACGGCTGTCCGGTGACGAAGTCGTCCATCAGTCACGACAATCCGGTGATCTGAGCCTGTTCGACCCACCCGCTGACGACGTGCTGCGGTTGAAGGTCGGGGCCCAGGTCATGATGCTCAACAACGACCAGTCAGATCGGTGGGTCAACGGCACGCTGGGCAGAGTGACCGGAATCGATTGGGACGGCGAACTTGTCGTGGAGGTCGAGTTCCGCGACGGCACGAGTGCCGAGGTCACCGCGTACACCTGGGAGGCGACGCGCCCCGTGGTCGACGGTGGTTCGCTGCGTCACGAGGTGATCGGCACCTTCACGCAGCTGCCGTTCAAGCTCGCGTGGGCCATCACCATTCACAAGAGCCAGGGCCAGACCCTGGACCGCCTGGTCGTCGACCTGACCGGCGGCACCTTCTCGTTCGGACAGCTCTACGTGGCGTTGAGCCGCTGTACGTCGATGAGTGGTCTGGTGCTCAAAAGACCGGTGCTGCCAAAGGATCTCAAGACAGATCGGCGCATTGCGCGGTTCCTGCACGGATCGGTGCAGCAGACACACGCGCGCCGCTTCTGCGCCATCGGCATCGTCACGGTGGGCGAGGAAGGCCGCATGTCGCGGCCCCGGCCCGTCGAGCTCGCCGTGGCGTTCGACGACGGCACGGCCGTCAGCACCCTGGTCAATCCGCAGCGCGATCTGGCCGATGCCCGGCAGGCCTACGGCATCACGGTGTCCGATGTGCTGTTGGCGCCCACCCTCGCCGAGGCATGGGGAGTGATCGCGCCGATGCTCGTCGGCTGTACCCCGGTCGGGGCGGGCATCGACGAAACCCTCGGCCTCATCGACTTCGAGCTCAAACGACTGGGTTATGTGACGGCGATGCCGCTCGGGGTGGACGTCGCCGGGCCCAGGCGTGTCGGCGCGACGGCGCTCGCCCGGGCATCGGCAGCGCTCGAGGCGCTGGACGTTGCCCAGGACGCCCCGTCGACACCATTCGATGAACCGCCAGAATCGGTTTCGGGCCACCTGGTGAGTCGTAGCCATGATGTGCCGACCCCCGCATCGGTCCACCTACCCGCGCTGTCAGCGTTGCTCGACGTCAGCCGCAGCGTTGGGCGCGCGTTGCTCGGTGACCTCGATGTGCGCGGTGCGGCAGCAGAGACCCCGTGGATCGCGGCTGCGCGGCATTCCGTTGCCGCACAGCTGCGTACTGCGGCCGCCAGGACCCGGCTGACCGAGGAAGCCGTGGCACGACTGCGTGCCGCCGAACAGCTTCTCGGCGTTGAAATCATCGACGACTCAGTTGAATCGGCGCTCACCGGTGACGACATTTCGGCGGTGCTGGTCCCGGGTGCGCGGGTCTGTTTCACCGGGACCGCGCAGAACAAGCAGGGCCACATCCTGTCCCGTGAAGAGATGATGGCTCTCGCCGCCGACGCGGGACTCAAACCGGTGCCGTCGGTGACCAAGACCCGGTGCGAGGTTCTGGTGACGGCCGAGGTCGGCACGCAGTCCGGCAAGGCACGCAAGGCTCAGGAATTCGGTAAGCCGGTGTTCTCTGCCGACGAGTTCTTCAGTTGGGTCGACTCCCGGCGATGACTTTTGCCGAAACTCGCGGTCTTAACCGTGGAACCCGACCGGAGGAGGTAGGTGCATGGGAGCGTTGGATGGCAAGATCGCGCTGATCACCGGAGGTGCACGAGGACAGGGCCGCGCGCACGCCATAACGCTGGCCCGTGCCGGCGCCGACATCGTGACCTGCGATATCGCCGCCGAGGTGGAGGACGTCGACTACCCGCTCGCCACCCCTGCCGATCTCGAGCAGACCGTCGCCGCGGTGCAGTCGCTCGGCCGGCGTTGTCTTGCGGTGACGGCTGACGTTCGGGATCTCGCGGCGATGCAGGGCATGGTCGCCCAGGCCATCGACGAGTTCGGCGGGATCGATGTGGTGATCGCCAACGCCGGCATTGCGAGCAATGCGGTGCTGCCGTCCGGAGTGAACACGCCGATGATCCACAACCCGGCCACCTACCGGGTCATCCGACGGGATCTGGAGAACCCGGGGCTGGACGATGTCGAGGAGATGTTCCGGCAGGGACGTCCACGGCCGGGGCTCCTGGAACCCGAGGACGTCGCGAACGCTGTGCTCTACCTCGTGTCCGAGCAGGGCCGCCTGCAGACCGGCGAGTCGATGGTCCTGTCGAACGGGCTGAACTAGGGCAGCGCCACCGGGTAGTCCATCTGCATGGTGATGCATATTTCGATCACAGAGGGCTTCGTCTGGCCTGAGATCAATATTTCGAGCATTTTGCGTGCAAGGGCGTAAGATCGATTTATGGATCATTCTGTCGCGTTGGTGTACGACCTCGCCGAACTCGGCGACCGTATCCGCGCGGCCCGACAAGCGAAAGGTCTTCACCAGGAGGAACTCGCCGAACGCATCGGCGTCACCCGAATGACAATCTCCCGACTCGAGCGCGGAGATGCTGTCAGTGCCGACACGGCGCTCCGCGCGCTATCGGAATGCGGCTACGCCATTGCGGTGGCGCCAAAGTTCACCCGCGTGGCGGTCATCGATGCCACGTAAGGGGCTCGATGTTTGGCTTTACGGGGTCAGGGTGGCGCGCCTCACGGAGCCGAGTCGCTTCCGGTTGCGGCTTGACTTCACTGACGATGCGTTCGACACATTCGGTGAAGGCAGCCGTGTTTTGTCGCTGGCTCTGCCGATTTCACGACGGCCTGCCAAGGATGGCGGGGTCCGTGCTGGTCATATGGTGTCAGCGTTCATCGAAGGCCTGCTGCCGGAAGGTAACCTACGAAATCACCTCGCCACCGAAGCGGGTGTGCCGGTCACCGACACGATGAGCCTGCTTGAACAGGTCGGCGCGGAATGTGCTGGCGCCGTTCAGATCGTTCCCGAGGGAACATTCCCCGGTGACGGCCACGCTCGGAGGCTCACCGACGATGAGGTCACCCGACTGGTCGCCGACCTACCCACCTACCACTTGCCCGACGGGACAACGCCTCAGGCCTCGTTGGCCGGGATACAGGACAAGGTATTGCTGGTGGCGATGCCGGATGGCGGCTGGGGCTGGCCAGAATCGGGTGCGGCATCTACCCACCTCATCAAACCCGAACCGCTCAGCGGCGCGATCGCTCACCTCGTCCAGACAGAGAACTGGGCACTGCACGTGGCAGGCAGCGCTGACCTACCAGCCGCGCGATCGCGCCTGGAAACCTTTGACGAACGGGAAGCGATCGTGGTGACCCGCTATGACCGCACCCCGACCGGCGACCGTCATCATCAGGAAGACTTCTGCCAGGCCCTCGGTCTTGACCCACAGGCCAAATACGAGAGCACCGGCGAAGTCGGGCGGCTGGGATCACGGTTGGGGCGGATAGCCCGCGCGGCTGCACCACGGTCGCACGAGCCAGAGGCCTTCCGGATCGCGCTACTGCAGGCAGTGACATTCAATGTGGTCATCGGCAATGGCGATGCTCATTCGAAGAACTACTCACTGCTGATCGATCGCGACGGGAGTGTTTCTCTCGCACCAATTTACGATGCCGCACCGGTCATGCATCTCGATTCCCGGTTCAAGAGCACCGCGCACGTCATCAATGGCAAGACAAACATCGACGGCATTGGCGTGGACGACCTCGCCGCCGAGGCCCGCTCGTGGGGGATGTCGCAAAAGCGGGCCGACGCGACGATTCGCTCCTGCATGGAACGGGTGTACGCAGCGGCTGGCGCGGTGGCTCTGCCATCGGGCGCCGAGCAATTGCGGGTGAACTTTGAGCAGCTCTGGCGGAGGCGGTCTTGGCCGGTGTAGTTGCGGTGCAAGACATCGGTTCCGGGCTTAGCGATGCACGAGTGGAAATGCATAACCATGCGGTTTCGGTAGCTGGATCGGCGACGTGAATGGCCCGAAAGGTCGTGCTTCGACGCGAAGTGACGGTAGAACGTGCCCAGCGGCCCCCGCGGTCAGCGGTGATCGGCGCGGCCGAGGCTTCCTCGACGCCTTGCCCGAGGAATCGCGCCAGCACGGCTTGCCGCGAAGCTGCCCGCGTTCGCTTACTGCGGGTTCCTACCACAACGCGTTTGTGTAGTGAGAGGACCGCTACGCCGCCCTCGGTGATCTGTACGGGGTGCACGGCATCACGGTGCGACGGCGCCACCGGGTATCCGATCTCACGAAGCTGAACGGTTGCGCGTTGGTTGCGTCGTGACGACAATCCCTCCATGACCGCATCCGAATCTTTCCCCACTGATTCCACCCCCGCGCTGTCGGCGCTCAAACCGCAGCTCGAAGCGCTGGCGGCCAGTCTGGGCGTCAAGTCGGTGCTGGTGATGCGCTCAGAGCCCGACTCCATGGTGGTGGCCGCCACCGCCGGTGAAGCCGCCCAGCACTACACCATCGGGGCCGCGGGCAAGAAGGCCGGCACAGACGCCGACCGGACTCCGCTGTACTGCGAACGTGTCGTCGACACCGATGAGGCACTCCACGTTCGGGATTCACGTGAGGACGAGACTTTCGCGGGCAATGAAGACGAGACCGAGTTCGGCCTGCACAACTACCTGGGCGTGGCGGTTCACGACAGCACCGGACAGGTTGTCGGGACGGTCTGCGTTCTGGACGACACCGCACGCGACTACTCCGAGGACGAACGTGCTGAACTGGAGCGTGTGCGTGCCGATGTCGAGCAGATCGTTGCGACCGACTCCGACGCGCTCGGCTGAGCGCGGACGACGCACTACGACCGCTGAACTGTGCCCCCGGCAGGATTCGAACCTGACAAGCGCGGGCCGGGTCAACTAGCCGATTGACCTGTAATTACGTTGTGGCCCAGTAGAGTACGACAGATCTGTTTCATGCCAGCACGCTCAACTGAGGCCTCTTACTGATAGTATGGAAAGCACGTTAAGGGCACGCGGGTAGCTAACCCGCAGGTCAGCGCGCACTGTGTCAGGAACCAATTTCAGATTTTGAATCAGAGGGGTCCCCGTGCCACTCACCAAATCTGCACGGCACCTGCTCATTTGGACGTCAAATGGTTGCGCGTCCCACCACTCTTCGGATAGCCGCCGCGGATTCTTTGGTGCCTGATTTGAATCCTGTTCTGTCGTAGAAAGTTTCGGGAGGGCACCGGTAGATGGGTTGCGGAGGATGAAGACCGAAGGTCTTCTTCCAGGGTGGCGTCGATGCGCTCATCGACCAGCCGCCACATCGTGGTGGTCGAGGCTTTCGCACCCAGGACATGCTCACGGTCGCCGCATAGCTGTCCGACTCCGTCGATGCAGTCCGCCCCGTCAGCGACCGCGGCCGCCAGATCGGCGAACACTTCCCCGGGCGTACACCCACGGGCTGCGGTACGTGTCCGCCAACAGGCGGTGACCTGCGCCGATAACCTCGTCCGGTCGGCGAGCTCCCGCGCCATCCCGGTATGCGACACGACACCGTGGCCGGCGGCGGACACTTTCAACTGCGATCCCGCCGCGATATTCTTCACTTGCGAAGTGCCTTCCCGTCGGGATCTTTGAACCGTGGAGAAGTCCAATTCTCCCTTGCAGGACAGGAACATTCGCTTATCTACACCCCGACACGCACAACATCTCGCGAAAAATCTGTTGCCCAACCCGTTCTGCTGACGAGCGAGGTTGACGGGCGTGTGCCAAGACACATTCCGGACTTCGTTCTGATCACTGCTAACCGGGGCTGTCGTGGTCGACGTCAAACCCCAACATCGGCTGGCCGACCCCAAGGTTTCGTCGACTTCTGCTTGGACCCGCATAGCTGTGACCGCCGCCTCAGAAGTTCTCGTGTCAAGCGGTACATGAGTGTTTCCGGAGCAGGACGGGCCGTCCAGCATGACGACGTCGAACCGGCAGGGGTCGTTCTCGCTCAGCTCTATATCTGATTCTCGCCTCCGTCCACGTACAGGTTTGAACCGACCATGAAACTGCTGTCCGACGAGGCCAGAAAGGCCACGGCGGCAGCCACCTCGTCCGGTCGCCCCGTCCGTCCGATCGCGAGACCAGCGGCCTGGTTTGCTTTGAACTCGGCCACGTTCTCCGCGCCCGCGACGCCGGCGAGGAGTTCGGTGAGCCCGGGGGTATCGGTGGGTCCGGGCGAAATCGCGTTCACCCGGATGTTGCGCCCAATTAGCTCTTTCGCCCACGTACGGGCAAAGGAGCGTAGCGCGGCCTTGGATGCGCCGTAGGCGCCGAATGCGGGCGTGCCGCGATCGGCAGCGGTTGAGGCGTTGAGGATGATCGAGGCGTCATCGTTGAACAGGGGTAGCGCCTTCTGGACGGTGAAAAGGGTGCCCTTGACGTTGACGTCGAAGATTTGGTCGTACGCCTCTTCTGTGATCTGGTCGATGGTGGCGAAAGAGGCGGCCGCCGCGTTAGCGAACAGCACGTCCAGGCCCCGCCCATGCGTACGGACCGTTTCGTAGAGACGGTCGAGATCAGCCGGGTTTGTGATGTCCCCCTGGACCGCGGTGCTCGATGGGCCGATGGAGTTCACAGCATCTTCCAGTTCGCTCTGACGACGGCCGAAGATGAAGACATGGGCGCCCTCGGCCGCCAATCGGGCCGCGCTGGCCCGGCCGATTCCGTTGGTACCGCCACCGGTGACCACCGCCGTCTTGCCTTCTAATCTGCGCATCTCTACCTCCTGAGGGTTCTGCACTGGTCAGTGCGTAACTCGAACACTAGCAGTTCTTCACCGGTCAGTGCACAAGGGATATGATGCGGAAGTGGAGATCACCCGTAAAGCGCAGACGGGTCGGCCAAGGGAATTCGATACCGACCAGGCGCTGGACCAGGCAGTGTTGTTGTTCTGGAGGCAGGGCTATGAGGGAACAAGCCTCAGCGATCTGGAAAACGCCATGGGCATCACTCGCAAGAGCGTGTACGCAGCCTTCGGGAACAAGGAAGAACTGTTCCGGAAGGCGTTGCAACGGTATTCGGAAGGTCCTGCCGCGTACGGGCTTGAGTCTCTGCGGCAGCCGACCGCGAGGGAGGTGGCTACCGCTTTCCTCAACGGGTCCGTCGAGACGTCGACCCGGCCTGGCGGGCCAGCCGGATGCCTCGGGGTTGCGGCCGCCCTGACTGTCGGCGCAGCGAACCAACCCATTCAAGATGCCCTACGAACGTGGCGCGATGGTGGTCAGGCTGCCCTGCGTGAAAGGTTCCAGCGGGCCATAGACGAACGGGATCTGCCTGCGAATGCCGATGCTGGATCGATTGCTCAATATGTGATGACGGTGTCGAACGGTATCGCCGTGCAGGCATTAGGTGGGGCCACACGCGACGAGTTGCACCGGGTGGCGGTTGCAGCGCTAAAGACCTGGCCGCCTGCCTGTTCCGGCCCAGCTTGATCATCTGACTGGCCGCCGGGCGCACCTCCCTGCTGGCCGCCGCGATCAGCGCTCACGCCTTCCATGGCACCAAGCGGACTATGGGCAAGGAGGTTTCCGGGCTGGCCGGAAATCGCCACCCGCAGATTGCGCCGTACGGAAGCTTCCGCTGCCGCGACGGGTGGTTACAACTCGCGGTGGGGACCGAAGCCATCTGGAGGCAATTCGCGCCGACAATCGGCCTAGACGCCGAGGATCCCCGATTCCGCGCCAACCATCTGCGGGTAGCCAAACGCGAGGGGCTCGTCACCACGATCGAGCGCGCGTTGGCCTGCATCGACCGCGATGACTTCCTCGGCCAGCTGGCGGGGGTCGGTGTGCCCGCCGGTGCGATTCGGAGTCTGGACGAGGTGTACGAATCGGAACAAACCCGAAGCCAAGGCCTACTCATTAATGTCGATCATTCAGCAGTCGGCCGGCTCGATCAGTCTGCCGGGACCAGCAATTCGCATCGAGACCCCGACCGGGCTGACCCTCCTTCGTGAAGGGCATGACGCACCACCAGTCCTCGGCGAGGACACCGACGCAGTGTTGTCTATCGAGAACCTGGTAACGGGTGTAGAAGTGACCGAACTCTATGTGCCCGACAGTATTGTGGTGCTGGCGCCAGGTCAGGAATGGCGAACCGTGTGGGAATCGGCCATTCGTTGGAACGACTACGAAGAGAAGCGCTTACGTTCTCCGCAGTTGAATCTGCGTGAGCTGGGCACTGTATTCGTTGGTGATATCACGTATGAAGACCTGAACCGTGGTAGCCAACGCTCTAGGTGGAACCCGGTTTGTGCGTTCTACGGTTTTTAGTGATTCGTGGAAATGTTGAATGCCCACTGATTCAAAACACTGCGCAACCGTTGCGTATTAATGGCAGGCTAGGCCACTTGAAATATCCTAACCCGAATTGGTAGGAAACGTGCATATCCTGTTATTAACTGAATCCCGCTGGGGGAGTCGCTGGGGCCGGGTGCCGATCGTGCGGGGCTGGTGTGGCTAGGGGATCGCCCGCTTGGCTGTGACAGCTTGAAAGCACGCGCAGAGCACGCGGTTCGGTCTAGCTACCTTCAAAATGAACCCGCTAGCTGCGGGTAGTTGATGGTCAGTTAAGTGCCCCCGGCAGGATTCGAACCTGCGACACCGGCTTTAGGAGAGCCGTGCTCTATCCCCTGAGCTACGGGGGCGGCGTGGACCGGTTGGATTCCGTGCGGTCCGGTGGTGCTGCACGATCGGACTCGGGTTCCGAACGTGCGGGCAACAGCGTACCGCCCTGACGCGTTGGACGGCGGACGGCTAGGCGGGATTGCACTTCCACGCGCTGCCTTCACCCTCCCAGCGGCATATTCATGAATTTGTCGAGAGCTTCGCCGAAGGGCTCGACCTCGAAGTCAGGTTCGAAGTAGGTGACGGCGGTGCCTGGAGGGAGGTCCGGTGAGGTGCACAGCCCTGCGTCCGCGGCCCCTCTGTCACGAACAAGAGCCGTTGGGTGCCCGGGAATTCGTGATCGTCTTCCGTCGGTCAAGGCGAGCCGGTCAGCGCAGTTCCGCGATCACCTTCGCAAATGCGTCGGCATGGTTGGCCTGCACGATCACGTAGCTGATGCCGTATTTTTCGCGCAGCCCGCGAAGCTTGTCGGCCATCGCCCCGACTGACCCGGACAGCACACCGGGGTGGCGCAGCAACTGCTCATCGGTGAGATCGGGGAGGAACCGCCGGGGGAGTGCAAGGTTCGGCATCTCGGAATCGGGTGCGGGCATCGCGGTGATGGCGATGTTGAGTTCGAGTGCGTCGGAGCGTTCCCCGGCGGCGTTGCGCAGAAAGGAGATTCGCTCCGCGAGCGGATCGTTGTCGACGTGGGAGCCGCCGGTGAGCCCGACGATGTCGGCGGTCTCGGCCGCGACCGTCAACAACCGGTCTCCGTTGCCGGCGATCAGGATCGGTACGTCGGGTACATGTTCGCGGAGGTGCTCGGTCACATGGCGCAGGTAGTCGATGCGTTCCCGCGCGCTGGGGAACGGCAGCTCGGCGGCGTCGAATTCCTCGCGCACGTACCCGGCGCCCAGGCCGACCTCGAAGCGTCCGCCGGACAGGTCACGCAGGGCTGCCACGTCGCGGGCCAGTAGCGCTGGCTTGTAGAAACAGGCGTTGAGCACGAAGGTCCCGATGCGCAGCGTGGTGGTGGCGTTGGCCGCGGTCGTCAGCGTCGGGAATGGTGCGGGTGCGCCGAGGTGGTCGGGCACGTGGATCACGTCGTAGCCGAGATCTTCGGCGCGCCGCGCGGCGTCGGCCACCTGGGATTGGGATTCGGCTGTATGCACACTGACGCCGAAGCGGAAATCGTTGGGCATCACTCGATCCTAGGCAAGGCGGCACAATGTTTGGTGGCCAGCACGCGGGGCAATCTTGAGCCGTGAGCAGCCATCCCACCGTGGGCGTCGAGGAAGAGTTCCTCCTGGTAGATCCGCAGCACGGCGAACCGGTCGCCCGCAACACCGCGGTCGCGGAGTATGCGGACGCACGCGGAATCCACTTGCAGCTCGAGCTGACCAGCTGCCAGGTGGAGACCACTACGGACGTGATGAGCAGCAGCAGCGCGCTGCGCGAGGAACTCAGCCGATTGCGTCGGGTCGCCACCGACGCCGCCGAGGCCAACGGTGCCCGCCTGCTGGCGGCCGGGCTGCCACCGACGGTGCCGCACACGTTTCCGGTGACGGACACTGCGCGCTACCGCAGGATTGCCGACCGGTTCGGCATGATCGCCCACGAGCAGGGCATCTGCGGGTGCCATGTGCATGTCGCGGTGCCCGACCGTGAGGCGGCGATCGACGTCAGCAACCGGATCCGACCATGGCTGCATCTCTTGTTGGCACTGACCGCGAACTCGGCGATCTACCGCAACACCGACAGCGGGTACGCAAGCTTCCGCAGCATGTTGTGGGCCCGTTGGCCCAGCGCCGGACCGCCGCCGCACTTCGACTCGGCCGCGGACTACGACGCCGCGGTTCACACACTGCTTCAGTCCGGAGCGGCGCTCGACGCGGGCATGATCTATTGGGATGTCCGCCCGTCGTCCAACTTCCCGACCGTGGAGGTCCGCGTCGCCGATGTGCCCGCCACGGTGGCCGAGACGGTACTGCTTGCGACGTTGATCAGGGCCGGCGTCATGACGGCACTGCGAGCGCGCGAGAACGACGACCCGACACCGCGGCTCACCGACAGCGCGGTGCGGGCCGCGCATTGGAAGTCCGCGCACGACGGCCTGGACGGCCATTCGATCGACCTGGTGCACGGCAACGCGACCGGGCCGACGGAGATGCTGCTGGCCAAACTCGTCAACCAGGTGCGGCCCGCACTGGAGGAGTTGGGCGACTACGACATGGTGCGTGAGGAATTGGCGCGCATCGTCAAGCAGGGCAATGGCGCGATGCGACAGCGCCGGGCCTGGCAGCGCCGCGGCGAGGTCGCCGACGTCATTGCCGAACTCGCGGAGGCGACCGTGGCCGGGGTCTAGCGTTGCGACGGCTCCCAGGAGCGTGCGGTCGCGGCAAGCCCCTGCACCAATGCGCTCGTCACCGGGGACAGGCCGTCATCGCCGGGCAACGGGCTGCGCGGGCTGAGGCCGCGCACGCGTGGGGGTAGTTCCAATTGCACCCCGTGTACCCGGTTGACCGGGTTGTCGGGGTGTAGACCACGCAGCTCGCGTGGAATGGCGTCCAGATCGGTGATCACCTGGTAGCCAGGTATCTCGACGTGGCGGGCCAGATGACGGGCCAGCGCCCGGTTGGGTCCGCCGGCCAGGAGTTGGGTGCTGCGACCGATACGGCCGTACCCGTGCAGCGAGATCACGACGTCGACATGGTGGAGGAATTCGGTGAGCTGTGCCGACTCCTCCGGCAGGTAGTTCGCCGACGACAGGTGGTGCGGATAGCGGTCGGGGTGGCGCACCACGTACAGCGACGCGCCGGCGGCGTCGGCAGCGCGTTCGGCGATCACGTCGGTCATCTGTTCGAGGCCGCCGCCGTGGATCGCCATGAAGCCGAACCGCGACCGCAGCACGTTGTCCTCGACAATGCCCGGCTCGGCGAGAAGGGATGAGAGTGACTGGGGAGCAGGCGAAGTCGAAATGGCGCGCTGCGGCCAATGCATGGGATCCCAGCGACGCAGGAATTCGATCCAGCGTTGCGGCAGGTCGTGGTGCACGGCGCCGGCGATGATGCGTTCCAGGTAACCGGCCCGCGGCGGCCCCGGATTCACGCGATGGTCGATGTAGACCCATGCGGTCGCCGGCCCGCCCGCGGTGTGCACGGTCAGCCGGTCGCGCCGGTACCGCACCGGCACTCCTTCGGCGCTGTCGAGCGCGGCCAGATCCCGGTCGGTCAGCTGCCACAGCACACCGTGCACCTGGGATCCGTCGAACGGTTCGACAGTGGCCACGCCGCGTTCATTGATCAGCCAATCGTGGCCGTCCAGACGCGCGGGCTGCGGGTCGACGGCGCCCGGGCAGCGGGCAGCCATCTGTGTCACACACAGATTCGAGCCGTAGGCGAAGTAGAGGTGACGCACTCAGCCGGTGACGGTCAGATAGATGAGCACCACGTTGAGCACTGTAATGACTGCGGCCACCGCCCAGCCGAGCACCGTCGTCACCCGATGATTCGCATCGATGCCCATCAGCCCTTTATCGCTGGTCAACCGCACCAACGGGATCAGCGCGAACGGTATCCCGAACGACAGCACCACCTGCGACAGCACCAGGACCCGGCTGGGGTCCACGCCGATCGCCAGGATGGCCAGCGCGGGGATGAGGGTGACCAGCCGGCGCAGCAGCAGCGGATAGCTCCGCCGCAGCAGACCCTGCATGATCATCGCGCCGGCATACGCGCCGACCGACGTCGATGCCAGACCCGAGGCCAGCAGGCCGATCGCGAACAGCAGCGCGACCGTCGGCCCCAGGGCGTCGCGGACTGCAGCGTGGGCGCCTTCGATCGAGTCGGTGTCCTCGCGGCCCTGCAGGTTGGTCGCCGCGACCAGCAGCATGGAGAGGTTCACCGCACCGGCCACCACCATGGCGAGCCCGACATCGATGCGGGTCACCCGCAGCAACATGCGGCGTCTGGGGCCGGGGGCGGGATGTCCGTGCCGGTCGCGGGCCAGCCCGGAGTGCAGGTAGACGGCGTGCGGCATCACGGTTGCCCCGAGCATGGCGGTGGCCAGCAGAATGCTCTCGGCGCCTTCGAAGCGGGGGATCAGCCCATTGGCGACCTCGGCCGCGGGCGGGGCCTCGACGAACAAACTCGTCAGAAAGCCGATCGCGATGACCAGCAGCAGGCCGCTGATCACCCGCTCGAAAACCTGCTGTCCCCGCCGGTTCTGCACGGCCAACAGCAGCAGCGACACTGCTCCGGTGATCACGCCACCGATCAGCAGCGGCAAGTCGAACAGCAGGTACAGCGCGATCGCGCCGCCCACGACTTCGGCGAGATCGGTTGCCATGGCGACCAATTCGGCCTGCAACCAGTAGGCAATACGGCTTCGGGTGCGGGTGTGCTCGGCGATCGCCTCGGGTAGGGAGTGGCCGGTCACCAGACCGAGCTTCGCGGAGAGGTACTGCACCAGGCCTGCCATGACGTTGGCGACGACGATCACCCACACCAGCAGGAAGCCGAATTGTGCGCCCGCGCTGATGTTGGCGGCGACGTTGCCGGGGTCGACGTAGGCGATCGCGGCAACGAAGGCGGGTCCGAGCAGTAGCCAACTCGGCCGCGTGCGCACTTTGGCGTCCTCGAGCACCTGAAAATCCACCTTTCTATCCGGTTAGTCGAATAGAAAAGTTAGGGTAGCCGAAACCTCGTGCGTGGGTCTAGCGGGACATTCCGCGCTATGTGATTGATCGACATGGTTTGTGCTGGGCAGCGGCGGTTTTAGCGGGTGGTGGATGGATTACCCGTCTTTGGGTTGGTCAGCGGGTGGGTGCGTAGCGGTCGAGATTGAATATCTTGGCGAGGCGGTCTTGGGTGTCGGTGGTGTCGGTGAGCATGCGGCGGCCTCGACAGCGTCACGGTCGCGTCGGGTCTTGCCGTGAGCCGCGTTCTCAGCTCTCAGTACAGCGACCTGCCACCGTCGATGACCAGAGTGGTTCCGGTGATGTAGGCCGCGGAATCCGAGGCCAGGAATGCGATTCCGGCAGCGATCTCGTCCGGTGTGGCCGATCGCTTGACGAGGTAGTTGGCATACGACTGGAGGTCTGTTCGATCGACCTCGGACCTGTGCTGAATCGACGCACGCAGCATCGGTGTGTCCACGAGGCCCGGGCAGACGCAGTTGACTCGGATGCCCGCGTCGGCGTGATCGACGGCTAATGCCTTGGTCAGCCCGACAATCGCCGCCTTGGTGGCTGTGTATGCGGCCATCTCGCGATTCGGGCGGACACCCGCCGCGGATGAGACGTTCACGATCGCAGAGCCGGCCCGCAGGTGTGGCAGCAGTGCTCGGCAGACGTTGCGCACTCCGCCGATGTTGACCGACAGCAGCCGATCCCACTGTTCGTCACCGGTATCGAGGATCGTGCCTGCCGCGTGCATTCCCGCGACGTTAACGACGATGTCACAGCCACCGTGGCGGGAGACCAGATCGGACGTCGCTGTCTGAACCGAGTCGAAGTCGGATACATCGACCGTCTGTGCGCCAGGGGAGCTGTGCTCCAGGTCGAACACCTCGACAAGGGATCCGGATCGTCTCAGGCACTCGGTGACCGCGGCGCCGATACCGCTCGCTCCGCCTGTCACCACCGCTACTTTGTCGCTCAGCCCTTGCTGGACGGGTGAATGAAGGATGGTCGTCTACCTCTCTGGAGTGTGCACTCGCATCCTGTCGATGCGAGTGGCAACGCAGTGCGCGCGGTGACGACAGAAACTCACACCGCGACGGCAACCATTTGATGGAATTATGCCATATTTAGGTTGCGGGAAACGCTGTCTTCAGTCATATTATAGACGAAAGTGACGATAATGATCACTACGGCGAGGTTGAGTGATCAGAGATCCCGGCGTATCCATCCCACCGTTCTTGGCGATGCCGGACCGCGACAACTCAACCACTCACCGAATGCCATCGCCGGCTCAGGAATGCCAAGCAAAGCCTGACCGATAGCTCGCACTCGACAACGAAGGATCCAGATGACTGCCACTTCAGCACAACCGCGCGAGCCGTTAACCATGCGAAGAGTCGCAGCGGCCTCCGTGATCGGCACTGCGATCGAGTGGTACGACTTTTTTATCTACGCTCAGGCCGCCGCGCTGGTGCTCAACGGCATCTTCTTCCCCACGGTTTCGCCACTCATGGGCGTCTTGCTGTCGTTCGCGACACTGGGCGCAGGTTTCGTGGCGCGGCCACTGGGGGCAATAATTTTCGGTCACTACGGAGACCGAATCGGCCGGAAGAAGACCCTGGTCATCACCTTGTTGATGATGGGATTGGGCACCTTCGTCATCGGCTTGTTGCCTGGGTACGAGCAGATCGGCTATGCGGCGCCGGTACTGCTCGTCATCTGCCGTTTGCTGCAGGGACTTGCGGTCGGTGGGGAATGGGGTGGCGCCGCTCTGATCGGAATCGAGCATGCCCCGGCAGACAAGAAGACGCTGTACGGGTCCTTCGCCCAACTCGGTTCGCCGATAGGGCTGTTGGGTGCAACCGGAGTCACGTTGGTCACCACCGCGGTGGCAGGAGATGTCGCCTATGAAGACTGGGGGTGGCGTGTGCCGTTCCTGCTGTCGATCGTGTTGATCCCGGTCGGCTTCGTCATCCGATCCAGGATCCACGAATCGGAGGAGTTCGCCGAAGCGGCCAGAAGGCGTTCGGACGCTCGTATCCCGCTGGTCACCGTGTTCAAAACGCAACTGCCCCAGCTGGCTATCGGCCTGGGCGCGTTCACCGCGACCTTTTTGTCCTACTACCTGCTGACGAGTTTCATGCTGGTCTACGCCACCGAGAAACTGGGATTGTCGACCACGGTGTCGCTGCCCGCGAACGTGATCGCCGCGGTAGTCCAGGGCTTCATGATCGTCCTGGCAGCCAATGTAGCCAACCGGATCGGTTCGCGGCGGATCGCGGCCGGCTGCGCGGTTGGCCTGTTGTTGTGGACGTTCCCGTCGTTCTACATCGTCGCCCTGATGCCGCCGTTCGGGTTGTATCTGGTGGTCTCCGTGTCGATGATCTTCCTCGGCGCCGCCTACAGTGTGCTGGCCGCCGATGTAGCGCAGCTGTTTTCCACCGAGGTGCGCTACACAGGTGCCTCGCTGTCCTACCACTTCGCAGCTGTGATCGGCGGTGGCTTCGGCCCGGTGGTCGCGACCGCCATTCTCGATGCCACGGGCGGGATGTTCTGGATCGCAATCATGACCGTCATTGCCTGCGTGGCGATGTGCTTCGGCTGCCTGGCGATGAAGAGGTTCGGCGTCGGCGATCGAATCGACGCGAGCTCGACTCTCTGACTGCAGTGCCAACGTCCGATCGCCGGTCAGCTCACGCTGACCAGCGGTTTGTTGTGCCCTCCAGCTACGACAGGAAGGAATCTCTATGTCCATCGCCACCCGTTCGGCTGTGCGCCAGCGACGGTCGCCCTCCAGTCAGCGGCACACGCGTACTTGTGGATGCACTTCACGCGCTCTTGATGGCCCGTCGAGAGTACTCGTCGTCCAAGTTGGTTGGGGAAGAACAGAGTTGGTGGAGACGGATTACCGAGAACTGGATCAGCTTCCGTATTTTCCCGTGTTGGAATACGCCAACGAACCAGTCACCGTACGGGAATGCTCAGATGCGAATCGGGTCCATATTGTCTGCGAACCACTGCGCGATCGCCGTCACTCGAGCGTCACTACCCTGCTGTCCCATCACCTGCAGACCGACGGGAAGCCCATCAACCCACATCAGTGGAACGGTCACCACCGGTGCTCCCAAAAGCGAGCTTGGCGCGTTGAACACAGGGTCGCCGGTGGGCCATTGGGCGAGTGGCTGGCCCTCAATGTCCCCGGCCCAGACCGGAGCAGGCCCGGGGGCGCCAAGCGAAATGAGCACCTCGGCTTCACCGGACAGAGCGCAATGCTGTAGGCGAATGTGGCTGCGGCGTGCGATCAGGCGCGCGTAACCATCGACCCCGAGTTCGTCGGCGACCCGCAATGTCTGCTTACTGCGGGTGCTGACCCCATCGGGGTTGGCCGCAACCACTCCACGCAGTCGCCAGTGGTTCTCCCACGCGGTGATCGACAGTGCGACGTCCCGGGCACCCACCAGGGTGTCTTCGAAAGCATCGAGGGCCGAGCAGTTGTCGCGGCGCAGGACAGGACAACCCAGCCGATCGAGTTGGGCAAGAACCAGATCGAAGGCTGTACGGGTGGCGGCGTCGACGCCATTCCAGCCCTCGGTCTGCATCACGCCGACCGAGTACGGCCGGGCAGCCATCGGAGTGGTGTCCATCGGGCCGGCCAACGATGGGAACCCCGGATCCCCGCCGGCACGGGCGGCCATCGCCATGGTGAGCAGCCACATGTCCTCAGGACAGGCCGCGTGGGTGCCATGAGTGCTCATGCTCGTCGCTTGCCGCTCACCTCGATTCACCGCTCCCTGCGAGGGTTTCAACGCCCAGTTTGCGCAGTAGCTGGCCGGCCGGATGATCGACCCGGCGACCTGCGTCCCGATGGCGGCCGGCACCATCCCGGCTGCGACAACGGCGGCCGAGCCTGACGACGAGCCGCCTGGCGTCCGGGTCGGATCCAGTGGGTGGGTGGTCGGACCCGGGTGAGTACCGCCGAGTTCGGCGGTGACAGTCTTGCCCAGCACCAGCACACCGGCTTCACGTAGCGCCCACACTGCGGCGTTGTCGTGCCGGGGGAAGTTCCCATCGTATGCCGCGCAACCCATCTGAGTGGGCATGTCCACCGTCTCGAGAAGGTCCTTGACCCCGATGGGCATCCCGTCAACCGGGGAGAGGGGCGCCTGTCGGAGCCAACGCTCGGTGCTCGCGTCAGCCGCCTTCCTGGCATTGTCGACATTGGTCGCCACCCAGGCCCGTACCACGGGTTCGCGCTCATCGATCACCGCCAGCTTGCGCTCCAGGTAGTCTCGCGGGGAGTCGGTTCCGGCGCGGAAGTCACGGATCGCGTCTCGGAAGCTCTGCTGTCCTACGAGTCCGGGCTCAGGCACTGCTGACTTGATGCTCATCGATTCCTCACTGTCAGTTGAGACTGTCGTCGTAGTGGGTCCAGATGCTCGACTTGATCACGATGTCGTCCAGGCGGTGGTGGCGTGTCCAGTAGTCGGCGCAGGCGCCGGCGGTCGCATTCCAAACACCGGGCAATCTCGTTGCGGATGCCAAGAACTCTTCCAGCACGTAGAGGCGATGGGGCCAGGCGATCGAGTTTGGATGCACCACGATGGTGGTGGAACGCCCCCGCCGGTACTGTGCCCGCAGTTCGCCCGTCCAGTTCCTGGCCAATGTGTCCGCGTTCTCCAAACCTGTTCCACAGCTGGGGAACAGCAGGAAAAACTGATCATCGAAGGCGTAGTGGTAAGGCATCGCCAGGATGCCGCGCTTGAGATCTGGATCGGTGATCCAGTAGTGGGGTAGGTCGTCTGCCGAGCTGTTGCCGAAGTAAGTGAATCCCTGGTCGAGAATGTGGTTCACGGTGTGATCGCTCACCGCGCCCACCGCGAACTTGTCTCCGGCACGGGGTAGCGCGTACCACCCGCGCGGCCGTACGGATGTCGCCGACTCGACGGCTAGGACAGTGCGCCGGATGCGGCTGAGCTCCGTCGCGGTGGAGAGCGTGCTCGCGTCCTCGCGCAGATAGCCGTTACCGGCGATCTCATGGCCGTCTGCCGAAAGTGACTGCAGGGTTTCGGGATAAATCTCTGCGATGACGCCCGAGGTGGCGAAGGTGGCGCGAATCCCGTATGCGTCGAATATTCTGCGCAACGCGTTGAGTCCGCCGTGCATCGCATAGTGGTGGTCCGGCGTGCTCAGATCGGCGGCGGTGATTCCGTCAGGCCCGCAGTCGGGCCCGAAATCGACCACAACGGTCAGGCACATCCTCGTATCACCGGGCCAGTGAACATCGGCGTCGGCGATGGTGCGTTCATCGGAGATGGTGTAGCCGGTCTTCCAGGGCATCGGGGTCTTAACCCTCTCCGATAGTCGAGTAACGCCGCGCGACGTCGGCACAGGTGGCGAACCAGACGCCCGGTAGCTCCCGCATACGGCAAATCAGTTCTTCGAGCATCGCGACGCGCAACGCCCGCCCGGACACGAACGGGTGAAGGCAGAAGTTCACATATCCGCCGACCCGGTACTGCTGCAGAAACGCGTTCCACCACATGTTGAGAACGCGGTCGGGGTCAGCGATGCGTTGGGCACTGTTCTCGGTGTTCATCCAGGTAAAGCTGAAAAACTGAGCGTCGTCCAGCGCGTAGTGGAAGGGCAGGTTAAGCAACGACCCGTTGGAGTGGTGGGTGCGGTACGGCAGATGGTCGGCCGCACCGTGGGAGTTGTAGACATAACCGAGCTCGAGTAGCAGGTCAGGGGTGTGCCAGCTCCGAGTGCCGATCGGCCGGGAGCCGCTGGTTCTCTCCAGCGCGTCGGTGGCGCGCAATAGGTGGTCGCGCTCGATTTGTGGATCGGTGGGAACGCGGTGTTCCCACATGTGGTCGGCAATCTCGTGCCCGCTGTCCGCCCAGGCACGCACCGCTTCTGGGTACAGCTCGCAGATGCGTCCGGGCACGAAAAGGGTGGCCCCGACGCCGCAGCGGTCGAACAGTTCCAAGAGGCGCCATACGCCCACCCGTCCGCCGAATTCGCCTTTGGCCAGCTGCAACTGAGGCTCATCGAGCAGCCGCCGCAGCAGCATGGCGTCGAAGTCTGCAGTGAAGTTGACGGCGATCTGCGTTCCCTCGGGCCGTGGGAAACCGCGAATCGTCTCGATGCACCGGGCGTTAGCGGCGGCAGCCTGTCTCAAAGCGTGGGGGTCGAGTTCGCGATCGCTCCCGGATTGGCTGTTCACTGGAATCTCCGTCCATGGGCATCCAAGGTTGTCGGAATAGTCTGTCGCAGAACGATTTCGAAGAAGCCTAGGCATGGACAGTAAGTCCGCGCGCCATCGGCTGGTACTGCATCAGGTAAGCCCAGCGTCTGACTATATGATTGATAATAGCATAATAGTCCGCAGTGTGATCAATACTGTCATCAAGAGTGTGGCTGTGCGGCCGAGCGTCGATCTGGCCGCGGGTGGCTGGCGTCCTGGCGCTATCATCGCAACGTGAGTCCTGATGGCGGTCCGGCTGCTCGACGAGATGTGGCTGAGGAGAACGGTTTCTCCCTCGACGATCTCGACCGCCGGATCATCGCTGCGCTGCAGATCAATGGCAGGGCCTCGTGGAAGGACATCTCGGCCGCCCTCGGGGCGAGTGAACCCACGGTGGCGCGCCGGGGCCGTCGTCTCGTTGAGTCCGGTCTGATTCGCGTAGTGGCCTATCTAGACGTCTTGCGTGCCGGTGTGGGCGTGCCAGCGCTGGTCCGCATCAGCTGCGACCCGCGTGAACGGGGCCGACTGGCCGACGTGATACGGGGCAGAAGTGATGTCCGCTACGCCGCGATTGTGACGGGTCCGGCTGACATCATCGCCGAGTTCGTGGTGCCTTCAGCGGATGCCCTCGTCGGGGTGCTCACGAAGGACCTTCCCAGCATTCACGGGATCCGGGGTACTGAAACGTCGTCAATCGTGCGGAACTTCTTCTCCAGCAACGCATGGGAGGTCGACCGACTCGGCGCCGCCGAACTCGCAGCACTCGCTGCGCGCAGCAACCCGCGGCAGGATGATCGACTGTGGCACTCCCCGGCGTCTCTTGATGACATCGATGCCGCCATCATGGCCCACCTTGTCGAGGATGGGCGTCGACCTGCCAAAGCGATTGCCGCGGACGTCGGTACCAGCGAGTCGACGGTAGCGCGCCGCATCGACAGGCTGACAGCCGAGGGCTGCATCCAGTTCCGAGTCATCGTGCCTGCGGCGACTCTGGGCTTCGACACCGATCTTCTGGTCTGGTTACGAGTGGGCAGCGCCAGTCTCGATGAGGCAGCCCAGTACCTCATGGGGCACCACTCGACGAAGTATATGTGGGTGACCGCCGGCAGGTTCAATCTCTGTGTGGGCGTGCACCTTCGTCACCTGGGCGAGCTGTACGCCTTCGAGACTCAGGTCTTGGGCGCGCTGCGGTCTGCGGGAGCGGTCGAGATAGACACCACTCTTGGCACCATAAAACGGGCTTGGACTCCGTTGTCGCCGACTGGGCACCCCGGGCCTGCAGAAGCAGCCGGGCGCTCTGTACGCGAGCTGATCTCCCAGCGCATCCGCTGAACTTTCGCTCGACACCGCACCAAGGCCGTGCGGTGGTGCATCTGCCTGCGAGTCGCAATCCAATTTCCGGCATGGCGATGACACTTGCTATCACGACTACATCTTCGAACGACGTTTGTTATCATTCGACTCTTGTAGTATGACAGTTTGCGACGAATAGGAAGTATTTTATGACATCTTCGGTCAAGAGGCGGCTGGCGGATGGCCAATTGCGATTCGGCCTGATGTGGTTCAACTCCCAGACTCCTTACCTCACCTCTGCGGTGGCTGCGCAGTCCAATCCGCCGGTGCTGGACGTCAACACCCAGATGGTGCTCGCCAGAGCAGCTGAGAATGCCGGATTCGACTTTCTGTTCCTGGCAGACACCTACGTAGGCCACGGCGAACACAATGCACGAATCGGGCACGCAGAACCCCGGTTGTACTCTCCGGTCTGGAGTGCGGTGTTGGCCACGGCGACCAAACACATCGGTATCGCGAGTACCTTGCACACCAAATATTTGCCGCCGGCGGTGATCGCGCGCATGGGCGCCAATCTTGACGTCGTCAGCGGCGGCCGTTGGGCCTGGAACGTGGTTCCCGGCACCCTCGATGATGCCATCGTCGGAATGGAATCACTCAACCATGCCGAACGGTACGCCCAGGCGACCGAAGCCGTGCGCGCAGTCAAGGCGCTGTGGGTAGCTCGTGGCGAGCCAGTCGAATTCGAGGGCGATTACCACACCTTCTCCGGG
The DNA here is from genome assembly GCF_032883035.1 of Mycobacterium appelbergii. NCBI lineage: Bacteria > Bacillati > Actinomycetota > Actinomycetes > Mycobacteriales > Mycobacteriaceae > Mycobacterium > Mycobacterium appelbergii. Next base: position 142,462 of record NZ_JAMQTH010000020.1, read on the forward strand.
CGACTCATCGGTCCACATCCGGTACAGAAACCGTGGCCGTTGCTCTTCAACGCCGGGGTGTCACCTGCAGGACAGCAACTGATCGCCAGCGAGTGCGACTACGGATTCTTCACCCTCGTCGATGATCTCGACAAAGTGCGCGCACCAGTTGAGAACATCGCCCGGATAGCTGAGAACGCGGGACGAGATCCTAGAGAAGTCAACCTGATTGGTACAGTTGCGATCGTCATCGGAGAATCCACGGCCGCTGCGCAAGACCGGTTCGCGGAGTTGCGGGATTCCATCGACATGGATGCCGCCCGTGCGTGGGCCACGAACTTCCTGGGCCGAAGCCAAACATATAAGGACACTCACGGTGACGCTGAATTCGATGCTGCGGCTCGCAGTGTCGGCGTCGCCTCCGGCGCCAAGGTGTTATTGGGCACGCCGGGTGACATCGCCGAGCAGATTCTGTCGATTTACCGCGAAACAGGTTTGCGCGGTTATCAGATCACTCCACTGACATGGTCGGAGAAAGAGGTGCTGCAGTGCGGTGAGATCTTCGAGCACCTCGAGCGTGCCGGCGTGTGGACGCCACCGCACAAGCGAGGGTTCAGCTGGTGACCGGCAACGGTCGTCATGAGCTGACACCGTGCACAGGCCAAGCCGCTGTCCGTGACGCGTTCTCGCGTTTTCCATCCGGCGTCGCGGCCGTGGCGGCGGTGGTGAACGGAATGCCCACGGTGCTTGTGGCGACCTCGTTCGCAGTGGGAGTGTCGCAAGATCCGCCGCTGGTGTCTTTCGCTATCCAACGAACATCGGCCACCTGGCCTGTGCTGTCCGGGGCACCGACGATCGGTATCTCCGTCTTGGGGGAGGTGCACGCCCACAAGGTGAGACAGCTCGGTTCAAAGAAGCAACAGCAGCGGCTCGACGGACTCGAAATCTGGGCCGAGCCGAGTGGCGCACTCTTCCTCGATGGCGCGCCAGTGTGGTTGGAATGCTCGGTCGAGCATACGTACCCAGCTGGGGACCATCATCTCGTCGTGCTGAGAGTACTTGCTACAGCGTCGAATTCAGGTTCCATAGCAGTGGTCTGGCATGAGTCCGGCTGTGCTAGCCTGATCGCCTCCGGCGCTGGATCCCAGCGGTGACGGTGACGGTGCCACAGTCGTGCGACCGTACGACGGATGTCGCCAGCATGATTCGGGCGCTTGGGGCGGGCGAAGCTGTCGTCGTCGCATCGGGTGCCCGAGCGGTGCTGGTCGCTTGCGCTGCGACAGTGAATGCGACTCAGATGGCCCGCCTGATTCAGGCAACTTCTGGATTCGTACAGGTCGCGCTTCGCGAATCCACCTGTGACACATTGTTTTTACCTGAAGCGGTTCCAACCAAGCGGGTCACAACGCATCCGGCATACGGACAGTGTGTGGCGGCGGACGCGGCAGCCGGCATTTCCACCGGCATCTCCGCCACCGACCGCGCGCGTACGGCGCGCGTACTGGCGAGCCCGCGATCATCCGCCGGCGATCTGATCAGGCCAGGACACGTTGTTCCGATGCGGGTTCGACGCGGTGACGACAGCCTCGCGGCGGTGTGTCTCGCTCTCACGGAACGGACGCAACCCTTGGCTCCTGGCGCCGTCATGGCCGATCTAGTGTCGACTTCGTCTGCCGGGATGGCCGACGTCGCGGAGGCTGCGGCATTCGCTGCTCGACATGGGATGCCGCTCCTGGAGTACAGGGCCGAGGTCGGGAAGCGTTGACGAGGTGAAATCGACGAACGCCCGGCAGGCTTGGTGGTCTACGCGTGCCCTGCACAACCTGGCCATGGCTGTCCGCCGGCGGGCAACGTGTTCTCGGCCATCGAGCACGAACCACACCAGGTGGATCACCGGCTAGCCACTTCGGCCCAAACCGATCAAGTGTTTTTCCAGGTCGAAGTAGCTAGCGGGGTCGCGGATGCCGCCCGCCGCCGCCATCGGGGCGCCCACCGCCGCCGATGTCGATGGCTATGCCGGGGATGTTGTCGTAGCAGAGGGCGGCGTAGGCGGGGTCGCAGCCGTACGGAAGGTACGGCCCCCGCTGGGTGGGCGTGGCATTGATCTGCACATTGCCCGGGCTCGAACAGCGGGTGGCCCCACCCACGTCGGTGCATTCAGGGTCGGCGGCGGCCACCGGTGCGGACAGCAGTGTGGCGGTCATGCCGCCGGCGGCCAATAACAATGGTGCGGCGATTGGACACTTCATGTCCCGAATCCAAACACGATTCCGTACCACGGGCCGTAGTCAATCGCCGGAGGGGACGTGACTATTTGGGTACTGCCCCTGGTTTCGCACTGCGTGGTGTTCGGCCCGATGGTCGTGCACTTGGGTGCCGCAGAGCTGACCGGTGCAGCGAGGACGGCAATGGAGCCCGCCGCCAGCATGACCGTGAGATACCGGAATTTCTTACTCATGACCTGCTCCGATCGCTGGAGCAAGTGTACGTCCGTGGTGTCAGAGGATGAAGAAGTCGTCGTCCCACGGGAACATGCCGTAGCCCGGCTCGGGCGGCGTGGCATCGATCTGCACGTTGCCTTCACTGGCGCAATCGGTCGTCTGTCCGCCCTCGATCGAGCTGCCGCCGGTCACTTCGCACTTCGGCAGCAGGGGGTTGGAAGGCGGCTCGGCCGAGGCCAGGGGTGCCATGCCGAGCGCTGCCGCGGCGGCGCCGGCCGCCAGACATCCGGCAAGTGTTGTCAAGCGAAACATCGTGACACGTCCTTCCACAGGGGATCAGCCGGCAGCGTACAAACCCTTGCCGGTGATCAATGGTAAGTCGAGAGTGGTCCGAATGCCGGGCGCTGCGGCAATTACCGCGGGAATCGTGTTGACCACGCGCGCTGCCGTCGCCACCAGGCCGGCATGGTTGTGATCCCCGTTGGGACTGCTGAGGCACAGATCCAGGGCGTACGACGGTTCGCCGGTCAGTTCGATGCGATAGGAGCCGCCCTCCTGTGCGGGTTGCGGCCAGTCCGGGCACAGGTCGTCGCGCAACCGGGTCACATGCTCGAGCACCACGGCGGCTTTCCCGTCGCGCATGCCGCGCACCTCGAATCGCATGGCGGCGGTTGTGCCCTTCTGGATGTGCCCCGCGGCGATGTCGAAATCCTCGGGTGCGGGTTCCCGGACGTGGGTCTCGGTCACCTCGTCGAGTTCGATCCCGAGGCCGGCGGCCAACTGCCGCACCACCGATCCCCAGGCCAGGCTCAGCACGCCCGGCTGCAGCAGCATCGGCGTCTCGTCGATCGACCTGCCGAACCCCATCACATCGAACATCACGGTGGCGCTGTCATACGTGGCGTAGTCGACGATCTCCATGCAGCGGATCTGCTCGACCTGCTGGCAGGTGCCCGCAAGGGCAAGGGGCAGAAGGTCATTGGCGAAACCAGGGTCGATGCCGTTGACGAAGAGGCTGGATTGACCGGTGCGGGTGGCCTCCTCGATGGGATCGACGAGTTCGGCGGGCAGTACCTGCCACGGGTATTGCAGGAACACTGCCGAGCTGCCGACCACGTTGACCCCGGCGGCCAGGATGCGCCGGTAATCCTCAAGCGCCTCGGGCAGCCGGTTGTCGGCCATCGCGGTGTACACCGCGCACTCGGGCTTGGTTGCGAGCACCTCGTCGAGATCGTTGGTGGCCAGGACGCCTGTCGAAACATCAACGCCGGCAAGCTCACCCGCGTCCCTGCCGGCCTTGTCAGCCGAAGACACCCACACTCCGGTGAGTTCGTAGGCCGGGTCGGTGATCAGTTGCTTGAGCGCATGACGGCCGACGTTGCCGGTTCCGATTGCGGCGACTTTGATGGGCAACGCAGGCTCCTTACAGGTCGGGGATCGGCAGGTCGAGATTCGGCATGGTCAGGCCCCCATCGACTTCCAGCGTCTTGCCGGTGAGGTAGCTGCCGGCGGGCGAGGAAAGGTAGACCGCGGCTGCGGCGATGTCGACCGGATCGCCCAAGCGCCGCATCGGTGTCGCTTTCTCCATGGGCTCGCGTAGCGCGTCGTTGGAGGCGACGATGTCCAGCGCTGAGGTGAGGATCGAACCGGGAGCGATCGCGTTGACGCGGATGCGTGGACACAGGTCTAGCGCGGCGAGTCGCGTGTAGTGCGCGAGCGCCGCCTTGGCGGTGCCGTAGGCGACGAACCCGCGGCCGGCCAGCCGGCCCATGGTCGAGGTGATGTTGATGATGCTGCCGCCGCCGGAGTGTTCCAGCATGAGCGGCACGGACGCCGCGGTCAGCGCGTGCGCGGTCGACACGTTGAAGGTGAAAGCATCGCGCAGGTCTTTGGTGGAGGTATTCACGAGCGGCGCAGGCATCGTGCCGCCGACGTTGTTCACAACGATGTCTAGTTTCCCGAAAGCGGCCACTGCGGCGGCAGCGAGTTCGGCGGTGGCCTCGGGGTGGGCGAGGTCGGCCACCACCACGTGTGCACGCCGCCCGGTGTCGGCGATCTGTCCGGCCACTTCGTCGAGCTGGGACTGGGTGCGGGCTGCGATCACCACGTCCGCACCGGCTTCGGCGAATGCGAGCGCGATGGCGGCGCCCAATCCACGGCCGGCTCCGGTGACTATCGCAACCTTGTCGTCTAGCCGGAATCTGTCCAGAATCACCTGCACTCCAATCGTCTACCGGGCGCCACGGTAGCAGTGTCCGACCCCAACGCGAAGGAGTTTCTGGAACACGTTCTAATTCGCTTCTTCGTGTCGTACCCATATGGCAATATCGAACGTATGTTCGATGGGCTCGGTGAGGCGGCGTTGGCCGTGGGGATCGAGGATGAGACCCGCGCGGCGGCGG